>NZ_NFIN01000037.1 GCF_002161765.1 Bacteroides sp. An322 | reverse complement strand
CTTTATAGTTTGGTACCTTTAAAGATATAACATTTTTCCAATTGACCGACTGATTTGAGATCTGAAGATGCTTATAACATTATTCTTGAATCAATTCAAAACAGTTTCTGAAGATTCCTGTAAAACTGTATTTAAAGTTTTATGGGAATCTTTTTTTTATGTCAGCCGGATACATATAAATCATAGTATAAACACACAGAATTACAGTATATTACATTGTAGTTGTTAAAAGTTTGAGGAAAGCATGAGGACCGCATGAGGAATTAATGAGGACATGCTTTTTTATCCATCATTTGCCATTCTTTTGCAGAGAAATCAAATTTTTACAAATGATGAAAAACGAAAACAATGTTTTTGGCAAAGTTACACACGATAACTTGCCGCAGGCTGTAGAGCACCTCATAAAAATGATGGAGGAACAGGCTCAGAATTCTAAAAATAACATGTCGGTGGAAGATGATGAGATATCCATCGAGGAAGTAAGTTCTCTTATAAAGAAAAGCGTGAGCACCATTTACCGGTATACTTGTCAAAACAGTATTCCTCATTCTAAGCAGGGGAATACACTCCATTTCTACCGGTCTGAGATTCTCGA
Organism: Bacteroides sp. An322; assembly: GCF_002161765.1. Lineage (GTDB taxonomy): Bacteria > Bacteroidota > Bacteroidia > Bacteroidales > Bacteroidaceae > Phocaeicola > Phocaeicola merdavium. The sequence continues at coordinate 20,162 of NZ_NFIN01000037.1, read as the reverse complement.
ATGGATGAAAATGCACAAGAAGAAATGTATTAATGAACTCTCTGATGAAGCACATATTGAGTCATTCAGGGTATTAAACCGTGATTAACAGGTATGGGAGAAAGTAGAATAACTCCAAGTGGTATAATAAATGATGCTGTCAGCATGATAGGCAAAATGAACGACTCTTCATTTCCTATTGATGTTTTCCCAAATAAGATAAGAAACATCATTCTGAATATGTATGAGTACCTGGCATTTCCTATCGACTACACAGCGTGCAGCATGATGACAGCCATTTCCACTTGTATAGGCAATACACATATCCTTCATTTCAAAACGGGATGGGATATCAAGTGTATCATATATATGGCTCTCGTCGGAAGGCCGGGTGCCAATAAAAGCCATCCTCTGAAAACAGCCTTCGAACCTCTGTTCAGATTTGATAAGGAGCAGAAGGAAATATATAACGAAGAGTACAGAAAGTATGAATCAATAATGAGCTTGAGTAAAAAGGAACGTCTGGAACAGGGATTTGACATGTTTCCTAGGGAACCTGTACGCACCCGATTTCTGGTTTCTGATATCACACAGGAAGCTATGGCAAAGTCTATATCAGAGAATCCGCGCGGCATTTGCCTTTACATGGATGAACTGCAAGGATGGATCAATAATTTCACACGCTACAACAAAGGCTCGGAAGAACAGTTCTACATTTCACTGTTCAATGGGTACATGTATATTTCCGACCGCAAAATGAATACAAACAATATCATGATAGACTCTCCGTTTTCCAATGTGATAGGTACAATTCAGCCGGAAATACTTATCGATACATTCAAAGGAAGTAAAAGCAATAATGGTTTCCTTGACCGTATTCTTTTTGCCATACCTGAAATTCAGGATAAGCTATACTGGAAAGACGATGATATTGACATGAGCCATTTCAATGAATGGAACACAATCATGCAATCGTTCATCAGAATGAAAATAGAACATGATGAGCACGGGAATATAAATCCTACAAGACTGGAATATGAACCTGGAGCCAGACGAAAGGTTATGGAATGGCAGCATCAATGGGCAGATATGTTGAACATGGAGGAATCGGATAAAAGACGCAGTATATACAGCAAATTTGAGACTTACATTCATAGATTCTGCCTGATCATCCAACTGTGCAAATGGGTATGTAATGAAGGTGACAAAAGCTGCATCGATCTTGACAGTGTAATGAAATCCATACGTCTGGTATCCTATTTTAAAAATACCGCCCTGCAGATATGCTCCATGATTGAAGGCGTGATGCTCACTCCCAAGCAGACAGAACTGTTGGAAAAGCTGCCGGATAAGTTTACACGTTCTGAAGGATTGGAAGTAGCCGTCTCCATGAACTGGAGTACCAGCACGTATGACCGCTTCCTGAAAAAGGCAACAGGAACTTACCTTTATCACGAATATGGAAATTATAAAAAAGCACAATGACAAAGTGATAAAGTGACAAACTAAGGCTGACTTTATCACTTTGTCACTTTGTCAATCACTAAAAACAGATAATTATGGAAAACTTCAGATTTATATTGGAGCCGTACAACAGGTACCAGAGAAACAGATACACCTGCCCCTCGTGCGGAAAGCATCGTGAGTTCACCCGTTATATCGATACCCAAGGGGCTATCTCCTTTCCCGAATATGTAGGAAAATGTAACAGAATCAATAATTGTGGTTATCACTATACTCCCGCAATGTATTTTGATGAACATCCGGAATGTAAAGAATACAATAAATCATTCCCTATTGTAAAAGATAAGAACCCTGTTGTATGTCATCCAAGACTCCCTCCTGCACACCGGCATACCGACACTTCTTTTATACCAGATGAAATTATGCAGCAGACAATGAAATGCTATGAACAGAATAACCTGTTTCTGTATCTTGCCAACCATCTGGGGTATGAGTCAGCACTGCGTCTGATGAAGACTTACCATGTAGGTACCGCCAGGAAATGGAAAAATGCTACGGTATTCTGGCAAACAGACATATCCGGAAAAATAAGAACCGGGAAAATCATGCAGTACAATGCAGAGACAGGAAAACGTATAAAAGAACCTTATGCACATGTTTCATGGGTACATACAGAACTTGATATTCCGGAATTCCACTTACAACAATGCTACTTTGGAGAACATCTTTTATACAACAGCAGGAAACCCGTTGCCATAGTGGAAAGCGAAAAGACTGCTATCATTGCTTCATTCTATATACCGGAGTATATCTGGCTTGCAACGGGAGGTAAAAACGGATGCTTCAACGAGCAGAATTTTGACGTACTCAAAGGCAGGAATATTGTTCTGTTCCCTGATATCGGAATGACACAGGAATGGAAAGAAAAGTGTATGCAGATGAGAAAAAGAAACATCCGTACCGAGATTTCCGAGTATCTTGAAGAAAATGCAAATGATGTTGAAAGGGTGAACGGATACGACATTGCCGACTACCTCATAAAGGTAAAATCAGGTGAAGCCGTTCTCCAATCCATGACAAGAAAGAATCCTGCTCTAAAACTTTTGATCGAGACTTTCGACCTTGAACTGTCAGGTTTCGGTACTCAATAAAACCACGTTACCCATATCCAACAATATCCTGGAAAAAACGGAATGACAAAAGGAATGTAGTTTTTTCGGTTGGCAAGTTTATGTTTTGGTAATACCAAAACTTCTGAATCCATCCGGGAAGTACCCAACAGAAATCAATTATAAACCGAAAAAATAATCAACAAAATGGAACAAAAAAGCAACAACAAAAATAAGGCTATCGGTGGCAGACCTCCACTGGACAAAATGGAAAAACGTACAGAGATATTATCATTCAAATGTACCGTATTGGAGAGGCATATCATAAACGGTAAGGCCATGACAGCCGGTGTTACATTAGGTGAGTATATAAGAAATACGGCCATAAATGGAAACATAACAGCACGTCTTACACCTGAAGATGTAAAACTGATAAGGAGTCTTTCAGGCATGGCAAACAACCTAAACCAGCTTGCAAAAAACGCAAATACTTTCGGATATGCTGCAGTGTCAGAATCCGTGTCAGAACTGGCTGATGAAATAGACAAAATCATTAAACTGATAAAGGCATGATAGGAAAGATTATGAAAAGGAATGACTTCAGTAAGATTGTAAATTATACGATGAAAGGCAACAATAAATCCAAACTTCTTGCCGCCGAAGGAGTACGTTCAGACAGCAAGCAGCATATAGCTGAAAGTTTCAGTTGTCAGGCAGGTTTGAATACAAGAATCAGAACTCCGGTCTATCACATATCATTGAGCTTTTCAAAGCAAGACTCCGCTAAACTGACTGACGATCTTATGGTAAAGATTGCCGGGGAATATATGGAAAAGATGAATATTAAAAACACACAATATATTGTTGTAAGGCATTACGATAGGGAACATCCTCATATACATCTTGTAATAAACCGTGTGGACAATGACGGGAAAACCATAAGCGACAGCAATGACCGCATAAAAAACAACAGGGTATGCAGGGAACTGACAATAAAATATGGATTGTATATGCCGAAGGGTAAAGAGAATGTCAAGTATGACAGGCTTCGTGGCAAAGACAAGCATAAGTATGAAATGATGTTTGCCATACGCAAGGCTTTGGAGAAAAGTAACAATTGGAGCGAGTTTCAAAAGAAACTGAACAGAGACAATATTCATTTTACCATAAAAACAGACAGCAAAGGTAAGCCATGTGGTATAGTCTTTTCACGTGGCGAATATACATTCAGTGGTTCCAGGATAGACCGTAGTCTGAGTTATTTTAAAATAGCTAATATGCTAAACAAATATGAGAACAGTCTGGGTACATCGGACAGCTTAGGAAATACCCAACAAGACAAAATCCAGGAGCAAGAAAAGGATACAGTCACACCAACAGAGCATGATGAAATATATGAAAATGACGTTATCTCTCCTACTGGTAATTCTATCATAAATGCTGTTGCAGATTTACTCCTTCAGCCTAATGCGGTAATATCTTCAGGAGGTGGTGGAGGAAACAGTAACCAGTTGGATGATGATGAAAGAAAAAAGAAAAATCGTGAACATATTAGAAGCAGAAGAAGATGATCAAGAAAGAGATTGAAGGAGCGGCTCTCCTATCCATATATAATGAGCTTAAAGATGAAATAAAGGCTATACGGACAGACATTCAGCATTTGAATACTCAACAGCCCCAGCAATCAGAGAACAATCAAGAATTAAATTCATTGCTGAAAGAAACGATTGTCAATGCTGTAAACGACACCATAAATGCCCACATAAACAGTAGAGAAAACTATGCTGATGAAGTTAGTAGAAGATGTAAGAATACTATTGATTTTGCAATTGAAAGGGAAACCAAACTGGTTAATAATGTGTTATTGCCCAAACTCTCCCCTATTATTCAAATCGATAAGAAAATAGATGCCATAAATGTAAGGCTTAACGGAATCGAAAATGACATACAGAAGATGCCCAAAGATAATTTAAGTAATATCAACAATAACAGATTTCTCTGTATAATGCTGATTATTATTACTTTTGTATTTTGGATATTGGGAAATTTTCTTTACATGGATTTAAATCAAAGGTATAATGAGTTAAAGGAAAGGCATGAAATGGTTATGAGGAATATGAGTCGTGATAAGTAATAAAAATATAAGATAAAAATGCTTTTTATTATACAAACAATCAATGATTTATTATACAATAAGAGTTTAATGTATGTTCTATACGATTTACTTTAATATTTTATTTTTATAGCATTATATTTATATTTTTGAGAACATTTTAAATACATGTACAATGGATAAACTCATGAACAGAATAAAAGAGGTACTTGAAGAAAAAGGTATCAAGCAGACCTGGCTTGCTGAAAAACTTGGTAAAAGTTTTTGTATTGAAAATTCTTATGTTTGCAACAGACGGCACCAAGCTTAGAAGTATTGTTTAAAATTGCCAGAATCCTTCAAGTTGATCCTAAAGAATTAATAGATAGTAATTTACAGGCTGATAAAGAAGAAATGTGATGAATAATTGGCTTATCCTGCATTTTTTGAGTTGGAATGTGCTAAAATTACGGCAAAATCTATGATTTAAGTGGAAACTTGAGCAGAATATGCGATATTATGCTATATTCTGCAGAAGAATCATTATCTTTGCGTGCAATAAATCTTATCAATGAACTATATGGAAAGCAGATTGAATAGAATCAAGGTTGCACTCGTAGAAAGGAACGTTTCGCAAAAGGAACTGGCAGCGAAGATAGGGAAAAGCTTCAGTACGGTGAACGCATATTGTGCCAACCGTCAGCAACCGACTCTTGAAACGCTCGATTTGATAGCCAAAGTCCTCAATGTGCCGATGCGTACACTGGTCAAAGAGGACTGATTAAAAGAAACACCCCTATGAAGACAATCAAGATACAGAGCCGCAGGGAAGTGAAGGAGTATCCGCAATCCCAGCGCAAGGAACTCATAGCCTTCTTTTCTGAAGGTGCGGCAGCTTGCGACGGAAGCGAAAGCGACCGCTATTCATACATCGCTGCCTGTCTTTCAATGGGTGCAACGGAAGTGAATGGCGATGACGAGACTTTTGTGTTTCCTGAAGGTTCAGAAGGAGCTGTAATGGAAATGCAGCTAATAGAAAACTACTATTTATCAATATAACAATGGCAGGACGAGAAAAGAATTGCAAATGGTATTTTGCAGACCAACCTAATGTGCAGGAGGTCGGTCCGAATAATGCCATGGAACAGAATTTCAAGCATCATCCTTACGCTTCGCTTGTTAGAGAAAGTATCCAAAATTCATTGGATGCAGTGCTTGACAAGTCTGAACCTGTAAGGATGGAGTTTTCATTCAAGGAAATGCGCGGAAATGAGTATCCGCAATTCTTTGAATTGAAAAATCATATACAAGGCTGCATAGACTATTATCCCAACAACCGCAATGCAAAGGCAATATACGAACCTATGCTGAAGTTATTCGACGACAATTTGTATGCAGAACATTTGGGATATGTCCGTATAAGTGACTTCAATACAAAAGGTATGGCGTATGAAGAAGGAAAGACGGACAGCCCTTTCTATGCCTTTGTTCGATCTGCCGGCGTGAGTGCAAAGGATGATACCACTGCAGGAGGTTCTTTCGGTTTCGGGAAGGCTGCCTATTATCTGCTTTCGCCGATTAGTACAATTATCGTAAGTACCTGCACAGATAAGTTTGAAAAATATTTCGAGGGGGCAACCTCTCTCTGTACACATCTGTATGAAGGATGCAAGAAAGTGGCTTTCGGTTACTATGATGACAGAAACGGCAAGCCTATCTGCGATGAAGCGGATATTCCTGCAAGATTCCGCCGCTCAGAGCCGGGTACTGATATAAATATCCTTGGCTTCAACTTAAAATATACGGATGAAGCCGTGAAGGAAATGACGGAAGCCGTACTCCGTAACTTTTGGATGGCTATCCTGAATGGAAAATTGGTTGTAGATATCAACGGAACAGTTCATATTGACAAACACACCATCGCGGATTTGATGGAGGAAACGTTTGAGGAACTAGACGACAACACAAGAAAGGCCGGTTATTACAATCCGCGTCCCTATTTCGATGCAGTACGTCTTGCTAATACTTCAAAGAAGTACTTGCTTTATGAAACAGAACTTTCCCTGCTTGGCCACGTATGTTTTTTTGTTTCAAAATCCAAGGGAGCAACTGATAAGATTTCCTACCTCAGAGCTAGTCAGATGCTGATATACAGCAAGCGAACAAAAACAAACTACGGAATGTATGGAGTGTTCTTCTGTGACAGCGATAAAGGTAACGAGATTCTCGTAAATTTAGAGAACCCTGCCCACGATGAGTGGAAACCGAACAATTGGCGTGAGGGCACCCGTGTCAATGGCAAAGGACGTGTTGCAATGCAAGAGATGGATGATTTTATCAATAAATCTCTCAATAAAACTTTTGCATTGAATGAAAAATTAGTTGTTAATATCAAGGGACTTGAGGATTTTCTGTATATTCCTACATCGCAGGAAGAGGACGAGGATATGGAAACTGACAATGGGATGGACTCAGTTCAGGGTAAGCCGACCGGAAAGATTCAAGAAGACGGTACTTCCTACACAACAGATATCCCGAAAGAAGATGGTAATCCAGGAATCTCTCCAAGAAAAGACTCATCTTCGACTGGTCATGTGATGATAAATACCACAACTCCTGCTAGCGACGGCGAAGGTCGTCTGCGGTCTGGAAATGGTAGTGGAGAGCGTAAGCCAAATTCTCCGAGAATAAAAAAGCCCGGTGATGCTACTGCATCACACACACCAAACCAAGGTGGTGAGAAAGGTATATTTGCAACGCCTATCAATGTGCCTTACCGTACATTCTCTCAGAAAGAAGACGGAAAGATATACCATTATGTAGTACTGCATCCGGAAAACGAGATTGATAATGCCCGTCTGCGTTTTTTTGCTGTCGGTGAGGAAAGCGACGAAGAATTGTCCGTGGCTGAATCTAGCATGGGGAATGTCAGCGGGAACATAATTAGGGACTTGCACATAAATAAAGGGAGTATGCGTATAAGAATACGTTTTTCAGATAGCATGAAGCACTCACTTAAAATGACAGCGGAGGAATTGCATGAAATATAATGTATCATTGCCGTATCCGGTTCTTGGCATCTATGATGATGTATATCCTCTTCTGAAGGAGGGATGCATTCAGATGGCAGATCCGGTAAAGACGGAAACAGACTACAGGTTCAATATTAAACTGAACCAGGGTAACAAGGATATCACCCGTCTAGTAGAAGAAGGTAAGGCTCTGTATGCTTGCGAGGTAACTTGCAAGAAGACCTTTATGCGCCTATGTTTTAAATCTGCCACCCCAGAATTCGAGATTACTTTGGGCAGGAAGGATGTAAACGGACGCATAGACTTTCAGTGCTTTATAGCTGTTACGGGGCAGCTTTTGGGCTATACAAACAAGGATTTCCATGAGGATTATCATGGTTTTTCATTTGACCTTGAAGCCGGTGACCTGCTTGCAGTATTTCCGCTTGCATGGTGGAATACAAACATAAAATTCGATAAACTTTATGCAGCAGGTTCTTTCATGCAGATAATAGAGGCTGCTGACGGAATAGAGCTTACATGGTTCAATCTTGATAATGACAGGATTCTGATTGAGATGCCGCATGACCTGTTCATACAGTATCAGCGTATAGGAAATGCTTTCCCGGAAATAATCCACTCATCTCTGGTGCATAATGCTTTGGTGTATGCGCTCAGTAACCTATCAGACTATAAGGATTCAGGTAAATTGTGGGCAGACAGTCTGATGGCACGAATGGCCGAACCTCAGTTTAGTACTTACGACCTTACAGACATGAATCAGGTGTATCGTGTAGCAGATATGCTGCTCAAAGATCCGTACAAGCGTATGCTAGACAGTCTTGAACGTATTGCGAACTCACAAACAGAAGAACAGGAGGACTGATTATGGAATTGCAGAAAGTATTCAAGCGTTCATACATGGAGGAGCTTAGACGCAACATACATGTATCCGATTATCAGGGTGAAATCTTTCCATTTGAACCATCAAAGGTAAAATCACTAGCTAATGTATATAAGCCGGAAGGATTGCTTGACAGGCTTGATCCTGAGGATGATTTTACCTCCGCAGTCGAGATATATAAGGCATACAGCTCAATTAGCCCTCTTCTTGCATCTCTACCTGACTTATGGGTTTATCTAGCGCATGTAGACCTGTTCTCATACGTCCAACAAAGATGGCCGAAAGTTTTGGAGGATGGCGTAGATGAAAAGTACATACTCAACCATTGGCATGAGAATGACCATTTCATGAGAACGACATTCGCAGGGTTATGGTGGCATACATACCTGACATATGATGAGTCAAGGACTAATCCAACAGAACTCACTGAAGTGCTTTTTAAGTCTCAAGACTTCAGAACCCTCCGTTTTGGCGAACTTGGTTTGATAAGACATAAACCTGCCATGATGGGTGTCCTTGAATTTCTGATGGAAAATCCAGAGATAATGCAGAATGCATTTGACGCTCGTGGTCAGTATATCTCCAGATATTTTAATCTGCTTGGGGGAACTAGACCGCTTGCATTTATGGATAAATCTTATTTCAAAGCATCCTTGGATAAGGTAAAAGACAAATTATTAGCTATAAAGTCTATTCATGACGTACAAAATAAAGTAATTGACATTGAATGATGAAGAAATACACTTTTATTGATTTATTTGCCGGTTGTGGCGGTCTCAGTGAGGGCTTCTTACAGACAGAAAAGTTTGAAGGATTGGCTCATGTTGAATGGGAAACCCCTATGGTGAACACCTTGCGCCAACGGCTCATAGATAAGTGGCATCATTCAGAGAATGAGGCAAAGAAGCGCGTAATCAAGTTTGATGTTCAGAAAACAGAAGAACTGATACATGGAAATTGGACAGAAGAGACAAAAAAACTATATGAGAAGGAAAATCACAAGTCTGTTGTTGAAAAAGGCCTTGCAGGTCTAGTCGGTAACGAAACAGTCGATTTGATTATCGGAGGTCCTCCTTGTCAGGCGTATTCTATTGCAGGAAGAGCACAAGATCCGAATTCAATGAAAGATGACTATAGAAACTATCTTTTTGAGAGTTTCGTTAAAATCGTTGCCTTCTTCAAACCGAAAGCATTTGTGTTTGAGAATGTGCCGGGACTGCTTAGCGCGTGTCCTGGGGACAAACCTGTTCGCGAACGAATCTTTGAAGCCTTCAAGGCTATCGGGTATGATATCAGAACCCCCGAAACGCTGAAGGAATCTGTATATTGTGCAGAAGATTTTGATGTTCCTCAAAAAAGAAATAGGATCATAATTATCGGAACGAAACACGATTCCGTTTTTAATACAGAGGATTTCTATACGGCTTTGAATGCCCACAAAAGCAAGGCTGCCCACAAGACCGTTAAGGATGCTATCGGCATGATGCCAAAGCTGACCCCAAAGGATAAGATAGAGAAGGTCGGACGTGCAAATATATCCCATGAGCAGCTGAACGGAGAACAGATAGATCTTCATATACCGCGCTATCATGGCGAACGTGACCAAAGACTCTTTACGGAGTGGCTTGCAAATAATATGAACAAGTTTTCTCAAAAGGAGAAAATGGAATTCTACACTAAAATAACAGGCCATACCTCCAATCATATAAAATATAGAAATATAGAATGGGATAAGCCATCACCTACAATAGTTGCTCATTTACACAAAGATGGATATATGTTTATTCACCCGGACATTGAGCAATTAAGAACAATAACTATCAGGGAAGCTGCGCTGCTGCAGTCATTTCCCATGGACTACAAATTTGTAGCCTCTAATCCGTATTGTTATAAAATGATCGGAAATGCAGTACCCGTGTTATTTGCAAAGGGAATAGCAGAGGCAATGTATGATGTATTAAAGTCAAAAGAATAATGAAGCGAAAACTCAATATACTTATTGCATGTGAAGAAAGTCAGGCTTGCTGCAGAGCATTCCGTGCCATGGGACACAATGCTTATAGCTGTGACTTGTTTGACTGTAGCGGAACAATATTTGGAACTGAAATCAAGGACCCGCATCCTGAATGGCATTTTAATCATGATGTTACAACCGTTCTGAACAAGACAAACCTTACTCTCCAAAATGGCGAGCAGGCAGTTGTTGAAGGGGATTGGGATATCATGATTGCTCACCCCCCATGCACCTTCCTTGCAGTAAGTGGAGCTAAGTGGATGTATCATCCTGAAGACAAAGATAAACCTGTCGAGGAAAGGCGTCCGCACCCTAATTTTCCTACAAGAAAACGCGATCAGGAAGATGGTGCTGCCTTCTTTATGTTTCTGGCACGTGCAGATGTCAAACGTATTGCCATAGAGAATCCTGTTGGAGTGATGAGTTCCCGTTGGAGAAAGCCAGATCAGTCAATCCAACCATATATGTTTGGAGACCCTTACTCAAAGAATACGTGCCTTTGGTTGAAGAATCTACGTCCTCTTCATCCATCCAAGGAAACCTCAGATCATGGAGAAAGAATATACTTCGGAAGCGGAAAGTCTCAGCCTAAATGGTATTCGGATGGCCTTACAAAAACCAAGACTAAAGAAGATAGGCAGAAATGGAGAAGCAAGACCTTTCCAAACATTGCAAGAGTCATTGCAGAGCAATGGACGATCCAAATAGCTGCAGAAGAGAATCTTTTGGAGGACAAGGAATGGGAAATTCTTGGCCGAGACTATTTGAGTCTTCTCGATAGAATGACAAAGGGTATCAGATACCGTACTGCAGACGTTGATCCTAAAACGGAAAAGAGAAGATACCCGATACATTTTAATGCAGAAATGCTTAACGAAATAGAAAAACGGGAGCAATCCCTTATTGACTATTGGAATAAATTGAAACAATGAAAGTATATATAAGGAAAATCATGAAGCATGACATAACTCACGAAGTGAGTCTGACGGCTTATGTCTATTATGAGTTCTTTGACGGCAGAGATTCTGTTTCATTTCAGATAAACGGCGAAGGCTCCATATATGATGTGACTTTCAATAATGCTACTGACCTCAGGTTCGGAGGTGATTTCAAAACCATGTGTAGATTATTGGAAGTAAGGATTGGTGATTTTCTGCATATAACTCATAACGGGGATGGGATGTATTCTATAAGAGTAGAACGTGCTAATGAGGCCTCTGCTTCCAAGTATTATCCTTTCTTTACAGGAACAAGAAGACATCTCATTGCGACAATAGCTAATGGTGTAGTTTCAACTCAATACATAAGATGATATGGGAGATGTATTATGTAAATGGCGAATGCCAAAAGTAGAACATGTTGTGGAATTGGTTCAAGAACTTCCCAAAGAGGAAATGGCAGAGAATGAATTCAAAATTTATATGTCAGGTTCTATCTATGGTGAAGGCTTTACTAAAACAGCATATCAGCTTGCATGTCAGTTGGGCTTGTATTGTATAGATAACCAAATATATATACCTCGTTTTAATAGGAATGTATCGAAGAATGAGGCTGAATCATATTTGGAAAAATGGGTATGGACATACTACATACCTAATCCCTATACAAAAAGTTTCGCACAAGGTTGTAAACCTCTACCTGTGTTAACTTCTATTATCAAATACATAGAAGAGAATCCGGATGTACGGAATCTAGAACAGGTATGCCAAGATATATGGGGAGAACCTATAGGCAATCTTGCAAATATAAAATATGCAATCAATCAATATAGCAAAGCTGTACGAGTTGATGGTCACAACAATATAACATTAGAGCCAAATTATAAGGAGATTATGACTATGGCATTGGAAAGAAATAACAAACGTGCATTTTTTGATAGTCTGAGTACCCCATCGGGAACAGGCAATCCTGAAAATAAACAGTCTGTTGAGCCTGCAGGTGAATCAACCAAATTAAATTCTCAGGAATACTCATACATTGCTGCGATAAAGACTAAGCCGTTCCTTATTCTTGGAGGTTTCTCAGGTACCGGAAAGAGCCAGAAGGTAAAGGAACTTGCATTTGCTACCTGTCCTTGTGACGGGTATCTCAATGTGTCGGAGACATCGCCTGGGAATTACCTACTAGTGAGCGTTAAGCCCAATTGGCACGACGCAACAGATATTACGGGATTCCGCTCGTCTGTCAACAAGAATTACTATGTGACAGACTTCATGCGTTTTCTTGTGAAGGCAAAGCAATATCCTGAGGTTCCATTCTTTGTATGCCTTGATGAGATGAATCTTGCCCCCGTAGAGGAATACTTTGCGGATTTCCTGAGTGTTATCGAGTCAAGAAAGAAGAAAAAGGACGGAACTATCGTAACGGATGCACTTGTTCCTGCAAGCGTATTCCGTGCGGATGACTATGACGCCGAGTTCAATATCTTCATGAGTTTGGGACTGGCTACAACCAATCCAGAGTGGAAACCGGACGAGCTGAATGCCCTGTCAAAGGAAGAATATGCACAGGCTTTTATCCGTCAGGATATTGTGGAAGAACTGAAGCGTGACGGACTGACTATACCTCAGAATGTCATTATCATAGGCACAGTCAATATGGACGACACTACCAATTCTTTTTCGCGTAAGGTTATCGACAGGGCAATGACCTTTGAAACCATCGTAAATGAATTTGACAATTCTTACTTCGCCGGCGATGTGGCGCTTCACTATATCAGCAAACCGCGCAGCGGCAAGCTGTTCATCAGTGACGAGGTGCGTGCAACGCAGATGATTGAAGCAGGCAATTTCGCACTGACTGATGATGAGAAGCACAAAATCCTTGAGTTCATCAACAGCATAAACAATGATCTAGAGGGCAGCCCCTTCAAGATAAGCTACCGAATCCTTAACGAAACAATCCTGCTCTATAGGGCAAAGAAGGAAATCCAGAAAATAATGGATGAGGAGGGAGGATTTGAAGATGGCGTTACCTTCAATACTGACCTTGACAACGTATTTGATGAAATCCTGATGCAAAAGATACTCCCGCGTATCGAGGGCGATTACGAAAAGTGCAACAAGTGTCTTACCAAACTTTCAACACGGGCAGATGACAACAACTGGAAACAGAGCATGGACAAGATTGAGTTCATGATAACCCGTTTCGGAAAGGACAAGAGTGGATTTACAAGTTTCTGGAACTAAGTCATTGAAATATGGATGTTCTGATTTTTGAGAATAGCGAATACCGACTTACAATAAGCACTGCTTCCATCGAATATGCATGGGAGCGATTTGAGCGTCGCGTAAAGGACGCTGCACCACGTTACTGCGACTATAGGTCAGGTAGCGAGGGAAAACTTTCTCTGTATTATCCATTTGGCGATAACCGGGGCATCCAGAGTCTGAATTCAGAAGTATCAGCAGAAGAATGGCTGAACAAGCATCCTGTGGTTTTCGAGACCTGTGAATATCAGTTTGCAGTGGAATTCAAGAATATATGGGATACTAGTGATGCGAAACATTTGCCCAAAGTCAGACATCAGATAAAGACCGTCGGTGAGTCCTTTAAGTTCTATCCCAACGGAAAGCATTCGGGCATACTTGTAGGTAGTATTGACTTTCTCAACTCTCCGGGAAAGTTTAGTTTCGCCTTTGAATACAGAGATGAGACAGACCAAATGGTTAAGCAGTCGTTTGAACTGTACGTGGCTTCACCTAAATTGGATACCAAGAGTGACCTCCAGAAAATTATATCCCTTATAAATGAAGAATACGAGAATTATGTATTCGACTACCTGACACTTACGTTCAGCAGTTTCTCGCTCAAGCGTTCCGAAAGAAACAACAGCATCATTTGGTTGAGCATCTTCAAGACTGTCGTTGATGAGTATTTTCGGGGAGTACGCTATATTATCTCATGTCCTAACAACAAGTCTGTGCGCAAGACATACCATGCACGTCCTGATCGCATACGCCGCTGGAGCCAGCGCGAAGAAGAACGTTACCGCAATCTTGGAACTGACGCAGAGAAGCACTTCTTCCGCTATGAGCAGACGGAGAATACCGTCAATACACGCGAAAACAGATTCGTCAAATACTCACTTCACGTCCTTGGAAAGAAATTTAGGGAAGTATTCAATGAAGTGAGCAGCCTGTATGGCGATATGGACGCTGAAGAGCGGAATCGTTTTGATGAGTATAACAAAGATTTCCGCCGTATGGAGGCACACGGATTTTTCCGTAAGGTGGGCGAGTTTGAAGGATTCCGTCAGGAAAGCGCAATTCTTCAGCAGAGAACGGGATATAGTCAGATTTACAAGTCGTGGCTTATGCTGAAGAACTCTCTCGACCTTGTGGATGGTAAGACTGATGTTGGCATGAAGAAGATATGGGAACTCTATGAAATATGGTGTTTCCTTGTCATGAAACGCCTGATAGCAAAAGTATTGCATCTTGAACTTAGCGATGCGGAGCATGTACGTGAAAACAAGGCCGAGATGATAAATACTATGCAGAAGAGCGAGATGACTCACGTGGTAGAGTTTGACAATATATCAAACGGCGATGTTGTCCGTCTAGAGTACCAACATACTTATAACAGGAAGAGCAAGGATGTAAGAACCACTACAACGGAGCAGCGCCCCGATATAGTTGTCACTATCAGGAAGCCTGACGGCTTTGTCCTGACATACTTGTATGATGCCAAATACCGAGTGCAGGACGACCGCAAGGACGGCGAGTTGGACGAAGGAGCGGATATTGATATGGCAGACTATCCTCTGCCTGATGCTATCAATCAGATGCACCGATACCGTGACGCTATCTACTATGCCATAAAGGAGGATGAGCGTCCGCATGGCAAGGAAATCATAGGCGGATATATATTGTTCCCCGGACGTGCTGAGGGCACATCCATATACAATCGCTACTTCTATAAGAGTATCGAGACCGTGAATATCGGAGCATTCCCGCTACTTCCGGCAGACAGGGATTCTGGGGAGCTTGTCCAATGCCCTCTTTTAGAAGAGCATCTGATATCAATTCTGCAGGACAATTCTGCCTACGAGCAGATAAAGGACAGCATTCCACAGAAGGGACTGACATACAGTCTGAAGCCTGGAGAAGCTGATAGCCTTATTCTCGTCGGATACGTAAAGAAAAAGGATAAGGAACTTATCCTGTCCAATAAAATGTATTATACGAGAGCAGAGTTTGAACTTGGTTCCCTGCGTCTGCGACCGGGATTCGAGTGGACTGAATATCTGTTGCTTTACGATGCGGACACCGATGAAAAATGGCTCTACAAGCTTAATAATAGAGGGCCTCGCATTGCATCCCGACAGGCACTGGCAGAAAAGGGGTTCACACCAAAGCACGGAGATTTCTTCTTCGTATTTGATATGGCTGAATCAGAACAACCTGTCAGGATAGACAGCAACATAATATTGCCGAAAGGAAATAAGAAATACGAACCGTTTTTTATTACAGTCAATGAGTTAAACCAAAAATAAAGAACTATGTCTGACCGCCTGACCACAGAACAACGCCACAGGAATATGGTTGCGATTCGTGCCAAAGACACGAAGCCGGAACTTCTTGTGCGTAAATTTCTGTGGTCGCGTGGTTTCAGGTATCGGCTGAACCATTCGCGTCTGCCGGGAAAACCTGACATAGTGCTGCGCCGTTACCGCACATGCATCTTCATCAACGGATGTTTTTGGCATGGGCACGACGGATGCAGATACTTCGTCATGCCGAAATCGAATACCGATTTCTGGAAGGCGAAGATTGACCGAAACAAGGAACGCGACTCTGAGACTCAGCGCAAGCTCGTCTCGATGGGATGGCACTGCATAACCATATGGGAATGCCAGCTGAAGCCTAAAGTAAGGGACGCAACCCTAGACTCTCTCGAATATACGCTGTCGCACATCTTCCTCAAAGACCACAGCATAAAGTCATATGAGATGCCGGAGGAAGAGGTTCAGATGGCAGCAGAAGATGAAGCTGAGTATCAATCAAAATTAATAACAGAATAACAAAATCTGATATATTATGGATGCAGGAACAAAGCAACTTGCAGATATACTAAATGGTAACAGAGTGTTGGAGGTGCCTTACTACCAAAGAAGCTACGTCTGGAAGGAAGAGCAGTGGGAAAGACTGTTGTCTGATATGGAATATATAACCAGTACGGGGCAGGACTATTTCCTGGGTTCCATTATCCTTAAACAGGAACAGACAGGAATCTCGCCTTACGACTTGCAGACTGTCATTGATGGACAACAACGTTTCACAACGCTTGCATTGTTCTTCAAATCTTTATGTCTGAAAACAGATGATCTAGAGACCTTTGAAGGTAAATTCACTGTCAGGGACAAGAAAGCAAAAACTAGGCACATTGCTATACGTCACAGCAGAAACGACAAACGGGATTTTGAGAAGGTTATGGTATTGGACTCAGACTGCAAGCTGGAATCTGATGTACCTAGCAACATAATAGACGCATACAATTATTTTCACGAAAATATCGACCCGGAGAAAGTTGATGTTGATGTTCTCTTGAACCACATAATCTTTATCGGCATATCACTTCAGGCCGGCGAAGATGAGCAGGCAATATTTGATACGATAAACTCGTTGGGCGTAAAGCTTACTACAGGTGAACTTCTGAAGAATTACTTCTTCACTGAAAGTACAAGACAGGAGTACGAGCATTTGTGGATGCCTATTTTTGAGAAAGACAGAGAACTTGCCAATTATTGGGATTCGACAATAAATTCCGGTCGTATCAAAAGAGCCAATATCGATTTTTTCTTCAATGCTTATCTGTGTATCAAGATCCAGGATCCGTCCATAAAAGTAAGTGCTGAACATAAGGTCAGATACCGTCGTTCTGTAGGTCTGTTCAATAATTACAAAGACCTGATAAATACATACAGTATTGACAAGAAAGATATGATATGGGATATTCTAGAGTATGCCCAATTGTATCATGACAATATCAACCCTGAGATAGCTAATGGCGAAATCCCAGGTAAGCCGGGTATTGAGCGCATCAACTTCCTTATATTCGTACTTGAATATACAACACTTGTTCCTTACATCCTGTACGTACTTAGAAATGTATCATCTGAAGAAGAGCGTAATGAAATCTTCGGTTACATTGAGTCGTATGTTCTTCGCCGTCAGGTGTGCCGGAGTGACAACAAGAATTTTAGCGACCTTTTCGGCGAGAATCTGATTTTGAACCAGATACTTACCATAGATGACCTGCGTGACTATCTGGAAAACAAGAGCGAAGAACAGGCATTGGCATTACCAAGTGACGGTATGGTTAGAAAGGGTTTTGTAAACAGTCACCTTCCTAATAAGCGTTCACTCGCCATATTATATCTTATGGAAACAGCATTGCGTGAGGGTAAGCCACACGCCACGAAACTCTATCCATTTGATACGTATAGCTTGGAACATCTCTTACCTAAAAATTGGCAAGACAACTGGCCGATGTTGGATGGTTATGACAAAGACCAAAGGGATGACTTGAAACTCTGCTTAGGCAACCTTGCCATGCTTCCTGCAAAGTTGAATACTTCTATAAGCAATGCATCATGGCAAACCAAAAAGTCTGGCAAAGGGAAGTCACAGGGACTTTTGTTCTACGCAGCTGATATCGTAACTATGTCAGATACTCTTAGCTTGATTGCATGGAATGAGAAAACCATACAGATTCGTGCTAAATGGCTTGCTGAAAAAGCCATAGAAATCTGGCCTTCATACTTGCCTGAGGATGAAGAGGACGCAGCTGATGCCGAAGATTTTACTTTCATTAACAAAGTCAAGAGGAATTGCGAGAACCACGACTATACAAAATTCTCTCTAAATGGCAAGCCAGCGACGACTAAGAATCAATTCGTTCTTGATGTGGTAAGAGCATATATAGAAAAGCATCCGTCGGTGACCTATACTGAGCTCTTGAAAGTCTTCCATGAGGGACTCTGTTCAAGAGGTCACAAGCACAAAGGATTGCTGTTGTCCGTTGATGCCCATAGCAAATGGGATAATAAATATAAGGACAGACGCTATAGTGTCAAGATGAATGGCGGTAAACTTGTGTCCGGTGACGGTGTAGAATTCTATGTCAACACCCAATGGGAGATTGCCTATATGCATGGCATAATCAAACTTGCCAAAGATGAAGGATTCACAGTGAACGCGGAGAAATAGTCTTATGTTTCCCTAGCTTTTATTTGTCTCCTTATGGCATCTTTTTTGCGAAACAAGTCATAAAATCATTTAATTAGTTTATTTTTATGTATTACCCCAATAATAAAGCTCCCAAAATATTTTCTGTACAAATACACCACACTCGTAAATATTTGTGGTATCTTTATACAGATTTAGATAGTAAGCAATGAAGAAACTTAATTCATACATATCATCATCAGACATGAAGGAAAAAGGGCGTGCAGCTTATTACAAAATGTTGGAAAGTGTACGCCAAGGTGAACTAATACAGGTTCGACGAGGATTGTATGCTAACATTGACCAGCTTTCAAACAGTATGATTGACATAGAAGCGATTATACCAGGTGGAATTCTTTGCCTCTGGTCTGCATGGAGCATATACCAACTTACGACTTCTATGCCACAAGCCTATCATGTGGCCATAAAAAGAGATAGAAAAGTAGTAACACCTTCATTTCCCTCAATAGAACTTCACCACTATACTGCTTCTATACTAGAAATTGGGGTAAGCAAGATGGTTTTGGAGGATTACAATATCAGGATCTATGATATAGAGCGATGCGTATGTGATGCCATTAAGTTTAGAAATAAAATAGGTATTGATATCTGCTCAGAAATCATAGATAACTATCTTACACGACCGGAACGAAATATAAGTAAACTATTGGATTATGCCAGACAACTCCGTGTGGGCACAATCCTTGAAAATTATCTGCAAGTTAAACTATGAGTGAGGAACAAAATAATAATTACGGAAAATCATCTGTACAAAGATATATCTTACTCAGAAGTTGTACATTCATTCAGCAAATGCTTCTCCTGTATTGGAAAAACATACCACATGAATAATACAGACTATAACATATATGAATTCCCGGAATGCAAGTCCATCATCATTTCTAGAGATATTCACGGAGATTTCAATCTTCTTGTGAACAAAATGTGCGTACAATACAGGATGGAGAATACGCTTCTCATAGTTGCCGGAGACTGTGGATTTGGTTTTGAATCTTTCTCATTCGTTAAATGTATAAAATAAAAAATACGGAACTCACTTTGAATCCCATATTTCCCATTTACACAAAATATTTTATAGTGCCCCCAAAACGGACTTCTCTCCTTCTTTAGCTTACTTATTACATGTTTAAAGTTTAGATTTACCCAGGTATTGAAAAGTGAATGGATAATCCCGTTGGGGGATGAACTGATATTAACCGTTTTCAATTCATATGGCTACTGATTTCAGACTAAGAAACTGTTTTGAATTGATTCAAGAATAATGTTATAAGCATCTTCAGATCTCAAATCAGTCGGTCAATTGGAAAAATGTTATATCTTTAAAGGTACCAAACTAT
>NZ_NFIN01000036.1 GCF_002161765.1 Bacteroides sp. An322 | reverse complement strand
CACTGCTTCTATCTTCCGCTTGATACTTTGCTCTATGGGCGACAGTATCACCCACGAGTCAGAATTGTTGAAATCACATTCCGACCCGTTCTGCTGCACGAATACGCTCCTTTTCATTCTGTCAAGAACTGCTTAATAAAGCGGTCGAGTGTATTTCTATCAACCTTACAAATTTTAGCAATCTTGCGTTTTGATACATTGGCTTTCAAAAGTTCATTTATAAGATTTACTTTTCCATGCAATTTATATTTCTCTGGTGAACTTTTCCTACCTTTCGGACGCCCTAATGTAATACCCTCCGCTTTCTTCCTAGCCAAAGCCTCCTTTGTCCTCTGGCTGATTAAGTTGCGTTCAATCTCAGCAGATAAACCGAAAGCAAAGGCAAGTACTTTACTTTGTATGTCTTCTCCCAATCGATAATTATCCTTTATAGTCCATACTCTGCATTCTTTTGTCATGCAAATATTCAAAATCTCCATAATCATAAAAAGATTACGCCCCAAACGAGATAACTCGGCACAGATGATTAGATCATCCTTTTGCACACGCTTCAACAATTTGCCCAACTCTCGTTTGTTGTATGATTTTGTTCCACTGATGGTTTCCTCAATCCAGCCGTCAATCACCAATTTATTACGTTCACAAAAATTGTTTATCTCAAAACGCTGATTCTCTACAGTCTGTTTGTCGCTGCTTACTCTAATATATCCGTAAATCATAATTTTTAGAATTTAATTACTTATATAATTATAGAAGCCCTTTGCAACTCATAAGAGAGCAAAGGGATATTAAAGCAAGCAATAGCATTAAGGAATATAGAACAATATGCTAATCATCTTCTTTCGTAATTACCGCTATCGTCAAGTTAGAAACCAAGAACCCCATAAACACAAAAAGCGTGCAACTCATTGAGCTGCACGCTTTTGCTTGCGATTTTGTATGTCTTTTCTTATCGGAATCACTTCACTTCCTCAAAATCCGCATCCTGCACATTGTCTTTGTTGTTTGTGCTTTGGCTGTTGTTAGCCTGACCTGCGTTCGGACCAGCTTGTGCACCGCCTTGTGCTCCGGTTTGTGCATACATCTCAGCACTTGCGGCTTGGAATGCGGTTTGCAATTCAGCACTTGCGGCATCGATGCCTGCTAAGTCTTGAGCTTTGTGAGCGTCTTTCAACTTCTGCAGAGCAGCTTCGATAGGAGCTTTCTTGTCGGCAGGAATCTTGTCGCCAAGGTCTTTCAACTGATTTTCGGTAGTGAAAATCAAGCTGTCTGCCTGATTCAGCTTATCTACTTTCTCGCGTTCTTTCTTATCGGCTTCGGCATTGGCTTCGGCTTCGGCTTTCATACGGTCGATTTCGTCTTTGCTTAAGCCTGACGAAGCTTCGATACGGATGGCTTGTTCCTTACCCGTTGCCTTATCTTTAGCAGATACTTTCAAGATACCGTTGGCATCGATATCGAAGGTTACCTCGATTTGAGGAACACCACGGCGAGCCGGAGCGATACCTGTCAGGTTGAACTGGCCGATAGACTTGTTTTGAGCTGCCATCGGACGTTCGCCTTGCAATACGTGGATGGTTACTTCGGTTTGGTTATCAGCCGCAGTAGAGAATACTTCGCTCTTCTTGCACGGAATAGTGGTGTTGGCATCAATCAATTTGGTCATTACACCACCCATGGTTTCGATACCCAAAGTCAACGGAGTGACATCCAGCAATACGATGTTGCCTACACCTGCTTCTTTGTTCAATACGGCACCTTGGATGGCTGCACCTACGGCTACCACTTCATCAGGGTTCACACCTTTTGAAGGAACTTTGCCGAAGTAGTCTTGAACAAGTTGCTGAACGGCAGGGATACGAGATGAACCACCTACGAGGATGACTTCATCAATATCCGAAGTGCTCAATCCAGCATCGCTTACGGCTTTCTTACACGGTTCCAAGCAAGCCTGAATCAGGTCGTGAGCCAATTGCTCGAATTTAGCACGCGTCAATGTCTTAACCAAGTGCTTGGGCACACCGCCTACCGGCATAATGTACGGCAAGTTGATTTCGGTAGATGAAGAAGAAGACAATTCGATTTTTGCCTTTTCCGCAGCTTCTTTCAGACGTTGCATAGCCATCGGGTCTTGAGTCAGGTCGGCACCTTCATCGTTCTTGAATTCCTGTACCAGCCAGTTGATGATAGCTTGGTCAAAGTCATCACCACCTAAGTGAGTATCACCGTTGGTTGCCAATACTTCGAATACACCGCCACCGAATTCCAGGATAGAGATATCGAATGTACCGCCACCGAGGTCGAACACAGCCACTTTCATATCCTTGTTGGCTTTGTCGATACCGTATGCCAAAGCGGCTGCGGTCGGTTCGTTTACGATACGTTTCACATCCAAGCCTGCGATTTGTCCAGCTTCTTTCGTTGCCTGACGTTGAGAATCGGAGAAGTATGCCGGAACGGTGATAACGGCTTCGGTCACTTCCTGACCCAAATAGTCTTCGGCTGTCTTTTTCATCTTCTGAAGAATCATAGCCGAGATTTCTTGCGGAGTGTACAGACGTCCGTCGATATCCACACGCGGTGTATTGTTGTCGCCTCTTACCACTTGGTAAGGAACACGTGCAATTTCTTTCTGCACTTGGTCGTAGGTTTCACCCATGAAACGTTTGATAGAATATACCGTACGTTTCGGGTTGGTGATAGCCTGACGCTTAGCAGGGTCGCCCACCTTACGTTCGCCACCGTCTACGAATGCTACTACCGAAGGAGTGGTGCGCTTGCCTTCGCTGTTGGCAATCACTACCGGTTCGTTACCTTCGAATACTGCTACACATGAGTTTGTAGTTCCTAAGTCAATACCAATAATCTTTCCCATAATTGTATCTATTTTTATTTGTTTACTGATTAAGTTAATTCCGTAATGCCGAAGCATCACGCTTATAGATAAACAAATGCCGTGCCATGCGGTTTTGAAGTATTTTGCTTCGGTAAATACTGACAATATGGCATAAAGTGCTGACAGGCTTTGGGTGTGATGCAGTGCAGATTCGGTAAATATTGCAGGTATAAGGGTTGAATTAGGGTTTATTAATGTTGGGATTTCTACCTTTTCTGTATTTTTGCCTACCTATTGGCAAAAGATGAGAAAACTATACCTTATTATATTAATAGGAATCTTATGGGCATTCGGCTTGGCGGAAGGGCGTGCACAACATCAAGTTGTGACGGGACGTCTTGTGCTTTCCGGTGAACAGGAAAAAGAAGAAGTTTTATCGTATGCCAATGTAGCGGTGTTGGGTTTGCCCGATTCGTTATTGGTAAAAGGTACATCTTCTGATAAAGACGGAAAATTCAGCCTTGCCTTCCAGCGGAAACCACGGACGGAATATGTATTGAAAGCCTCGTTTACGGGATGTGTGCCCTTGACGGTGGCTTTACATTCTGATTTAGATACTTTAAATTTAGGAACACTCCGGATGCGTGATGATGCGCTCCGGCTTTCGGAAGTGGTGGTCACGGCTCCTCTGAAAGCAGTCGAGCAAAAGGGAGATACCACTATTTATAATGTGAATGCTTATCCTACACCCGAAGGCTCTTATTTGGAGGCGTTGGTGAGACGTATTCCCGGACTTTCGTATGACCCGAAAACCTTGGAGATGAAATTTAACGGCTATCCGATTCAAGAGATTACGGTGAACGGAAAAGATTTCTTTAAAGGAAACAAAGAGGTGGTATTGGAAAACCTGCCGGTGAGATTCATTAGCCAATTGAAGGTATATGACAAACCGACAGAGCAAGAAAAGAAAACCGGCATGAAGTCGAACGAAAAGAACTATGTGCTCGACTTGAAAACCAAACGGGAATTTGAAGGAAGTTTATTGGCGAATGCCGAAGCTGGATATGGCACTCACAAACGGCGTGACTTGAACGGGAGGGTGATGCGTTTTAAAGAAAGCGGAGATAACTTTATGGTGAATGCCCGTTCGACCAACCGTAATTTCACATCTGCCGATGAAGACAACATCTTGAATTCGGTAAATCTTAGTGCCTCAAAGAAAGTAAAAGAAGGATTGGATTTGTCGGGAAACTTCAATTATACATATAACCGCAACGGAAGCCAGTCGGGCACGTATAACGAGCAATACCTGAGCGACGGGAATCAATATGCCTTAGCGGAGAATGACCGGTTGGGAAAGAGCCAGAACATAAACGGGTATATGAATTTGAATTGGGATATCACCAAGCGGACTTCGCTCACCTTCTCAGCCAGAGGGAGTTATGCCGATAACCGAAGCCAAAGCGAGAGCCGTACCGCTACGTTCAATGCCCGGCCCGAAGCGGACACGAAAACTCCCTTTGCTCATATCGAGGAGATAGATAAGGCTACATGGATAAACGATAACCGCCAGCAATCTTCCTCTCAAAACAAAAATACCGATTACGATTTGCGCTTGGAGGTCGTGCAGAAGATAGGGGAGAAGGACGATTTCTTGAGCTTCGACCTCAATCATACGTACCGCAAGGGGACGCAACACGATTACACGCTTGCTTCCATTGATTATTATCAGTTGCAAGACGCATGGGGAGGCGATTCGGCTTATTATCAGAACCAATACCGGCATACGCCACAAAGCTCGATGAACGATGAAGCGCACATTGCCTATACACACGCCTTTAACAAGAAAAACCGCATCCAGCTTTCATACGGATTGGAAAGGGAATACGAAAAGTTAGACGGTGCGACATTCGATTTATCGCCTTTTGAAGGAGAGCACCCCCTTTTAGGCACATTGCCCGAAGGCTATGAGACGGGCGAAGTAGATAGTTTGCATACACGTAGCCATAGCCGGACATTGAGGCATAATCTTTCGCTCCGGTATAATTACACCGATGAGGCTTGGGGTGTGGTGGCAAGTTTAGGCATGAATCCCCAACGGCGTTCCATCGAGCAATCTACCGGAGAGCATTGTGCCGATACCGTGGCACGTTCCGTGGAATGGCATTCGCAATTGAGTCTTTCGTATCAGAAAGAGGGGAGTTTTTTGGTGTTGAGTTATAGCGGAAATACCTCCCAGCCCCGGCTGGAAGATATGGTAGCCCCTACCGATTACAGTTCGCCCCTTTATATCCGCCGAAGCAATCCGCACTTGCGTCCTTCGTACCGGCATTCGGTGTACGCTACGTTCAGCAATTTCCAAAAGGGTATTTCGACCTCGCTTTCGTGGAATCAGACATTCAATTCGGTCACTCGTACCACCTTATATAATAAGGAGACGGGCGGACGGGAAACGATGCCGGTCAATATAAACGGCAATTGGGGGATAATGGGGAATGGGGCATACGACAAGCGTGTCAAGCAATTCCATTTCATGTTGAGGGCTTCGGGAGGCTATAACCGGAATGTGAGCCTGATTAATGAAGACGTTTCGCGGAATGTGAATAGCCGGAGTGTGACGGGTGCCGTTTCGCTTAGTAGTAATATCCGGTTGGCTTATCTTCCGGCATGGGGAAACATTGACTTGACCGGAGTATGGAACTTTTATCAATCGAAGAACTCTTTGCAGGGACGGAATACGTACACGCGGAATTATACATGCGGTGTAGAGAGTTCGGTCAATTTGCCTTTGCATTTTGTTGTAAGTTCGGATGCAAACTATACGTATCGGAGCGGTACGGGCATGGGAGGGGCAGATAACAATGAAGTGTTGTGGAACCTGAAAGTCTCGTGGAAGTTCCTGAAAGAAAAGCGGGGGGAATTGTCGGTTTATTGGGCGGATATCCTGAGCCAGCGTAAAAGCTTTACCCGCTATGCCAGTGCTACGGCTTTCAGCGAACGCTACGAAGAGCAGTTGAGGGGATACGTGATGTTCTCGTTCGCTTATCGTTTTGAGCGGATGAAATAGGAATATGGAAATCATCCCGCGCAGGTTGATGCTGATTGAGGCAGGGACTGTTGGACGATTTGAGTTTTTTGGATGTTAAATAATTAAAATGAAGTCCTGCATATGTCGGCATCAACTTGCGGGGAAATCAGTAGTTTACTTTTCGACCAGTGATTTTCCGTTGTTGCGTGTCAGGGTCAAGACTGGTGTACCTTCGGCATCAAGCAAGCTCACTGTGTCGTCTTCGTTCAGGGCGAAACTTGATACTTTGTTCAATGCATCCAGAATCTTGCGTTCTGTATCCATGTCCGGGCATGCCATCATGGTAGAAATCATTTGTGAAAACTTCAGCGAGTTGGCGTTGCCTTCTTCTTGCGAAAAACTGCCGTTGATGATGTTGCATCCGGCATTTCCATGAACCCGTTTCTCGGCAAAGTCAAAAGCCAGGTACGGAGTTTTTTCCATTTTGCCTACTTGTTCGTTGCCGATGGCACTGACAATCCATTCACCGCCAAGGTTCTCAGCTGAGAAAGCAGGCGTCTCACGTTTTTCCAAGGTCATGAGGGTATTGCCTTCTGTGTCGGTCAAAACCAGTCCCTCTTCGGTTCCAGCATATCCTTTTACGTTGTTCAAGGTTTGCAACACTTTGTTTTCTGTATCCATATCGGGGCATATCATACGGGTCGTGCCTATTTGTCCGAACTGAATCTTGCCCGGATTTAAAGAATCGATTTCAAAGGTTCCCATCATCCGGTTGCATCCGGCGTTTCCGTATACTCGTTTGTCTGCCATGTCCAGACCGATGAAAGGCTTGTTGGCTGCGTGTACTGTGTCTCCATTTATAGTCACGATGTTCCATTCTCCAGTCAGGTCGACTGGTTGTACGGCTTGTTTGCCGCTTCCACATGCCGTCATGCCAATGCCTGCGCAAAGGAGGACGGCGGCTTTCAAAAATGTTTTCTTCATAAGTCTGCTTTGTTTTAAAAGTGTTTCTAAATACAAAAATACGGATATAATCGAAATACTGCATGATGTTTCAGAAAAATTTATATCTTTGCGTTGTGAACGGTAGCGTTTACCGGGCATTAAATCTGAAAAATAAGAAATGAGTAAAGTATTGATTATCGGTGCAGGCGGTGTAGGTACCGTAGTTGCACACAAAGTGGCTCAACATCCCGAAGTATTCACCGAAGTGATGATTGCCAGCCGTACCCAGTCGAAATGCGATGCCATCGTGAAAGCAATCGGCAATCCTAACATCAAGACCGCTCAGGTAGATGCAGACAATGTAGACGAACTGGTGGCTTTATTCAACGGGTTTAAACCCGAAATCGTTATAAATGTGGCGCTTCCATATCAGGACTTGACCATCATGGAAGCTTGTTTGAAGTCGGGAGTGAACTACCTTGACACGGCGAATTATGAGCCGAAGGACGTGGCTCACTTTGAATATAGCTGGCAATGGGCTTACAAGAAACGTTTCGAGGATGCCGGTCTGACCGCTATTTTGGGATGCGGTTTCGACCCGGGGGTAAGCGGAGTATATACGGCGTATGCGGCTAAGCATCATTTCGATGAAATCCAGTACTTGGATATTGTAGATTGCAACGCAGGAAACCACCATAAGGCATTTGCCACGAATTTCAATCCTGAAATCAACATCCGCGAGATTACCCAAAACGGACGTTATTACGAGGACGGGAAATGGATTACCACCAAGCCGTTAGAGTTCCATAAAGACTTGACTTATCCGAATATCGGCCCGCGTGATTCGTATTTGCTCTATCATGAGGAACTGGAATCGCTGGTGAAGAATTTCCCCACTATCAAGCGTGCCCGTTTCTGGATGACCTTCGGACAGGAATACCTGACTCACTTGCGCGTAATCCAAGACATTGGTATGGCAAGTATCGAGCCGATTAATTATAATGGTATGGAAATCGTGCCGCTCCAGTTCTTGAAAGCCGTGTTGCCTAATCCGCAAGACTTGGGCGAGAATTACGAAGGCGAGACCTCTATCGGATGCCGCATCCGGGGTATCAAGGACGGCAAGGAACGTACTTATTATGTATATAACAACTGCTCGCATCAGGAAGCCTATAAGGAAACCGGTATGCAGGGCGTAAGCTATACCACAGGTGTTCCGGCAATGATTGGCGCGATGATGTTCTTGAAAGGCTTGTGGAAACGTCCGGGCGTATGGAATGTGGAAGAGTTCGACCCAGACCCGTTCATGGACGAACTGAACAAGAACGGATTGCCCTGGCATGAAGTGTTCGACGGAGATTTGGAACTGTAATTAGTGAATAGTTAATAATGAATAGTTAATAGCGGGATACCGATTTATACTATTTCATTATTAACTAACTATTAATTATTAACTATTAATTATTAACTAAAGACATGATTGTAGGAGATAAGGCTCCCGATTTGTTGGGTGTAGACCAAAACGGGAAAGAGATACATCTGAGTGATTATAAAGGGCGGAAATTAGTGCTCTATTTCTATCCGAAAGACATGACTTCGGGTTGTACTGCCCAGGCATGTAACCTGCGTGATAATTACGATGAATTGCGCAAGGCGGGTTATGAAGTGGTAGGTGTAAGCATCAACGACCAGAAATCGCATCAGAAGTTTATTGAGAAAAATCAGCTCCCTTTTACGCTGATAGCTGATACCGAACATAAATTGACGGAGGAATTCGGCGCATGGGGCGAGAAGAGCATGTGCGGGCGCAAGTATATGGGAACGTTCCGTACTACCTTTATTATAAATGAAGAAGGAGTTGTAGAGCGTATCATCTCTCCGAAAGAGGTGAAAACGAAAGAACATGCCTCACAAATATTGAAGTAAAAAACAAGAAAGTATGGCAAAAAAAGACGAATTGGCATTTGAAGGAGGAGTAGAAGGCGCTTCCTCGAAGCCTAATAATAGCGAGAAGCTGAAGGCGCTTCAAGCCGCCATGGACAAGATAGAGAAAAGCTTCGGAAAAGGTTCGATTATGAAAATGGGAGACGACCATGTAGAAGAAGTGGAAGTCATCCCTACCGGCTCTATTGCCCTCAATGCGGCATTGGGAGTGGGAGGATATCCCAAAGGACGTATCATCGAAATCTACGGACCGGAATCTTCGGGTAAGACCACATTGGCTATTCATGCTATAGCCGAGGCACAAAAGATAGGAGGCATTGCGGCGTTTATTGATGCTGAGCATGCATTCGACCGTTTCTATGCCGCAAAGTTGGGTGTAGACATTGATAATTTGTGGATATCCCAACCCGATAACGGAGAACAAGCGTTGGAAATCGCCGAGCAATTAATCCGTTCATCGGCTATTGACATTATCGTTATCGACTCGGTGGCTGCCCTTACCCCGAAAGCTGAAATTGAAGGCGATATGGGTGATAATAAAGTCGGGTTGCAGGCACGCTTGATGTCGCAGGCTTTGCGTAAGCTGACTTCGGCTATCAGCAAGACCAATACCACGTGTATCTTCATCAACCAGTTGCGCGAGAAGATAGGCGTGATGTTCGGCAATCCCGAAACCACTACCGGAGGTAATGCCTTGAAGTTTTATGCTTCTGTACGTCTGGACATTCGCCGCATCTCCCAGTTGAAAGACGGGGAAGATGTAATCGGCAATCAGGTGCGCGTAAAGGTCGTAAAGAACAAAGTCGCTCCTCCTTTCC
Source organism: Bacteroides sp. An322 (assembly GCF_002161765.1). GTDB lineage: Bacteria > Bacteroidota > Bacteroidia > Bacteroidales > Bacteroidaceae > Phocaeicola > Phocaeicola merdavium. The sequence continues at coordinate 11,365 of NZ_NFIN01000036.1, read as the reverse complement.
GCAAGGCAGAGTTCGACATCATGTTCGGCGAAGGCATTTCGCGTAGCGGAGAAATCATCGACCTTGGTTCTGAACTGGGCATTATCAAGAAGAGCGGTTCGTGGTATAGCTATAACGATACCAAGTTAGGACAAGGGCGTGATGCCGCCAAGCAATGCATCCAGGATAATCCCGAACTTGCCGAAGAGCTGGAAGGGCTTATCTTTGCGGCACTGAAAGATAAAGAATAAATACGGAAATGCGTCTCTAATTAAAATCTAATCATGAATATGAAACTGACACACCTGCTTTTTACTTTAATGGCTTTTCTGGTGCTGGTGCCCGGAAAAGCTCAGAAAGCTTCGGTTGATATCCCGTATCGTTTTGCCACAAGGGCAGAAGCGCAAATGCTTATCACCGATATTGATACGTATACGAATAGTTGGAACCAATTCGACCTTAACGTGCGTTTGCAGACGCAAAACGGGCGAAAGTCCCAGTTGTTAAGATTGGCGATGGAGTCCACGCTTAATTGGAGCGATGCCGATAAGGAAAAACTGAATAAGGCGTTCGCAAAGATAGAAGCTGCAATAAAAAAGCAGGAACTGAATCTTCCGCTTCCGACAGAGGTGATTCTGATGAAGACATCCATGGCGGAAGAAAGCGGAGCTGGCGCTTATACTCGTGAGAATTGGATTGCGATTGGAGAGCAAGTATTAAATGAAGCAACAGAGGAGGATTTGGCACGCCTTGTGGCTCATGAACTTTTCCACGTCTTGACACGTGCGGATTTGGCATTCAAGAAGAAAACATACGAAACCATTGGGTTTACTGTGTTAGACCATCCGATTGCATTACCGTCTGATTTGGTGCAGAAATTGATATCCAATCCTGATGTAAGCCGGCGTGATAGCTATGCTTCATTTACGATTGAAGGGAAAAGCATTAATTGTATGATGGTGACTTATACAGATGTACCCTATACAGAAGGCACTCTTTTCCAATATATCAAAGTGGGTTTGGTACCCTTGAATGAACAGTTCGTTCCGCTTCAGGAGAATGGAGTGACTATCATTTATTCTCTTGAACAGGCTTCGGATTTCCAAAGTAAGATAGGGAAAAATACGAATTATGTAATAGACCCTGAAGAGGTGTTGGCAGATAATTTCTCGTTCTTGATGATTGAAAAAGCTGGTTTGCCTGACCCGCAAATTGTGGAAAATCTGAAAAAGGTAATGCAATAAACGTTGGAAGTGGAAGCAGCAAATAAACCGTTTAAGAAGTTGCTTTCAGGAAGGCATTAAGAACCGGTCAAATTGTCAGTCCTGTACTGACAGATATGCATACGGCTTCGATGGCCAACGCATCTTGCTTCATCACGCAAAGAAGCAGGGTGTGTTGGTCATCGAAGCCTGCTTCGTTTTTAGCCGGATTCTTAATAATATTGGTTAATGATTGGAAGGCAATGATGGATATTCGGAAAAATTTTCTTATATTGCCAACGTTAACCCTTTAAACGAATAATTGGTATGGAAGTGCATCATGATGAAGCGCAGAAGAAATTCTGGGTAGAAGTTGACGGGTATAAGGCTGACATGTCTTATCATCTGAAAGAAGGGCATTTGGATATCCGGCATACCTTGGTTCCGGAAGCGATTGGCGGCAGGGGGATAGCCTCGATGTTGGTGAAAACCGCATACGACTATGCCCGCCATAAAGGATTAAAGCCTATGGCTACATGTGCGTATGCCGTACGTTGGTTGCAGAGGCATCCTGAGTATCAGGGTGTAATCAGCGAAGACTATGCGGGAAGCGGGACGTGTGCATTGTAAGAGGAGGCTCTTATTCGTACTTTTCCGCGTGGGCTAATCTCTTGGCTGCTGCTCTATCGGGCTTGCCTGTCCCGGTCAGTGGGAGAGAGGTGACTTGTATCAGTTGTTTGGGATGCCAGTAAATCGGAAGTTGCTGGCATGCCCGATGGATGTTTTGTTTTTCTTCTTCACTGAATGGACCTTCATGCTGAATCAGGAGCACAATCCGTTCGCCGAATTTGGCATCGGGGGCAGATGTTATGGCAAAAGGAAAGGGAAGCAGAGGCTTTAAAGTGCTTTCCACTTGCTCTATCTGCACTTTTATACCTCCTGTATTAATCGTATTGTCTTTTCTTCCAAGGATGCGGAATTGTCCTGCATTGTTTAATTCGATGATGTCGTTTGTGATGAGTTGCTGGGGGCAGACTAAGGGAGCGTCTATGATTAATGTCCCTTCTTCTGATAGGCTTAGCGTAACATGCTCGAACGGTGTGTACCATTCGGATGCATCCGGTCCGTTCAATTTCCGTAGAGCAATGTGTGAAAGGGTTTCGGTCATACCGTAGGTGCTCCATACATCGCAAGGAAAAGTTTTTAAGGCTTCTTCCATATCAGGGTCGATAGCCCCTCCTCCGATAATCAAGTGCCTGATGTTTTTCAGCCGTTCGCGTTCGGTAGGGTTTTGTAAGGAATTATAGACCTGCATGGGAATCAATGCGCCGAACGCAAGAGGCTGGTTCATGTCTTGCAGGGGATGGCCGCATGGGGTGACGGGAATCAGGTTGAGTCCTGCAACAAGGGCACGGACTACAACCATTTTTCCCGCAATGTATTGCAAGGGCATGCAGAGCAAGGCATTGTCTCCACGGGTCAAATGCAGGAAAGAGACCGTCAGCATGGCACTATTCATCATGCGCCGCTTTTCTACAAAAAGCGCTTTGGGTGTACCGGTAGAGCCGGATGTATGTACTTTTACCGTATCTGAATCATTAAACCATTCGGCAAGGAAATCGGTTAGGTGTGCCAAGAAGCTTTCTTCTCCTTCTTGTTTACGGAAAAAGATTTGCAAGCGGCTGGGTTTTCCGGATATGGCACGGGCATCTTCGGCGGTATAGGTTTTTCCGAGGATGGTAATGGTTTGACGCGATATTTCGGTGATAAAATGATTCATGTTGGAAATTCTCAAAATTTGGTAAAGTCCGGTTCCGGTTGCTCAGGAAGAAACCAAAGGCAATCTCCTTGGATGGCAAGCGGATAGGGAATGTTATCGGTGAAGAGTTGTCCGGTGCCCAGTCCTTGCGGCATGTGAGGGTTCAGTGTAGCACACCATTGGGCGATGCTGTTCAGCCCTACGTTTGATTCGAGGGCTGAAGTTACCCATGAACCGATGCTTCTTTCTTTGGCAAGCTTTATCCATTCTTCCGAACCATGCAGTCCTCCGTGAAGCGAAGGTTTCAAGATGATGTATTGCGGACGGATGGTGTCAAGCAATTGGCGCTTGCGTTCGGAGTGATTAATCCCTATCAGTTCCTCGTCCAATGCAATGGGGATAGGTGTTTCTTGGCACAATTTACTCATCTCTTCCCATTGTCCGGCACGGATGGGCTGTTCGATGGAATGCAGGTGGAACCGGCTTAATTGCTCTAACTTACGGGGAGCATCGGCTGGTGAGAAAGCTCCGTTGGCATCTACCCTCAGTTCGATTTCTTGAGGAGAAAAATGCTGGCGGATATGTGCCAATAATTCCAGTTCCCGTTCGAAGTCGATTGCTCCGATTTTGACTTTGATGCACCGGAAACCTGCTTTCATCTTTTCTTCTATCCGGCGGTACATCTCGTCGAAATTGCCCATCCAAATCAGCCCGTTGATGGGGATGCCTTGTTTCCCCTCGGAGAAAGGTGTATTCCAAAACCGGAGGCTTCCGGCACGGAGATGGCAAAATGCCGTTTCCAGTCCGAATAACATGGAAGGATAGGGGCGCAATGCTTCATAATCGATGCTTCCCCGTTCGGCGGTTTGCAGGCAATGGCAGGTGAGCACGTCTTCGTAATCGGGAATGTCATCGCAGCTCAAGGCAGGAAGCGGGGCACATTCGCCAATACCGTATCTTCCGGTTCCGGTTTCTTGCAGTACAAGATACCAGACTTTACGGGTGAGATAGACTCCTCTGGATGTGCCTGCTGGTTGCTTGAAATGTAAGGTGCGCGGTATAATCTTGATTGTGTACATAGGCTTACGGCAATTTGGGGTATTTCGACCAGTCGGGTTTGCGCTTTTCCAAGAATGCTTTGCCGCCTTCTTGGGCTTCTTCGGTCATGTAATACAACATAGTCGCGTCTCCTGCTAATTCCTGGATGCCGGCTTGTCCGTCCAGTTCGGCGTTTAGTCCGGCTTTAATCATGCGGAGGGCAAGGGGGCTGTGTTGCATCATGGTTTCTGCCCATGCCACGACTTCGTCTTCCAATTGGTCGAAAGGCACGACTTTATTTACCAATCCCATTTCCAATGCCTCTTGTGCTGAATATTGGCGGCAAAGGAACCAGATTTCGCGTGCTTTCTTTTGTCCTACGACGCGTGCTAAATAAGATGCGCCGAATCCGGCATCAAAGCTCCCTACGCGCGGACCGGTCTGTCCGAAGATGGCATTATCGGAAGCGATGGTCAAATCGCATACGACATGAAGCACATGTCCGCCTCCGATGGCATATCCGTTAACCATGGCAATGACCGGTTTCGGGATGGAACGGATTTGCTTTTGTACGTCGAGGATATTCAGGCGGGGCACGCCATCAGAACCTACATACCCTCCATGCCCTTTTACGTGCATGTCTCCTCCAGAGCAGAATGCCTTATCGCCTGCACCGGTCAGTACGATGACGTTGATATCCGGACATTCGCGGCAATAGAGCAAGGCATTGCTCAGTTCCATGGTCGTATCGGGGGTAAAAGCATTGCGGTACCTTGGGCGGTTGATGGTGATTTTCGCGATGCCATTATAATAATCGAAAAGAATATCGTTGTATTCTTTGATGGTTTTCCATTCTCTTTGTGCCATAATCGCTTTCTTTTATTGTTTCAAGTTATGATAATATGCTTTTAATAATTCGATGTCCTGATTCTTGTCGGTAAATACTTCCAATAGCATCGGACGATGGGTGACAGAGGGTTGCATGAATGTTTCCAGTGCGGTTTGCAATTCTTCTTCATCGTGTGCGCAAAGGTATTCGAAGCCTCGGTCTTCTGCCCATGCTTTTGCCGATGCATGATGGGTGCCCGTCACGAAACGGCGTGCGTTTTCGTGCAAAGTCAGTCCGGGCAGGGCATGGAAGATTTCTCCTCCTTCATTATTGAGTAAAAGGATGCGGATGTTGCATCCGTAATTGGTGTTCCACAAGGCATTCATGTCATAGAAGAAACTCAGGTCTCCTATCAGGATAAAGTTCAACTTGTCCGATACGGTCGCATAGCCCAAGGCGGTGGAAAGCGAACCTTCGATGCCGTTTGTACCTCGGTTGGACAAGACTTCCACTTCGGGGGGAAGGTCGAAGAGTTGGGCATACCGTACCGTAGAACTATTGGCAAGATGCAGGGAGCAAGGCGAGGGGAGGCGCCGGATGACTTCGCCTATCGCGCTCATTTCGGAATAAGCGAATTGGGCTTTGGGAATTGCTTTCGATTTCATTTCCCATTTTTTAGGATAGTCGGGCGTAGGCGCATCGATTAGAGTGGCGGTTTTCTCCAAAAATTCAAACGGGTCCATTTCGATAACTACACTTAACGAACCGTAAAGGTCGGCTATTTCCCCGTCTGCCGAGATGTGCCAATGTTCGATAGGAGGATGTTTCCGCAAGAATTTCTTCAGGCGTTTCGAGATGATATGCCCGCCATACGTAATCAGCAATTCGGGACGCATTGTCTCTTGCATGTCGTTGTTCATCGAGCACAACAGGGGTTCGATGTTGCGGATAGGCATACCCGGAACGGTCTGGTTGCTGATGTTCTCGGTGAACCAAGCGAAATGCTTATAGATTAATTGGGTGTATTTTTTGTCGAAAAGATAAATCAAGTTCATTTGCCCTACTACCGCCATGCGCCTTTGGTATTTGTTCAACCGTTCGATGAGCGGCTTGTAATCCTTTTCGTAGATATTCAATCCTTGATAGCGGGTAATGACGCGCGCTTGGGGCAATTCGTTTACGGGAAGCAAGAAGAACGGTTCGCTAATGGGCACATTGATATGCACCGGGCCTTTCCCATGGTGGTGAGTCTCCAACAGGGCTTCGTTGATGAGCCGGTTGCAGAACCATTCGTCTTCTTCGGTTTGCACTTCGGGAAGGTTGGCTGATTTTTTGACTAATGTGCCGAATACACCCGGTTGGGGCAGGGTTTGCCCATCCATTTGCCCGATCCACGCGGCTGGACGGTCGGCGGATATAACCACTAAGGGCACTTGCTGGTAAAAGGCTTCAGCCACGGCTGGGTGCAGGTTGAGCAGGGCAGTGCCCGAGGTGCAGCATACAGCTACAGGAGCGCCTTCGTGCAATGCCAGTCCGAGTGCGAAGAAGCCCGCGCTTCGTTCATCGGTCATGGGATAGCATACGAATTCGGGCACATTGGCAAAGGTTTGCGCCAACGGAATGTTCCGGCTTCCGGGACAAATTACAATCCGCCGGATGCCGTGTGCGCGGAGCAAGGCGGTCAGTTGCAATATGTTCTTCTTGTCTGTAAACATGTTTTGTCTTTATTAATGTGTCTGTTTAGAAACGCAGATTCACGCAGATTAGCGCAGATAATAATTATTAATCCAATTTGCGTTAATCTGCGAAAATCTGCGTTTTTCATTCTGTCGGATCATTTGTACACTTATAATATCTTCAGCATGGTTTTCAACTTCTGTTGTGTCTCTTCCCATTCGGTTTCTAAAGTAGATGAGGGCAGAATGCCTCCTCCGGCATAGAGGATGCTTTTTTTGCCTTTTATTTTCATGCAACGCAAGTTGACATAAAGCGAAGTGTCTTCTTGCGGGTCGAGCCAGCCGATGATGCCGGCATAGTAATTCCGGTCAAATCCTTCGTTTTCTTCGATGAATGTGTAGGCTTCTTGTTTCGGAAGTCCGCATACGGCAGGTGTAGGATGCAGCTCTTTCAGGATATTTCCTAAATTGGAGGCGTCTTTCAGCTGGAAATTGAAGTCGGTCTTCAGATGTACCAATTCGCCTGCACGTGCCGTATAAGGCCCTTTTTCGGTGATTTTGCTTCCGAATTGTTTTACGGTCTTGCGTATATAATCGCTCACGAATGCCTGTTCCCGCTGGTTCTTTTCGCTCCATTCGGTAGGCATGACATCTCCTTGCATCGGCATGGTTCCGGCAAGTGATACGGTATGCCATTGGGTGTCGTGCCCGCTTAGGATGATTTCGGGTGTGCTTCCAAGCCAAGTTCCCGTTTCCGGCGTATGGCAAAGCGAAATCATCATGCGCGGATAATTGTTGCAGGCATTGACAAAAGCGGAGAGCGGAGAGAAGTCTTCGGGCAGGTCTTGGTGGATGCAACGCGATAATACGAGCTTCTGAAACGTGTTTTGTTGCAGAGGCCCGATGAACCGTTTGAAGGCTTCTTCGTAAGTCTCCTTGTCTTTTTCCGATAAATCCGGTTGGAATGCCTGGTTGGCGGAAACAAGCGGAAGCTCGTTTGGCGAAGCCGGAATTTCCTCCGGATGTGCTTTGGCAAATTGGTCTAATGTCTCGCTGATGGCTTCCCATTCGCACACTCTATGGTCCGGACGGATGAGGACAATCGGGTGTTGCTCGGTTTGCTTGAACGGGGCAATCAGGAAACCTTGTTTCCCGTTCAGGTCGGTCAAGTCATTTAAGATATGTGCCTCCCGGCTTTCTTGCAATATTAGGATAGGCTCGTCTGTCCACGGCTGGCGGTAGAGGGCAAAGCTGGCCTTGCTCCGTGTCAGGCTGTCTATTAGTTTATGAATGGATATGGAAGGCAGTATCATGACCGTTTCTTTATAATCAGGTTGGTAATGCGGGCGGTGGATATCAGTTTGCCCTCCGGTGTGACGATGTCTACATTCCATACGTGCTGGGTGCGTCCGCGGTGTACGATGGTGGCACGGGCTTCTACATACCGTCCTTCTCCTACGGGAGTCATGCCTACGTGGTTGGCGCTTACCTGAATGCCTACGGGCTCTTCGTCTTCTTTGCACAAGACTATCGATCCATAGCCGCTTACGATTTCGGCACATGCCAATGAGGCTCCTCCGTTCAGGATGTCTACGGGGGTGCAGGGGCGTGCCGTATGGTCGTTTACGGGCATAGTCGCTTTGATGTATCCTTCTTTTACTTCTACTAATTTAATGCCGAGGTGTCGGGCAATGGATTCTTTCGGTTCGTAGGGTTTACCGGGTTCTATTTGCATATTCTTCCTCTTTTTATGATTAATGAACGTGCAAAGTTACATTTATTTTGTGGCATTTTCTATCTTTCGATTCAAAATCTGATGTAATTTTGCGCCGGAATCTTAAAAAGATGTTTTTATGGATATGCAAAAAATGAAAGGGCACGGAGCGATGCTTTGCGCCAATGCCATGTGGGGGTTGATGTCTCCGTTGGCTAAGCTTGTAATGGTGGGAGGGTTGGTCACTCCGTTGGTTGTGACCGACTTGCGTGTCTTCGGGGCGATGCTCCTGTTTTGGATTGCTTCGTTTTTCCGCAAGCCCGAACACGTGGGGCATAAAGATTTGGCTAAGCTTTTTGTGGCTTCCTTGTTGGCTATTGTGTTCAATCAGGGGTGTTTCATCTTTGGGGTGGGGCTTACTTCGCCCGCCGATGCTTCCATTATCACCACCAGCATGCCCCTATGGGCAATGGTGCTTGCGGCTATCTTCTTGAAAGAGCCGGTTACGGGCAAAAAGGTGTTGGGCATCGCTTTCGGCGCTACGGGGGCTTTGTTGCTGATTATGGGGAGTTCGAATACCGGGGCTTCGGTGTCGAATCCGTATAGCGTATGGGGCGATTTGCTGGTCTTGACGGCTCAGTTGAGCTATGCGTTCTATTTGGTCTTGTTCAAGAATTTTGTAAGCAAGTATTCGGTGTTCACCATCATGAAGTGGATGTTCACTTACGCTTTCATCTGCTTGCTCCCGTTTTCTTATAACGATTTGTTGGCGGCTGGATGGTCAAGCTTAAGCATGGAAGAAATCGGTTCGATACTTTTCATCGTGGTGGGAGGCACATTCTTATGTTATGTGTTTGTGATTGTAGGCCAGAAGAACTTGCGCCCTACGGTGGCTGGCATGTATAATTATGTGCAGCCGGTCGTGGCTTGCATTGTGGCGATATGCTGGGGCATGGACACGTTCAATTGGGTGAAAGGGCTTTCCGTCCTCTTGATATTCGGAGGGGTCTATATGGTGACCCGAAGCCGCTCGCGGGCGGAAATGGAGGCGCACGAGAAGAAAACGGGCAAGTAAGCTGGGCGTATTTTGAAAATTAAACGCAGAGACGCAAAGACGCGGAGTTCTTCAAGAGCCTGTTTAAATTTTAGGAATATCCGCATTTTCCCAATTAACTGTAGGGGCGTATTGCATACGCCCTGAATACACCTACTTATCCATGTGGATGTTTTCGGGTGTATGCGATACGCCCCTACGTTTGTCACATTTGTTCTTTGCCTTCTCTAAATTGTTGCTCTGCGCTTTTGCGTCTCTGCGTTTTTATTTACAACAAGTCTTTTACGCTTTTTGCTCCTCCGCTTCGGCTTTCAGCTCGTCTTCTCCCCAGTGGGTTTCGGCTTCACGTTTTTCGCGCTCGATAACCTCTTGTGCTTTGCGCGGGTAGAGGATGAGGCGGAGCGAATGGTCGTAGGTCATGTAGCTCCACATCCAGTTGAAGAGGACGTTGAGCTTGTTCCTTACGCCGAGGATGGAGCGCAGGTGTACCACCAGCCACAAGAACCAGGCAATCCAGCCTTGGGTCTTTAAGGAACTGAATTCGGCCACGGCCTTGTTCCTTCCTACGGTAGCCATGCTTCCCAAGTTGCGGTAACGGAACGGTTTCAGCTTTTTCCCTTTTTGGATGCGTATCAGGTTTTCCGCCAACAGATTGCCTTGCTGGATAGCCACTTGTGCCAGTTGCGGATGTCCGTTCGGATAGTCCTTGTCTCCGCTCATGATGCATTGGTCTCCGATGCTATAGATATTGTCGAATCCTTCTACCTTATTATATGCGTCTACCTTGATTCGTCCTCCGCGTCCGATAGAAGCGGCGGGCATATTTCCGATAGCTTGGGCACGCACGCCGCTCACCCAAATGAAGGTTCGGGTAGGAATCTGAGTGCCGTCTTCCAATATCACTTTATGGTCGCGGTAATCCAATACTTTCTTGTCCAGCCATACATTGATGCCCATTTCGCGCAAGAATTCGGCTGATTTCTTAGATGATACAGGTGCCATGCCTGAGAGCAGACGGTTTCCTGCTTCTATCAGATAGATTTGGAGCAGGTTTTCGTTCATGTCGGGATAGTCTTTGGGCAGGACGTAGCGTTTCATTTCCGCCAATGCCCCGGCTATTTCCACTCCGGTAGCGCCTCCTCCTACGATGACGATGTTCAGCAGTTCGCGCCGTTCTTGTTCGGTGGCGCAGGTCACGCTTCGCTCGAAATTGCTCAATAAAGCGTTGCGCAATCCCATGGCTTCTTGTAAAGTCTTCATCGGGATAGCTTCCCGCTCGATGTTCTGGTTCCCGAAGAAATTGGAGGTCGTACCTGCCGCCAATATCAGGTAATCGTATTCGATTTTTCCGATAGAGGTCTGAAGGATGTTCTTTTCGGGGAAAATCAGACGGGCTTCCGCCATCCGATAGTGTACGTGCGAGTTCTTTCCGAAGATTTTCCGGAAGGGAAAGGAGATAGAACTCGGTTCGATGCCTGCAGATGCCACTTGATAGATGAGTGGCGGGAATTGATGATAGTTGTTTTTGTCAATCAGGATGACTTGAAAGTCGGACTTCGATAATTTGTTTGCCAGTTTAAGGCCTCCGAAGCCTCCTCCCACAATGACAACTCTCTTTTTACCTTTTTCTCTTTCAATGTTGAAACTCATACCATTTTGTTTTTTGTGTATTGCTGGTGCAAAGTTACAACATTATTGGGATTAAAAGGATATATTTACCGGTAAATTAAAGAAAAATTTCCGTAATTCATATACGAGCCTGAAAAACTCCATGACCGTGTTAACTTTTTCTTCCATAAAAAGCACTTCTATAAATGAAAATAGGAATCAAACTTCAAAGTCTGATTCCTATTTTTATTTATTGTTTCTCAGCGGAGAAACAGGGATTCGAACCCTGGGAACAGTTACCCGTTCACCGCATTTCGAGTGCGGCCCGATCGACCACTCCGGCATCTCTCCAAAAAGATTAAAGCGCCTTTTGAAAATTCAAAAAGCGCTTTACAGGGCGGAGAGACAGGGATTCGAACCCCGGGTACCTCGCGGTACAACGGTTTTCAAGACCGCCGCAATCGACCACTCTGCCACCTCTCCAAACTTCTTTGTCAAGTGCTTTT
>NZ_NFIN01000035.1 GCF_002161765.1 Bacteroides sp. An322 | reverse complement strand
CTGACGAAGAACAGGAGCGAAAAGGACCAAAAAATCGCCCAAAGCACACACGAAAACGGATACATCAAGCCAAGAAAAACTTTTTGGAGAAATTCAAAACAGCTTCTAAGAGTCTGTAATATGCAATCGGCACAGACATAACCGGTTATGTCCGTGCCGATTGTTAGGTTGGTATCTGTTGTATGGAACGTCCTTTATTTGCTTCTTTCTTCTATCACGCAGTTGGCTGGAGCTTTGATATTCTCATCCAGTGTGATGGAACCGATGCTGTCCGCTATGATACGGCCTGATGTCGGGTTTTTGATGTTGGTAATTGCGCCGCGGATATCAGCGTTCAGGGTGCTGTATTCAAAAGCACGGTCGCATGAGGGATCGAAGGTACAATTCTCCAGCACTAAATCCTCGGCATAGCAAAGCGGTTGTTCGCCTGAGATGTGGCAATTTACCAAGCGCAGGTTTTTCGAGTGCCAGCCTAAGTATTCACCATTCAGTTCCGAATCGTAGATAGTAACGTTTTCCACTTCCCAGAAAGCGTCTTTGGTGGTAATCTTGGCATTGTGTATTTCTACGTTCTTCACATATTGGAATACATATTTGCTATCGCTTTCCAGTCCGTCTACATAAATATCATTGCTGAACATGAACGGATAAGTTCCGTCGTGCAGTTTAAGGTTTTTCACACGGATTCGGTTGCAACGCCAGAACACTTCGTCGGCATCGTTCATTTGTACGTTTTCTATATCGATGTCGTTCATCTCGCGAAACATCTTCGGAGCATCAATGACAGTATCTTTCATTGTCAGATGGTCGGAATACCACAAAGCGGAACGTCCGCCTACGGCAAAATAGCAATGATCGATAGTAAAGCCGTGTACGTGCCAGAAAGGATAATTCCCTTCAAACCGGCAATTGGTGGCTATGATGTTGCTGCATTCCTTGATGCCTGATTCTCCTTCGCGGATAATTACGTTATCCAGATGGAGGTCGTGTGAAGCGAACAAGGGGCGTTCGCCTCCGAATTCTTTGTCTTTAATCAGTTGCATAGTATATTTCTTGTTTTAGCGTTATTTTCTATGGTGCAAAAATAAACAATTCTCCGCATATATATTGTAAATGAATTACAGATGATGCTACCTTGATTACAGATAGGTGCGTTTGTCGATGCAGCTATATTCGTTGCTCAAGTCAAATGATTGGCAATGGGTATGAATGTAGTTGCAGTTATGTCGAATGCTTATTGGAATGGCTGAGCCATGCCTTTTGCCCCTGCGTTTATAGAATTTGTCCTCTTGTCCGATAAAAATCTTCCATATCTCTTTTGCATTTTGCCGTCAGATAGTGATTTTATAATTTCGCTGGCATGATGAAAGATATGAAGATAAAAAAGGTACAGACAAGGTAAGAGATGAAGGATTTCATAAGATTCCCTCATGACCTTTATACAGGGTGTCCTTATTATGTTCCGGATTTGGATTCGGATATTCAGGATACCTTTGACAAGAAAAAGAACGCCGGACTTGACTTCTCCGATATTCAGGCTTTTGTCGCCTACGATGCTGAAGGTCAGGTCGTGGGCCGGATTGCCGGCATTATCAATCACCGTGCCAACGAGAAATGGCATACACGTAACGTCCGGTTTGGCTTTATTGAGTTTGTAGACAACCGGGAAGTTTCTTCGGCTTTGCTTCATGCGGTAGAGCAATGGGGGAAAGAGCGGGGAATGGATACGATTCAGGGACCGATGGGCATTTTCGACTTTGATAAAGAAGGAATGTTGGTAGAAGATTTCGACCAGTTGGGATCCATGATTACCATTTATAATTATCCGTATTATCCCGAACATCTGGAGGCTTTGGGATATGAAAAGGCGGTCGATTGGGTGCAAATCCGTATCAAGGTGCCTGCCGAAGTGCCGGCTAAATATGCCCGTGTGGCAAAATTGTCGAAAGAAATGTTCGGGCTTCATGTGCGTAAGCTGACCAATGAGGATATTTCGAAACGAGGATATGGCAGGAAAGTGTTTCAGTTATTGAATGCTGCTTATGCTCCTCTGTTTGGATATACGGAATTGTCGGACAGGCAAATTGATGATTACTTAAAGCGTTATTTGCCTTTGATAGACAAAAACTTGCTTCCGATTGTCGAAAACGAACAAGGCGAATTGATAGGCGTGGCGATTACGATGCCCAGCTTGTCGGAAGCTTTGTGCCGGACGGACGGGAAATTGTTTCCTTTGGGCTGGTTGCGTTTGCTCCGGGCTTTGAAATGGAAGCACGAAGAGAAGGTTGAGCTTTATCTGATAGCTGTCCGGCCCGATTACCAAGGGTTGGGAGTGAATGCCTTGTTTTTTGATGATTTGATTCCGATTTATAATCAATACCATTTTACGTGGGCGGAAACAGGTCCGCAATTGGAGACGAATGTGAAAGAACTCTCCCAATGGAAGCCTTTGCATCCGTCGCTCGTAAAAAGGCGTCGGTGTTATACGAAAAAAATAGAATAAGAGGAGTGATACATGGAAAGAAGAGTTGTTATTACAGGTATGGGCATTTGGTCGTGCTTGGGAAATACGTTAGACGAGGTTCGCAATGCTTTATATAAAGGAAAGAGCGGCATCGTTTTTAGCCAGGAACGCAAAGACTTGGGGTTCCGTTCGTCGCTATGCGCCAAGATAGAACATCCGGACTTGAAACCTTTTGTGTCGCGCAACTTGCGCCAGTTTATGCCCGAAGAAGCTCAATATGCTTATATGGCTACACGTACCGCACTGGCGGACGCGAAGTTAGAGCAGGATTACATAGATAGCTACGAGGTGGGCATTATTTATGGAAATGATTCGGTGGCAGAAGCCACCATGCATGCTTTGGATAAATTCCGTGAATTTCACGATACGGCGGCGTGTGGAAGCGGTGCCATATTCCAGTCGATGAATTCTACGGTGACTATGAACCTGGCATGTTTGTTTTACCTGAAAGGCATCAATCTGACGGCATCGGCGGCGTGTGCTTCGGGTTCGCACTCGGTAGGGCTGGCTTATCTGCTTATACGGAACGGGCTTCAGGATTGCGTGGTGTGCGGAGGGGCTCAGGAAGCCAATCTGTATAGTGTTGCTGCTTTCGATGGCATTCAGTCGTTTTCGGTTTGTGAAGACGCACCAGAGAAAGCAAGCCGTCCATTCGACCGGGACCGTGACGGATTGGTTCCGGGTGGAGGAGCTGCTACATTGATAGTGGAAAGTTGTGAGCATGCCGTAAAACGTGGCGCTCCGATTCTTGCCGAGATAGTCAGTTGGGGCTTTTCGGGAAATGGAAGTCATATTTCTACCCCCAATATAGAAGGGCCTGCACGTTCACTGGAGCTTTGCCTGAAGAATGGCAATGTACAGCCGGAACAGATTGGTTATATCAATGCGCACGTAACTTCTACCCGTATCGGTGATGCGCGCGAGGCCCAAGCGATAGCACAAGTATTCGGCGGGTTATCTGTTCCGGTGACTTCAACCAAAAGCCAGACCGGACACGAGATGTGGATGGCGGGAGCCAGCGAACTGATTTATTCCATTCTGATGATGAAGAACGGCTTCATAGCCGGGAATATCAATTTCGAACATCCCGATGAAGATACGGCTTGCATTCATGTATTGCCCGAAACCCAAGAAATACATTTCGATATGTTTTTGTCTAACTCATTCGGATTTGGAGGAACGAACTCTACATTGATTGTGAAGGATTTGTAATTAGAAGAACAATAAATAAAAACATTTTACTATGACACGTAATGAAATTATAGAAAAAGTCAACGCTTTGTTGGCTGAAGAGTTTGAGGTAGACGCCGAAGCTTTTACTTCGAATGCCAATGTAAAGGATACGCTTTCACTGGACAGCTTGAGCCTGGTGGATCTGGTAGCGCTTATCCAGCAAAATTATAAAGTGAAAATACCGGTAACCGACTTGAGAACCATCGTGACATTTAATGATTTGTACGATTATATCGAGTCTCACCAGCCATCCGCATGATATCGTTTGAAATAACAAGGCTGATACCTCAAAGAGAACCGATATTGATGGTAGACCGTTTGGAAAGGGTGGAAGGCGATAGTGCCGGAACCCTTTTCTGCATACGGGAGGATAATTTCTTCTTGGAAGCAGACGGAAGGTTGGCGGAAATAGGGGTAATAGAACACATTGCCCAGTCGGCTTCGGCTTTATTCGGATATAAGGCGGCTTTGGCAGGAGTTTCGGAGCCGGAGGTACGATATATCGGAGAGGTAAAGAAGTTCCGGTGTTACCGTTGTCCGGCAGTGGGAGAAACCTTGCATACCGTAATAACGGTTGAAATGGAAGTGGAAGGCATCACGTTGGTGCATGGAGAAACCCGGGTAGGGAGCGAACTTATAGCGGAAACGCAAATGAAATTGTCAGATAAAACATAGCGTGATATGCGGTTAAGAGGTACATATTATAAGGAGTGGAGTGCCCACTATGGAGGGGACGAAGCCTCGTTTCATGTTGAGCTGTTGCCCGGATGCGATGTGTATCGGGGGCATTTCCCCGCTCGTCCGATTTGTCCGGGCGTATGCCATATAGGGATGCTGAAAGAATGTATGGAGGAAGCGGTCGGCGTAAAGTTGGCTATCGATACCATCAAGCAATGCCGGATGACGGCGGTAGCTTCTCCTGAATTTTGTTCTGAACTGGACATCCGTATGCATATCCAATGATTAGGCGAGTCACGTTGGGCGGTGCAAGCCCGATTGTATGATACCGAACGTACCTATATGGAGTACAAGGGAGAGATGAAACGGAAGGATGAGAAGGTATCGGAGTCATGAAGTATGATGTAATTGTGATAGGTGGCGGACTTGGCGGGCTGGAATGCGGATATATTTTGGCTCGTGCCGGGAAATCGGTGTTGGTATTGGAACAGGGAAGGCAGACGGGAGGATGTCTTCAGAGTTATCGGAGGAATGGATTGAAGTTTGATACCGGATTTCATTATGTAGGCGGTTTGGAAAAGGGACAACCTTTGTATCGTGTATTCGAGTATTTGGGTTTGGATTCGCTTCCCTGGCACCGGATGGATGAAACATTCGACCGTATTACCGTAGCCGGACGCGAGTATGCGTTATCGCAAGGTTATGATAATTTTGCCCTTCGGTTGGCTGAAGATTTTCCGAATGAAAAAGAAGCCTTGAAGCAATACGCTTCGTTATTGAGTGAAACCGAAAGCCGCCAGTTGGACGGATTGAATCCGGAATGTCAGGAAGATGATTTTGCCTCGTCTTTATGTGAGACCAACGCTTACCAATATTTATGCCAATCGTTTCGGGATACCGGTTTGATTGATGCCGTAAGCGGTGCTTCGCTTAAAATGGAGTTGCGGAAATCCTCATTACCTTTGTTTACTTTTTTACATGGCAATAGCGGATATGTCGGAAGCAGTTGGCGATTGAAGGGAAGCGGTTCCCTGTTGACCGGTGCGTTGGCAGAAGGCATCCGCAAGCAGGGAGGAGAAGTGAAGTGTCGTGCCGGGGCGGAAGAATTGATAGGAGAAAGGCATCGTATTGTCCGTGTCCGTTGTACAGACGGTAATACATACGAGGGTGATGTTTTCATCGGAGCCATTCATCCCGCTTTGGTATGCCGGATGATAAAGCAAGACGGGTTGCTGAAGCCAGCTTACCGGAACCGTATTTTCAGACAAACGAACACGTTTGGCGTGTTTACCGTTTCGTTGGTGTTGAAACCTGATGAGCTCCGGTATTTTAATTACAACCGTTATGTGTATCGGAAAGCGGATGTCTGGTCTTCGGCCTCTCCAGGTGAAATAGACCGGGTTATGATAAGTTGTAGGGTGCCGGAAGACGGAGCCTATGCGCGGCAGATTGATTTGCTGACTCCGTTTTTGTGGGAAGAATGTTTGCCTTGGGTGCAAACGGAAATAGGAAAACGAGGTGAGGATTATTTGCTTTGGAAAGAACGGATTGCCGATGCATGTATGGTTTTGGCGGAAACGGTGGTGCCTGGATTGGGCGATGCGGTGGAACAACGTTATATAAGCACACCACTTACGTATGCCGGGTATCTGCAAGCTCCGGAAGGTTCGGCGTATGGTGTTCGGAAAGATGCCGGAAATCCGTTGGAAGTATTATTGTCTCCACGTACACCGTTTCCCAATTTGTATCTGACCGGGCAAAGCCTGATGATGCATGGGGTGCAAGGGGTTACTCAGACTGCCTTATTTACGTGTGCCGAGGTTTTAGGGCGCGACTGGATATGGAGGCATATTGTGGAAGGTAAGTAATAAATGAATGTCCGCATTTTACCAATAACCTGTAGGGGCAGGGTTTGCCTGCCCGAAAACATCCGCAAGGACGCATACGGGCGGGCTAACCCCGCCCCTACGTTGGCTAATTGCGGACATTCATTAAGTAATATATAATAAGGAGTAAAATCGTATATGGAAAAAGGAAAGATAAAATATGCGTTAGTAACTGGTGGAAGCCGGGGAATCGGAAGAGCTGTGTCTGTCCGGTTGGCGCAGATGGGTTTTTATGTGTTGGTTAATTGTGTGAGCCGTATGGTTGAAGCGGAAGAAACACTTCGACTTATCCGGGAGGCCGGGTCGGATGGCGAAATCTTGCCGTTTGATGTAAGTGACAGGGCGCAAACCGCTAAGGTACTGGAGGCATGGAAAGACGCTCACCCGGATGATTACATTCAGGTGTTGGTGAACAATGCGGGTATCCGTCGTGATAATATCTTAGCTTTGATGCCCGCCGAAGATTGGGATAAAGTATTGGGAATCGCTTTGGATGGTTTTTATAATGTGACCCAGCCTTTGCTTCAGCCGATGATGTTTCATAAGTGGGGGCGTATCGTGAGCTTAGCCAGTGTGAGCGGACTGAAGGGAATGCCGGGGCAAGTCAACTATTCGGCGGCAAAGGGTGGACTGATAGCCGCTACAAAAGCGTTGGCGCAAGAGGTGGCACGGAAAGGCATAACCGTGAATGCGGTGGCGCCGGGCTTTATCCGTACAGATATGACGGAAGGATTGGATGAGGCTGAACTGGTAAAGGCCATTCCGGCTCATCGTTTCGGTACTCCCGAAGAAGTGGCTGCTTTGGTCGGCTTCCTGGTATCGTCCGAAGCCGGATATATTACAGGTGAGGTGATATCAGTGAATGGAGGACTTTATACCTGATATGGTGAGGGTATTTAAATAATGAGATTTAGTAAGTGATGTTCGGAATAAGAAAGAGAATAATCGGTTTCACGCTTGCCTTGTGTATGGCGATGGGCGTATGCGGGCAAGTGTCACAAATAAGGGGCATCGTGGTCGACTCCATAGACGGAGGTCCTTTGCCATACGCTTCCGTGTCGTTGGAAGATACCGGTAAAGGTGTCATGACGGACGGGAATGGTAACTTTTCTCTTTCTGCTTCAGGAAAGGACATTGTGTTGGAGGTCTCTTTCTTAGGATATAACACCAAGAAAGTGAAGGCCGTTCCGGGGAAGGCCATGATTTTGCGCATCACTCTTGTCCCTTCCGATGTGGTATTGAATGAGGTCGTAATCAAGCCCGGTCGTGAACATTACCGTAGGAGGGATAATCCGGCGGTGCGTTTTGTGAAGCAAGTCATCGAGCGGAGGGAAAGTAATGACCCGCGTCATCATGATTATTATAGTTATGACCAATACGAGAAAATGGTGTTCGCGATGAACGAATTCCAGCCGAAGGAGAAGAAGAACGGCAAGTTCAGCTTTGTGAAGGATTTTATCGATACCTTAGAGGTGGGCACCACTATCTTGCCCGTGTCGGAGAAAGAACGGGTGGAGAAGGTATATTACCGCCATTCGCCCCGTTCGGAGAAAAGGTTGGTTACCGGAAGCAAATCATCGGGGGTGGATGAAGTGTTCTCGCGCGATGGAATCCGGCAGTTCTTGGATGAGGCTTTCCAAGAGGTGGACATCTTCCGGAATAACATCCCTTTATTCCTGCAACGCTTCGTAAGTCCGCTTTCTACCATTGGGCCGGGTTTTTATAAATATTACCTGCTCGATACGCTTGAAGTGGCAGGCCAGCCTTGCGTCGATTTAGGTTTCGTGCCTTTCAATTCCGAATCGTTCGGGTTTACGGGGCATTTGTATGTGACGCTCGATTCCACCTATTTTGTGAAACGGGTGATTCTGAATGTGGAAAGGATATAAACTTGAACTTTGTGTCGGGCATGACGATAGAGCAGACTTTCGAGCGCACTCCGGATGATACCCGTTTGTTGACGAAAGACGATATACGGGTGAACTTTAAGTTGAGCGAGAAAACGAAAGGGATGTATGCCCAGCGGTTGATTTTATATAGCAACCACTCTTTTCTTCCTCCCTCCGGAGAGGAAGCCCGTATCTTTGAAGCAAGTGCGCCGGTCATAACCCAGCAGGAGGCTTACAACCGGAAAGATGACTTTTGGGAAGCCAACCGTCCGGAGCTTGCCCGTAAAAAGAACCCCAACTCGGTAGAAAAATTGATGGCGCGTCTTCGTTCCGTCCCTGTCTTTTACATAACGGAAAAAGTCGTTACGACTTTGGTATCGGGCTATATCCCTACCAATAAAGACCCGCGTAAGAATCAGTTTGATTTGGGACCAATGAACAGCACCATTAACGGAAATGCGATTGAAGGGGCACGTTTCCGGATAGGAGGAGGAACTACGCCGGTATTCAATAAGCATTGGTTTTTAGAGGGATATATGGCATACGGCACACGCGACCATAAGCTGAAGTATGACGGTTTGGTGGAATATTCTTTCACGCCGCGTGCCACCTATCGGTTAGACTACCCCATTCATTCGCTCCGTTTCGAATATATGTACGACATCAATAAGTTGGGGCAAAATTACATGTACACCAGCAAGGATAATGTGATGTTGGCTATCCGGAGGAAAAAAGACACGCATGCCACGTATTTGCGCCGTGCCGAGCTTACGTATACCCGCGAGCATTATAACGGCTTCTCTTACGGGTTGGTCTTACGTAATTTTCGGGAATATGCTACGCCCTACGCTCCTTTCAACCGCATTGGAGCGGACGACAATGCAACTTCGGTAGACCATTACGACATGACGGAACTTGAAATCAAGTTGCGCTATGGAAAGGACGAGAAATTCTACCAGACCCGTACACAACGTGTCCCGATAACTTACGATGCGTTGATATTCAATCTGAGCCATGTCATGGCGAAGAAAGGCTTGTTGGGTTCTTCTTATACTTACCAGCGTACGGACATCGGTATGCAGAAACGTTTTTGGTTTTCGGCATTCGGTTATTTGGATGTGATAGTGAAAGCAGGGAAAATTTGGAACAAAGTGCCTTATCCTTTGCTGATTTTGCCCAATGCCAATCTTACGTACACCATTCAGCCGGAAACTTATACCAATATGAATGCCATGGAGTTCATCAACGATGAGTATGCTTCGTGGGACATCACGTACTACATGAACGGGAACCTGTTCAATCGCATTCCGTTGATAAAGAAACTGAAATGGCGGGAGGTATTTTGTTTCCGTGGGTTATGGGGACATCTCACCGATAAGAACAATCTGGCGTATGGAGGCGAAGGTTTGTATCAATTCCCGGCAGAGACTTCGATGTTGGGGCGTACGCCTTATATGGAAGCAAGTGTAGGTATTGAGAATATTTTCAAGTTCTTGCGCATCGATTATGTCTGGCGCTTGAATTACCGCGATAACCCCGACATTCAGAAAAGAGGTATTCGGTGCACTATGCGTTTGTCTTTTTAAATCAATTACATGAGTCTGAATAAAAAAAAGGTTTAAAGTTAGGATATTTAGAATGAATCTTTTATATTTGGGGTGTGAAAATGTATAATGTGGATATTACTAACTTAAATAATTCATTAACATCATGGAAAACGAAGAATTGATCAAACTTTGCACTGAAAAGGCTCAGGGCTGGCTGACCCCTGCTTACGATGCTGAAACCCAAGCTGAAGTGAAACAGATTTTGGAAAATCCTGATAAGAACGTGCTTATCGAT
This sequence comes from Bacteroides sp. An322, assembly GCF_002161765.1. GTDB lineage: Bacteria > Bacteroidota > Bacteroidia > Bacteroidales > Bacteroidaceae > Phocaeicola > Phocaeicola merdavium. Next base: position 12,486 of record NZ_NFIN01000035.1, on the reverse strand, counting down.
GCGTTCTATAAGGACTTGGAATTCGGTACAGGCGGTTTGCGCGGCATCATGGGCGCAGGCTCTAACCGTATGAACATTTATACCGTGGGAGCTGCTACGCAAGGTATGGCGAACTATTTGAACAAGAACTTTGCGGGAAGAGATTCGATTTCGGTTGTAGTGGGTCATGATTGCCGGAACAATAGCCGTAAGTTTGCGGAAATATCGGCTGATATTTTCTCGGCTAACGGCATCAAGGTATATCTGTTCGACGATATGCGTCCGACTCCCGAAGTGTCTTTCGCTATCCGCCACTTGGGATGCCAAAGCGGTATCAACATTACGGCTTCACATAATCCGCGCGAATACAACGGGTATAAGGCTTATTGGGATGACGGTGCGCAAGTGCTTGCTCCGCACGATAAGGGCATCATCGACGAAGTGAACAAGGTAACGGTGAACGACATCAAGTTCCAGGGCAACAAAGACTTGATTCAGATTATCGGCAAGGATATCGATGATGTGTATCTGGAACAAGTGCACGGCATTTCTATCGACCCCGAAGTCATCAAGCGCCAGAAAGACTTGAAGATTGTCTACACTCCGTTGCACGGTACGGGCATGATGCTTATCCCGCAATCGCTGAAGCTTTGGGGATTCGAGAACGTACATTGCGTGCCCGAGCAAATGGTGAAGAGCGGCGATTTCCCCACGGTGGTGTCTCCGAATCCGGAAAACGCGGAAGCTTTGACCATGGCTATCAACTTGGCTAAGAGCATCGATGCCGACATCGTAATGGCATCCGACCCCGACGCGGACCGTGTAGGCATGGCTTGCAAGGACGATAAGGGCGAATGGGTATTGATTAACGGTAATCAGACTTGCTTGATTTTCTTGTATTACATCATCAAGAACCGCATCGCCATGGGCAAGATGAAGGGCAACGAGTTTATTGTGAAGACCATTGTGACTACAGAGGTTATCCGCAAGGTGGCTGAAAAGAACCACATCAAGATGCTGGATTGCTATACCGGATTCAAATGGATTGCCCGTGAAATCCGCTTGCGTGAAGGCAAGGAGCAATACATCGGCGGAGGCGAGGAAAGCTACGGATTCTTGGCAGAAGACTTCGTGCGCGATAAGGATGCGGTATCGGCTTGCTCGCTCTTGGCTGAAATCTGCGCGTGGGCAAAAGACCAGGGCAAGACTTTGTATGACATCCTGATGGAAGTTTACTTGGAATACGGATTCTCGAAAGAAGTGACCGTAAACGTAGTGAAGCCGGGCAAGAGCGGCGCGGACGAAATCAAGGCGATGATGGATAATTTCCGTGCGTGTCCTCCGAAGGAATTAGGCGGTTCGGAAATCGTAATGATTAAGGATTACAAGACCTTGAAGGCTACGGATGGCAAGGGCAACGTGACCGATCTGGATATGCCCGAAACTTCGAACGTGCTTCAGTACTTTACCGCAGACGGCACGAAGGTGTCTGTACGTCCGTCGGGTACGGAACCGAAGATTAAGTTCTACGTGGAAGTGAAAGGCGAAATGGGATGTCCGAAGTGCTATGCGCGCGAGACCAATGCGGCTCTTGAAAAAGTGGAAGCCGTTAAGAAGTCTTTGGGAATCTGATTTAGTTGATAGTTAATAATGAATAGTTAATAACGGTAGGTGTTTCCTGCTTGCCATTATTAACTATTCATTGTTCATTATTGACTATGCTCGTTTTTTCATAGCATGCCATAGCGTGCGATGTAATTCATCACCTTTTCTTTATAGTTGTCGCCGATAGGTATCAGTTTCTTATCATCGAAACAGATACGGAGGCGGGATATTTCCGTGATTTTCTGCAAATTGACGATGTACGAACGGTGTACGCGCATGAAGTGGGGAGGCAAGCGTGCCTCTAATTTTTGCAGGCTATTGAGGGTGATGACGGGTTTTTCCTTTCCTTCGATATAGATACGTACATATTCGCTCATGCTTTCGATGTACTTGATGCTTTCGATGTCGATGCGCACCACTTTATAGTCGCTTTTCACGAAAAGGGTTTCAGTGTAATCCGATTGATTAGACTTTGAAAAGGACTGGTTGAGTTCTTTCATCTTTTGCGCTTTTTGGGCGGCACGCAAGCAATCTTCGAATTCGAAGGGTTTCAATAGATAGTCTACGGCATTTAGCTTGAAGCCATCGATGGCAAACGAAGGGTAAGCGGTGGTGAAGATGGCCATTGGCGGACGGGCAAGCGAGCGGATAAACTCAATGCCGTTCATGCCCGGCATGTCGATGTCGGTAAATAGCAGGTCAATGTTTTTCTCCTCCAACAGGGCTTGGGCTTCTTGTGTTTCCATACAAGCTTTTTCCAATGTCAGGAACGGGATTTGCCTGATGTATTCCGAGAGCTTGAGCAAGGCTAACGGCTCATCGTCGAGGATTATGCAGTTCATCATTGTGCGGGGATAATTAAGAGTACGTGATATTGGTTGTCTTTTTCTTCGGCGTTCAGGGTATAGTCATTTCCGAAAAGCAGGTTGAGCCGCTTTTGTATATTGGGCAAGCCTATGCCTTGGTGCCGGCTTTCGGACGTGTGGGAGGCGAGGCTATTCTTGCAAGTGAAATAGACGGTATTCCCCTCGGTGCCTATATGGGCTTCGATGAATGATTCTTCGTTATGGCTGATGCCGTGGGTGAAAGCGTTTTCTAGCAATGATATGAAAAGCAGGGGAGGCACCTGCACTTCGGGGATAATAAATGGGGTGCAGAAAGTGACACGAAGCTTATCGGTATAACGCAATTGCATCAGCTTCAGGTAATTTTCTAAGAATTGCACTTCCTTTGCCAACAATACGAAACTCTTGTCGGCTTCGTAGAGCATGTATTGCATTAGTTTCGAAAGTTCGATGATGCTTTTCTGCGCTTTTCCTTTGTCGAACTCTATCAGGGTATGGATATTGTTCAGCGTATTCATAAAGAAATGTGGGTTCAGTTGGTACTTCAGGTATTTCAATTCGGCTTTCAGGCGTTCGCGTTCCAGTTCTTTCAGGGTTTCATCATCATGGAGCGACTTCAGGAAAAGCCGGATGGCGATATTGAACCCTATCAATAATACGGCTATCAAGATATGGGTGAACGTAATGAAAGGCGGGAACGGAGAACCGTGTATGTCTTCGTTGGGCAGGGCAGGAGGAGGCAGAGGCATTAACCGGGAAGGTTGGCGGGTGATGTCTTCCAAGTGGAACAATCCGATCAGTTCGGGAACGATGATGAACAATAAGGGGATGATGAGTATTACAGCGGTTATGTATCCGGCATACCGCTTCTTTAATAACAGGAGTGGAATCAGTATATAGTTATTTATTAAAAAGAGGAAGAGGAACGGACAAGTGATAATCCATGTGTCGAGCGTGGCGGGAGCGATATGGCTTTTGTCATTGGTTTGGTATTTCATTAATAAAGCGTTAATGATGGGTGTGGCGAAAATCAGCAAGGCGATTATGGCATAAATCGTATGCTCGAGAATCCGTTGTTTTTGTAAGGTATTCATTTGTCTGTTCTTATTTTAAATATGGGGCAAAAGTAAAAGGATGGGTACTTTTTTGCAAAAAGAATCGGCGAACCGGAAGATTTTGCAGACAATTGCGTTGATTTTGTAAGTTATCTCGTGTTGGAAATGCTTCGTTATAAATATCGCTTTTTTTGTCGATAGAATTATCCGGTTGGCTGATAGTTTTTGGCGGAGTGCGCGGGAGCATTTAATTTCGTGGCGTACAAATAATCTGGAAAAATGAAGAAACTATTAGGTTTTATTGCAAGTCTTTTATTCGCATGTGTCTGCGCTTGTAGTGAAGAGGAAATCGAATATGTTCCGATAGAGAAAAAGCATTTGGGGGAGACTTTTGAGACGTACACGATAAATAATGTATCGTGGACAGATTCTATACAAGTGGTTGTGTTGAATTTTTACCCCGAAGAAGTGACAGAACTTTCTTATGTAGAATATAGTGAAAGTGCGTGTGCCTTTACGTTTCATCGGGGCGAAACGGCAGATTATCGCATTGCATGGGATTATGATACGGAAGGGAGCTATGTGGAGGTGCAGTATGGGCAAAACGCGATGTGGTACACGATAAATGAACAGAGGCATAAAGGAGAATATCTCTTGCGTGCCAATGATGGTATGGCGGTACGGATTATCATGCGTGCAAACGGGTATAGTATTAATGATAATGGAGAAGTAAAATACACGGCTGGCGTTACGGTGAATGATTTCTGTATAGAAGAGGTGGAGTGATTCTTACTTTCGCCTGAGTATCACCAGCACCACTTCGCTTGGCGTAAAGAGCCGGATGTCCTTGCGTGAGGTGCCCAGCCCGTTGGTGATGATAATGGGGATGCCTTGCGAGTTATGCTTCAATCCCGTAAGGAAGCGGTTTCCGTATTTCGAGAAATGCGCCGGAGTCCATCGCTTGAAGAGGCTGATTTGTCCGCCGTGGGTGTGTCCTGCCAAGGCAAGGTCGGTGTTCGATACATCGGTATCTTCTACATAGTCGGGGGTATGCACTAACATCACCACGAAATCTTCCGCACGGAGGGAGAGGGTGGGCGATATGCCATTCCGTTTCAGGTCGAAAGGATTGCGGATGCCGCATAGCAGGATGTATTCGTTTCCTTTGCGCAGGGTGTCCGTCTGGTGTTCTAATAGACGTACTCCCGTATGTGCCATAGCCCGACGCACTAAGGAGTCTGATTCGCCCTGCTCGTGGTTCCCCATTACGGCGTAGGTGCCGTATGGTGTCTTCACCCGTGCCAATGCCGTGAAAAGCTCTTCCATGTCTCCTCCTTCCCGTCCGCGATAGTCTCCTCCTAAGAGAAGGATGTCGGCATCGGTGGCTTGCAGGGCACGGACGCCTCCTTCTAATCGTTTGGAGTCGAATCGGCTTTCGTAATGGAAATCGGACGCGAAGGCGATGCGGAACCCGTCGAACGAGTCGGGCACTTGTCCGCTACGGATCTCGTATTGCTTGATGCGCCCCACTCCTTTGTATTTCGAGAACGAGGCGGTGGCGCACGAAGCGAGGGTGAGGCAGGTTCCTATCAGGATAGGGATGGATTTGAACGTGTTACTCAATAGAATGTTCTCTTTTATGTGCTTCTTTTTTATCTTGTCTCCAAAAATACAAGCCTCCGACAATAGCGATTGCCGATACAAGTCCAAACATAAATAATGCTTCCATACTTAACTCCTTTCTTTTTATCCCGCACCAGCCAAAGTCCAATGCATAATGTAGGGAGGAATAGAATGCAAATATAATTCTTTATTATGAGTAATCACTCTTTTAGAATGAAAATATTCACTCAAACAACACTTTCCGGTCGCGTTCGGCGGCTGGCTTTACCCATTCTTCGGGGACGAAACGCCATTGGTTGAGGGGATGCGGGTCGAGCGTACCTGCCTTCTCGATGCGTTCCATCAGGTAATAGCGCAAGTCTTTGTCGGTGGAGAAGACGATGCGGCTTGCCAATTCTTCTTTCGGAATGCCCGCTCCCTTGGTGAGCAGGTCTCCTCCTCCGTTGCCCCGATAGGAATTGACGGCTACGGTATAGGTGCGGTTGAGGTCGAACGGAGTACCGTCCGCTAAGCCGGTGATGGTGATTTTCTTGCCTTCGGGCTGGGTAACGTCTACCGTATAGAGGATGCCCGCCGCCGAGTCGAAGTTATAGCTGGGGTTCTTGAGGCGTCCGAAGCCTTCGTCTTTTTCGTTGAGCAAGAGCAGGTGGTCATCGGGCGATTGCATTTGGTTGGTCCATAAGGCATACGACATTTCGAGGAAACCTTTGATTTCGTGTCCCGTGAGGCGCATCGTGTAGAGCAGGTTCTCGTATTTGTAGAGGTTGAACATGTCGTTCATGTAGATGTCGCCTTCCTTGATTTCGGCATTGAACGAGAGCGGGGCGCAGAAGGAAATGTCGGCTCCCGTGATGTCGAGCTGGAGTTGGTGAATCAGGTCGATGAATGCCGAGGGACCGAAGAAGGCATTGCGGGTGGTGATGGTGCTTCGGATGCTTCCTATTTTGCGTGATACGAAGTCGAGGGTGGCTTGGTATTGCGGGGCGAATGTGTCCATGAACGCTTGGTCTATGGGGAGCGAAGTCACATCCGCAAGCCGTCCTTCTACCGATTTGCTTACGATGCGCCCGTCCTTGCGGGTGATTTTCAGGGTCACGTCGGCAAGGGTGCGTGCGGCATTGGCGGGATTGATGAGAAGCACCGAGTCGCCTGCCGCGTTTTGTATTTTCTTGCACAAACGGCGGTGGTCGTGCCCCATGAAGACGACATCGAAGCCCGGAACGTTGCGTGCCACGGCTTCCGACCCGTTTTCGATTACGTTATCCAGTAGGTTTCCTTCGGGACCCGCGTGGAAAAGCCCGACCAGTACATCGGGGTGTTCTTTCTTGCGGATGGCTTCCACCCAACGCCGGGCACAGGTTTCCATGTCCTCGAAGCGGAGTCCGCTCCACATTGTTTCGGGAAGCCATGAGGGAATGGCTGGGGTAATCATGCCTAATACGGCGATGCGCACTCCGTCCCGTTCCAATACCCGGTAGGGCGGGAGGTAAGGCTCGTTTGTGTTCCGGTCGATGATGTTGGCTCCCAACATAGGGAAGCGGCATTGGCTCGTCCAGCGGTCGTACACGGCATGACCCGTTTCGATGTCGTGATTCCCCATGTTTCCCACGTCGTATTTCAGGTAGTTCAGCATTGCCGCGCATACGTGGGTAGAAGCGGTGTCGATGAAGTTATAATAATAAGCCACGGGTTGCCCTTGCAGGATGTCTCCGTTATCCATTAGCAAGACATTTCCCTCGCCGTATAGCTTGCGTTGTTCGTTGAGGTAGGTCGATACGCGTGCCAAGCTTCCCTTCAAGGGTTGGCGGGTGATGAAGTCGTAGGGGAAATAAGCTCCGTGCACATCGCTGGTCTCCAAGAGCTTGATAGTGGTTTCTTCGGGTTCTGCGGCGTATGTGCCAAGCAGGTTTCCTGCGCTGAGTAATGCCATAAGGCAGATGCGGATGTTCATAAGTTTCGATATATTATGACAAATTGTCAGTGATGCTACATAGATTTAATCGAACACAGAGGCGCAGAGGCACAGAGAAATAAGAATGAAAAAGACTCCGTGTCTTTGTGTCTCTGTGTTCGACTAATATATCAGTGCAAAGATAGTTAAAATAATGCTTTTGGCATATACTTTGCTCTCCCTTAACGTAAAAAAACAACTGACTATATGGCTTACATAGACTATTACAACATCTTAGGAGTTGACAAAACGGCAACTCAGGACGATATCAAGAAGGCATACCGTAAGCTGGCGCGTAAGTATCACCCAGACTTGAATCCGAACGACCCGGGCGCGAAGGAGAAGTTTCAGGCGATAAACGAAGCCAACGAGGTATTGAGCGACCCTGAGAAGCGTAAGAAATATGACGCTTACGGGGAGAACTGGAAACACGCCGATGAGTTTGAAGCCCAGCGGAAGGCTTATCAAGGCGGAAGCGGAACGGGAGGCGCGGAGTATTGGTATTCTACCGACGGGCAGCACTTCACCGGTGGCTTCGGAGGAGCGGACATGCACGGATTCGGCGGAAACGCCAGCGGATTCTCCGATTTCTTTGAGGAATTGTTCGGGCATAGAGGAGCCGCGGGCGGACGAGGCAAAGGCGCGTTTCGCGGACAGGATATCGAGGCGGAGCTTCAGCTTACGCTTCAGGAAGCCGCGGTCACGCACAAGCAGACGTTCACCGTGGGAGGCGAGACGCTCCGCATCACCGTACCGGCAGGTGTGGCAAACGGGCAAGTAATTAAATTGAAAGGACACGGAGGAAAGGGTGCCAACGGAGGACCGGACGGGGATTTGTACATCACGTTCGTGATAAGCGATGACCCCGTGTTCAAACGGAAGGAGAACGACCTTTATACCAACGTCACTATCGACCTTTATACCGCCGTATTGGGCGGAGAGGTCACCGTGAACACGCTCGACGGGCAAGTGAAGCTGAAGGTGCGTCCGGGCACGCAAAACGATGCCATGGTGCGCCTGAAAGGCAAAGGTTTCCCGGTCTATAAGCAAGAAGGCACGTTCGGAGACTTGATTGTAACGTATCACATAACCATCCCGACTTCGCTCACGGAGCATCAAAAAGAATTGTTCCGCCAACTGCAAAAAGAAGCGTGATGTTTATGTTGAAACTCAAAAACTTAAAGATTATGCAAACCGATTTGATTATCATAAACGATTATTGTACCCGGTGTGACATCGAGCCGGATTTTGTCCGGATGTTGGGCGAAGGCGGACTGATTGATGTGGAGATGATAGACGACACGGATTGTTTCCCCGCTTCCCAATTAGGCGAACTGGAACGCTATACGCACCTCTATTACGATTTGTCTATCAACATCGAAGGCATCGATGCCATCCGCCATTTGCTCCGGCGGATAGAAAACCTTCAGGAGCGTGTGCGGAAGCTGGAGAACGAACTTCACTTCTACCGGTGAGTTTAGTTTTTCACCACAGATTACACGGATTAAAATAATACGCGGATTAAAATAATTAATTCAATTCTTTGTTACGCCGGATTACAAATCCAGCGTGACAAGGTGCGATGTTCTATATTTTTGTAATAATTTATTTAATCTGTGTAATCTGTGGTGAAAATGTAATCTGTGGTGAAAAAAATCCTATCTTTGCCCTCCGAAAACGAAAAACAAACCAATGGAAAGATTTAGCGAAAGGATTGCACAGGCATTGAAATTGCCGGTGCATCGGGTAGAAAATACATTGAAGCTCCTCGAAGGAGGAGCCACCATTCCCTTCATCAGCCGCTATCGGAAAGAGGCGACGGGAGGCATGGACGAGGTGCAGATAGGCGAGATACAGGCACGCAACGAGAAGCTGGGCGAGTTGGCGAAACGCAAGGAAACCGTGCTCACCACGATAGAGGGATTGGGGAAACTCACTCCCGAACTTCGGGCGAGAATTGATGCGTGCTGGGACGCTACGGAACTGGAAGACATCTATTTGCCTTACAAGCCCAAGCGGAAGACACGTGCCGAAATGGCACGCCAAAAGGGATTGGAACCTTTGGCAGCGTTGCTCTTGATGCAGCGCGAGAATCACTTGGAAGCGAAGGTGCGCGCGTTTGTGAAAGGGGACGTGAAGGACGAGGACGATGCCTTGCGGGGCGCGCGCGACATCATAGCCGAGCAGGTGAGCGAGGACGAGCAGACGCGCAACGTGGTGCGTACCCAGTTCGCCCGCCAAGCGATCATCACCTCGAAGGCGGTGAAAGGGAAAGAGTCGGACGAGGCGGCTTTGAAGTACCGCGACTATTTCGATTTCTCCGAACCCCTGAAGCGTTGCACTTCCCACCGCTTGTTAGCTTTGCGCCGGGGCGAGTCGGAAGGTGTCTTGAAGGTGAGCATTGCCCCAGCCGAAGACGATGCGTGCGTAGAACGCTTGGAGCGCCGGTATGTGCGGGGCACGGGAGCTTGTTCGGAGCAGGTGGCGGAGGCGGTAGGCGATGCCTACAAGCGTTTGCTCAAGCCCGCTATCGAGACCGAGTTTGCGGCATCCAGCAAGGAGCGTGCCGACGAGGAAGCCATCCGTGTGTTTGCCGAAAATCTCCGCCAGCTGTTGTTGGCTCCGCCTTTGGGGCAGAAGCGGGTGATGGGCATCGACCCCGGATTCCGGACGGGATGCAAGGTGGTGTGTCTCGATGCGCAAGGCGCGTTGCTGCATAATGATGTCATTTATCCGCATCCGCCGAAGTCCGAGCCTCAGGCGGCGGCACGCAAGCTCGCTACATTAGTGGAGCAATACCGGATAGAGGCGATAGCCATCGGAAACGGGACGGCAAGCCGCGAGACCGAGCAGTTCGTCTCCTCCCTCCGCTTTGCGCATCCCGTAGATACGTTTGTGGTGAGCGAGGACGGGGCGTCCATCTATTCGGCTTCGAAGATTGCCCGCGAGGAGTTCCCCGACTATGATGTCACGGTGCGCGGGGCGGTGTCTATCGGGCGCAGACTTATCGACCCGCTTGCCGAGCTGGTGAAGATTGACGCCAAGTCTATCGGTGTAGGGCAGTACCAGCACGATGTGGACCAGACCCAGCTGAAGGCGGCACTCGACCAAACGGTGGAGAGTTGTGTCAACTTAGTGGGCGTGAATGTCAATACCGCCAGCCGCCATTTGCTCACCTACGTGTCGGGCTTGGGACCGGCATTGGCGCAGAACATCGTGGACTACCGCACCGCCAACGGGCCTTTCCGCTCGCGCAAGGAACTGATGAACGTGCCGCGCATGGGAGCCAAGGCGTTCGAGCAATGTGCCGGATTCCTCCGCATCCCCGGTGCCGATAATCCCTTGGACAATTCGGCGGTGCATCCCGAAAGCTATTCCGTGGTGGAACGGATGGCGAAGGACCTGAAATGTTCCGTCTCCGACCTGATAACCGACCGTTCGCTTCGTGAGCGCATCCGGATAGCGGATTACGTGACCGATACGGTAGGCATCCCCACGCTGACCGACATTATGCAGGAGTTGGAGAAGCCGGGACGCGACCCGCGCAAGAAGTTAGAAGCCTTCCGTTTCGACCCCAACGTGCGTACCATCGCCGACCTGCGCGAAGGCATGGAGCTTCCGGGCATCGTGAAGAACATCACCAACTTCGGGTGCTTCGTCGACATCGGCATCAAGGAGAGTGGCTTGGTCCACGTCTCGCAAATGGCGGACCGTTTCGTGAGCGACCCTACCACGGTGGTCAGCATCCACCAGCAAGTGCGCGTGCGGGTGTTGAGCGTAGACATGGAGCGCAAACGCATCCAGCTTACAATGAAAAATGTTTAATGTTTTAATGGAACACAGAGGCACGGAGGCACAGAGTCTTTATTTTCAAGGAGTTAAAAGGGAGTTATTTCAGGGAGTTAAAGGGAGTTAGAAGCCAATACACAAGACTATTGGCGTTTAACTCCTGCCGAAGGCATAACTCCTTCTAACTCCCTATAAATAAAAACTCTGTGCCTCTGTGTCTCTGTGTTCATAAATATATAAAGAAATGCAAGAAGAAACATACGCTTGGTTCGCCTTCTTCGGCAGCCAGGTATTGATTGAGAAACAAGCCGGCGGGTGGCATATTCCCTGCGGCACGGAACCTCCGGTGGCGGTGCCCGAAGGAAATACCGTACACGAGATAGGCACCTTGGGCGGACATCCCGCACGCGCGTTCGCTCTGTCGGAACCCGTAGCGGGAGGCGAGGACGGACCGCGGATGATGAAAGACCTGCGTGCCTCGTTCGACGTGCTGCCCTTCGAGGAGTACCGGATGGCGGGGACGGCATCGCAGATATTGACATGGGACCTGAACAGCCGCTTCTGTCCCCGTTGCGGTGTGCGGACGGTGCAGACGGCACGCATCGCCAAGCGGTGTCCTCAGTGCGGCCAAGAGATTTATCCGCGCATCTCGCCTGCCATCATCGTGCTCATCAAGCGGGGCGAGGACGAGGTGCTGCTGGTGCACGCGCGCAACTTCCGGGGCACGTTCCGTGGGCTGGTGGCAGGCTTCCTCGAACCGGGCGAGACGCTGGAAGAGTGCGTGCGCCGCGAGGTGATGGAAGAGACGGGGCTTGCCATCAAGAACATCCGCTATTTTGCCAGCCAGCCGTGGCCCTATCCCAGCGGCATCATGGTGGGCTACGTGGCGGAGTATGCGGGCGGCGATATCCATTTGCAGGACGAGGAGCTGAATGCAGGCGCATTCTACCATAAAGACCGCTTGCCGGAGATACCGAAGAAACTCAGCATCGCCCGCAGGCTGATCGACGCTTGGCTGGAAGGGAAGATATAGGCTCATGGTTCTTATAATTTAAAATTGAGAATTGAAAATTGAAAGTTGAAAATTATCCATGCGGCACCGTAATTTTCAATTTTCCATTTTCAATTTCCATAAGGCAATGTCTTTTCCTAAAATCAGTAGACACATTCGGCGGTTAAACCTGAATGACTGGTCAAGTGTTTTCCTGACAAGTAGACACCTGCACTGGTGTCTTACAAATGACAATTACAATAAACGGATATTCTAAAATATTCATCAGCGTTTTCCATAAATAACACATACTCAACGGATTATAGTAAAATATGTAAAATATCCGCTTTTCGTTAACAGATTTTTACACCCACCCGTTTCAAATCCATTGCCATGCGGGGCGGAATGCGTAACTTTGCTCACGTAATCAAGGTGCACCACAGATTACACAGATTTGAACAATTTATTATTAACCAAACCACGGACACAGAGAAAATAATTTTATTAATCTGTGTAATCTGTGGTGAAAAACTAAAGACTAAGAAACTGTTTTGAATTGATTCAAGAATAATGTTACAGTCTCCTTAAAATTTGAAATCAGCAGGCCAATTGGAAAAATGTTATATCTTTAAAGGTACCAAACTATAA
>NZ_NFIN01000034.1 GCF_002161765.1 Bacteroides sp. An322 | reverse complement strand
ACCATCGATTATGAATTCCTTGCTGAAACCGCAGAAGCTATGGTACAGATTGCATTCATCCAAATCATGCTTAACAGATTTATCGAATGAAATCAAAACAGCTTCTAAACATCTGGAATTTATCTTTCTCTTGATATTTCAGTAAGAAAGCCACCCATGGCACATTTTTTACAGCATTTAATTCATATAAATCCTTAAAACATCCCGGCCTTAAGCATTTGAACATCGTTGATGTTAATAAAGGGAATCTATCATATGGGAACAATCTTTCAACAGAACTATAAAAAGTCGCATCTTTTTCGTCCCTATTGTCGATAAATTGAACTGCATCCATATCCATAGGAACATAAAATGTGCTGCCATATTCTTCTGAATACATTAAACGAGATTCTCCTGCCCAATATTCATTCAATTTATCATAAAATTCTTTTTGCAAAGTATTCTTTTTTCTTTCTACATAATTCTCAGACATCTGCAAAATATGCAAATGCAAGAAATGGTAAGCTATGGGAAATAGAATTAACCCTAAAATACAAATAACAATTTTCTTCATTTTTACAACTACATTTATTTGCGAGCTGATTTGGCTTTTATAACTGCATAATAGAAATAAAGCGTGGAACTGCAATACCATATCTTAATTGGAGGTCCTGAGAAAACCTAATGAGCAGATACAACAATAGCAGCCCACGCTATATGCGTGAGAACCACTATTGTCATCCCACAGATTGGGATTGATTGAAAGCTGGGTAGGAGCAACAGAATCAAGCTGTCTTCCATTTCTCAGACGGATATAAATAGTTGCGGTTGATTCTGTATCATACCGTTTTGCCGCTTTTTTAATGATGAAAGTTACTTTCATAGGCTTACAGGTTAAATATCTATCTGGATGCAAATATAGATATTTTCCCCACATTTTCCCCACATCTGCTAAATAATTTGCAATCGGATTAATTCGTATTAAAATTTAATATAATTGTAAATAGTTGATATATAGTTATATTGCCGTGTTTTTCTGCGTTTTTCTTTTTCCCCACATTTTCCCCACTTTAATTATTTCAAATGCGGGTCTGGGTACTTCAAATCCCTGATAATAGGTTTATTATCAGGGATTTTTCTTTTTTATCGGCATACTAAAAGTGTACTTCCTAACGAAAAGAAGAAGAAAGGGACTTGCACCGGTTAGAGAATGTTCATGCTGAGATACCAAAGGAAAACCCCGCAAAAACGACGTTTTTACGGGGTTTTACCTTAAATGACTGTGATTTGCGTTGGACTACCTGGATTCGAACCAAGACAAACAGAACCAAAACCTGTTGTGCTGCCATTACACCATAGTCCAAACTTTTAGTGCTTCTCTCAAGAAGCGGTGCAAAGATAAGTGTTTTTTGCAATATCCTCCAAATATTTTTCCACTTTTTTTCGTTCATCCCCAATATTTCTTATCTTTGCTTCCAAAAAACAGAGAATTTTATGAAGAAATTAGCGTTAGGGCTCCTTTTAGGAGCAAGTTGCGCGTCTCTTTCGGCGGTGACACCGCTTTGGATGCGCGATGCCGTCATCTCTCCAGACGGAAGCGAAATCGCTTTTTGCTATAAAGGCGATATATATAAGGTAAAGGCTTCGGGAGGCGAAGCCGTGCGTCTGACCACCCAAAGTTCGTATGAGTCTACTCCGGTATGGTCTCCCGACGGGAAACAAATCGCTTTCGCCAGCGACCGGTTCGGCAATATGGATGTATTCATCATGTCTTCCGAAGGCGGGGAAGCCCGGAGGCTGACCTTTAACTCGACTTCGGAAATCCCTTCCGCCTTTACTCCCGACGGGAAACAAGTGGTATTCTCGGCATCGATTCAAGACCCTGCGGGAAGCGCTCTCTTCCCTACAACTGCCATGACGGAGCTTTATCAGGTGCCCGCCGAGGGAGGACGGACCACCCAACTCCTTGGCACTCCAGCGGAAATGGTCTGCTATGCGCCTTCGGGCAACTTCTTCCTTTACCAAGACCGGAAAGGCTTTGAGGACGAATGGCGTAAGCATCACACCTCGTCCATTACCCGCGACATCTGGATGTATGACACCCAAACCGGGAAGCATACCAACCTGACCGACCGTGCCGGAGAAGACCGCAACCCGAGGTTAAGCCCCGACGGGAAGCAAGTCTATTTCCTGAGCGAACGGAACAGAGGCTCGTTCAATGTGTATCGTTTCCCGCTCGACCAACCTCAGGAAGTGCAAGCGGTGACTTCATTCAAAGGCAATCCGGTGCGTTTTCTCTCGGTGAGCCAAAACGGGACGCTCTGCTATACCTATGACGGAGAACTTTACACCCAGTCCATTCAAGCGGAACAAGCGAAAAAAGTGCCCGTTTCTCTCACTTTGGATGAGGAGGAAATGCCTGTAGACTATACGTTTACGCGGGGCGCATCGGAAGCTACGGTATCGCCCGACGGGAAGCAAGTGGCATTCGTGGTACGGGGTGAAGTGTTCGTGACATCCGTCGAATACGGCACCACCAAGCAAATCACCCATACGCCCGAAGCGGAAGAAGGCGTATCGTTCGGTGCGGATAACCGCACGTTGGTCTACTCCAGCGAGCGCGACGGAATAAGCGGGCTTTATACCGCAAAAATCGTTCGGAAGGAAGAAAAGAACTTCCCGAATGCCACCCTGATAGAAGAAGAGCCTTTGCTTCCTTCGAAAACCGTAGAGCGGAGCTATCCGAAATTCTCGCCCGACGGGAAAGAAATTGCCTTCATCGAAGGGCGTACCCGCCTCATGGTGCTGAACCTGAAGAGCAAGAAAGTGCGTCAGGTGACTGACGGCTCTACGTGGTATTCGCTTTCGGGAGGATTCGATTACCAATGGTCTCCCGACGGGAAATGGTTCGCATTGGAATTCATCGCCAACAAGCACGAGCCTTATTCGGACATCGGACTGGTTTGCGCCGATGGGAAAAATCCGATTATCAACCTGACCAATAGCGGTTATACGAGCGGAATGACTCGCTGGACCATGGACGGAAACGCCCTTCTCTTCACCACCGAGCGTTACGGCATGCGCAACCATGCTTCATGGGGTTCGCTGGACGATGTAATGATGGTCTTCATGAACCAAGACGCATACGATAAGTTCCGCTTGAGCAAAGAGGATTACGAATTGCAAAAGGAACTGGAAAAAGAACAGGAGAAAGCGAATGAAACCGACTCGAAAGACAAGAAGAAAGACAAGAAAGCCGATGCAAAAAAAGACAGTACCCAGTTCATTACGGTTGAACCGGACGGCATAGAAGACCGTATCGTGCGCCTCACCCCTAATTCATCGAGCTTAGCCTCAGCCGCAATCTCGAAAGACGGGGAAACCTTGTATTACTTAGCCGCATTCGAAGGCGGATTTGACATGTGGAAAATGGATTTGCGCAAGCATGAAACCAAACTCCTGCACAAGATGGATGCCCGCTGGGCGAATATGGAAACCGATAGCGAAGGGAATTTCTTCGTATTGGGAGGCGGAACGATGCAGAAAATGGACGGGAAATCAGAAAAGTTGAAACCGATTACTTATCGCGCCGAAGTGAAGATGAATCCGGCGGAAGAGCGCGAATACATCTTCGATAACATCTATCGCGAGGAAAAGGCACGCTTCTACAACGTGAACATGCACGGCGTGGACTGGGATGACTTGACGAAGACCTACCGCAAGTTCCTGCCTCATATCAATAACAATTACGATTTCGCCGAAATGCTGAGCGAATGGCTGGGCGAACTGAACGTATCTCATACCGGCGGACGCTTCTATCCCGAACTGGATACCGAAAGCACTGCCCAGCTGGGGCTATTGTATGACTGGGACTATACGGGCAACGGATTGCGCATCGCCGAAATCATCGAGAAAGGTCCTTTCGACCGCAAGAGCACCCGTGCCAAAGCCGGTGTGATTATCGAGAAAATCAACGGCCAGACCCTCGAAGCCGAGAAAGACTATACTCCTTTATTAAATGGACAGGCAGGCAAGAAAACCTTGGTATCGCTTTACGACCCTGAAACAAACCAACGCTGGGAAGAAGTGGTGAAACCCATAAGCAACGGAGCAATGAATGGCTTACTCTATACGCGCTGGGTAAAGCAGCGGGCGGAAGACGTAAAACGCTGGTCGAACGGACGTTTGGGCTATGTGCACATCGAATCGATGGATGATTCCAGTTTCCGTTCGGTTTACTCGGACATCTTGGGCAAGTACAACCAATGCGAAGGCATCGTGATAGACACCCGCTTCAATGGAGGCGGACGCTTGCACGAGGACATCGAAGTATTGTTCAGCGGAAAGAAATACTTCACCCAAGTCATCCGCGGGCGCGAGACCTGCGATATGCCTAGCCGGCGCTGGAACAAGCCTTCCATCATGGTGCAATGTGAAGCGAACTACTCGAACGCACACGGCACCCCGTGGGTATACAAACATCGCGGACTGGGCAAGCTGGTAGGTGCGCCCGTTCCCGGAACCATGACCAGCGTAAACTGGGTAACGACACAAGACCCGACCCTCGTATTCGGCATTCCGGTGGTAGGCTATCGCCTCCCCGACGGAAGTTATCTGGAAAACACCCAGCTTGACCCCGACATCTATGTGCTGAACGCTCCCGAAACGATTGTGAAAGGAGAAGACACGCAATTGAAAGCAGCCGTAGATGAATTGCTGAAGGAAATCGGAGAATAAAAAGAATGAACACAGAGACACGGAGACACAGAGAAAATAATTTTTTAAATCTCAATTTATAAAAAATCCTCCGTGTCTCCGTGCCTTCTGCCTTCGTGTTCTATTACATTATAAATTTAATCCCAACACGCATCTTTCCCATTCAGCCAATCTTTCAATAAAGTTCGTATCAGTGAATCGGGCAACAAACTCGTTTCTTGATTCTGTTCATCCGGGCGCACGAAATACGAATGGCTGATATAACCTTTGGTTTGGGTATAAGGAAGCTTTACGCAAAGCACATCACCGAAACAGGTCGGCTTTTGGGAGGTAGGAGTCCCGATAATCGGGAAAAGCGCATTGTCTTTGATGAGCGTCAACAGATAATTGGCACTACTGAACGTATTTTGTCCTTGAATAAACGTCACTTCTCCATGAAAACGGCTGGAAGGTTTCGGCATACCAGCGGTAAAATCATTCATCACTTGATTCTGTTCCACTAATTTTCCTCTCATTGATTCATACTTATCACGGATAAAAAGCGTATGATAACACGTTTGCAAGAAATCGGACACACGGATGTAAGACCGGAACGGACGGATGTCCTGAAGAGAGACACCTAAAAATTCGAGCAACACATCACCCAATACACTGTTTCCTCCTCCATTATAACGCATGTCTATCACCAACCTATTCACGTTATGCACCGCCATTGCGCATGCCATTTCATCCAAGAAATCCGCAAACAAAGGAAGATTATCCGCTACGGCTTTATCCGGAGAAACCTGCATCAAACGGCATCCTTGCCAATAAGAGAACCTGTCTATCATCGCATTGAACTGGAAATAACACGTATCGCCGGTTATCTGATAATGGAAAGGTTTATTCCTCCTTGCCGTAACTGGATGCAGTACTTGCTTCACCTGATGCGAACCTGCTGCGCCTTTATCTAAAGACGAAGGCAAACGCACTTCATCCCCATCCGCAAACATAAACCGGATATCTCGGTCCGTATCAATCCCCAATGCATTCAGAAACGCCTTATGATTCATAAAGAAGCTTCCCGTAATACAGGCCTTTACCTGATTTTCCGAAGGGACATAAACCATTAATTCTTGTATCAATGAATCAACCGCACGCCCATTCATGGCTATGAGTTCCTTTCCCATACAATCCGGAACCGAATCCGGAAGACTTCGAAAATAAAAACTCCCCTCATAATAACGTAACGTGAAAGGATAAAGCGATGTATCGTCAAGCATCACAAATGTATGCGCATCTTGAAGCAAAGCCAGCCAACGGTTCAGTTCTACCTGAAACGCCGGACGTTCCATCCGCTCGTCCAACTTATCGCATAAAGATTCGGCATACTTCTCGAAACGTGCAAAAGCCACCTCATCTACCAACGGAAGCGGATGAAACGCCTTGATGAAAGCCAACAGATTCATCACTTCATGCTGATACGGATTGCCGGCTTTCTCCTTATATAATATAGGTATAGGAAAAGTGTTATCCATTTTCAATCAAATAAAATGCCATACCCACGATGCCTGCCACAACTCCTATTGCACATCCGCACCAGAAATAGAATGCTAATTTCTTCTTATCCATATTGCTTTTCCGACTCATCTGTTTGATCAGGCCCGCCATACTTCCGCCAAACACGCCCAAACCAATACCGATAACAAGTCCGGCTGAAGAGTCTAACACCATTCTCAATATAAAACCAAGAACTACCCCGACACCTGTTCCGATGCCGATATAGCGGTCAGTAATGCTTTCTTTCATTTTATTGCTTTTTGTTTACTTTGTATTTCTCTTTTTTCGAATCATAATCGCAAAGATAACGATTTATTTCAAATCACTATTCCTAATCCTGATTATTCATTTAAACAATAGCATCTTATCTCCTGCTTGCGAGTATCCAATACGATTTGTGAGAAGCGTTTGAAAAACGAAATACCCATTGTTCTTCGAGATGCCAATGTTGCCAACGTCACGTTTTTAAACTGCATTTTATTTACTTCCCCTTGAGCCACTTCATAAATGCTTATCTCATTCCCCGTATCAGCAAAGCCATAACAAGTGTCCTTTTTCAAAAAGCAAGCGTCAGACATTTGTTCTATATCTTGCTTTGACAAAAAGAAATCACTCCGGTCATACCCCGTATCTATCAAGACATGAGAGCATTTGACGCCATTCAGTTCCATTTCCTCCACATAATACAAGCCTCGTTCCTTCTTATAGCGCAAGACCATATCCGGAGTACCGGGAACAAACGGATGAACATTAGAGATTTCACCTTTTGTAAAATCAATCAACCAATTACAACGGTCTATCATGTCTGTTCCTATAATCCCATGGATGTGTTGCCATTGGAAACGTTGCGGCAATAAGATAGTTGTCCACAAATTCCCTTCGATATTCCCCAAACGAGCATAAAACGAAAAATATTTCTCCACCGAAAAATCATTGTCTCCTATATCTTTCGCATCCGTCCGTACAAAAGGATAAAAAGATTCGGGCACGGTATCTGTATAAAGCAAAGTAATATTCGCTCCCGTATCAAAAAGAAGATTTACACCATTTTCTGAGAATGTCACATAACCGTCCTTATCAAACGAAGAAACAAGAGGGCTTATCTTCGGCTTCATTCCGATAAGGAACAACCCTATAGCCGCTATAGATATAATTATAAAAATAATTCTTTTCATCTGAACGGATTACTTT
This sequence comes from Bacteroides sp. An322, assembly GCF_002161765.1. Classification (GTDB taxonomy): domain Bacteria; phylum Bacteroidota; class Bacteroidia; order Bacteroidales; family Bacteroidaceae; genus Phocaeicola; species Phocaeicola merdavium. The sequence continues at coordinate 16,111 of NZ_NFIN01000034.1, read as the reverse complement.
ATTCATTGACAAAGGCTTTGATTCTTTATCCGCTCCGCCTCTTTCACTACCGAATCCGGATAACCATATAGCCGCAATATCTTTATTGCTTCGGCTACATTGATAGCGGCATATAAGGTAAATACATTCAGCAATTCGGTAAACAGGAAAATAAGCAAAGCCGATTCACTCTGTAATGCGATGCCCAACCGGAACGAACGCAATTTTCCAATAAGCCCTTTCAAATCAACCAAACACATTCCAATCTTTCGGTCAATGACCGTAAATGTATCTATTCGGCTTAAACGGCAAGCCGTTTGCATCAATCTATAAAGCTGAGGGATAGAAAAATAGTAACATGAAAGCACACTTTTCTGCTTAAAATGCAAATAAGCATTACCCACATAAGAAAGAACAAACAAGACGAAAGGGATAGCTGGTGCATCGGTCAATAAGGTCAAAGAAAGAAATAGCAACGGAAGCCAACGGCATACCTGAAGCAGAAGCAAATAACGGCGTGAATAGGCATGCCCTTCTTCTGCCAAGATATCCACTACGGTATAAGAAGCCGGTTTATTCAGCTTAATAAGTGTATCCGTCAATTGCTTACGCAAAGCCTCATCGGTTTGAAACCGCTCTATTAACAATTCATAATCACGTATCTCAGATACCTTATCTGTACAAAGCAAATGATACAAATATTGCCTTCCGATACCCGATGAGGTATAATCTACCCGTTCACACAAATCGTCTATATTCAAATCATGCCGTACATTTTCCGGCAATCCTCCTTCGGCATACAAAAGATTCCGGTAAGTGTCGTACGCTTTTATGGCATTTTCCATATACTCACATTTTTTATTTCTACAAAAACATAGATAGTCATGTTTATTGTCAAACAGACTCTAAGATAAACCGTTCGATTTCCTCTATCGGCTCGGAAGTGAATTCCTTGATGATTTTGCCTTCACATAAATAATGAATGGCATCGCATAATTCGTGTAGCGATGCAAGCTGGTGCGAAGAGACGATGACCGTTTTCTGCTGCTCTTTGATGCGCCTTATCAGGTTTTTCAATAAGATACATCCTTTTAGGTCGACTCCGTTGAAAGGTTCGTCTAAAATATATACGTCGGGATGTTGCAGATAGAGAGCCAAGAACGCCAGTTTCTTTTTCATGCCGGTAGAATATGCCGATGCATAACGGTCTAAGGGCAAGTGGAATACCTCTTCGTTTATTTCATCAAGACGTGTCCGGCTGAGTTGCTCACCATACGCTTTCAGGCAAAACTCGATGTATTCCCGTGCCGTTATCAACGAATAAAAATAACATTCGGCGGGTAAATACCCCACTTTCACCTCTTTCCTTTTCCGTATTGTCCCTTCATACGGCAAAAGCCCTGTCAGGCAACGGAATAGCGTAGTTTTTCCTGCTCCGTTTTCCCCAGCCAGCCCGTAAATCTTCCCCTGTTCATAGGTCAATGAAATACAATCAAGCACCTTCAAGTGTCCGAACGATTTAGAAAGATTATTCATGCCTATTATCTCCATACCGTACTCCATTTAACATATACGACATACGAAAACATACCGATAAGCATCAGCCAAACCAGGTTGAGATAAGGGATAAAACAAGACGCGACAAACAAGGGAATAAAGAGCGCCACCTGCATTATCACCCTGCCTATATCTGCCGGACACACCCAACGGAACAATGTCATGCCTTGCAGGTAAAGGATAAAAGCCATCTCAAACGAAAGGATAAAAAGCACCTCTTCTGTCCGAAAGCCCAAAGCGAACAGCATCCCTCCGAAAGGCAAGGAAAGCACTGTTGCATTCCATGCGTTAGACTTCCATTCCAAACTCTGCAACATCTTGAAATTCTTATATTTTAACAAGATATGCGGATCCGGTTCAAGGCAATAGGCACCCGAATGGATAATACCCCATGCCAACATAGCGACCTTCGTAATCCGCAAATTCCCATGCAGGCACCCCAAGAGCGAAACACCTACAAGGATAAGGTATATCCATCCCGTCCGACGGAACATCCGGATTTGTTCCATATTGCCAGCATAGAAGAAACGAAGCCGGACAGGCTTCGTCCGCATCCTGACTTGCCTTAGAAAAGGCATCAGGCATCCAGCGAAAAGCATATATAAAGCAACTAACCCATCGCCCCGTATCCCTGCAATCCCAAGGAAAGGGAGGCTCAACAAAAGATATTCCTTCAGAAAGAACCCTTTGACATTCCGGGTAAGGCTTCGCAAGAACGCTTCGTCTTTTCTCATCAGATGATATCCGCCTATCACCAATAAATCAAACAAAAGCGGCATCCACCTGTTTGGCACTTTGCAAAGCACTAAAATGCCCAGCCCAAGCAAAACCATCAGAAACAGACTTCGGAACACACCTATCTCTTTCAATAGCCGAAGCCCGCTCTGCATACGTAACGTAATATAATAACCGAACATTGACCTATTCTTAAAATACGATTGTTTGCTTATCAAAAAACAATTCTATTTTCTTTTTATTCGTATCGTTTTTTCTGTTCTATATTTACTTATTTCTGCAATTATGAAAACAAAAGTAACGATTTTATTTTAGCGAACAATTATTTCTATCTGTTTTTTTTATTACAGCTTCTGATAATAGCATTTTATTTTCTGCCTACAACTGTCTAAAAGATTCATCATAAAAAGAATGCCATATTAATCTTTTTTATTACTTTTGCCGCCGATTTCTTTGAAATCGGATAAAAAAAGCCCATATTCTAAAAAAATAATCATAGAAAAACCCTAACATTAACACATAAATAATAACCCCTTTTTGAATCTTTAAATAGTAAGTTTATGGGAAAACAAAGAAAAAGGAAAGGCATGTTGCTTGCGCTTGCATGCTCTTTAATGTTTGGATCAGCCAACTGGAACAACCTTCTCGCTTCGAATGCCCAAATGACATTTGATGAGAAAGATTCCGGTATGCTGAATCTCTCATCACAACCTAGGAAAACCATTACCGGAGTAGTCAAAGATGAAAACGGCGACCCCGTGACGGGTGCTTCTGTCTCTGTCAAGGGTACTACGGTAGGAGTGATTGCCGACATTGACGGTAAGTTCTCTCTTTCTCATTCATTCAAACAAAACGATGTGTTGGTCATCAGTTTTATTGGAATGAAAACCGTTGAAGAAAAAATAGGGAACCGCAAAGAGTTTACGATTACCCTTCATGCCGATGCCACTGACCTTAATGAAGTAGTTGTAATTGGATACGGAACATCTACCATTAAAGACTTGACCGGTTCGGTAGCTTCGGTCACAGCCAAGCAATTGGACCAACTGAATACGACCAATGTATCGTCAATGTTGCAAAACTTGGCGAGTGGCGTACAAGTATCACAAAGCACCGGACAACCGGGCGAAACCATTCGTGTACGTGTACGTGGAGCAACGTCATTAACCGGTTCGAACGAACCTTTGTATGTCATCGACGGAGTACCTATTGACGACCCGACCATGCTGGACGCCATTTCGCCTAACGACATCCAATCTATGGACGTGCTGAAAGACGCTTCGGCATCTGCCATTTACGGTTCGCGTGCGGCAAACGGTGTAGTTATCATCACCACCAAGCGCGGAACGGAAGGCAAACCTTCGGTCAGCTTCAACTATAACCTCACGACAGATTTCCAGATTAAGAATTTCCGTATCTTATATGGAGATGAATGGCGAAACACCGTACGCAAATTCGCTGAACAAACACTGGTGTTCGATCCTTCAAATGAATATGCCCCAGATATTCTTGACCCTAATTCTGGAGCACTGGGCACTGCCAACACAGACTGGTTTAATGAAGTAAAACAAGCCGGACTGCGCCATAATGTAGATTTCTCGGTAAGCGGAGGAAACAAAAATGCCAAATACTTGCTCTCATTAGCCGTACTCGACCAGCAAGGTATGGTGAAAGGCGGAGATTTGACCCGCTATAACGCCCGCATATCGACCGAACTTAACGTATTACCTATTCTGCGTTTCGGTATCAACGCTACAATGAGTTATACCGACCAGTCGAATGCCGGAACCTCTTTGTTCGCGGCACAAGGCTATCGCCCCGATATGCCGATTTACGATGAAAGCGGTGACTTCGACTTGACAACCGGAAGCCCCAACCCTGTGGCGAATACTTATAATCAAGACAACGATGACATTTACCGCCTCTTAGGTACGGTATACGGAGAAGTAGATATTATTAAAGGACTGAAATTCCGCTCCAGCCTTTCTGCCAATGTGGAATTCAACCAGAACATTTCGTTCTCACCTAGCTTCCTTAGTACACGTAACGAAGCCAGTGGAAGCGAAAACCATTATCGTTCTTCAAAGACCGTGTTCGATAATACGCTGACTTACAATCATACATTTAATAAAATACATACATTAGACGCTGTGGTCGGTGTTTCTTTCGAAAGCTATAGCAGCCGTAGTACCTATATATACGGCGATACTTATCCGTTGGACGAAATTTATACCAATATCGGAAGTGCCACTAACCTGACAAATTGGAGTAACGGATACAACGCTTATGGACTATTCTCATCTTTCGGACGTATTAATTACCGGTTGATGGACCGTTACTTGTTTACTTTTACCGCCCGCTATGACGGTTCTTCTATGTTCGGATCTAACAATCGCTACGGTTTCTTCCCTTCAGGAGCTATCGCATGGCGGCTTTCGCAAGAAGATTTCTTGAAAGACGTGCGGTTCATTGACGACTTGAAGATTCGTTTCAGTGCCGGTACAACAGGTACACAGAATCTGACCAGTTTCTCGAACCGTGACTTATACGAAGCCGGAAGCTACAACGGACGTCCTGCTATTATCCATTCGCAAGTGGGTAATCGTGACATTCGATGGGAAAAATCCGTACTCTATGACTTCGGTGTAGACTTTTCTTTCTTTAATTATAAACTTGCGGGATCTATCGGAGGATATATCAAGAATACGAACGACTTGATTTGGGCATACGATTTCCCCTCAAGTTCAGTCGGCGGAAGCATGTCGATGAACCGTAATGTAGGTTCTGTAACCAACCGGGGCGTGGAAGTTAACCTGACTTCTCATCTTATCGCAAACAAGGATTGGGACTTACATTTATCGTTCAATTTGGCTCACAACAAGAATAAAGTGACCAAACTGGTTGCAGAAGGTGCTACTCAAACAGCTATGAAAGGAGTCATTGTGCAAGGCAGTAGCAATCAAGTTTTGGCGGAAGGCTATCCGATGGGAGCATTTTTAGGATATGCGCACAATGGCATCATCCAAAGCTGGGACCGTGTAAACGAATTGAACGCATACGCACAAGAATTGGGACAAGATTATTATAACGGCAACGAACTGAAACCTGGTAATCAGGAATTAGTAGATATGGACGGAAACGGTAAAATAGAATCGTATGACCGTGTTATTATCGGTTCGCCCGACCCGGATGTCTACGGAGGTTTCACAGCTGATGTAAGATACAAACGGTTCTCGCTATTCGCTAACTTCGGTTATCAGATAGGAGGTCAAAAGCTGTATAATAAAGCTATCCAGAATCTTCCCGGACAATTATGTGGTTTGATTGATTACGGATTGGATGACCGCTGGTCGCCTGAAAACCCAAATGCAACTTTGCCCGCCTTGTACATCGGTGAAGGAGTTCCAAGTTTTACCGACTTGGAATTGTTCGATGCTTCCTTCTTCCGTTTGCAAGAAGTGCGCCTCACTTACGACCTGCCTTTAGGCAAAGTAGTAAAAGGTCAAGTCTATTTAGCAGCTACCAATCTGTTCACCATTACTTCATATCCAGGAACAGACCCTGCAACTGTATCCACCTCGTCAAACTATGGAGGTAACTACGAAACATCCACTTATCCCGGATTCCGTTCTTTATCAGTCGGTATCAAATTTAATTTATAAACCTATAAATACAGAGACATCATGAAGAAATATATATTCGGTCTGCTCCTCGCTTTAGGAGTCACTTCGTGCGACATTGTCGACGTACTTGATAAGAAACCGGCTTTCGAAGCCGACTTGGAAGGTGCTATCACCAATCCGGCAACCGTAGAACTTGCACTGAACGGTGTCTATTATAACCTTCCTGGAAACGGATTCAACGTCATTTTCCCTACCAGCGGCGGACCATTTAAGGCAGGGACATTGCGCCGTCAGGAATTTACCGGAGAAGTGGGCAACACCATTTATTATTCGGAACGCTATTACCCAACCTTGTCTTATAGCGACACCTACGAATGGGATGATGACTATAGCATCATCAAAAACGCGAACTATCTGGAGGAAGCCCTCAACGGAATCGATGCGGGTGCCTTCGAAGGTAACCGGAAAGAAGAAGTGTTGGGCGAAATCTATTATCTGCGTGCCTTCGCTTATTTCCGTCTGTTAGTGCGCTATGGCGAGTTTTGGGACGAAACCAGCCCATACGGTGTTATCATTCGTAATGAAAACCCTTCGGTAGAAAACGCCAAGAAACCCAGAGCTACCGTGAAGGAATCCTACGAAGAAATCTTAAAGCAAGTAGAAGTAGCTATCGAAAAAGCGCCCGAATGGTCGAACTCTGCCCAAGCTTCCAAAGAAGCGGCTCATGCCTTGAAAGCCAAAGCACTCTTCTATAGCGGAAAATACCAAGAAGCTATTCAGGCAATTGACGATGCGATAGACACCAACCAAAACCTGCCGGAAGCTAATTACGGAGACATCTTCGACAAATTCACAACATCGGAAGAAATCCTGTTCGCAAGATTCTACGACCAAAACGATGCCGCCAATACTTCTACCAGAGAAACGGCATACGGCAACAGTACTCTGAAAAATCAAGGTTATTGGGGACCGAGTAAAGAATATGTAGATTTGGTTGGAGATGACCCGCGTGCTCAAGCTATCTTTTCGAATGTAGACAGCCTGGAATATCGGGGAACAACGGCATACAATTTGAAGTCTATTAAGAAATTCTTGAATGCAGCCAACAATATGCCCATTATTTTCAGCCGGGTAGCCGAATTATATCTGATGAAAGCAGAAGCACTTTACCGTACAGGTGCATCTATCTCTACGGCATACGCTCCGATTGAAAAAATCCGCCAACGGGCAGGAGCAACTATCCAAGTCCCCACAACTACAGAAGAGTTAGAAGACGCTATTTTTAATGAATGGATGATTGAAATGTCTTTCGAAAACTGGCACGAATGGTTTACCCAACTACGTTTTGCCGGATTCACGGAACGTCCGGACTTTACACGCCTCTTCCAATTGAATACGTTATTGAAAGAGAACTACGACGAGGAATGCGAAGCTTCTGCCAGCCAAGGAGAAGCTTACTACCAGCGAATCATCGACCGGCGGATAGAATCTATTCCGTCAAGCGAACGGAACTCGAATGAACTGGCAGAACAGAATCCAGGATATTAAACCTAAAAAACATCTAAGGGAGGCGCAACGGTAACAAAAAAGCCATTGCCTCCCTTTTCTAAAGATACGACTTATGAAGAAATACATTCTTACAATTCTCATCGCCTTCTGCGGGCTTTTTTCCGCACAGGCACAAGAAGCAGGAATCAACTTCCTGCATTGTTCATGGCAAGAAGCCGTAAATAAAGCTAAAGCTGAAAATAAACTGATATTCATCGATTTCTATACACAATGGTGCGGACCTTGCCTTAACATGGCACAGCAAGTGTTCTCATTGCCTACGGTAGGTTATTTCTACAACAACACATTTGTTAACCTAAAGATTGATGCAGAGAACGGAGAAGGCGTAGCATTAGCTAAAAAATACGGCGTTCGACTTTTCCCTACTTATGCTTTCATCGACCCGCAAACCGAAGAGCTGGTACATTACAGCAGTAGCCGCCAGACACCGGAACAGTTTATCCAAACCGGAAAATGCGCGCTCAATCCGGAAACCCGTTCGCCTTACCTGATAGAGGAATACAAGAAAGGGAATCGCGAACATGCTTTCCTGATAGACTACATCAACTACCAACATACCATTTATGCGCGGCAGAATGTGCAAACCGCATTCAATGAACTGATTGCGGGAGGTGCCAAACTGACTGACCCTGATGTATGGGAGGTATTTGTCAATACCATTTCGGGCTTCACTCCTTACCTGAAACAGGTATCGGATAATTATGCCGACTTCTGCCAACGCTTTGGCAAGAAAGCGGTCGATGCCAAACTTACTAAAGAAACTACTTACGGTGACTTGACAGAGATTAAAGCATTGTGCGACTTCGAAGGCAAAGCGTTCAATTGCCGTCTGATAGAAATTAACGGACTTATCCAAGCCAAAGACTACAATCGGGCAGCCACTGAAATCGATGCGATGATAGCCGACACCACGGTCAATCAGCAAGAACTGATCCAGCGTCTGAAGTTCATAGCCCGCATTGGGAACTATACATACAAAGGCGAAATACCTGACGCATGGTTTAACAAATGTGTGGAATACCTGCGCTATATTGCCTATAACCAAACTGACCGCGATGACGCTTACATCCATCAGGAATATGCGGCGGCATTGGAAGAAGTCGTACGTCGCCAAGCAAAGGGAAAACCAATTCCACCTTGCCTGCTTTCAGAACCCCAATACGGCAAAAAAACATATTCCATGCGTCCAGATGCATTGAAAATGAAACCTGCCCGGAAAAAGAAATAAACTTAAACCGTCGCACTCAAAGACACGGAGATACAGGACAAATAAGGAAAACTGTATCTCCGTTTTTTTTTTCAGGGTTGCCAAAGTAATATTTTCTATTTATCCTTTTATTATTTCCCGAAATAATACCCTGTTTTTCAAAACTTTTTCGTATCTTCCCGTGTTGATTATCTATAAACCCTTTAAAAGTAAAAAAGTATGAAACATTCAATGCCCCAGCTTCCTTATACGATGGAAGCACTGGCTCCTCACATGAGCCCAGAAACACTGGAATACCATTACGGAAAGCATCTGCAGACCTACGTGGACAATCTGAATAAGTTGATAACCGGAACACCATTCGAAGACCTGCCATTGGAAGACATCATCCGCAAAGCGGACGGAGGTATCTTCAACAATGCTGCACAAACATGGAACCATACATTCTTTTTTGAAACGCTTACGCCCCGACAGACCGCTATGCCTGATAAACTCATTCAAAAGCTGATGGAAAACTTCGGTTCGCCTGAAGCATTCAAACAAGAATTCACGCAGAAAGCGACAACCTTGTTCGGCTCAGGCTGGGTTTGGTTAACAGAAGACACGCAAGGCAAACTTTCTATTCTCACCGAACCCAATGCAGGCAATCCGCTGACCAAAGGCATGAAGCCGATTCTTGTCCTCGACGTATGGGAACACGCTTATTACATCGATTACCGCAACCGGCGGGCAGCTTTCATCGAAGCCTTTTGGAATCTGGTAGATTGGGAAAAAGTTGCTTTACGTATCATTTGAGAATACTTCCCTTATAGAAAGACAAAGACACGCAGCTTTTCTATTTGTTTGGATCCTAACGCAAACACATACGGCTGCATCGGCTTACGCATACGGCTGCATCAGCCAATGCATATAGCTTCATAAGCCGATGCAGCCGTATGTGTTTTATATCCCGTTTTAATCTTCATTCGGAAGCAGCCTCCGCCTTCCATTGCTCTATCGGCATACTATAAAGCCAAGAAGTCTTTTCTTCTTTCCGCTCTACGAAATAAACATACGAGATGTCGTTTTCCACGATGTGGATGTTATCGTTCGGAGTTACCACCAAGAGTTGGAGATGAAGTTGCTTGCAGAGGGTGATGAGGTAACGCGCCTTATCTTCATCCTGCGCCTTGAAAGCCTCATCAATCGCTACAAAACGGAACGAATCGCTTTGCAATCCGGTTTTGGTCAAGCCAAACTGATAGGCGATGGCTGAACCTAAAATGGTATAAGTCAGCTGGGCTTTCTCTCCTCCCGACAAGTGGCCCATATTCTCATACGTAGTTTCCTTACGTCCGTCTTGCCGGTTGAACTCTTCCGCCTTATAGGTAAACCAAAAACGTACGTCCATCACTTTCCTCCGCCATTCCTCGTCTTCCAAGCGGCGCATGAACGGTTCTACGTGTTCATAGAAATGAATGCGCCTTCCGTCTATCGTAGCATTGATTTTCTGCACATTCGGCACCGCTTCATCCAATAACCGGTTGAACTCGCGCACCTCTTCGCTGATTTGTGTCAGGGCGGTAAGCTGGATGTAGGTCACGGGACGCATCCGATAGTCAATGCCTTTCAACGAATCGTTAAGCATATCGATGTTGCTCTTGATAGCATGCTTCCAATTGCTGAAAAACATCCGGAACTCGCCCACCTTGTCGGTCAATGTTTTTTGCAGATACCCGTCGAATTGTTTCTCATACTTAGGCAGGTTTTCTTTCTCCAGCCGTTCCAACATTTGGCAATAAGCCTCAATCAATTCGATATGCATGGCATCGGGCAAAGCATCTACATCCGCACGCCAGTCCTTGAAGCGGTTTGAAACGGTTTCTTCCGGATGCTTAAATTCTGTTATCTTCACTTTCGCCTCATCTTCGTATCCGCGCTTCTCGTTCTCTAACTTTTTGCGTTCACGCTCGTTCTTTGCCTGAAACTTACCCCGTTCTTGCTTCAATTGGTCATAAGAAAGCTCACATAAATAAGCGTAAGCCTTCTCAAAATCGGTGAAAAGCAACGACCGGATGGATGCCACCACACGCTGGTTCTCGTCCATTTCTTTCTGCAATTGCTCGATGCGGTATTCAACATGAATGGTTTTGCGGGTAGAATCGGGAATATCGGTCGTGGAAAGCCGATGCTGCTCCTCGCGCACTTTCTCCAATTGCATCTGAAGGGTATGCAAATGGTCGTTACCTTTTTCCAACGCTTCTTTCTCTTCCTGCTTGCGCTGGATAAGGTCGACATACTGTTTCCAGTCCAAGCGTTGATAATCGGGAAACAACTCTACCAAGCGGCGGTGATGTTCACACAATGCCTCCCCCTCTACCGCTTCCTGCTTGACCTGGCTAATTGTTTTAGCAAGTTCTGCCTCTTGCTCTTGAAGCTGAATCAGTTCCTGTTGCAGGAGACGGATTTTCTCTTTGTTTTCCCATCCTAACACGAAGTTCTCACGGCGCAAGATATGCGGACGGTCGTCTTTCTCGTGCCGCTCGCCTGCAAACTTTATCAAGCCTTCACGGGTAACTGCCTTTTCCTTATACCGCTCGAATGTTTCCAAATCTTCCGCACACGCATAATTGTATTTCTCTATAATCATATCGCGCACCCATTCTTCGTACTCGCTATCGGGACGGATTTCTATTTTGTCGATAACCTGACCTGCTTCCTCATCGGCAGGACGAAACGCTTGTATATCTGCCAAGGAATTGTAAGGCAGATACCGGTAAAATAAAATGCGCCCTTTCAGATTAGTCGTATTCACATACTCGTTTACCTGATGGTAATACTTATCAGGAACGATGAGATGAAGAGCGAAGTGATGCAGGATTTTCTCTAATGCCGTTTCCCATGCTTCCTCGCCTTCCGCTACCCGGCATAGTTCACCTACGAAAGGAATTTCTTCTTTAGATGCCCCCGTATATTCCAGAATGGCTTCGCGTATCTCTGTCTCACGCACGGGAATGTTGTTTTTATTCTTCCGCAACACTTCTACCGTACGCACCAAGTCTTCCATCTGTTCCCTCAAATCCTTTTGTTCGCGCTCGGCATTGATTTGCTTTCGGATGCAAGTTTCCTTTGTTTCTGCCCATTCCTTTATCCGTTGTTCGGCTTGCAGACGTTGATTATTAAAGGTTTCTTCGTTAGGATTCGTGGCGAAACCTGCCTTTTGGGCAAGTCCGTTATACTTATCCATTGAAGCCATGCGCCCATCACGTTCCTTTGTAAGCCGTTCGATATCATCGTTCAATTCTTTCAACTTACGCCCTACTTCATCCTTCTCAATAGCAAGCGCAAGGGTACGTTCTTCTTGTTTCAATTTTTCTTCCCGCTGGCGGAGCTGGCGTGTTTCGGCTTCCAACTTTTCTTTTTCCTTCACCGCTACATCCAATTTTTCCTTTGCGAGGTCTATCAACTGTTTGGCAAACCAATAGACTGCTGTATCCTTATCGGTCATCAGCTGAGCGAGGCGTTCTTCGGCATTTTTTATCTTCTTTGCCAATTCCGCTATGGGCTGAAGCATCTCTATCTGCATACGCGCCTTCTCAATATTCACCTTTGCATCTATCAGAGTAGTGAAACTATCCTTTAATTGAAGGTATTGCGTCTCGGCATCGTGCTCTTCCAACATATTGATGCGGATAAACTCATCAAGGTCATCAAGCACCTTTACGCCTACAATCTGATTGAAGAGGCTCAATGCCTTGGCAGAGCGCATTCCAAAGAGTTGCGTAATACGTTCGGCATATCCCACCGGTCCATCGAAAAACTCTACCAAAGTGCGTGCGCCTTTATACGAAGCCTCTAACCTACGCCTCCATACGCCTTTCCCATCGAAAGGTTGGAAGTCTTTTTGTATCTCCAAAGGCACATGCGCCAATCCAAATGTACGGCGCAATTCTCCTCCTGAAAACCAACGGACTTGAAAAATAGTCACCACCCGCTGGTCGGTATTTGCAAACGATGCTAACAGAATGGAATAGGCACTTTTATCGCGCAAGGCTTGTGTAGTCACGCCCCGCTCGCCATCTTTTTGAATGTTACCGTAATGTCCCAATACATAAGTCTCTTCCGTACGGTTTCCCTTCTTTTCCACTCCCGAAGACTGGTTATAGAAACGGTCCTTCTTAGCCGGAACCAGCAAGGTGAGCAACGCATCGATAATAGTGCTTTTACCCGAAGCATTGGCTCCGGTAAGCAAGGCATTATTCCCCTGCGGGGCAAGGCGGAAGATACGTTCATGAAACGTACCCCAGTTATAGATTTCCATGTATTGCAAGCGGAAGCCCGCCGTGTCCGAGGATGTACTAAACAGATTCAACATAGCTTTCAAGTTTCTTTTTAAATTCTACCAACTGGTCGAGCGTGACCTTTTCCTTGATGATGCGGTGGATTTGATAAAAGACCCGGTTATCTTGATTCTTCTCTATCAGAAAACCTAATTGCACAATGCGGGCGATGTAGGTATCGAGTTCGTTCAAGAGCTTGACCCGATTAAACCGTTCGGGCAGAAACAATTCGATACGTTCTTTCAACTCTTTGCCTGTAATGTAACACTCGGTTGCATTCAGTTCGTCTAAGTTGCTGTCAAACTCTTCGAGCACTTCGCGGAGAATAATAACCAGCACCGAACATTCAAATCCCAACGGTTTGCGGGGAATCAGCCCTAACGTATTGCCGTTCTCATCGGTCATCTGCTTCAGGTAGGCAAAACCTTCATCGCGTTTTACTATCAGTTCCAGACCGATTTGAAAAAGGTATTTTTGTATTTCGCTTTGGTAGTGCAAAATATCATTCCAGCATCGGTCTGATGCATCTACCGGACCTTTCAACAGGCAGACCACTGCCCGTGCGTATGGAGATATATAAGATTCGAGATTCATCGTACAACAATAATTTCAGGTATAACGATTGCTTTGTGTTGCGCCTTGTCGAACACGACTTCTTGTGTCCGATTGGCACTGATGGTATGGCGGAAATCGCGCACGGCACCAATGTAGCCAAACAACTCTGACAAGCCTTGGCTCAAGCCTCCGTTTTCTTCGATAACATCACCCAGCGACACTTGATGCTTACGGCGTAAAGTATGCTGAATACGTTGTTTCAGCAAACGGCGGTCAATACGGTTTTGCACGAACAAGTTTCCGGCAGAACGGGCTTCACTGATGTCCGTACTTGCCATTTCCAATGCCTGACGGTAAGAGATTTCGGTATTTTGCTCCAACGTAAGTTTCCGTTCCAAAGGCATATTGATGTCAGGCAAAGTCTCTATTTCGAGCGATACATCAGGCGTAATGCCTTTTTGTGCCAGCACAAGCAAAGATGACTGGATGTCGGCTATCACACGTTGGGTGATTACCGTAGGCATTGTCCCGTTCTCGCAAATAATCCGGCTCAGCTTCTCCGCCATTTTGTCGTTTGCCTGATACACTTTCTTCCCGGCTATATAAAGATATTGCTTCATATTCTTCAGAAACGTATCGCCCGTTTCCAGCCGCTTATCGTCTAATGTATCATAAAGTTGCTCTATCAGTCCGTCCCACGTGTGTTGCAAGGAAGGTGTCAACAAGAAATCCCAAAAGGCATAGAAACTCTTGCCTTGCGAACTCTGCTGCAGATTCTCCAACGCATCGAACGTAAAGCCCAAGATATCACCTTTGGAATATTCGCCCTCAGCATGTTTGCGGTAAATGTCTTTCGTAATGCTTTTAAAATTCTCTTCCACTTCCTTAAAATCGGAAAGCAATTCTTTAGCAGACAAGCTGATTTGCTTGAAACGGGGCAATATTTGATACTCTTCAAATACTTCGGCATCACCTCCTGCCCGGATGGCTTGAATCTGATGCTCGATTTCACGTTTCTTCTCCTCCAACATCCGGATACGTTCTTCCTTGTCTTCATTGGTAAATTCCACCAATTCTTTCAATTGCCCGAAGAGATTCATAAACTTCGACTCCGTACCTACGAACTCTTCCCGTTTCAAACTCAAAAGCCAATCAATGACCTTGCTGGTATAAAGCGAAAGTTCGTAAAACACCTCGCCCGTCTCTTCCTGATAGTTACGCAAGAACCCTTTATCGGTCCACCGCTGGATATATTTGTTCGCCTTTTCCTCGAACGTATCGAAAGCCGTAATGCCGTTTTCTTCGTCCTGTTCCACATGCATGGCATTCAGATAATCGGCAAGCTGCATCCGCAAAGACTCGAAAGGTACAGCACTCTGCCTATGGTAGAATGTCTTGAAAAGAAACAAGATAATCAGTTGACGGTTGCGCAAGCGAAGCAATTCCACGCAAGGCGAAGTACGCAAGATTTCAGATAAGACTTCTGTTTGTGACACCATTCTCATTTTCAATTAACGTGCAAAAATACAAACTTCTTGCGGAATTTGAAAATGAAGCCATGAAAGTTTATCCTTCACTCTGCATCAGCATGAATTGTCCAATCCTCAATCGTATGCCGTTCGCTATCGAAGTTGATGCCTACTTTTACTATCGGCAATCCACAAAGGGCGAAACGTTCGGGATAATGTTTTAAGTCAATCTGCCCCATTGCCTCACCGGCACTCTTGTCGAGCTTTACTTCTATTATATATAAGGTATGTGCAGTACGCATCACTACGTCTACCCGTCCTCTCGGTGTATGCACCTCTACATCAACATAATACCCCAAGAGGCTGAAAATGATGTAAAGCACTTGCTGGTAATGCCCCTCGTAATCGGTGTTATCCGTATAAGGGACCGTAGAAAGGAAAGTCTGAAGCAGACGCAAGGCACCGTCCATGTCGTTACGTGACAAGCAACGCGCCATTTCACGCAACACCTTATTGCTTTGCCGTGTATCTCTGACTACATACGAAGATACCAAACCCTTCATTAAGCCTAAACGCACTTCCTGATTAGGTAAGTCAAGAAAATAAGAATCAAACTCCACGCTCCTATTTTTAATGGTAAGGTAACCCGCTTGATACAGCAATGGCATATAATTGGTGGCAAGTTCTAAAGGCACATCGAAATCATCCAATGAGACTTCTTCCTTGCCTATTTCAGACGGAAGCGTATGATATTTCCGTAACATCTCTATCAAGTAAGTAGGCGTGCCGCTCCCAAACCAATAAGCATTCAACTCCCCTTCGCTGAAAGCATTCATCAAGCTATAAGGATTATAAATATCAGGAGAGGGCCATGTAAAGTGATAACCGTCATAATAGGATTTCAGCTTTTCTACTAACTGCTCTTTATCCATGCCTGTTTTTTCGGCAAACGCATCCAAATCCGCGTCCATTTGCGTACGCATCTCTTCCTCAGTAATGCCACAAAGAGCCGCATATTCTTTTACCATGCTGATGTTCTGTATATTGTTCAGTTCGCTGAAGATACTGAGTTGCGAAAACTTGGTGATACCTGTCAGG
>NZ_NFIN01000033.1 GCF_002161765.1 Bacteroides sp. An322 | reverse complement strand
CGCGAAGGTTCCACCTCTTCCCATTCCGAACAGAGAAGTTAAGCTTCGCATCGCCGATGGTACTGCGCAAGTGGGAGAGTAGGCAGCCGCCGTTTTAAGTGGGGGTCCCTGGTATCCAGTCGGATGCCGGGGACTTTTTTTGCTATGGGAAAGTTATTTTTTCCTGACTTCGTCAACTTATCGCGCCATTGTTCTCTCTGATGAGTTTGGGGTGACACGTTGACGAAGTTAGGGAATAAATCTTTTGTCATACTATTCCTTTTTGTGAGTTCCTTTTACAAAATTAGCTATTTGAACAGTTTTTCAAGATGTTCTTGAACCATTTCTTCCGTTTCTCCGTAATAAGTGATTTCCCAAAGTAGTCCGGCTGTCAGTTCTTGTAAAGTGATTGTTACATCTTCGTCAATATGAATATCCATACCTAAAAGGGCAGACCAAGGAGAGTAGCTTGCCACAGGGTAATAATCACTGTCTTCGTCTTTTGGATTATAAATAGAGCAATTCATATCAATCATCGGTGAGCATCCTTCCCACCTTGATACCAAATTTGTATCTCAGGACGGTGTCTGTCCATAAAGATTTTCCCATAAATAGTCCATCTATTATCGAAAGGCCTATAATTTATTTTGCATAAATTGTTTTTCCAATTATAATTAGATGTAGTAATTTCTTTTCTGATTGACTGTATTTTCTGAACGGCATTATCCGGTAAAGAATATTTTGTTATGACATCATGACTATTATTATTCAATATGTCTTTGCATAGTTCTTCTAATAGCTCTTTGTCAAATTGAATTGAAATTTCATCTTTACCTGTTTTAAATCCTTGTACATAATTGGGCATTAATTTATCTATCTTGAATCCACTTTCATAGACTTCTTGCAGAAGGTTGTCATGTGGTCTGAAGATATATAATGGTGCAGAAGGAACTATCTCCTGAAAATCAACGGTGCTTAACTTGTTTTCAGCAAGGAAATTCAGCTTTAATTTTCTGCTGCCATAGATGTCTTTATAGAATACTTGGGCAAGCGGAGATGTTTCTTTATCTTTCTTTTTGATAAAGATATTGATTGACACCCCTTGCATAATGTCGAATATACATTGGTCTTTAAGTTCTGAGGTACTTTCATTTCTCATGGTCGAACCATGCAGATTGACAATGTATATCTTGTCGAATGTCTTAAGCAGGTCATACCTCATTCCTCTAAACAATCGCGTATCAAGAAAGGTATTCGCTGTAATATATGCCAGAACACCTTCTTGAGTCCGGTTGACAAAATGCTGTCCCAAACGGATAAACTTACAGTAATCGTTATTGATGCCTTTGGGATTACGTTCTTTCAGTGTATTCTTAAATGTTTTCTGTTTAGTTCGTTTGTTGACTTTTATAACTTTCTTACTTTCGCCTGGCTCTTGTTTGTAATCGTCCATTAAATCCATAATCCATTTTCCTTTATTGGCGGATTTTTCATTATATGGTGGATTACCCATTACTACCATGACTGGAGTTTCTCTTTTTAAGGCGTTGGCAGCATTGGCTTCATCAGAAACAAACGTTCCGAAATCAAGTTTCGTTTCCGGTTGCTCCTCTTCAAGAGAGTTTGTAAGATATATATTGAGTCTTTCAGGTAATTTGCCCTTATTTTGATCCAATTGTAATGCTGTTGCTAATTTCAGGTGTGCCATCGTATATGGAGCCATCAGATACTCAAAACCATTAATCCGAGGAATCAGGTGCTTGATTACATCTTCCGGCCACAAGCCTTCCTGACCTTTGTAATAGGAGTGAATGACATGACAGGCCTCAGCTAAAAAGGTTCCTGTTCCTGTAGCTGGGTCTAAAACTTGAATACGGTGTATTTCTTTGGCGTTGCCATTGTGGTCTGTTATTTCTATTTTAGAGTTATCTGCCAATCCGTTTTCAATACCAAATTCATCAATCAGTATGTCGTTTACAGCGTCTACTATAAAATGAACCACTTGCGCTGGAGTGTACCACACACCGAATTCTTCCCTTATTTTGGGGTTGTATTCTTCAAGAAATTCTTCATAGAAATGTATGATAGGGTCTTTACGTCCGGTTTCTTTACCGTAATTTCTCAGAACCTTAGCCATATCGGTCACTCTGAATATTTCCGCCAAATCATCAACAATCCAGACAATACAACTATGTAGTTCCGCTAATGCTATATTTTTGAATATTTTCTTCAGAAACGGATTAAAACTTGGGATAAGTTCCGCTGCTTCTAACCGGCTGAATGTTTTAGGGGTTTTGTCATTAATTCTTGCAATGAACATTCCGTAAACAATTGTTTGGGCATAAAAATCCGCAAATTGTTTTTCGTCCATGTCATGTACTAAGATTTTTTGAAAGACAGATAATTTATCATGGAGATTTTTGTCTTCATCAGTCTTATTCTCACTCATGGCACTGCCAATAATTGTGGCTATTAGTTTAGCTTTTGCAGCCATGATTTCAGCAAGTTTTCCTGCTTGTGTTATTTTCTGAGGACTTGCATTTCCTAACGTTTGTATAATCTTTAAGAAAACAGCTTCTTCTTTTTCATCCTCTGTTGCTATTATAGTCTGGTTTACTATATTTGCGATGTTCGCAGAAGAGGTTAATTCTCCATTTTCATACAGGTGAAAAGTTAAATAGTCTGTAAAAACAATAGTGTTTAATGCAGATTTATATCTGTCAAACTGCTCTTTATGCAGTTTTTCCTTTTCACCCTTTAAATCCTTATCATTTAGGTTCTTGGTTTCTATGAAAGAGATGGCAATATCATTTTTCAATATTTTGTAATCAGGAACACCATAAGCAGACCTTTTTGGTTCATGTATAATGGTGACCTTAGGTAACAATGCCTTTATCAGATTCTGAAGTATTCCACGATAGGTTGCTTCAGTTGCTTGTTGGGTTTGATAAACTTTATTAAGCTCTTCAATGTAGGTAGTGATATTGCTGTTCATATTCGGTCTTAATTTAATAAGGCGAAGATAATAACAATTTTTTAAATTTTAGGACTTTCCATCGAGAGTAAATGAGAAATCATTTTAACCAAGTGTAAAATCGTTACTTCTTTATTCCCATGAAGAAAGAATATGAATAATAATAAATGAAAGAAGAAAGGTTATTGCTATTTTGTATTTGTTGTGTCATTCATCAGAAATGGGAATAATTTGTGTCATAAATGTGTCATTCGCAAAATAAAAAGGAGCTAAGCCTACCGCTTAACTCCTTCATTTTCACCAGTCGGGGTGACTGGATTCGAACCAGCGACCACACGCCCCCCAGACGCGTACTCTAACCGGGCTGAGCTACACCCCGAATTGCGGATGCAAAGGTAATGCTTTATTTTGAATCTGCAAATAAAAAGCATTCTTTTTTATTTCATCTCCTATAATCTCTATACATTTCGTATATTTGCAAAAACAAAAACAATAATAAATCTATGTTAGGAGCAATAGCAGGTGACATTATTGGCTCGGTATATGAGTTCAATAACGTCAAGACAAAAAATTTTCCCCTGTTCTGTGAAGATTCTTCTTACACAGACGATACAATTATGACCGTTGCTGTAGCGGACTGGCTGATGCATGGAGGTGATTTAGCGCAAGTTATGCAACATTATGGAAAGACATATCCCTGTCCTATGGGAGGATATGGAGGAAGATTCTCTATCTGGTTACACGAAAAGAATCCAAAACCCTACAATAGTTGGGGAAATGGTTCTGCCATGCGTGTAAGTCCTGTCGGCTGGTATTTCGATTCTTTGGAAGAAACGATGAGAGTAGCGAAAGAAACCGCCATAGTCACCCATAATCATCCTGAAGGAATAAAAGGAGCACAAGCTGTTGCTGCCGGTATCTTTTTAGCCCGAAACAAAAAGACGAAAAAGGATATCAAAGATTTCATAGAGAAAACTTTCGGATACGACTTAAACCGGACGTGTGATGAAATTCGCCCGGCTTACCGCTTCAATGAAAGCTGTCAAGGCACAGTGCCCGAAGCCTTTATCGCATTTTTAGAAAGCAAAGACTATGAAGATGCCATAAGGCTTGCTGTTTCGTTAGGAGGAGATAGCGATACGTTGGCTTGCATCACAGGAGGCATTGCAGAAGCCTATCATCAATACACGCTTCCTACGTTTATTCAAGAGAAAGTTTATGCACTTCTAGACAAGGATTTAAGGGAAACCGTAAAGGAATTCATCAATGCTAGAATTGAATGGTTTTCACCCTCATTACTTAAATAAACGTTCAATTATTCCGGGTTTTCTCTTTATATTCCGTAGGCGTCATGCCGAAGCGTTGCTTGAAACATTTGCTGAAGTAACGTGGGTCATTGATGCCTACCATATAAGCGATTTGTGTCATATTGAATTCGCCTGTCTCAATAAGTTGGGCAGCACGTTTCACACGCATTTCCTTAATAAACTCAACCGGAGCCAGTCCTGTCAACGATTTTAGCTTCTTAAAGAATACCGAACGGCTAACAGCCATTTCCTGCACCAAATTGTCTACGACTAAATCCCCATTATCGATATTCTTTTCCATAAACTCGGTCAGACGGTCTATGAAAGCTTTATCTTGAGTTGACATCGTAGTTTTTACTTCCTCTTCCACTTGTGCCTCTTCAGCTGTTATCGTGTTGTTTATATCCATCAAATGCTCACAATAGAATTGACGCAAACGCTGCCTCCGCGCCAATAAATTGTCTACACGAGCTTTCAGATAGACGGCACTAAATGGTTTTGTAATATAGCTGTCTACTCCCAGTTCCATACTTTGCAACTTACTGTCCATATCCGTTTTTGCAGTAAGTAGAACAATTGGTATGTGGCTGGTAGCTACATCATTACGTAATTCACGAGTCAAAGAGATTCCGTCCTTTTCCGGCATCATGATATCACTGATAATAATATCCGGCATGTATTTTTTCGCCTTTTCCGTGCCCTCTATTCCATTGGAAGCTTCAACAATCTGGAACTGCGAATGGAAAATATTCCGCAAAAATGTGCGTAATTCCACATTGTCTTCTACCAGCAACATCGTATTCTTATCGCCTGACACTTCCATGTCTAGCAATGTTTCAGGCAATGCTGCTTGTGATTCGCTTTCTACATCATCCGATACAATAAATTCCACTTCTTTTCCATAATGTTCCTTGCCTTTCAGAAATTCAATGGTAAAGCAACTGCCTTCCCCTTCTTTACTGTCTACACGGATTGCCGCATGATGCATATCTGCCAGTTCTTTCACCAAAGAAAGCCCGATGCCTGAACTGTTCTTGTTTGCGAAGAGGTTTTTATCCAATAATGTTTCAAAACGTACAAATATCGACTTTTTCATATTCTCAGGGATACCAATGCCTTGGTCTTGTACGCCTACAGCAATCGAACTTTCATTCTCGTGGATGAAAACGGTAATCGTTTTTCCCGATGGTGTATATTTAAATGCGTTCGAGAGCAAGTTGAAAATAATCTTCTCTGTTTTATCCGCATCTGCCCACAATTTCAACGAAGGCTGTTCACTTTCAAAAATAAAGTCTATTTTATTTTCTTCGGCAGCAGACTCGAAGTTTTCCATTATCTTACGTGTAAACGGAACGATGTCTATTTGCTCCACACAAAGCTTCATCTTGTTGTTTTGTATTTTACGGAAATCCAGAATCTGATTAACTAAGCGTAACATACGCCGGGTATTCCGTTCTACCACTTGCAATTGCTCTCTCACCTCGGCTGTCAGGTCTGAGCGTTTCATAATATAGCTTAAAGGACCTTCTATCAAAGTGAGCGGTGTGCGCAACTCATGCGAAATATTCGTAAAGAAACGCAATTTCATATCGCTTACCTGCTGCTCTACAGAGACTTCATGCTTTAATCGGTAAATGACAAACAACGTATAAGCACCTCCTAACAAGATGCACAAGAAAACGATTACATAGAGAATATATGCATACGGAGTCTCCCAAAAAGCCGGACGCACAGTAAGGTCAAAGCTCCGTTCATTTTTTACCCAAATTCCAGCGCCATTAGTCGAACGGATACGGAATGTATAGTCACCGGGAGGCAGATTGGTATAAGTTGCAGTCCGTTGCTTATCCACGTAATTCCAGTTCGCGTCAAATCCTTCCAACATATATGCATACTTGACATTTTCAGGGAAATTCATATCAAGTGCAGCAAACGATAAGGAGATTGTATTTTTATTATGCGGCAAAGTAAGGCTTGCCAGGCTATTCAAGGATTCAGGCAAAACCGAACCTTCTTGTGGAGAAACATTCTCATTAGCTATTTTTATTCCCGAAAATACAATATTCGGCACATATTCGTTGGTGTTAATTTGTGCCGGGTCAAAAAACAGTAACCCACGGTTTGAGCCAAACAGCAATTTGCCGTCTGAAAGCATGATAGCTGTACTTTCTTCAAACATCAATTCCTCACCTAATTCGCCTTTCAGAAAATTGTCAAAATGGCGGCTATCCACATTCATGCGGCTCAATCCGCTTTCTGTCCCTATCCAGATATTCCCTTCAGCATCTTCGGCAAGGGAGACCAACACATCGGTAGCCAATCCTTGGGCAGTGGTGTAAGACGTAAAACGGATACTATCTGAACCTTCTATGCTTTTCAATTCATTCAGTCCGCCCCCGAAAGTGGCAAAAAACAATCCCCCTTCCTGCGTAAGCAAAATATCGTAAACATCATTGTTGCTCAAACTTCCCGTATTGTTAGGCTCACGTACATGAAGCTTGAAATTAACTGCTTCCGGTCGGGTAAATTCTTCATAGAACGACAACAGTCCGTTTGAAGTAGCAGCCCAAAGCATACCGTTCTTATCCCGTTGAATAGCACGTGCTTTGGCACAACGGTCCATCGGATACGCTTTCAGATTATTGCGTGTATTAATAAAACGGTAACTTCCATCAGCTTGCCGTTCCATGCAATTGATGCCTCCGCCGAAAGTGGCTACCCATAAACGTCCATGACTGTCTTCACAAATGTCGTATACGCTATTATGGCTTAAACTATAAATATCATTTGGGTCGTAAGCATAGCTTGTCAAACGATAAGAATGGTCATCACTACGCGGCACAAGTCCAATGACCCCCGTCCCTTTTGATGCAATCCAAATAGTGCCTCTCGAATCTTCGATAATACGGTAAGCAGGAATGGAAATGGGAGAGCCTGTAGTGGTAATCTGTCCGTTGGCTGTAAGATATCCGATTAATTCAAACTCGTGCGAATAAACAGACACTTTACCGTCACGAGTACCCATCCAAATCCGCCCTTTGCTGTCTTCGCACAAAGCGCGTATCTGGTTGGTATTGGTATCATAATTACAAGGAAGCGGTTTCATCAGTTGGAAATGGCTATTGAAAAACGATATTTTTTCCAATCCCTTCGAATGAGTGCCCAACCACAAATTCCCCTGCCGGTCTACCATCATGGCATGCAGTTTGTTCGAGAAACGCCAATCCGGAGAACCTGCCTCGTCATAGAAAGGTAACAATTTGTCATGGGCGCGGTCAAACCAAGCCAATCCTCCCCCTACAGGATGTACCCATAAATTCCCATGTTTGTCTTCACAAATCGAAAAGACAGGAGTTGAACGGTCTGCTGCATCCTGCTCTACATTCATCTGCTCCACATGAAACTTGCCGGTTTGTGAATTGATGCGGCATATATATCCTATACGGTCTACTGCTATCCATATTTCACCATGACGGTCGGCATACGCATTGCGTATAGGATATTTATTGAAGTCAAATCCTTCTGCTGTCCCATAAAAGCGTACCGGATTCAGCAATGAATCAGTTATCAATACACCTTTACGCCGGGCAGTCAAGACCAATCGTCCGTCGGGCAAGGTTAAGACATGAGTGATATCATCCTGATAAGGCAGTTCAGCTAAAGTAAACATGTCATCTTTCAATGAATATTTCCACACCCTGCCTTGTTCTGATGTGAAATAAAGCGTTTGCTCGTGCTGTGCTACGGCAAAGAACGACTGCTGAGAGTGATTATTCCGTGTGTCGACAAAATAAGCGTTTTGCTTACCGTCCGGACCTATGCGTTGAAGTCCATTCTCCGTAAGTATCCATTCGTTGCCTTTACTATCAAGAAATGCCGTATAGATGCGTGTCGCTTTCCCGTTAGCAGCGGTGGAGAGCCATATTTCCGGGTCTGTTTCTCCAGCGTGTTTTCCGCTGCTGATACGGATGCCTCCATTATCATCGGTCAATAACCAAATGGAACCATTCGACAACGGCACCATTGAAGTGACAATTAAATCCTTACCCGGACCGCTTACAAGTACTTCTGTAAAGGTTTCCATTCGTTTGTCGAACCGGAATACATGCCCGTCATACGCCATGCACCACACATCGCCATGGACATCCACACAAAGCCGGTCAATGCGATTGGAAGTCCATTCCATCGCATTGTCTTTTCGGGCTTTATAGACTTTAAAATCGTATCCGTCAAAACGGCTGATACCGTCCCATGTGGCAAACCATAACATGCCGTCATGGTCTTGCACCATATCCATTACGGAATTTTCCGACAACCCGTTTTCTTGTGAATAATGGGTAAATGTACAATTCAGCTGTGCCCGTGCGGGAAGGAACGACAGCAGAAATACGATTATATAGACGCTGTTTTTCATCATTTGCATTAACAATATTAGGCAAATATAATAGAAAAAACAAGCATTTGCAAGCAGATAGCCAAATTATTCAGTTTAGGCACATCAGAAACGGCGGGGACCTCTTGGACCTGGACCATGTCCGCCATGGAAACCCGGACCGCCTTGTCCGCCTTGCTTGCCTCCAAAAAGATTCAAGCGGTAGATAAAGTGTACCATGCAATAGCTATAAATGGCATTATACTCTGTATCCTGACGCATTGCGGCACTAATGGTACGGCTGATGTTACTCTGATTTTTCAAGATATCATAGAACTGGACGCTGACTGTAGCGGCATTGCCTTTCAAAAAGTCTTGTGCAATTTGCGCATTCCATATCAGTTCATCACGGTTCATGCTGGCATCAGTATATCCACGCCGTGAATTTTGAGAAATATCGGTAGAAATCGTCATATTCCAAGGCAAACGGACGTTGGTGCTGGCGCCGTAAGAGAACTGATAAGTATCCATATTGTTCTGTTCCTGATAACTGTTCCGCGAATGGGTATAGTCTAATGAACCGTTGAGGGATACTTCCCACCAGTCGTTCCGATAAGTTCCGCGCAAGCGTTCGCCCAGCGAAAGCCGCTTAGTCGTATTCTTATCGGCAGCATAGAGGTCCGCATTATTACTGATATAGCTCACCATATTCTGGTAATTCGCACGGGTAAATGTATTAATCGTGTATTTCTTGTTCTTCAGGGCAATATTGCCTCCTACGATACCGAAAATATTCCAGTTCCCGTTGATATTTTCGGGCATGGTGGTATATCCTCCGGTTTCTTCGTTATAGGTACGGCGGTTACTGATGCTGTTCATCGTATTTTGGAAATTGAAGAATGAGAACATGCCCCGTTGTGTTTCGGTATTGAACGTATTGTATTCCATGCGGAGGTTGTTCGTGAAAGTCGGTTTCAAGCCCGGATTTCCTTTTGTTACATTCAGCGGGTCTGTATCGTCCGTAATCGGAAGCAAATCAATCATATTGGGTTGTGAAGTCCGTCCGCGGTAACGGATACGCAACTGGCTGGTCTTCGAAAAACGGTAACGGAAATCAAGTGTCGGGGTAAAGTTGAACACATTGCGAACGGTATCTACCTGATATTCACCTTGTGTATATGAGAGCGTAGAACGCTGAGGCTGGAAAGACATACCTACATTGAAACGCATTTTCTCGCGTATCCAGCGGAACGTGATTTCTGCCTGATGATTGTAATAATTATAGGTAGCGCTCTTACTTAAATCTGCATTGTAAGCTCCTCCTGCCTTGTCTCCGTCAATCGTCCAGTTATCGGGCATGTCGAAAGTCGTATTGTCGGTCGTGGAACGGCTGTATTGGAAATTATAGCTGAACTGTAAGAAGCCTCCTTTAAAGATAGGCTCGCTATACGTCAGGCGCACATTGTATTCGCTGCTCTTGGTCGGGGTATCAATGTAACGGTTCAAGGTTTCCAAACGCTCTTCGGGAGTCTGCTGAAAATACTCGGTATTAGATAAAGAGAACTGCTCACTGCTGCTGTTTGTATAGTTGTATCTGCCCCGGAAAGTAATGTTCCGTCCCTCGTTATTCAATCTGCGGTTGAAAATCATCATACCGGTCAATGTCAAGTCATCCCCTTTTTTCAGACTCTCACGCATAACCTTATTCACGATTTGATCTTCAGGAACCAATGAAGAAAGGTCATCGGTGCTGAACAATTCATCGGTGGAGTATCCTGGGTCTTGATTAAAGGTGTACGAATTTTGGGAATTGGCGTTATCGGTCTTTCCGTAGCGGATGCGCGGACGGAAGATAAGAGTGGTCATCGTATCGGGACGCCATTCCATAAACGCATCAGCGGTCAGGTTTGTCGTCTTGTTCCGGCTATGGTCCATGGCGTTCTTAAATGAACTGTTTTCGGTAGACACAAACGTTTCCGAAGATTGCTTGCTGATTTGGTCGGCATCTTTGTAATTGAAGTTCACGCTTCCTTCCGATTTGAATTTCTCGTTTTCTGTAGCGAAGTTCGCTCCAGCCATTTTGATAGCCGTCAATCCGTTTTCTTGTCTGCGGAAACCTCCACCGCCGGGGAAACTGTTGTCGTTCACGTTGTTAGCCGAACCGATAACCGTAAACTGGTTCTTGTCCCGGAAATAATTGGCAAGCAATTTTCCGCTATACCGGTCTTCGGTGCCATACGCCCCGTCCACGTTTCCGAAGAAACCGTGATTCATTCCCGGTTTCACGGTCAGGTCGAGCACCGTCTCTTCCTCGCCGTCTTCGATACCCGTCACACGCGCCATATCCGACTGTTTATCATAGGCTTGTATCTTGTCGATGATGTTTACCGGAAGGTTTTTCATGGCTATGTTGGGGTCGTCAGCAAAGAATTCTTTGCCGTCAATCATGATTTTCGTGATTTCCTTTCCGTTTATGGTGATTTTTCCACTTTCATCCACCTCTGCCCCAGGCAGTTTCTTCACCAATTCTTCCAAAGCAGAACCTTCGGGCACACGGTATGCCGAGGTGTTGTATATCAGCGTATCCGCCTTGGCTGTTACTTCGGGTGCCTGGGCTACGACTGTTGCCGCATCCAGCATTACGGCATCTATACTCATTTCCACCGTCCCGACATTCAGGTTTGGCTTCGCATTCGTTATAGAAATTTTCTTTTCTACAGATGTATATCCGATAAACGATACTCTCAGCACGTAGTTTCCCGGACGCACATGAATGGAAAAACGTCCGTCCAAATTAGTCGATTGCCCTGTAACCATCGTACTGTCGGGCAATGACAACACTTGTACAGTCGCCTCCATAACAGGCAATTTATCATCTGCGTCAATAACTTTTCCCGAAACTCTTCCCCTACTGCCGCCTTGTGCAAAGGCAGATGCTGTCATCAGCATCAGTAGTAACCCCAAAACCCATTTTTTCATATTCTGCTTTTCTTCATATTTTCATTAAACTAGTGGTTTGACACCGTAAGCCATATAAGGTTTAATCGGGAAACCTTTTTTTATACTTATTTTCTTTTTGTAACCCGAAAGGCGGGTAACCGATGTCCGCAAAGCCTTTTGATGCTTATCTATTGAACATTAAACGCATCAGGCTTCGTTGGCTGATGAAGCCGTATGCATTGGCTGATGCACCCTGCTTCATCGGGCGATGCAGCCGTATGCATTTCTGTCAGCACCTTATTGACATTTTGGCAGAACTTTTTAACGGCAAATTTTGAAGGCAAATAGCCTTAGACTTCCGACTTTTTTCTATTTTTGCCGAAAAAATAAGTAAAAACTATGAGTAAGCAAGAAGTTGTCATCTGCAATCAATTGGAAAATGATTTGCAGAAAGCCTTAACAAAATGTGAACATGATAAGGTCTTTATCCTGACCGATGAACATACACACGTGTTTTGCCTTCCGATAATCAGGAAATTCCCTTTTCTGAAAGACGCCATAGAAATCTGTATCGGAGTGGAAGACATACATAAAAACTTGGAAACCTTGGCGTATGTATGGACACAACTGAGTACCAAAGGAGCCACACGCCATTCGCTGATGATTAATTTAGGCGGAGGAATGGTGACCGACTTGGGCGGATTTGCCGCTGCTACTTTCAAACGAGGCATTTCGATGGTCAATGTCCCGACAACTTTATTGGGCATGGTAGACGCTTCGGTAGGAGGGAAGACAGGCATCAATTTCAATGGTTTGAAAAATGAAATCGGAGCTTTCGCACCGGCAGATACGGTGCTGATAGATTGCGAGTTTCTGAAATCACTCGACCTTTCCAACCTCTTGTCCGGCTATGCCGAAATGCTGAAGCATGGCTTGATAAGCAACACCCGCCATTGGAGCGAATTGGTCGGTTTCGACATGGAACATATCGACTATGCCCATTTGCAAAAGCTGGTAGGCGAATCGATAGCGGTAAAGGAACGCATCGTAGAGCAAGACCCATTTGAAAAAGGTATCCGCAAAGCGTTAAACTTCGGGCATACAGTAGGCCATGCGTTCGAAAGCTTCGCTTTAGAGACCGGACATCCTATTCTACACGGCTATGCCGTAGCCGCCGGCATGGTTTGTGAACTATATTATTCCCATATCCGTATGAATTTTCCGAAAGACAAGCTCCGCCAAACTATCCGGTTTATCAAGGATAATTACGGACGGATTGCCTTTACATGCGAAGACTACGAACGCCTGTATGCCTATATGTGCCACGACAAAAAGAACAGTGCCGAAGGACAAGTCAATTTTACTTTAATCAGCGAGGTAGGCGATATTCATATCAACCAGACTGCAAGTCAAGACGACATCTACGACATGCTGGACTTCTACTCGGAAACCATGGGCTAAGAAAATGCCAAAAACAAAAACAGCATTCCTCATCAGAACGGATAGCCGATGGCGAAGTGGAGCCCTTGGCCGTCCTTGAAGCGGGGGATGTTGTAATAGCCCGAACGGCCCGTTTCGTAAGGCACGTGGAGGGCGATTCCCCAGTCGAGGCGGAGAATCAGGAAGGAGAGGTCGTAGCGGATGCCTACGCCCGTGCCCAAGGCGATGTTGTCGAAGAAACGCTTGAAGGTGAACTTGGCTCCGGGGCGGGCTTCGTCCTCACGCATCAGCCATACGTTGCCCGCATCGAGGAAGACTGCGCCGTTCAGGTTTCCGCCGAACATGTTCGAAAGGAGGCGGAAGCGGTATTCGAGGTTCGCTTCGAGCTTGATGTCGCCCGTCTCGTCCACATACGAATAAGCCGAGTTGTCGGCTGGGTGAAAACGTCCCGGACCTATGGAGCGCACCGTAAAGGCACGGATGCTGTTCGCCCCGCCCACGTAGAACTGCTCGCTATAAGGCGCAATGGTCTTGTTGCCGTACGACCATATCACGCCCGCCATCAGGCGTCCCGCCAATTGCTGCTTCTCGTTGATGTAATACAAAGGACGTATCTCGCTCGTGAATTTCAGGAATTGGGCAAAAGGCGTTCCTAAAAACTTCTTCTCTTTCTCTTTAAAGCTTCTGCCAAATGCGGCATAGATGGCCGAGGTGATGTTTCCCGCCGAAGTGAACGAGTTTTCCCACCACAAGCGCATCCGGCGTTTGCGCCAAGAGTTATCGTAAGTAAAGGTGTACGAAACGGAAGGAATGAACTGGTCGTCCAAGCTATGGAAAAGCATGGGATTCGCCAAAGCGATAGAATCGAATGTCGCCGTCCGACGTT
The DNA here is from genome assembly GCF_002161765.1 of Bacteroides sp. An322. Lineage (GTDB taxonomy): Bacteria > Bacteroidota > Bacteroidia > Bacteroidales > Bacteroidaceae > Phocaeicola > Phocaeicola merdavium. The sequence continues at coordinate 11,245 of NZ_NFIN01000033.1, read as the reverse complement.
GCAGGTGATTGAACGCCAAATGAATCGGCGTAACGGTATGCTTCATGCTCCGCGACTTGCGGAAGCTATAAGACACGCTTCCGCCGAACGAAAGCATCTTGAAATAACGCGCGCGGTTCACCTGCTCGGCATAGATGCGGAAGTGCGTCTCCGAGGGGAAACGGAACGGGTCTATCCGGTCGCGCACCCACGGGAGGACGATGCGCGGGAAATCGAGCGAAAGCGCCGCTCCCAACTCGTATGAGTTCATCACCGACTTGTCTCCGTCTACCGTCGAACTGGTCTGCCACTCGTATGAACCTTTCAACTCCAAGTTAAGCGAAGCCCCCATACGCCGGAAGTTCCGTTTCGAGAGCTTAAAGATTGCTCCCGGTCCGGTCTGCTTCGTACTTTTAGTCGTCACGTTCAATTCCAATTCGGTATCGTAAGGCAAGTCGAACATCGCGTTCACCCGCACGTCGAGCGTATCGCTATTCGGACGGGGCTGGTATTGTATTTCGTTGAACTTGAACACCCCCAAGCGCGAAAGAGCCTCCTGCGTATAGTTCTGGCGGGTTTGCGAATACATTTCCCCTTTCCGGTAAATAAAGCGTTTGCGCAATACACCGAAACGTAGTCCGGGCTTCTCACCGGCATAATGTACCGTGAAGTCGCGAAGCCTTAACGAATCGGTCGGCTGCTCTCCATTATATCCGGTCAGGTAAACCGAAGTATTCCCCAAGCGATACCGCTTCAATGCCTCTTTGGGCAAATTCAATTCCGGCACCAACTTCAACGTGACATATCCGGGGCGCATCAGGGTATCGGCAAGGAAAGTGATGAAATCATTCCGTGCATAATAATATCCGTTATCACGCAACAGGCTGATGACCCGCTGGCGTTCCTCATTCAAGGTGTTGACATTGAAATGCTCTCCGCTACGCACCAGTTTCTCGTCAAGATGCGCATGAATCAGGCTATCGGTCAATGGCGCAAAGCCTTCATAAAGCAAGGTGTCAATATAATACGGGCGTCCCATGTCGATGTCGTAACTCAACTTTACCGCACGCGGATTCTTGGTGCTGTCCACCCGATAAGTGACACGCCCGTCGAAGAACCCATAATCACGAAGCAAGTTACTCGCCACCTTGGCACGGGTATCGGGATTCACCGTAGATACATAGACAGGGTCTGCCGCCAACTTCCGGAATATCCATCGCCCGAAACCTTTCTCGTAGCGTTCAAAGCGATTGTACACCCACAAGCCGAAGGGAATGGGAAAGCGGATATTCGGATAGGTCACGATAGCATTGTTCGGAGCGATGCTGATAGCTCCCTTTACTTCGTCCAATGCCGTCTGCCCCGCATCGGTCTCGTCCTCGTTTTGAATCGTAATGTCTTTCAAGCCCAAATAAAGAGTCTCTCCCTCGGGCAAATGCTTGGTAATCGAGCACGAGGACAAACCTATCAATATGCTCAACCAAATCCATATATATGCGTATCGCTTTTTCATGAATAAATTAGTTTATTTATCTAAAAACGCAGATTAGCGCAGATTTTCGCAGATTATAATTCAATCTGCGTGAATCTGCGAAAATCTGCGTTTTTCCATAGTTCACTTAATCTTCATCATCGCTCTTATCTTCATCTACAGGACGGGCTTTCTTCCGCGAACGGAAGATGAAGAGTTCGCCTAACTTGCTCACTTTCTTACGCAAGACAACGCCGGCTCCCGTCTCTATCACTTCCCCGTCGAGGATGCTCTCGTAGTTCTTATCGTGGAAAATCTTGATATAGCGCGTGCCGCTATTATCCAGCCGGTATTCCAACGAAATATTGTCGATGAACGACTCGTCTTGTTGCTGGACATCGTTCCCGGTCGAAATCTTTCCGCCTATCACCACTTGGAAACGGTTGTTCCAGAAACGTTTGGCAAACTGGAAATTATAATCGGTGCGCGAAGTTCCGCTTTCCTGCTCGGTGGTTTCCATACCGAAGTTGATATCGATGGTCTTCAAGGCGCTTCCGGCTATCTTGTTGATTTCGCTTTGCAAGAAAGAATTCAACATGCTGTTCGTATCGAAGCCGCCTCCGGAGGTATTCCCTTCTACCATATACATGCCCGTCACCAGCATAGTCACCGCTAATTTGTTCTTCTCTTCCGCCGATTTCGAAGCAAGCTCGTTCTGCATGCTTCCGTCATCGGGAGCCTCTAAAGTAAAGGTAAAGCCCAAGTCTTCCAACCGGTTCGTCAGATTCACTCCTACATCGAAGTTCACCATGCGCGAGCCGCTATCCTCCGAAGCCACCGAAGCGCGTACCCGCTCTGATGCCTTGATATTCAGATTGGGATTCATCAGATCGCCCGTCCATTCAATGTAGCTCCCGCTTTGGATGTGGAAAGTCTTCAAGGGAATAATGGGCAATTCATATTTCATCTCGCCGCTCATCAAGGAATAACGTCCGTTCAATACCATGTTACCGTCGGGTTGGTATTGGAAAGAGAGGTCTCCCCCTCCCTCTAAGAGCATGTAGTTGCTTCCGTCCTCGTTCAGGTCGACCCGTGCCTGCACCGCCTCGTCAATGTGCAAGGTCATCAACATATCCATGCCTCCCAATGTCACGGGTTTTATCTGAGTTAAATCCACCCGCGCCGTATCGCGGAAATCCACGAAAGTCACCGTCTCGCTCAAGCGGTCTTCCACCGTAAGCGGAGAATCTTTCAGGATATACGTAAAATCGCTGCTCCCCAAGATGTTCATGTTTCCGCGCATGGTCAAAGCATCGGGCGAACCTTTTACCGTCGAAGTGAAATCGACATACAACTTGCCGTACACCAACGATTCCTTCGTCCTCTTGGCATTAATCAATTCGAAATTCCGTGCTATCATGCCTAAATTGACATCTATCGCCTCAAAATTCCCCATATCGACATAACCGTCTACGGTGAAAGGCGTCTCGCCTTCGGTATAAATATTAAACTTCTCGAACTCCAGCCGGTTATCCTTTATCTTTATCGGCCGATGGTCTAAGCGCAAGTTCAACGATGCTTGCGGAACTCCTACCTGTACACTATCAAGGTTTAGTTCTCCAGCCAATAAAGGCGAAGAAGCCGGACCGTTCACTTCCACACTTCCGTCTAAATCACCTTTCAGCGTAGCCAAGCCGGCAGGGATAAAGGCATTGGCAATGTGCAGAGGGAAATGATGTAACCCGACATGCGCTTCTAATTTATCGGAAAGCGTTTCGGTAGCCGACGCATAACTTCCGTCCAAGCTTACCACCTCTACATCATCTATCGTCACATACCCGTTAATGCCATGCGCCCCGTCTTCTTGCGGGAGATAAACCGCCGATACACCCCAATCACCTAAAGGCTGGCGGTTGTATGCCAAGCTATCCACCCGGATATCCGCCGCAACCTGCATATCGTCTCCGGTCTGCACATAATGGGCTTCCGCATCAATAAGTCCGGCTATATCAGGCATATAAGGCACCACCCTCCGGAACTCACGAATGCTTATCCGATGAAGTTCCAACGTTAAATCCTGACCGCTCAAGGTATCGGAAGGAGAATAGAAAGCCAATCCCGTACGACGGCTATCCGCCAAACGCAGATTCGCATAAATACGTCCGTTATCTTTCAAGAAAATATAATTATTGGGATTCGCCTGAAACGTACGGTATACCAATGTCGGATTGTCGGGAGAAACATGCACACTGATGCCTTCAGGATGCAAACGCGCTTCCAATCCCAACTCTACCCCCTTTTCATATTTGTTACTCAAATAAGAAATGTACGTACGCGCACGCGTAGAGTCAACGCTTCCCCACAAACCAATGCCGAACGCCTCTTGACGCTTGCTTGCCAATGCCCTCACGCCGCTATGGAACAGGAAGCGGGCGGTATCCTGACGGGCATCGAAAAAGATTGTATCCAACCGCAAGCTATCTGTACGTAAGCCATATAACTTCATATCGGCATTCAATCCTTCATCGGGCGAGGTAGACATGCCTACCCTAAACCGGTCGTACCGGAGATGGCTTGCCGCCAAAAGATTTGCTATCGGATTGTCCGAACCTGAAAAGATACGGAGCTGGGCACGAGGAAAGAGCTGCTTCAACACACGCTGGTCTAATGTCTTGGCTTTCCATTGCCGGTCGAATTCTTCCATCAATGCCGTAGCACTCGAAGTCAGACGCTCTATCCCGTCAGGCGAACGGAAAAGGAAAGTCAGGTCGCCCGCATTGACATAGCTCCGGATGGAGTCGGAAGCCATTTCCACTCCGGCATGCAGGTCTTTCGTATGGAAATCGTTTTCCTCTGTTATTAAGTGAATATCGGTCAACGATATCCGTACCCGATGGTTCACCTTCATATCGGTTTGAGCATGGGCTTCTATATGCAACGTAGGGTTCAGTTTATTCTTTACCAATGACAAGGCTTGCAAGTCGAGCCGTTTCACTTGCCCGTCCAAATCCGCTTTTATCTGATGCGGGAGAAGCAAAGCATCCAAGTTTATCGAAGCATCTACCGCATGGTCGGACACCGAAAGCGAAAGCTTTCCTTTCGAACGTGCCAATCTGCCTTCCAATGCCAATCCCGAAAACAAGCGATGCCCGTAACGCAAATGAGACACACTTCCGTCTACCTTCACCCACGTATGGGGAGAAAAGAAATCGAAACCCTTTCCCTCTGCCTGAAGAGCAGCATCGAGACGGTAAAGCGAATCATTCGGAAGGAAAGCATGCAGGTTCAAACTATCAATTGCGATTCGCGCCCGATAACGTTCTTCCATCAGGTCATATCCAGCGGCAAGCGTCACCTTGCCATGCCTCCCTTCGTTCAGACCAATATCTGTTCCAATCCGGTTTCCTTTAAGCGAAGCAAGCCCCTCTAACCGCATACCCCTCGGTATAACAACTCCTCCGGAAAGTGTTTCTACAAAGCCCAAGTCTTCGGTTTCCATAGCAAGATGCAACATTCCGTTCCGCCTTGTACTATCTAACGCAAAAGCAAGTTTTCCATCTGCTTCGGCTCGGAAAGCATTGGGAAGAGCCAAAGAGAACTGGGTTAATTTCAAATCGTTCAGACTCCCGTCTATTCCCGCACGTATCTGAAGCGGACGCGAAGGATACCGTTGTATAAACTCAGCCGGAAGCCCTGTCACTACTTTCAGCAAATCATTCTTACCGATATCAGCCATCAGGCGTGCCCGGATAGCCCCTTCTTTATTGGCATCCATAGCAGCCCAATCCATTGAAGCGTTCAGCTCCAAAGCCGAATCCTGCGTTTTGATGCGGAGTGAAGGCACACTCAAAGTATGCGCATCCGATACCAAACGTCCCTCACCCGAAGTGATTTCCAAACCAGAACGCTCTTTTAATTCAAAAGTACGGATTAATGCCCGTATGTCATTGCCTGCATAGAAAAGGGAATCCATGCCGATATTCAAATCAGTTATCGCTATATGCGAAGGGTCAAGTCCTTCTTCCAAAGGAGGATGAGAACCCGTATCGAACCCGAACCGACCTTCTTCTACTAAGAATGTACGTGCCGAATAAGCCATGCGGTGTAAATCCACATCTCCTTCACGTAAGGCAAGCCGGTTCACGGACACCGTCATAGAGAGTGCGTCTAAGGGCATCTGCAAAGCAAAAGAGACATTTTCAAAATCAATCTTCTGCAACTGGAATTTCCAATAGACCGGTGCCGAAGCGGTTGTGTCTTGTGCCGTCGTATCGGCAAGGCACATCGACAAATGGGCATCTTTCAATGTCAATTGATTCACAATGGCGGTTTCGGGACTCAAATCCACCCCATGCGAAGAGACAAAAAGATTCCCTATCTCGCCCTCTAACTTCATGCCACCGATAAGCCCTGCCGTATTGACCCTCGCATCCGCCAGCTCCAACCCATCCAATTCTATCTGCTTTTTCAATAAGGGGAGAAGTTGCACCTTGGCGGTGAGCCGTCCGGCATCCGCAATCGTATCGCCCTGATTCACCACCAATGTCCGATGCACCACCAAATCAAGCGGAAAGCCCAAGGAAATACGCCCTATCGAAATCTGCATACCCGTAGCTTCCGAAGCATACCGGGTGGCGGTACGCACCAAAAAGTTCTGTATGGGAGGCAAATACACCAACACGCATATCAGAACAAACAGAATAAACGGGGATGCTATGATAATCCCCAACCTGCGAATATTTTTCTTCATACGGACAATCAATCGCTTTTCTGAATGCGAATATAGACAAAATAACCGAAATACATCGCATTTTGATTGATTTGATAACACCAACTAACAGAAAAATCTTTAACTTTGCACTATCACTAACTAAAAACAATACTATATGAAACCAACTCTATTTGTACTTGCCGCTGGAATGGGAAGCCGTTACGGAGGTCTGAAGCAGCTGGACGGACTGGGTCCGAACGGTGAAACAATCATGGATTATTCTATTTACGATGCCATCCGTGGCGGATTCGGGAAACTGGTATTTGTTATCCGTAAAGATTTCGAAAAAGATTTCCGTGATAAAATCATCAGCAAATATGAAAACCACATTCCGGTAGAAGTAGTATTCCAATCTACCGATAAACTCCCGGAAGGATTTACCTGCCCTGCAGACCGTGTAAAACCATGGGGTACCAACCACGCCGTGTTAATGGGTAAAGACGTTATCAACGAACCGTTTGCCGTAATCAATGCCGATGATTTCTACGGACGCGATAGTTTTGCCGTAATCGGGAAATACCTGAGCGAACTTCCTGAAGGTGCAAAGAACCAATATGCCATGGTGGGTTTCCGTGTAGGAAATACATTGAGCGAAAGTGGCACCGTAGCGCGTGGAATCTGCTCTACCGATGAAGAAGGCCATCTGACCACTGTAGTAGAACGCACTGAAATCATGCGTGTTGACGGTACTGTATCGTACAAAGATGAAGAAGGCAAATGGGTAGGCATCGCCGATAACACACCCGTTTCGATGAACATGTGGGGCTTTACACCCGACTATTTCCAATACTCAGAAGAATACTTCAAAGAGTTCTTAAAAGAAAATATCGATAAACCGAAAGCTGAATTCTACATTCCGTTGTTAGTAAACGATTTGGTAAATTCAAAAACCGCTACGGTGAAAGTGCTCGATACTACCTCTCGCTGGTTTGGCGTAACGTATGCTGCCGACCGTCAAGGCGTAGTAGACAAGTTCAAGGCATTGGCAGATAGCGGCGAATATCCTTCTCCGTTGTTCTGATACTCCTTTATTTATCTTGAAACGCAGATTAACACAGATTTCCGCAAATATTCATTTTATCCGCGAGAATCTGCGTTAATCTGCGTTTTTGATTACAATGCATAATAAAGGTTAAATACATCTGGTTTGTAAACAACATATAGCAATACATGAAATAAATAATCTAATTTTGCAACCTGTAGTTTACAAAATTAGATTATTTATATGAACGAAACAAAAGAAACCTTTCGTGAAGTCAACGAAAGCTATACCATTAAAGAAGCTATTGATGAAGCTAAACGATGCCTGAATTGCAAGAACCCTTCCTGCAAGAAAGGATGCCCGATTGAGAATGACATCCCCGACTTCATCCACCAACTCTCTATGGGAAACATGGGGGACGCTATGCGCATCATCAACGAAAAGAGCAATTTGCCCGCCATTTGCGGACGTGTATGCCCTCACGAAAAACAATGCCAAGGACATTGTGTGCTTTATGCCAAAGGAAAAGGCATCCAAATAGGCAAATTGGAACGCTTTATAGCCGACTTTGATACGGAAATGAACCTGATACGTGAAAAACTTCCGCAAAAGACACGTGGTAAAATCGCCGTTATCGGTTCTGGACCCGCCGGACTTACCGTAGCGGGTGACTTGGCACGTCAAGGATTCAATGTCACTATCTTCGAAGGACAAAGCGAAGCGGGCGGTGTCCTGATGTACGGCATTCCTGAATACCGCCTTCCGAAGGCTGTAGTAACAAAGGAAATCAAGAAAATAGAAGCGTTGGGCGTCAATTTCGTCTTGAATTGCCTCGTAGGGAAAGACATTACCGTAGACCAGATGTTTGAACAAGGCTACGATGCTATCTTCATCGGAACAGGAACGGCACTTCCTAAATCATTGGATGTACCCGGAAGCAAATTCCGTGGCATTATCCAATCTTCTTATTTACTCCACATGGTAAGCATCTTTAATCAAAATGTCATCAACCGTGAGGCCGTACCTTTGAAAGAAGGTGACCGGGTAGCGGTTATCGGATGTGGAAATGTAGCAATGGATGCCGCACGCACCTCTATCCGCATGGGAGCCTCTAGCGTAACGGTACTCTATCACCGCACAGAAGCTGATATGAGTGCCATTCCGAGTGAATATCAAGAAGCGGTAAAAGAAGGCGTGAAATTTATGTGGAAAACATCAACCAAAGAATTTTTGGGAAATGAAGAAGGAAAAGTAACAGGCATCCGTGCCGAAACGCCTAAAGGCATCCAAGACCTGCCTTTCGACCGCGTCCTGCTTGCTATTGGCTCACGTCCGGCTAACCGTATCGTATCGACCACAACGGGCATCGATGTAGACGAAACGGGCTATGTTATTGTAAAAGAACGTCCCTACGGCATGACCACACGCAAAGGCGTATTCGCCGGAGGAGATGTAGTCCATCGTCCTCATACCGTAGTATTGGCTATGAAAGCTGCCAAGCAAGTAGCTGCAGGCATTGCGCAATATGTAGATGCGGTAAAACTACTCGAAGAATAATAAATAAAAAAATAAAGAACTAAGAACTAAGAATGAAGAATAAGTGTACATTTACCAATTCTTCATTCTTAGTTCTTCATTCTTCATTTCAAAGTCTTTCTGCTTCGGTCATCCGGTCCTTTGGGGTGAATTACCTTCTCTAAACGTATATCAAATACCAATGTAGAATAAGCAGGAATATCTCCATAGTCAGAAGTGCCATATCCCATAGTATAAGGAATGTAAACTTCCCAATGCTCGCCTTCCTGCATGTGCAACAAAGCGGTAGTCCAACCTGTACGTATACCTTGCTCTCCCACTACAAATTGACGAGGTTCATGAACCATAACATTCCAATCACCACTATAACTTTGGTCAAATACTTCTCCATTTATAAACCAACCACGATAATGCACATTTACAGTATCTGTAGCAAATGGAGTCTTGCCCAATTCCACATCAGACTCCGTTAAGTCTTTTACATACACATAATCCGAATTGGTCAAGGTCAAATCGGTGCCCATTCCGTCATTTTGGATTTTATAGTTCACATAACGATGCCACGTCTCTCCTGCAGGAGGATTAGCAGCCACATTAGCTACAGAGTCGATATAAGCCGCATTGCGCGCTTCCCAATTGGCATACGGATCAGCAACAGGCGTGTCTTCGCTACATGAAACAAGCCCGCACATCAGTACGAGCATGCTCCAAAAGCACAATATAAAATTCTTCATGCACACATTATATATTATTTATTGCAATGTTTTCAAAAGACTGGTGATGCTAACCTTGTCGGCAATGATGTTGTTCAGGTCGGCAATAGCCACACGCTCCTGTTCCATTGTGTCGCGGTTACGCAGGGTCACGCAATTATCTTCCAACGTCTGATGGTCTACCGTCACGCAATACGGAGTACCGATAGCATCCTGACGGCGGTAACGCTTACCGATAGAATCTTTTTCATCATACTGGCAATGGAAATGGAACTTCAGGTCGTCCATAATCTCACGTGCCTTTTCTGGCAGACCGTCTTTCTTCACCAGCGGCATGACGGCAAGTTTCACCGGAGCCAAGGCTGCAGGAAGCTTCAACACCACACGGGTTTCGCCATTCTCCAACTTCTCTTCTTTATACGATGCGCTCATCACGCTCAAGAACATACGGTCGACACCGATAGAGGTCTCGATAACGTACGGAGTATATGATTCGTTGATTTCCGGGTCGAAATACTTGATGCTCTTGCCCGAGAACTTCTCGTGCTGGCTTAAGTCGAAGTTCGTGCGCGAGTGGATACCTTCCACTTCCTTGAATCCGAACGGCATCAAGAACTCGATGTCGGTAGCGGCATTGGCATAGTGAGCCAACTTCTCGTGGTCGTGATAACGGTAATGGTCATCGCCGAAGCCCAATGCCTTGTGCCATTTCAAGCGGATTTCTTTCCACTTCTTAAACCAGTCAAGCTCGGTTCCAGGTTTTACGAAGAACTGCATTTCCATCTGTTCGAACTCACGCATACGGAAGATGAACTGGCGTGCCACGATTTCATTACGGAATGCCTTACCTATCTGAGCGATACCAAAGGGGATTTTCATACGTCCCGTCTTCTGCACGTTCAGGTAATTCACGAAGATTCCCTGAGCCGTTTCCGGACGAAGATACACTTTCATTGAGCCATCGGCGGTAGAACCCATTTCGGTAGAGAACATCAGATTAAACTGGCGCACTTCGGTCCAGTTCTTCGTGCCCGAGATAGGGCATACGATTTCCTCGTCCAAGATGATTTGGCGAAGTTCGTTCAAGTCCGGTCCGGCGTTCATCGCCTGCGTATAACGCTCGTGCAGAGCATCGCGTTTCGCCTGATGTTCCAATACACGTGCATTGGTCGAGCGGAACTCTTGCTCGTTGAACGCATCGCCGTATTTCTTTGCGGCTTTTGCCACTTCCTTGTTTATCTTTTCATCGTATTTCGCGATTTGGTCTTCAATCAACACATCGGCACGATAACGCTTTTTCGAGTCGCGGTTATCAATCAGAGGGTCGTTAAACGCATCCACGTGTCCCGATGCCTTCCAAATGGTAGGGTGCATAAAGATTGCCGAGTCGATGCCCACGATATTTTCGTGCAAGAGCACCATGCTTTGCCACCAGTATTGCTTGATGTTGTTTTTCAGTTCCACACCGTTCTGTCCGTAGTCGTATACGGCTCCTAATCCGTCGTATATCTCACTTGATGGAAATACAAATCCATATTCCTTGCAATGCGAAACCAATTTCTTGAAAACGTCTTCTTGTGCCATTTTGCTTTATCTTTAAATTAGTGATTCAATCCATAAAATGCGCACAAAGATACGGATTTATCAGGAAAAAAGAAGCACAAGTCTATTAATTTATGTTTTTCCCACGGCTCTTTCATTTAAAACAACCTCTATAATCCTTGTTATTCTCCGAAAAACCATTATTTTTGCGCACAGCGATGCAGGAAGCACCGCTTCCGGTGTTTCTTTTT
>NZ_NFIN01000032.1 GCF_002161765.1 Bacteroides sp. An322 | reverse complement strand
ACCATCGATTACGAATTCCTTGCTGAAACCGCAGAAGCTATGGTACAGATTGCATTCATCCAAATCATGCTTAACAAATTTATCGAATGAAATCAAAACAGCTTCTAAAGGTCGTTCGCTTTTTTTACAAAGCTGCATTCTTCCGCTAACTGTTCACGATATTGTTTGGGAGAAAGTCCGGTGTAGCGTTTTACGTATTTTCCGAAAAAAGACAAGTTGGGGAAATCCAGTTCGTTTACGATTTCTTTAATGCTTTTTTCTGATTTTTTCAGCAGGTAGATTACGTCTTTCATCACATATTCATTGATAAGTTCGGATGCAGTATGGCCGCATGTCTCTTTACATATTGCCGAAAGATATTTGGGGGTGACATGCAATTTGTCGGCATAGCCTGCTACCGTGCGGTCTTTCGGGTAAGATGAAGTGACAAGTTGCAGGAATTCCTTGAACAGGCGCTCGTTGGAAGAATAAGTGGGAGGGCTGAATTTAAGAAAACGTTCCATTGTATCATGAAATTCATAAAGGAAAGCCAAAAGCAGGGCGTCCGTTACTTCTTTCTGATGATGTCTGGGCTTGCCGGTCAGGCGCGAGCGGATTAGGTCGTAATATTGGCAAAAAGCTTCCGTTTCTTCGGGTTGCAAGTGGATGACGGGCGATTTCTCCAAAAACTTCAAGACGTCCCAGCTGTTGTCGGCTATGACGGACAATTGGCGGATGTATTCGGGCGACATGGCGATGCTGCGGAACTCGATATCGAAACTTGCCATGCTTTTTTCGAGGATGATGTTCGGGTGGCAGATAAGCAGGTCGTTCGCTTCGACGATGTGAGTCTCGCCGTCTAATTCCAATCGTGCTTTCCCTTTCAGGCACAATACGGCTATCATGATTTCCATTCGTACGGCACCTGTTATCCGGCTTGCCTTGTTGATGTCTTCGATGAAAGCGATGCGGTCATCGCAATAAACCGCGATGCCTCTCTCCGCGATATGTTTCATGCTTCCTTGTAAAATTTCCTGTTCCATAATCTGAATATTTATGTTTAGGCAAAATAAGCCATTATTTTGGTAAATAGAGTAGTCTGAAAGGGTTTATTAGTGTTCTTTTCTTCTATTGAAGAGGTGGATAGGGTAAAATGAGACATTTGGATTTGTAAAGACCACAGGGCGATAACAGCTTTTATGCTAAAAATAAAGAGGAATAGAACATTGCTATTTCGAAAAGAAAACCTAACTTTGAAGGCGAGTTAACTAACCTATTAGAAAACAACTAAATGATTGTATTATGGACAAGGCAACAATTGGAACAAATGCAGGTATTGTCTGGCGCACGATAAACGAGAGCGGCAGACCTTGGAAGTATGAAGAGTTGAAGAGTGCTACGAATCTTTCCGACCGCGATTTGAATGCGGCTATCGGTTGGCTGGCACGTGAGAATAAGATTGAGTTTGACACCGAATTGCCCGATGGTGAAGAAGTAATGCACGTAGATTGGAACGTGTACTTTTGAAAGAAGAGCGTTGATAGTGAATAGTGAATAATGAATAGTTAATAACGAACTATAAACTATTCATTATTAATTATTCACTATTTACTTTATTCATTTTGCTTGCGTATATCCTTCGTTGCGCAAGATTTCTACGAGGCGTTGTTTGAAGTCGCCTTGTATCAGGATTTCGCCCTCTTTTACCGAACCGCCCGTGCCACATTTCGTTTTGAGCAGTTTGCCTAATTCTTTCAGGTCATCTTCTGTGCCGATAAATCCTTTTATGACAGTTACGGTTTTTCCTCCTCTTCCTTTTTTCTCGATATTCACCCGCAGGGGTTGCTTGTTCTTGTCGAGGGTTTCAGCTTTATCTTCTCCTTCTTGCTCGTAGCGGAAGTCGGGATTTGTGGAATATACGATATTCAGTCTGTCTTTCCAGTCGTTCTTCTTCATATCTGTTCTTCTTTTATGTGTGGCGTCTTTACGTTTGTTATTATAGAATGTGTCCAAAGTTACGCACATTTTTTCTGCATTCGTGCATAAATTTCAAATAAATGGCGTATTTTTGCGGAAACTGAACGAAAACAGAAGCCATGACACTACAATCAGCTAAAAATACGGATAGGATACCTGAACCTACCTTGCGCAGGCTTCCGTGGTATCTTTCGTGTGCTAAATTGATGAGGGAGAAAGGCGAAAAGTTCGTTTCTTCCACACAGATTTCGAGGCAAATCAATATTGACGCATCACAGATAGCGAAGGATTTGTCGTATGTGGATATTGCCGGACGCACCCGTGTAGGGTATGAAATAGAGCGTTTGGTGCAGGTGCTCGAAGATTTCTTGGGGTTTACCAATCTGCATTGTGCTTACTTGTTCGGCGTAGGAAGTTTGGGAGGTGCCTTGTTGCGCGATTCGGGTTTGGCACATTTTGGATTGAAGATTGTAGGGGCTTTTGATATTAAGCCTCAGTTGGTCGGAACTAACATCAATGGCATTCCGATTTATCATTCCGATGAGTTCGAAGCCCGTATGCAGGCAGACCGGGTAAATATTGGGGTACTGACTGTACCTATCTCCATTGCTCAGGAAATAACCGATAAAATGGTGGCGGGAGGCATCAAAGCGGTATGGAACTTTACGCCTTTCCGTATTCGGGTTCCAGAACGTATTGTCGTGCAGAACACTTCGCTTTATGCTCATTTGGCGGTGATGTTCAATCGGTTAAATGAAATAAATGATTAATGTTAAACGCAGAGACGCAAAAACGCAAAGTCTTCATTTTAGAGAAAGCAGAGTACAGAGAGAAAGGTTATTTTGCGCACTTTGCCTTCTCAAGAAAGAAAAATCTCTGCGCTTTTGCGTCTTTGCGTTTATAAACAAATACATAACATGAAAATAATAGCAGTAGGAATGAATTATCCCTTGCATTGCAAGGAGTTGCATGCGGAGGAACCTTTGCCCGAAGAACCGGTTATCTTTATGAAGCCTGATTCGGCACTTCTAAAGGATAGCAAGCCTTTCTTTATTCCCGACTTTTGCCGACAAGTGGATTATGAAACCGAATTGGTGGTACGCATTTGCCGGTTGGGGAAAAACATCTCCGAGCGTTTCGCACACCGGTATTACGATGCCGTGACGGTGGGAATTGATTTTACGGCACGCGACCTGCAACGCCGTTTCCGTTCCGAAGGCAAGCCGTGGGAGTTGTGTAAAGGTTTCGATAATTCGGCGGCTATCGGCGACTGGATACCCGTAGGACAATTTGCGAACATCCAGAACATCCGTTTCCATTTGGATATTGACGGGCAGAAGGTACAAGAAGGGAATACGTGCGACATGATTTTTCCTGTAGACCGGATTATTGCCTACGTAAGCCAATTTTGCACATTGAAGATAGGCGACCTTTTGTATACAGGCACTCCCGTAGGTGTGGGTCCCGTGGCAATTGGCAATCATCTGGAAGGATATGTGGAAGATAGAAAAGTACTTGATTTTAATATACGATGAAGATACGTACAGGATTCGGATTTGATGTCCACCGCTTGGTGGAGGACCGCGACCTTTGGTTGGGCGGAATAAAGATAGAGCATACGATGGGGCTGTTAGGGCATTCGGATGCCGATGTGCTGATTCATGCCATTTGCGATGCGCTGTTGGGGGCTGCCAATATGCGTGATATCGGTTATCATTTTCCCGATACGGCAGGCGAGTTTGAAAACATCGACAGCAAGATTTTGCTGAAGAAAACCGTAGCCCTTATTGCTACAAAGGGGTATACGATAGGGAATATCGACGCTACGGTATGTGCCGAGCGTCCGAAGCTGAAGAATCATATCCCACAAATGCAACAGGTTTTGGCAGAAGTGATGGGCATTGATGCGGATGATGTGTCTATCAAAGCCACTACGACTGAGAAGTTAGGATTTACGGGGCGTGAGGAAGGAATTTCGGCATACGCTGTGGTGCTGATTTCAAAATGAGAATATGCCTTTAAAAACGCATTAGGGTTCATCGGCTGATGAACCCTAATGTGTTGATTGATGAAGCCTGCTTCGTAAGCTGATGAAGCTAGGTCCGTTTTTAACGTCTTGGAATATCTACTGATTCTTCGGCTTTCCCGTTCAGCCAACGTGAGAAGAAATCTACCATACGCCAGTAGAAATATTCATCCATATCACCGAATCCGTGGCGTTGTCCGGGAAGAATTAGCATATCAAAACGCTTGTTGGCACGAATCAAGGCATCTACCACCCGGATAGTGTTTGCCGGATGTACATTGTTGTCGATATCGCCATGTACCAGCATCAGGTGTCCTTTCAGTTGCTTGGCTATTTCGGGATTCGTTGCTATCTTATAAACGAATGTGGTGTCACCTTTTTCGCTAACCTCTTCTTTTACGCCATGATGTGTCTCACTCCACCAACGGTTGTAAATGCGGTTGTCATGATTTCCGGCACACGATACGGCTGCTTTGTAAAAGTCGGGATATTGAAGGATAGCCGCCGTAGACATGAATCCGCCTCCAGAATGTCCGTGGATACCTACCCGGTCAATATCAATAAACGAATGGCGTGCAGCCAATTGTTCTACCGCTGCCTTATGGTCGGCGAGGGGATAGTCGCGCATATTGCCGTATCCATAATTGTGATACCATTTGGAACGGCTGGGATGTCCTCCGCGTTGTCCTACCGAAATCACGATAAATCCAGCCTGAGCCAAACGGTCGGTACGTACACTCATACGGGTGAACGGATAATAAACCGCTTCCACTTGCGGACCGGGATAAACGTAGTCTACAATCGGATAAACCTTGGTCGAATCGAAGTTGTAAGGCTTGTACATCACGCCGTAGAGATCGGTCACTCCGTCTGCGGCTTTTACCGTAAAGAGTTCGGGGAATTGATAACCAGCGGCAAAGAGTTGGGAAAAATCACTTTCTTGCAAATCCATCACCTTATTTCCATTACGGTCTATCAAGACAGCATTGGGCACGGTGTTTACCCGCGAATAATTGTCTACGATGAAACGGGCGTCATCGTCTATATCTATTTCGTGGAAATATTCGCCTTGAGTCAAGAGTTTCAATCCGCTTCCGTCGGCATTCACCTTATACAGGTGTTCGTAATAAGGATTTTCACCTTCTTCACGTCCGTTAGCGGTGAAATAGATAGTGCGGGTAGCCGGGTCAACTTTTACAACTCGTTCTACGTGCCACGATCCCTTGGTGATGCGATTCTTCAGATTCCCTTGGTCATCGTATAAATAAAGGTGTGCCCATCCGTCCCGTTCGCTCCATTGGATAAATTCTTTTCCGCCGTTGAATACCTGAATGGGGCGGGTTTCTTGATACGTATTCATCCGTTCTTTCACGATAGGGACGATTGAATCTTCTCCGATGGTATATGTGCAGACATCAATGCGGTGCAGGTCTCGGCTGCTGCGGGTGAGGAAGAAACGGTTGTTATCACCTTGCCAAACATCCGAACGGAATTCGGCATCGCGTTCTTTCATCTGATACGGACGGCTTTCTATCATCAATGTCTGATTTTTCCATGCCGCTGTACGGATTTCTTTCCGTGTGTTGTCGGTCATGTTGAAGATATACAGATGATCTTCGGGCGCATCCATTTCGCCCGGCATCTGATAGCGGTAAGTCTCTAATGTAGGGCGAGGAGAAGCCAGCGAATTGATGACCCACAAGTCTTTCACTTTCCGTTCGTCGGTAACTACCGTAACAAAATGTTTGGAGTCGGGCGACCAGTATCCCCATACGCCACGGCGTTTCCCATTGCAAAGAGTGTCGGTATTCAGTATGCTATACGGAATGCCGTAACCGAAATGTTCGCTTCCGTCTTTTGTCAACTGGATTTCTACAATCGTACTGTCTTTCTCATCCTTTTGCGCCTTGCGGTAATCGGCGATGCTCATGCGGTAGAGGTTGCAATCTTTAGCGTAAACCACCGTTTGCCCGTCGGGAGAAACCGATGCCCAATCCAATTGTTTCGGCTCTTTGGCTTCTTCAGTCAGTTGAGTCAGTTTGCGTGTCGGGTAATCGTATGAGAAATAGAACACTTCCTTTTCAGGCTTGTCCGCTTTCTTCTTATCGTCTTTCTTCGGCTTCTTATCTTGCGAAGAGGTTACTTCGAAGGTAAAGGTACGTCCGTCTTCCTTTACTTTCAGATTTTGGATAGGTAAATGGCGTGCCTCGAACGGGTCGTGCACAATTTCAGTTAGTTGGGATGCTAATTCGTCACGGTCGAAAAGCGGAGTCTTCCGGCGTGCGTCGGGGTCGACCACATACCAAAACGTACCTTCGCTGGTTTTGTATTCGAACCAAAAATCATTTCCCGTGGGGAACCAATGCGGGTCGACTGTAGTAGAGAACAGCATCGTGTTCAGCTTCTCCCGTGTAAATTTCTCTGCCTGAAGATATTCGGGCAGACGCTCTTGGGCAAGCGCGGGCATAGTCTGAAGGGCAAGCCCTAAGAACAAAAGAGATAACATGCGTATTTTCATAAACTCTGCTTGTTAATGAATAGATATTTGTTTATTTTCAAGCTCCAAAGATACACAAAAAGCAAGTAATTGAGTAAAAAAGGTAAATATAATATTTATTGGGCAAGCAGCTTACGGCGATAATTCATAGATAATTCATATTGGCGTTTTAAGTCTTGAGATAAGAAAGAACTTTCTATTAATTCTTTTGTCAATGGATATTCACCTGCAAAACGGTTTAGCTCTCGTTCGATTAATTTCTCAGGGAGATTTATGCGCTTACCGAATTCTTCGAAATCTTTGCGCTGGACAGAATGGATGTCACTAAACGACATGCCTTCTTTAAATAATCCTTTATCGAGTGCAAAAATTCTTGGTAGTGTCAAATGCAAAGAGGTATTTATCAAGTCATAACCAGGAGCTAAACGATATTCGTTTCCTATATTAATTAAAGAAAAATTTTTCAGATGCGCATCGTCATTCAGTGTGATAAAATTAAGAAGCTGTTTTGAATTTATCGTGCGATGATTTGGGATGAGTTTTTGAGGCATTTTCGCTTCTGTGATGAGGAAGATAGCGGGCTATCTGACGAAGAACAGGAGCGAAAAGGACCAAAAAATCGCCCAAAGCACACACGAAAACGGATACATCAAGCCAAGAAAAACTTTTTGGAGAAATTCAAAACAGCTTCTAAACACGATTAATCTAAAGAAATTAAGTAAGCTAACAGGAGCCGCTTTTACGTGCTTATGTATCACTTCTGCACATTCTTCGTAGCTTCCGTTACAATATTTGAAATCGCTTCCTCCATTTGTCCGCGTATATCCAAGCAAAGAAGCAAAATCTTCTTGTTGATATTTCCCGCCATCTGAACGCACATCAAACCGTCGGGTTATATAAGCAGCCTCATCATTTTTGAAAAAACACAAACCATTTGGGGCTGTTTCAAGTCGATACACTTGAGCGGCAATCTGCATGGTCAAATGCTCATTGGCTGCACAGAAATCCTTATGGAAAAGATGATAAGCATTCGGGCGAGGCTTTAAAATATAAGTACCTTGTTCATTCGCACGGGCATAATAGAGACGTAAGTCTTCTCCTATCAGCATAGAAAACTTGGGTTGAACACCCGATAAAGAAATACGACCAATGTTTTGAAGAGCCTCCTTTGCTTCAATTTGTTCCGCAGACGGGCTTGGGAAAGGAAGAAAAGGCGAAACTTTCTTTCCATCAAACAACATTTTGAGTGCTATCGGAGAATATGAATCAAATCCTTGTGCTAAGGTCGAAGGGCATACATTTAACTTTATCATGACTTAAAAGGCTTAACGGTTACAGCTCCAATGGTATCGAAACGAGCGGTAGCTAATAGGATGCCGAAATCATCTTCCGGGTTTATATGTAACAGATGAGATTGTATTTCCCGATTTTCTCCTTCCGAGAGCATATTAAAAAAGAACGGGAAAAGATAAGTAGAGTAATAAGTTTTCTTATCCAAAGGCATTGCCAAACAAACCGGAGGATTTGACTCCTTCTGCAAATAAGATTCGTCATATTCGAATACATACGTCTTACTATCAGTTTCGGTTAATATTCCAGCCTTGATTCCATGTATATAAACTTCACATTGTCTCATATCCTTGTAATTAATCCTTTAATCTGATGTCAATTTGTAAACCTAATGTATCGAGAATAGCAAGCAAAGTTTCCAATTTGGGATTCCCCTCTCCACGCTCAATGGCAACTAGTGTATTGATTCCTACACCAGCCAATTCAGATAGCTCAAGCTGTTTTACTTTCAAGCTTTGCCTCCGTTGCTTGATTATCGTTCCTATTTCTTTGGTATTCACAATGTAATGTGATTTTTCAGCAAAGATAATTTTAAATAAACAAGTATACAACAAAAATCACAATTTAATGTGATTTTTGTTGTGCTCTAATTATATTTTGATTTTTTCTTTTCGGAATACGAAATAAAGCCCCAGCAGGATGAAAGGAATGCTCAACACCTGCCCCATGTCGATAGGCATAGCGTTCTCGAACTCTACTTGACGTTCTTTGAGAAACTCGATGAAGAAACGGAAAGTGAATATCAAGGCGATGCAAAGCCCGAAATAGAAACCTTTGCGGGCAGTGTCTTTCCGCTTCCAGTATATCCAGACCATGATGCCGAAGAACAGGAAATAGGCAAGTGCTTCGTAAAGCTGAGCCGGATGCCGGGGCTGGAGGTCGACTTGCTCGAAGACAAATGCCCAAGGCAATGTGGTCGGCATACCAATGATTTCGGAATTCATCAGGTTGGCAAGGCGTATGAAACCAGCCGCTACCGGTGCGGCAATGCCTAACATGTCAAGCACATCCAAGTAATGTATCTTGGTTTTCCTGCAAAAAAGATAAAGGGCGATAATCAAACCCAATGTCCCTCCGTGGCTGGCAAGTCCGGCATATCCCGTAAATATCCACTCTCCATTCGGAAGAAAACGGACAGGGAGTACAATCTCTAACGGATGCGCCAAGAAATAAGACGGGTCGTAGAACAGGCAATGCCCCAACCGGGCACCCACAAATACGCCTACCATGCAATAGACAAATAATGACTGGTAAGTGTCTATCGGCAATTTCTTCACTTGATAGAGTTTATATACCACTTGGCAAGCCGCCAAAATGGCAATCATCCAAAAGATGCTATACCACCGAAGTCCGAAGTTGCCGATATGGAAGAGCACGGGGTCGGGATTCCAATGAATGTAAAGTAAGTTCATCGCTTTTTTATTTTAATAAAACACAGAGACACGGAGACACAGAGGAATACATTTTCCTCTTTTATCTAAAGAATAAACTCTGTGTCTCCGTGTCTCTGTGTTCTAATTTAAAGTAAAAATCTCATAACATCGTTAAAGTTCGCCCAAATAAGCAAGGCTAAGAGCAGGAACATACCTACCATTTGCGCATATTCCATAAACTTGTCGCTGGGCTTACGTCGGGCTATGATTTCATAGAGCAAGAACAATACATGGCCTCCGTCTAATGCCGGGATAGGCAAAATGTTCATAAAGGCAAGGATAATGGAGAGGAACGCTGTCATTTCCCAAAAACGTTGCCAATCCCATATTTTCGGGAAAATGCTTCCGATAGTGCCGAATCCTCCCAAACTCTTGGCTCCTTCGGCGGTAAAGACATACTTCATGTCGTTGGCATATCCTTTTAATGTGTTGATTCCCAACATTACACCTGCAGGAAAAGACTGGAAGAAGCCATACGATACATCGGTTACTTTATAATCAATTAAGCCTCCTATCGCATTTACTTTAAAGTTAGTATCTGTTTGTACATTGACCGTATCGCGCACTCCGGCACGTGAATAGACCAATGTAAATTCGCTTGAAGTCTTTTCCTGTAATTCAGCATTGAGTTGCAGATTGTTCATTTGGTATAAGAATTCGTTCCATGAATGAATTTCGGTACCGTTGAATGCCACAAGCGAGTCTCCTTTTTGGATGCCTGCTTGTGCGAATCCTCCTCCAGCAACGACCGAGTCAACTACGTTGGGTTGGAATACAGAGACGAACATTGGATTAGCTTGTGCCACGTCAAGTAAGCTTAATTCAGGCATCAGGATTTGTTTCTCTTGTCCGTTGCGGAGTACTGTCACTTCACGTGCTTCAACAATGTCGCGGATCATATCTCCATTGAAGCGGGTCAATTCTTTACCGTCGGCACTCAAAAGAATGTCCCCATCGCGGAAGCCTATTTCTTTTGCTTGGTCATTAAACTTCATGCCGTAGGTCATATCTTTCAGGGCAATGTACGAATCTCCCCATGTGAAGAGAATCATGGAGTAGATAAATAAGGCAAGGATGAAGTTCATCAACACTCCGCCTATCATTACCAAAAGCCGTTGTCCCGCAGGCTTGGAGCGGAATTCCCATGGCTGAGGCGGTTTTTTCATTTGTTCGGTATCCATTGATTCATCAATCATACCTGAAATTTTGCAATACCCTCCTAAGGGCAGCCAACCTACTCCATACTCCGTATCGCTATGCTTCGGCTTATACTTGAACAAAGCGAACCAAGGGTCGAAGAAAATATAAAACTTCTCTACCCGTATCTTGAAAAGGCGGGCAAAGAAAAAGTGTCCTCCTTCATGTACAATCACCAGTATCGAAAGACTGAGGATGAGCTGGAGCGCACGAATCAAAAAGGTTTCCATTCTATAACTGTTTGTTTTTAATTAATATTTATACTCTATTGTCATCCTTCACTGTGTTCAGGATGACATTAAAATCTATGTCAATTAGTACCTCGTATTTATCACTAATTCCGCGGCGATGCGGCGGGTCTCGGCATCGGTCGCTACATAATCTTCATATCTCGGACGTTGGATGAACGATACCCGTCCCATGGTCTTCTCTATTACTTCACTCATGCCGAGGAAGGAAATCTTGTCTTCTAAGAATGCGGCTACGACCACTTCATTAGCTGCATTTACGATGCAAGGCATATTCCCGCCTTGATGCAAGGCTTCGTATGCCAAAGCCAAATTGCGGAAACGTT
Source organism: Bacteroides sp. An322 (assembly GCF_002161765.1). Taxonomy (GTDB): domain Bacteria; phylum Bacteroidota; class Bacteroidia; order Bacteroidales; family Bacteroidaceae; genus Phocaeicola; species Phocaeicola merdavium. The sequence goes on along the minus strand of NZ_NFIN01000032.1, from coordinate 14,115 downwards.
CCGTATCGGGCTTCTCGAAGGTCAGGGTATTGTATTTCGCAAAGTCCAACCGCTCTCCCGAAAGGGATACCCGCTTGGGATAAGAGAAGGCATATTGGATAGGAAGACGCATATCGGGCACACCCAATTGGGCTTTTACTGCTCCGTCTTCGAATTCCACCATGGAATGAATGACCGACTGGGGATGTACTACGACCTCGATTTGGTCGGGACGTACTCCGAAGAGCCATTTGGCTTCGATGACCTCGAATCCCTTATTCATCATCGAAGCCGAGTCAATGGTGATTTTCGCTCCCATGTGCCAGTTGGGGTGATGTAATGCCTGCGCCTTGGTCACCGTGCGGAGCTGGTCTATGGTGTAAGTGCGGAACGGACCTCCCGAAGCGGTAAGAATCACTTTCGATACGGGATTGTTCACTTCCAAGCATTGGAAAATAGCCGAATGTTCCGAGTCTACCGGAAGGATAGGAGCGTGATATTCTTGTGCCAAAGCATTGATAATCTCGCCAGCTACGACCATTGTTTCCTTATTGGCAAGGGCAATGGCTTTTCCTGCACGGATGGCATTCATCGTAGGAAGCAATCCCGCATAGCCCACCATGGCGGTCAATACAATATCAATCGGTTTTGACTCTACAATCTGAGCCAAAGCGTCTTTTCCCGCATATACCTTAATAGGCAGGTCGGAAAGGGCTTCTTTCAGTGCCGCATATTTATCTTCATTGGCTATAACTACGGCTTCGGGCATGAACTCGCGTGCCTGTTGGGCAAGTAAGTCCGCTTTATTATTTGCCGTAAGGGCATACACTTCGTACAGGTCGGGATGTTCTTTGATAACTTGCAAGGCTTGTGTCCCGATAGAGCCTGTAGAACCTAATATTGCTATTTGCCTTTTCATAAGCTTTTTTATTTTGAGTCTCACCACAGAGAGCACAGAGGCACACGGAGTTTTTTATTTTATTTCCTTTGTGGTACTCTGTGTCCTTTGTGGTGAAATTTATTTATCAACATATCTTTCATTCTTCATTTAGAATACCACATATTGCTCCGGATTGACCGGATTCCCTTTGTGCCACAACTCGAAATGGAGATGAGGCTTGTCGTCCTTATCTATCGCATCACCCACTAAGGCAATGCCTTCTCCTCCTTTTACTTTATCTCCTTCGCGCTTCATCAATGAATTGCAATGTTTATACACCGAGATGAAGTTTTGCGGATGTTGTATTTGGAGCACGTATCCCCAACCGGGAGTATATCCGGCGAAGATAACCGTACCTTCCAATACGGATAAAATGGTTTCATTCGGGCTTGCGGTCAAATCCACTCCAAAATGCCGGTTGTCCGGATTGAAGTTGGTAGACATTACGCCCCGCACCGGACGGTAGAAAATAAACCCTGCGGCATCTTCCGCTTCCGTTATGGCGGTCAGGTTATACCGTTCGCGGGCTTCGTATTGTTTGCGGAACTCATCTTCTATTTGAGAACGGGCAATCAGTTCTTCTTCCCTCAAATCAGTCAGGGAATCAATAGATTGTACCGTATCTGCCTTCACCTGTCCGCTCAATATATCGCGGATATTTATTACGTAACGGTTTTGCCGGTCGAGCGCGGCTTGCAGGGAATCGGCACGCAAGGCATTTGCCACCACTTGGGCACGCACTTCGCTATTCATATAACCGGGCAGGTAATTACGTAAGGGAGTGAACACGATGATGAGGGAAGCGATGAAGAAAATCACGGCGCAAAAGACCAGCAACACCGATAAGCCGTTCAGCTTGGAGACATGGATGCCTACCACTTCTTCCAACGTATTCTCGTTGACTATGCTCAACTTATACTTGAACCGGATGTTATGCCAAAACGCTTTACGTGCTTTCTTCATACCTTTATATTAGGATTCAATCAATCCGTCGGGCACATCGACTTTCATCACCTTCTTTTTCCGGTCTAAGTCGATGATAAATTCTTCGTGGGCGGGCAATAAAAGCTCTTCTCCGTCTTTCTCAATAGAGAAAAGAACGTTCATCGTTGTATCGTCCACATCGGTTATCTCGCCTAAATAGCCATGATGCACATCTTCTACCCGGAAGCCGATAAAGAAATTCCATGAAGTCACATCTTCTTGTTCGTCCATGAATTTCTTAGGGAAATACACTTCTACATTGGTAAACTTCCGCGCTTGTTCGGCGGTGTCGATGTCTTCGAATTTCACCAATGCCACATTATCGGAGCGGAAACGGTATTCCTCCATGAAGAAAGGCACTAAGATGCCGTCCATCAATAAGATAAGGTAATCGCAATCCACACGGTCGAATATGTCATCGGTAAAGGTGAAAGACACTTCGCCTTTTACTCCGTGCGGCTTGTTGATGACACCGATTTTAAAAACTTCTTCCTTTCTTATCATACGTCTTATTCAATACGGGTGATACGTGCGCCTAATGCCGATAGGCGTTGTTCGATATATTGGTATCCGCGGTCTATCTGCTCGATGTTATGGATGCGGCTGATGCCTTCCGCGTCGAGTGCGGCTATCAGCAGGGCGATTCCTGCACGGATATCGGGCGAGGTCATGTTTCCTCCACGCAGGCGGAAAGTACGGTCATGCCCGATAACTACCGCACGGTGCGGGTCGCAAAGAATGATTTGCGCACCCATATCAATCAGCTTGTCCACAAAGAACAGGCGGCTTTCGAACATCTTCTGGTGAATCAGGACACTTCCTTTAGCTTGGGTGGCTACGACTAGCATCACGCTCAACAAGTCGGGGGTCAACCCTGGCCAAGGCGCATCGGCTATGGTCATAATCGAACCGTCAATGAACGACTCGATTTCGTAATGCTCTTGCTGGGGAATGAAAATATCGTCTCCGTGTTGTTCCAAACGGATGCCCAACCGGCGGAAACTATCGGGGATGATGCCTAAGTTCTGATAAGACACCTCCTTAATCGTGATTTCACTTCCCGTCATAGCCGCCATGCCGATGAAGCTTCCCACTTCAATCATGTCGGGCAACACACGGTGTGCGCATCCTTTCAGGCTTTTTACCCCCTCAATGGTCAGGAGATTCGAGGCGATGCCTTCGATATGCGCCCCCATGCTGTTCAGCATCCGGCAAAGTTGCTGGATGTAAGGCTCGCACGCGGCATTGTAAATGGTGGTCTTTCCTTCGGCAAGTACGGCGGTCATCAGAATATTTGCCGTACCCGTGACCGATGCCTCATCCAGTAGCATGTAAGTGCCTTTCAAATGCTCCGCGGAGATGCGGAATACCCCTTTCAGGCTATCGTATTGGAACGTTGCGCCTAATTTTTGGATGCCTAAGAAGTGCGTGTCCAGCCTGCGCCGCCCGATTTTGTCTCCTCCGGGCTTGGCTATCATGGCACGTCCGAATCGGGCTACCAGCGGTCCGACCAGCATGACAGACCCGCGCAAGCGGGAGCATCGGGTCAGGAACTCATCGCTCTCTAAGTAATCGAAGTTAATGGCATCGGCACGGAAAGCATACGTGTCAACGTCTTTCTTTTCCACTTTCACTCCCATGTCGCGGAGCAGTTGGATAAGGTTATTCACATCCAAGATGTTCGGGATGTTGCTGATAATCACCTCTTCATCGGTCAGCAACGTGGCACAAATCACTTCCAGCACTTCGTTCTTCGCTCCTTGTGGAACGATTTCGCCGTGCAGCTTATGTCCTCCTTCGATTACAAACGATGCCATGAGATATATACTTATTTATTTAATATTTTTTCTTTTGTTGGTTATTGTTGTTCATTTGGCGGCGGCGAGGGAAATTGCGTTGCTCGTTCAGACGCATATCGTTTTCTGTGAGTTCGATTTTCCCTTTAGACATTTCGTTTAAGTCTTCAAAGATTTTCTGGTCTTCCACCCCGTCTTTGTTCCAAGCCTGGTAGTCTTTTTTCATGTGATTGGCTATCAGTTTAATCAATTGTTTCCGCTCTTCTCCTTCGGGATAATCTGCCGCTATTTGGATGATATCCTGAATGAAACGTCCGTAATGGCGGAAGCGAATATTGTGTTGCGAATACGGGATGCGCTCGGGTTTGATTTCCAGGCTTTCTTTTTTCACCACTTCTACCGGATAGTCGATATCCAGCTTGAAGTCTGCCATAATAGCAAGGTGATCCCATAATTTATGATTGTTGTCGTTCGCATCACGCAGGTAGGGGAACATGCTTCCCATGATGTTGATAATCGTATTGGCGCACCGTTGGCGTTCGGCACGGTCTTCAATTGTCAAGGCATAATCTACCATGTTCTGTACGCTCCGTCCGTATTCGGGAAGCGGCAATTTCCGTTGTTGGGTATTATATTCCATACTTGTTTTTATAATAATTTCTTTGGCTTCGAAGCCACAAATTCTTTCAGATAGAAAGGCTCGAAATAAGCCACGTCTTTAAATTCTTCTCTTGCCATTGCCTTTTCCGCCAAAGGGAACATCCATTTGGCAAGGGGGTGGATGTTGTCAATAAAGTGTGCATTGGGATGCGTAAGTTTCTCTTGGCATTTAGTCGCTCCGTTTCCGAAGAAATATACGGGGTGTCTCTCTAAAAACTCGGCATACGAATGCTCATCGATGATGTCGGCACTGATAGGGCGTTGCACCCGCAAGGCACGGTCGTAAATGGTGGCATAGACCTCCATCCGGCGTGCGTCAATCATGGGGCAAAGCAAGGCGTCATCAGGCAATTCTTTGTGTAGCAATATCGGTACGCACATCACCTCTAAGGTTGGGATTCCCAATAAAGGGATATTGAGGGCATAACTGATGCCTTTTGCCATGGATACGCCGATACGCAATCCGGTGTATGAACCAGGTCCGCAACTTACCGCAACGGCATCGAGGGGAATGGCATGGCTATTGATGAACGAAAGGGCTTCGTCTACATACACGCCCAGCACTACGGCGTGAGACGGTCCTTCGAAATCTTCTTTTGAATAAATGCAAGCTCCGTCTTGGCTGACGGCAACCGAACAGACTTTCGTAGAAGTCTCAATATGTAAAATGCATGACATAAATCAATGATTAAATAAGAGAGTGCAAATATACGAATAATTTTTGAGTTTTGTAAGACCCTGTGCCGGATTCTTCTTAAAATAGGATAATACGGATGCCGTTGGTGGGTTGCAGGCAGAGGGCATATAGTTGCATAGCCTTACGGATATATCTCCTTTGGGCAACGCATGTATATGGATGAGCCGATGAAGTTAAGTCCGTGTGTCCGTCAATTTTAACACTTGTGCTTTTGCAGGCATTTGGATAGTTGGCAGAGATTTGTTACCTTTGCGGAACTTAATAAAAATCAACTGTATGATACAATCAATGACCGGATACGGCAAAGCGACCGTTACATTCGGAGATAAAAAAATAAACGTTGAAATCAAGTCGCTCAATAGCAAGGCACTCGACCTTTCGACACGCATTGCGCCTCTCTACCGTGAGAAGGAAATGGAAATTCGGAACCGCATTGCAAAGACATTGGAACGTGGGAAAGTGGACTTCTCTCTTTGGATTGAAAAAGAAGCTGGCGAATCTGCTACGCCTATCAATGCCGCATTGGTGGAAAATTATTACAAACAAATCAATGCCATTGCTGAGGCTTATCATATTCCGGTGCCGGAAGATTGGTTTGCCACATTGCTCCGTATGCCCGATGTGCTGACCCGGGTAGAGGTGCAGGAACTTTCGGAAGAGGAATGGAGTGTTGCCAGCCAAGCCATTGACGAGGCATTGCAACATCTTGTGGACTTCCGCAAACAAGAAGGCGCGGCTTTGGAAAAGAAATTCCGTGAGAAAGTAGATAACATCGAGCGTTTATTGCACTCGCTGGAAACATACGAAAAAGAGCGTGTGACAAAAATACGCGAACGCATCACCGATGCGCTGGAAAAGACTATCCAAAAGGATTATGACAAGAACCGTTTGGAGCAAGAGTTGATTTACTACATCGAGAAATTAGACATCAACGAAGAAAAGCAACGTCTTGCCAATCACCTGAATTATTTCCGCGAAACATTGGATAACGGACATGGCCAAGGCAAGAAGTTAGGCTTCATCGCTCAGGAAATGGGACGCGAAATCAACACCACCGGAAGCAAGTCGAATCATGCGCTGATGCAGAACATCGTGGTGCAGATGAAAGACGAACTGGAACAAATTAAGGAACAAGTGTTGAATGTTATGTAAATTTTACCGATTTTAATCGAACGCAGAGACGCAAAAACGCAAAGCTTTCATTTTTAGAGAGAGCAAAGCACACAGAGATAAAACAATTCGTTTTTTTTCTAATTATATTCTCTGCGCTTTTGCGCCTCTGCGTTTAAATTTAATAATATGAACGGAAAACTGATTATATTCTCCGCGCCTTCGGGTTCGGGCAAGTCGACCATTATCAACTATTTGTTGAAACAGGGGCTGAACCTGCAATTCTCTATCTCTGCCACCAGCCGTCCGCCTCGCGGAACGGAGCAAGACGGAGTGGAATATTTTTTCCTCTCGCCCGAGGAATTCAAGAAACGCATCGCGAACGATGAGTTCGTGGAATACGAAGAAGTCTATCCCGACCGTTTCTATGGCACGTTGAAATCGCAAGTGGAAAAGCAGCTTGCCGAAGGTCAGAACATCATTTTCGATGTGGATGTAGTAGGCGGATGCAACATCAAGCGTTTCTATGGCGACCGTGCTTTGTCGGTTTTTATCCAGCCGCCTTCTATCGAAGAATTGCGCAAGCGTTTGGAAGGACGCGGGACTGATTCGCCGGAAACTATCAATAGCCGGATTGCCAAGGCGGAGTTCGAGTTGAGTTATGCGCCGAAGTTCGACCTCATCGTGGTGAACGATGAATTGGAGAAAGCCGAAGCGCAAGCGTTGGAAGCTATCCGAAAGTTCTTAAATAATTGATTATGTCTCATCACAGATTACACAGATTCAGATAATTAATAATGAACAATTAATAGTTAATAGTGGCAGGCTGCACGCTTGCCGTTGTTCATTATTCGCTTTTAATTATTAATTATCTAAATCTGTGTAATCTGTGGTGAAAAAAACAAGCCACCATGACCAAAGACCCGAAAAAACTTCTGCTTACCTTGATGATTATTGCGATATTTATCGCATTGGTCGCTTTTGCCGTAGGCATATTTGCCCTCAGCCTGAAAGAATACATTATTGCCGCCGCTATGTTCATCGTGGCAGGCTGGCAAGTCGTAAACTTCTTCAAATGGAAAAAACTTTTATAAAGACCGGAATATTCGGAGGGACATTCAATCCGGTACATATCGGACACCTCGCCCTTGCCAATTACTTGTGCGAATACGAAGACTTGGATGAAGTGTGGTTTCTTGTCACCCCACAAAATCCGTTTAAGAAAGATGTCCGATTATTAGACGACCGCATCCGTTTAGAGATGGTAGAAGCCGCCACCCGCGGTTATCCCCGTTTCCGGGCTTCCGACTTCGAGTTCGGTTTGCCTCGTCCTTCTTACACCGTCGATACACTTCGGAAACTTTCCGAAACTTATCCCGAACGGGAGTTTACGTTAATCATCGGGGCGGATAATTGGGCGAAGTTCGACGAATGGAGGTCGCCCGAGGAAATCCTCCGGAAGTATCAGATAATGGTTTATCCGCGCTCCGGATATGATTTACACATTCCAGATACGGTGCAGGGACACGTAAAAGCCGTGCAGACCCCTTTGCTCGAAATCAGTTCCACTTTCATCCGCCGGGCGATAACCGAGGGGAAAGACATCTGCTATTTCGTACATCCCGAAGTGTACCGCATCATTCGAGAGAAAAAACTTTATATCAGTGAATAGTGAATAATTAAAAGTTAATAATGACTTGGAACAGAGCGTTATTCATTATTCATTGTTAATTATTAACTTAACGCTTTATGAACGAAGATATTAAGCCCAATTCTTTGCAAGCCTGGATATTGGCGGCACGTCCCAAGACCTTGACCGCCGCATCCATTCCTGTCATGATAGGATGTGCCTTGGCAGAGGCTCACGGACATTTTCAAACCGTACCCGCCATTCTTTGCTTCCTGTTTGCCTTCTTCATGCAAATAGACGCAAATTTCATCAATGACTTGTATGATTTCTTGAAAGGAAGCGACCGGGAAGACCGCTTGGGACCCGAACGGGCTTGTGCGCAAGGCTGGATTACGCCCAAAGAAATGAAACGAGGCATCCTTCTCACCACTCTTCTTGCCGGAATTTGCGGGCTTGGGCTTCTGTTTTATAGCGGTTGGGAAATGATTCCGGTAGGTGTTGCCTGCATCATCTTCGCTTATCTCTATACGAAATTAGCCTATCAAGGTTGGGGCGACATCTTGGTGTTGGTGTTTTTTGGTTTCGTGCCTGTCGGATGCACCTATTATATAATGGCACATACGTGGAATCTTTCCGTAACTATCGCATCAATAGCCAGCGGGTTGGTTATTGATACGCTATTAATGGTCAACAATTTCCGCGACCGGGAGCAGGATAAGATTAGCGGAAAACGTACGTTGGTTGTCCGTTTTGGGGCGAAAACAGGATTGATTCTTTATTTCTTTTTAGGCTTTGTCGCATGCTGGGTATGTTTTTATTTCTTAGGACAAGGAAAAATTTATGCAAGCGTTTTGCCTCAAATTTATTTGCTTCTTCATATCCTGACTACTGCCCGTATGGCTCGTATCGGAAAAGGGAAGTCCTTGAATATCATATTGGGAGAGACTTCGAGGAATATGTTCCTTTTCGGTCTCTTGCTCTCTATCGGCTTGGTATTGGACTAACAGCCGGGCTGGATAAAGCCTGCATAGGTTTTTTCCTTTTTTGTCTTCAGGTAGTGCAGCGGCACTTCTGGGGGTTATTTTATTTAATAGTATTTCTTTATTTTTATTTTTTTTGGTACTATCAATATTTTCAGTAACTTTGTAACGAAATTATAGTTATAACTGCATGTCTATTAAATGATAGCAGTGAAATGGAATGAACTTTTTCAGAGTGGGGTTGAGATTATCAATCAATTGAGTTTGAAGAAGTTAAAAGGGGTTACGGATAGTTTATTCTTGGATTCAGGAATAAGTCCGAGATTCGAGGTTTTTAGTACTAAAAATAGACGGACTAACCTTGTATGCCACGTATTTATTGTGCAAAAAGAATAAATACGGGGGAATAAGAAGTATGTCCGTTTTCGACTAGGGGAAAATATGGCTGATTCTATTCAGATAAAGCATTGGTACGCTTGCAAAGTATTTTTTAATAAAGTGTTCGAAATTGAAAGAATGCTTCACGAATCGGCTATCGAGTGCTATATCCCTTGCGAAACCGTATTGGTAGAGAGAGACGGTAAGAAAAAGAAGGTTCGTAAGCCTGTTATTTCTTCTCTTTTGTTTTTCCGCTCTTCAGAAAAAGATGCCTTGGCTATACAAAACCAATTGAGCGGGCGCATCCTTTTATATATGCGGAAAGTCGGGTTTAGGAAATATCCTTCAGCTATTTCGGATGCGGAAATGAATGTTTTTATTTTGGTGTCTTCTTCCGGCGAAAAAGGGCTGGAATATTTAAGTGCAGAAGATACCGATTATCAAGTAGGCGAACGGGTTAAGGTGATTGACGGACCGTTTAAGGGAGCCGAGGGATACATACACCGTATCAAGGGGAACCGGCGTCTGGTCGTTTCTATCCAAGGGGTTTGTGCTGTAGCCACTTCGTATATTCCCCAATGTTTTCTGCGCAAGATTGCTCCGGATGAATAAATAAGATTACAATAATGGCGTTATTTCAGGATTCAGGGCTGATGCTATTAGCCATAGCCCTATTTTTAGTGCTTGCCGCTTGCTTGTCCTTCTTATTGATACCTCGGATATTGGTTATCGCCTTCCGCAAGCGGCTGTTTGATTTGCTTGATGAGCGAAAAGACCATGTAGGCATTGTCCCCCGTTTAGGAGGAATATCATTCTATCCGATAATATTCTTTTGTTTTGCCTTTTGCGAGGCGTTTATGGCATTTTTGTTCGGCAGGGAAACGACACTCCTTTCCTCATCGGAATTGTTTATGCAGGTCAGCCTGCTTTTCTGCGGGTTGATTTTGCTTTTTCTGATAGGCATTGCCGATGATTTGGTTGGTGTCCGCTATTGGAAAAAATTCTTGGGACAGTTTGTTGTTGCTGCATTCTTTCCTTTGAGCGGTCTCTATTTCAACGACTTTTACGGTTTGTTCGGGATAGAAGCCGTATCTCCGTGGATAGGCATTCCTTTTACGGCAATCTTTGTGGTGTTCATTACCAATGCCATTAATCTGATTGACGGAATCGACGGGCTTGCCTCCGGCTTATGCATTGTAGCCTTTTCCATTTTAGGTATCTTTTTCCTTGTCTGGCATGCATGGATATGGGCATTGCTTTCATTTGTGACGGTCGGTGTGCTCATCCCGTTTTTCTATTTTAATGTGTTCGGCAGGGCAGACCGTTGCCGGAAAATTTTCATGGGCGATACCGGAAGCTTGACATTAGGCTATTTGCTATCCTTTTTGGTAATCAGTTGCGCCATGTATGATGAGGCGTCTTTCCAGACCCCCAATAATATCATCATCGCTTTTTCGCCCTTATTGGTTCCGGCGTTCGATGTGGTCAGGGTCGTGTTCTACCGTTTCCGCCACCGGAAACCCCTGTTCCTGCCCGACCGCAATCACATTCATCACAAATTCCTGGCAATGGGCTTCTCCCATCGGCAATCGATGGTTTTGATATTATGTATGTCCGCCTTGTTCGTTGTCCTCAATATAGTGACGGTCCGTTTCCTGAGCATCACCCTGGTGTTTTTGGCAGACATAGCTCTTTGGATTGCTTTGAATCTCTGGTTCGATTGGCTGATAGCCAGCCGGAAGCCAAGCATGTTAGAAACCTGAATCACTCCCTCTAAAAACGAAGCAAGGTTCGTCGGCTTACGAAGCCTGCTTCGATGGCTGATGCATACGGGTTCGTAAGCCGATGAAGCCGGATGGGTTTATTTAGCTTTGATTTTGTATCAAATAACGTTGGAAAATCAAAACATTTCCGTAACTTTGTAGAAAGACGAACAAGTAAAGCAGACAGATATGAGACGACCTGATATCATAAGAAAAATTGCTGAGACTATGCATCACATAGCTCCTACAGCAAAGACGGTGCTTTATGGTTCAGAAGCGCGTGGTGAAGCCCGTCCCGATTCAGACATAGACCTGTTGATTCTTTTAGAGGACAGTGAACAGCCGTTTGAAGAACGCGAACTGGAAATAGTGAGGCAATTATATAAGGTAGAACTCGATAGTGGAGTGATTATTTCGCCACATATCGTTTTGCGTTGTCTGTGGGAAAAGGTTTCCACCCCATTCAGCATAAACATACAAAAAGAAGGCATTACTTTATGAGAGATAAGTTGGATGCAGAAAGCAGGTAAGCAGTCAAAAAATGGCTATTGATATAAATCCCTACCTTCGCTGCGAATCAAAACTTAAAAAATCATGTATAGCAGTGAAGATCTTGAAAGGTTTTACTTTCAGTACCAGACCGAGGCTTTGCCTCATGGAGAGTCTCTCCAGTCGTTTTGTATGAAGCACAAAGTTCCTTATAACATCTTTCAGAAATGGTATAAGGATACGCGTAAAAAAATAGTTGAAGTCAAAGTGGATGGGATTCCTGTTGAAGGAGGTGATGAGACGGAAACAGAACCGAATGGCCAGTTTCATAATGTATCCCAAACTGACGACAAGTCCGTACGTATTTGGGTTGACATCCGTATAAGTAACGGCTTACATCTGTCCCAAAAGAATTTAAGCTATCAGGATTTGGTCCGGATGATAGAGAAGCTGGAGGGTCTATGTTAAACATTACCGGCCTTCATCATTTTTATTATGTGCGTGACTTTACCGACATGCGCTGCAAGCACAGCCGTGTGTTGTCCATCATCCGTGAGCGGCTTCACCGTGAACCTAATGATGGGGATGTGTTTATCGTCATGTCGCGCAACCGTAGAATCGTCCGTATGTTTTCCTTCGATAACCGCTCTTACAGTCTGTTCGAAAAGAAGTTTGTCGCAGGCTATCAGTTCATGAAAGTGGAACGGAATGGAGCGGACACCTTCTATCGGATTGACTGGAAAGATGTAGTTCTGATACTTGAAAATCCGGTAGTTAAAATATTAAAAGTCAGATAATTAACCAGGTCATACGCTTGCGGCTTTGAGATTATTTTTGTATCTTTATATCTGTAAATCAAAGGTTTAAGGATGATCGAGCTGCAACATATCATAGAAACGAAAAGGGAACTGCTGGGTAGGGAAACCTACTCACGGAATCCTGTAAATTATAGCGAAGGTATGTCAGAGGATCAGAAAGACCGGTGCATCCAGTACCTTGCCGAGCAGAATCAGGAACTCAAGTTGAACGGAGAAGCCATGAAACTTGTCTTAGATGATTTTATGGGTAAAATCCAAGAGCTTGAAGGAAAAATGTCAGCTGTAGAGTCGAGTCAGGCAGGCTTGCAAAAGGAGTTGTCGGAAAAGAGCAAATTATGCAGGTCACTTGAGCGTAAGGTAAAATCCCTTCAGGAAAAGCTCGATTACGCCAACCAGGAACGTTTTGGTGACAGGCGTCAGAAAGTAAGGAAGAAGACATCGGATGATAAACCTGAAAGGCCGGATTCGGACCGGGAAAGGGAAAAAGAGGATTATGATGGTACTGACGGTACCCTTCGTACGGATTCGGTTGACGACAGTCAATCCCGTGATGCAAAAGAATACGCTAAGAAAGAACGTGACTTGTCCAACCGTCCCGACGGGTATAAAACGATGGGGGTGGTTGGAGAACCGGTTGAACATCCTTCCGATTTGACAAAGGTTCCCGGACGGATTATCGAACGGAGGATGGTCCGGGTATTCAGTTTCCGTACTTTCCTTGCGGAAGAACGTTTCGAAATGGTCCATTATGCGGAACCGGGCAAGAAGCCCAAGTGGGGTTATTTCCCTACGGAAGGCCATCCTGAAGTGGTGACTAAATTTGAAGGGACGACAGCTACTCCCGAATTCCTGCAGGCCATAGCCTATGAAGTTTATGTGAAGAACGTGACCTTCGGTCTCCTCCACCAATGGCTGACAGATATGGGAATGACCATTTCAGAAAACACTTTGCACAATTGGCTTAAGAAAGGGAAGAAATATTTGGATAAACTGGTTTGCGTGCTGAAAGAGATTGCGTTGGAAAAGGATTCCATCGTGAATTGCGATGAGACCTGGTGCAAGGTCCGTAAGTATGACCATTATAAGAAATGCTATATCTGGGTTTTGGTAAACAAGGCGCAGAAAGTGGCCGTGTTCTTTTACGAAAACGGTTCCAGAGGCCGTGAGGTGCTGACGGACTTCCTTGGAGATGCGGAATTGAAAGGCATCATGTCTGACGGATATAACGCCTATGTGTTTATAGGTGACGAATTGAAGTCGGCCAAGTTTAAAGACACCGTCCATCAGGTCTGCATGTCCCATGCAAGAAACAAGTTTGTCAAAGCGGCCAATCAAGGCGGGGAACAAAACGCCGTTTCTTTTTCGGACGATATGAAAGAGTTGTTTGAAAAGGAGCGCAGCTATAATGAGGCGGGGCTTACTCCTGCAGAAAGATTGAAAGAGAGACAGGGGATGGCGACCAAGGAAATCATAATAAGGATACGCAGCAGGCTGGACAGTGAATTGGCGAATGACTCGGAACTTCGAAGCCGGTATTACACGGAAGCCCTTAATTATCTGAATCATTTTTGGAAAGAGATCTTTGCTTACTTGCAGGACGGGGATTTACCGATAGACAACAATCTTGCCGAACGGACCATCCGCAAGCTGACCACCCAACGGAACAATTCGTATCATTACGGTAGTGATATCGGGGCGGAAATGGCAGTCACTTATCACAGTGTAATAAGTACGGTGAAACTTCACGGCAGTTCCGTTTGGAATTTCATCGGGACTTTTTTCAAAAAAATCTTTAACGGGTGCAGGGACTATGTGAATATGGTTCCGGCAAGAATCGCTTTGGCTGCAAGCCAGTGTTAATTTTCAAAACTAATTTTTAACATAACTCGAT
>NZ_NFIN01000031.1 GCF_002161765.1 Bacteroides sp. An322 | reverse complement strand
GAAGATATTCAGGTGGCTATAGCGCGAAGGTTCCACCTCTTCCCATTCCGAACAGAGAAGTTAAGCTTCGCATCGCCGATGGTACTGCGCAAGTGGGAGAGTAGGCAGCTGCCGTTTTAAGTGGGGGTCCCCGGTATCCAGTCGGATGCCGGGGACTTTTTTTATTTATATGCTTGGGAAGGAAAAAAATAAGTCGTATCTTTATGGCAAATATGAATATATTATGGTTATAAAAACACTTTTAGATACAGATTTGTATAAGTTTACGACTTCATATGCGTATATCAAGCTATTTCCTAACGCATTAGGGACATTTAGTTTTAAGGATAGGGATGAAACTGTGTATACAGAAGGTTTTTTGAATGCCTTGAAGAATGAAATTCATAATTTAGCGTTAGTTGCTTTGCGGAAAGAAGAGTTGGAGTATATGTGTACGCATTGCCGCTTTTTGCCTCGCGTATATTGGGAGTGGCTTTCTTCTTTTCGTTTTGACCCGGATAAAATCTGTGTGTATTTGGATGAAGAACATCATTTGCACATGGAAGTTACAGATTTCTTATATAAGGTAACGCTTTACGAAGTTCCTTTGTTAGCTATTATTTCTGAAATTAAAAATCAGTTCTTAAACCGTATACCAGATCGGCAGGTGATTATAGATCGATTGGCAGGTAAAGTTGAATTGTCGAATGAACATCATATTCCTTTTTCTGAATTTGGTACACGTCGACGTTTTTCGTTTGATGTGCACGAGACGGTTGTTTCTTATTTGAAAGAATATGCGCATTATTGTACAGGTACTTCCAATTGTTATTTAGCGATGAAGTATGATATGCGCCCGATGGGGACACATCCGCACGAATGGTTTATGTTCCATGGTGCTCAGTTCGGTTATAAGCATGCCAATTATATGGCATTGGAGAATTGGGTAAATGTGTATGACGGTGATTTGGGGACAGCTCTTTCGGATACGTATACTTCTGATTCTTTCTTATCCAATATTAGTAGGAAGCAGGCGAAACTGTTCGATGGTGTGCGGTGTGATTCGGGGAATGAATTTGAATTTACCGACAGGTTGATTAACCGATATAAAGAACTGGGGATTGATCCTACTACAAAGACTATAATTTTCAGTAATGCACTTGATTTTGAGAAAGCACTTCGGCTTTTTGAATATTGCCAAGGCAAAATCCGTTGTTCGTTTGGTATTGGTACGAATCTAACGAATGACACGGGATATACCCCTTCGAATATAGTGATGAAACTATCGCGTTGTAAGATGAATGTGAATCAGGAATGGCGTGAATGCGTAAAATTGTCCGATGACATGGGAAAACACATGGGAAGCGGTGCAGAAGTGGAAGCTTGTTTATATGAATTGCGCTTAAAATGAATGTTTAAGTATAAATTTGTAGCTAAAATGATTAAAAAACTTTCATTCTATTTTGTTTTATCGAAATAATGTCTACCTTTGCATCCGGAAAATAAAAGAAAAAGAAGATGAATACATTGTTTATACATATTTTGCTATACGGTCTGATTATTCTATTGGTGAAGCCAATGGGAAGTGGGGCGTGTGCGTAAATGTAGGAACAATAAAATGATAGATATTTCGAAAGCCTTTCTCACTTCCCTGTGCGAAAGGCTTTTTTTTGATAGGACAATATAAAAAACAATAGACTATGAGTGAAAGATTGTTTATTTTTGACACGACCTTACGCGATGGGGAACAAGTTCCCGGATGCCAGTTGAATACCGTTGAAAAGATTCAAGTGGCAAAACAATTGGAAGCGTTAGGCGTAGATGTGATTGAGGCAGGTTTTCCCGTCTCCAGTCCGGGAGATTTTAATTCGGTGATAGAAATATCCAAAGCTGTTACGTGGCCTACTATTTGTGCATTGACCCGTGCCGTGCAAAAGGATATTGATGTAGCGGCAGAAGCATTGAAGTATGCGAAACGCAAGCGTATTCATACTGGAATCGGGACTTCCGACTCTCATATTAAATATAAATTCAATTCTACCCGTGAGGAAATCATCGAGCGTGCCGTTGCCGCCGTTAAGTATGCTCGCAGGTATGTGGATGATGTAGAGTTTTATGCCGAAGATGCCGGACGTACTGATAATGAATACCTTGCACGGGTAATCGAAGCCGTTATCAAAGCGGGGGCTACTGTAGTGAATATTCCCGATACGACGGGATATTGCCTTCCGGATGAATATGGTGCGAAGATTAAATATTTGGTAGACCATGTAGACGGCATCGACAAAGCGATTATCTCGACCCATTGCCACAACGATTTGGGTATGGCTACGGCAAATACCATCAGTGGGGTATTGAATGGCGCCCGTCAGGTAGAAGTGACCATTGACGGTATCGGCGAGCGCGCCGGAAATACTGCTCTCGAAGAGGTGGCTATGATTTTGCGTTGTCACAAGCATTTGAATATCGATACCAATATCAATACTCAAAAGATTTATCCTACCAGCCGTATGGTTTCCAGCCTGATGAATATGCCGGTACAGCCCAATAAGGCAATTGTAGGGCGGAATGCGTTTGCCCATTCTTCGGGTATTCATCAGGACGGCGTGTTGAAGAATGTGCAGACCTACGAAATCATTGACCCGAAGGATGTAGGTATCGATGATAATGCAATTGTATTGACCGCCCGAAGTGGACGTGCGGCATTGAAACATCGTTTGCATGTATTAGGCGTAGAGATGAGTCAAGAGAAACTGGATAAGGTTTACGAAGATTTCTTGAAGCTTGCCGATAAGAAGAAAGACATTACCGATGATGACATTATGGTGATAGCCGGTGCCGACCGCAATGTCAACCATCACATCAAATTGGAATACCTTCAGGTGACCAGCGGGGTGGGAGTACGCTCAGTGGCAAGTCTGGGATTGAATATTTCGGGCGAGCATTTCGAGGCAGCCGCTACTGGAAACGGGCCGGTAGATGCTGCAATCAAGGCAGTAAAGCAAATCATTAAGCGTCAGATGACATTGAAAGAGTTTACGATTCAAGCTATTAGCAAGGGTAGTGATGATGTGGGTAAGGTACACATGCAGGTGGAATACGACGGGC
Organism: Bacteroides sp. An322; assembly: GCF_002161765.1. Lineage (GTDB taxonomy): Bacteria > Bacteroidota > Bacteroidia > Bacteroidales > Bacteroidaceae > Phocaeicola > Phocaeicola merdavium. The sequence continues at coordinate 26,538 of NZ_NFIN01000031.1, read as the reverse complement.
AGATGTATTACGGCTTTGGTGCTAATACCGATATCATTGCGGCTTCGGTAGAGGCTTACATCGATTGTATTAATAAATTTAGAAAATAAGATAAGGTAAAAAGAATATGGCTAATACATTATTTGATAAGATTTGGGATGCACATGTTGTGCAGAAAGTAGAAGACGGACCTACGCAATTATACATCGACCGTCTCTATTGCCATGAAGTGACCAGTCCGCAGGCTTTTGCAGGGATGCGGGCACGGGGATTGAAATGTTTTCGTCCCGAAAAGATTTATTGTATGCCCGATCACAATACGCCGACGCACGATCAGGATAAGCCCATTGAGGATCCGGTTTCAAAGGCGCAGGTGGATGCTTTGGCAAAGAATGCGGCTGATTTCGGATTGACTCATTTTGGAATGATGGACAAACGGAATGGCATTATTCACGTGGTGGGTCCCGAACGGGGACTGACATTGCCGGGCATGACCATTGTGTGTGGCGATTCCCATACATCCACGCATGGTGCCATGGGAGCTGTTGCTTTTGGTATCGGAACCAGCGAGGTAGAAATGGTGATGGCTTCGCAATGTATTTTGCAGGCACGTCCGAAAACCATGCGGATTACGATAGACGGAAAATTGGGCAAAGGTGTGACGGCTAAGGATGTGGCATTGTATATGATGTCGAAAATGACCACCAGCGGTGCTACGGGATATTTTGTAGAATATGCCGGCGAAGCCATTCGGAGCCTGACGATGGAGGGACGCCTTACGTTGTGTAATCTGAGTATCGAAATGGGTGCGCGTGGGGGAATGATTGCCCCTGATGAAGTGACTTTCGAATACATCAAGGGACGTGAATATGCTCCGAAAGGAGAAGAGTGGGACAAGGCGGTTGCTTATTGGAAGACCTTGAAGAGCGATGAGGATGCGGTATTTGATAAGGAAGTATGTTTCGATGCCGCCGATATCCAGCCGATGATTACCTACGGAACCAATCCGGGCATGGGGATGGCAATTACGGACCACATTCCTACTACCGAAGGCATGAGCGAAGTCGAAAAAAGTTCATTCGAGAAGTCGATGCTTTATATGGGTTTCCAACCCGGTGAATCTTTGTTGGGCAAGCCGGTCGATTATGTTTTCTTGGGTGCGTGCACCAACGGGCGTATCGAGGATTTCCGTGCTTTTGCTTCCATTGTGAAAGGACGTAAGAAAGCCGGGAACATTACGGCATGGCTCGTTCCAGGTTCGTGGATGGTAGATGCACAAATCCGTGAAGAAGGTTTGGATAAGATACTCGAAGAAGCCGGTTTCGCTATCCGCCAACCGGGATGTTCGGCTTGCTTGGCGATGAATGATGATAAGATTCCCGCTGGGAAGTATGCCGTTTCTACCAGCAATCGTAATTTCGAGGGACGTCAAGGTCCGGGCTCACGCACTTTATTGGCAAGCCCATTAACCGCAGCCGCCGCAGCTGTAACGGGAGTGATAACAGATCCGAGAACATTAATGTAAAGATGAATTATGAAACAGAAATTTGATATAATTACCAGTACATGCGTTCCCTTGCCGTTAGAGAATGTCGATACCGACCAGATTATCCCGGCACGCTTCTTAAAGGCAACTACACGCGATGAAAAGTTTTTTGGAGATAACCTGTTCCGCGACTGGAGATACAACCCCGATGGTTCGGTAAACAAAGATTTTGTGTTGAACAATCCGATGTATAGCGGGCAAATCTTGGTGGCAGGAAAGAATTTTGGAAGCGGCTCCAGCCGTGAACATGCCGCATGGGCGATAGCCGGTTATGGTTTCCGTGTCGTGGTGTCCAGCTTCTTTGCCGATATTCATAAGAACAACGAGCTGAACAATTTTGTGCTTCCCGTAGTGGTCAGCGAAGGTTTCTTGAAAGAATTGTTCGATTCGATTTTCGCCGACCCCAAAACAGAAGTGGAAGTGAATGTTCCTGCTCAAACCATAACCAACAAGGCAACAGGTAAATCGGAAACATTCGAAATCAACGCCTATAAGAAGCATTGTCTGATGAACGGTCTCGACGACATTGATTTCCTTGTGGAGAACAAGGATAAAATTGAGGCTTACGAATCAATGGCACATAGATAACGTTAGGATTTATTCAACGCAGAGACGCAAAGACGCAGAGAATATAATTTGAGAAGACATGAGGACACGGAGTCCTTTAAATTAAAATTTTCTAACTTTTAATTCTCTCGCGCTCTTTGCTCTCCCTAAAAATAGAAACTCTGCGCTTTTGCGTCTCTGCGTTTATGTTTTTTAATAATATGGAAAATCATCCGAGAATAGAAATCATGGACACAACGCTTCGCGACGGTGAGCAGACCAGCGGCGTATCGTTCGTGCCCCATGAAAAATTAATGATTGCCCGATTGTTGCTCGAAGACCTGAAAGTAGACCGCGTGGAGGTGGCTTCGGCACGGGTGTCCGAAGGGGAGTTCAGTGCCGTAAGGATGATATGTGACTGGGCGGCACGGCGGAATATGCTCCCACGGGTTGAGGTGTTAGGTTTTGTCGACGGACATGTGTCGGTCGACTGGATACACGATGCCGGATGCCGGGTCATCAACCTTTTAGCAAAAGGTTCGGAGCGGCATTGCACTTATCAATTGAAGAAAACGCTCGAAGAGCATTTGGAAGATATCCGGGCGGTGGTCGGTTACGCTCACGAACGCGATATGGATGTCAATCTCTATTTAGAGGATTGGAGCAGTGGCATGAAAGATTCGCCCGATTATGTCTTTGGCTTGGTAGACGGATTGAAAGATACAGGTATCAGGCGGTTTATGTTGCCCGATACTTTGGGCATCCTCAATCCCTTGCAGGTCATCGAGTATATGCGGAAGATGAAGAAACGCTATCCCGATTTGCATTTCGACTTTCATGCGCACAACGATTACGACCTTGCCGTGAGCAATGTGCTGGCGGCTGTGCTGAGCGGGGTGAAGGGGCTTCATACCACTATCAATGGATTGGGCGAACGGGCAGGGAATGCGCCCCTTGCTAGTGTGCAGGCTATCTTGAAAGACCATTTTCATGCCGTGACCAATATCGATGAAAGCCGTTTGAATGATGTGAGTCGGGTGGTCGAGTCGTATTCGGGCATGACCATTCCAGCCAATAAGCCGATTGTAGGCGAAAGTGTCTTTACACAAGTGGCGGGCGTGCATGCCGACGGAGATAACAAGAATAACTTGTATTGCAACGATTTGCTTCCCGAACGTTTTGGACGGGTACGTGAGTATGCGTTGGGAAAGACTTCGGGCAAGGCGAATATCCGCAAGAATTTGGAAAGCTTGGGCTTGGAACTGGACGAGGATTCGATGCGAAAAGTCACCGAGCGTATCATTGAGTTGGGCGACCGGAAAGAGTTAGTCACGCAAGAAGATTTGCCCTACATCATCAGTGATGTACTGAAGCACGACGGGGCGCAAAACAAGGTGAAGCTCTTGAGTTATTTCGTTACTCTTGCCCAAGGGCTAAAGCCGATGGCGACATTGAGTATCGAAATCAATGGGAAAGTGTATCAGGAAAGTTCGTCCGGAGACGGTCAGTACGATGCCTTTGTACGTGCCTTGCGTAAGATATACAAGGGAACGTTGCAGCGCAAGTTCCCGATGCTGACCAATTATGCCGTGACTATTCCGCCCGGCGGACGCACCGATGCCTTCGTGCAGACCGTTATCACGTGGAATTACGATAATCGTGAGTTTCGTACCCGTGGCTTGGATGCCGACCAGACGGAAGCGGCTATCAAAGCGACCATTAAAATGTTGAATATAATCGAAGAATAATTAGTATGGATTTTAAAATTGCAGTATTAGCAGGCGATGGCATTGGTCCCGAAATATCTGTTCAGGGAGTCAATGTCATGACCGCCGTTTGTGAGAAGTTCGGACATAAAGTAAGTTATGAATATGCCATTTGCGGTGCGGATGCCATTGATAAGGTGGGCGACCCGTTTCCTGAAGAGACTTTCCGGGTGTGTCAGGAAGCCGATGCGGTTTTGTTCTCGGCGGTAGGCGACCCGAAATTTGATAATGACCCTACGGCAAAGGTGCGTCCCGAGCAAGGCTTGTTGGCGATGCGCAAGAAGTTAGGATTGTTTGCCAACATCCGTCCGGTGCAGACCTTCAAATGCTTGTTGCATAAGTCTCCTTTGCGTGCCGAATTGGTGGATGGAGCCGATTTCCTTTGCATCCGCGAACTGACCGGAGGTATGTATTTCGGCGAGAAATACCAGGACAATGACAAGGCATACGATACCAATTATTATACCCGTCCCGAAATTGAACGCATCCTTCGGGTAGGTTTTGAGTATGCTATGAAACGCCGCAAGCATCTCACCGTAGTCGATAAAGCGAACGTGTTGGCTTCTTCCCGCTTGTGGCGTCAGATTGCGCAGGAGATGGCTCCGCAGTATCCCGAAGTGACCACCGATTATATGTATGTCGACAATGCCGCCATGCGTATGATTCAGGAACCGAAGTTCTTCGATGTTATGGTGACTGAAAACACTTTTGGCGATATCCTGACCGATGAAGGCTCGTGCATCAGCGGTTCGATGGGCTTGCTTCCTTCGGCTTCCACGGGCGAAAGCACTCCGGTATTCGAGCCTATCCATGGTTCGTGGCCGCAGGCGAAGGGCTTAAATATTGCCAATCCGTTGGCACAAATCCTTTCCGTTGCTATGTTGTTTGAGCATTTCGATTGCAAGGAAGAAGGTGCCTTGATTCGCCGTGCCGTAGATGCTTCTTTAGACGCTTGTGTGCGCACGCCTGAGATTCAGGTAGAAGGCGGAGCCAAGTACGGCACTAAGGAAGTAGGCGAGTGGATTGTGAATTACATCAAAGAAGCGTAACGCTTTTATAGCACACAGATGACACAGAAGGACATAGATTTACACAGATAAAATTTTTTAGCTGCGCCGTGTTCTGCATAGAAAAAATAAATCTGTGTTCCTCAGTGTATATCTGTGTCGTCTGTGTGCCATTAAAACATCAGCAAGCATGAAACGAAAACTGATACTCATTGCATTGTGTTGCTTATGTTCTTTCAGGCTTTCCGCCCAAGATTATAACAAGTTAGTGGAAGAAGCGATGGCTTGTGCACAACAGGACAGTCTGGTGCGTGCCGAGCAGCTTTTCCGGGAAGCCTTGAGGCTCGACCCCAAGAATGCACGTAATGCCCTGCTTTTCTCCAATCTGGGCACCGTGTTGAAACGCCAAGGAAAAGTGGAAGAGGCGATAGAGGCTTATACCATGGCACTCAACATCACTCCCTACGCAACGGCGATTCTTCTCAACCGGGCTGCGCTCTATTTAGAGCAAGGCATGGAAGAAAAGGCATATATCGATTATTGTAACGTCATCGACCTGATACCCGAAGAGAAAGAAGCCCGCCTGTTTCGGGCTTACATCTACATGCAACGGCGTCAGTACAAGGAAGCCCGAATCGATTATAATGTCTTGCTGGAGAAGGATATGAAGAACAAGTCCGCACGCATTGGATTGGTGATGCTCGACCAAAAGGAAGGCAAATACATCGCTGCCCGCGACCGCCTGAACTTGCTTGTGGAAGAATATCCTCAAGACGCCTCACTCTTGAAAATGCGGGCTAATATTGAGTTGGAGCAAGGTTTTGCCGATGCTGCGTTAATCGATCTTGAAGCCGCTTCCGCATTAGAACCTGAGGATGCCGATATTTATGTAATGATGGGTGATATCTATTTGCAGCAGAAAGAAAAAAGCAAAGCACGTCAGTCATATAGGCGTGCTATAGAGTTGGGAATCCCGGCTGTACAGTTGCAAGAAAAATTGAAGCAGTGTTGACCATTTAAACGAAGCAGGCTTCATCGGCTGATGGACTTAGGTTCATCAGCCGATGAAGCCTGCTTCGTAAGCCGATGAAGCCGTATGCGTAAAAATTATACGTAATTTGGGTAATATCTTCTGTAATTCTTTCACAAACGGAATGAAGTTTTTTCTGTATTTTTGTATCGTAAATAAAAAACGATTAAACACTATACAAAATGAATATGCAACTGATTAAGGACAAAGAGTTTGGAGGCGAACGCCCTCTGTTCGGTTCACACGATTTACATTTGGATAATGTAACGATACTTGCCGGAGAATCTGCCATTAAAGAATGTAGCAATATTGTTGCTACGCGGTGTCGTTTTGAAGGGAACTATCCGTTTTGGCATGTACATGGATTTACTATAGAGGATTGCTATTTTGCCGTAGGTGGGCGTTCTGCACTTTGGTATTCTGATCATCTGACAATGAAGAATACGGTGATAGATGCACCTAAGATGTTCCGTGAAATGAATGATATTGATATCGAAAATGTGCAGATGAATGATGCAGACGAAGTCTTTTGGCGTTGTAATCGAATTCGTGTGAAGGATTTGAAATTGCATGACGGGACATATCCTTTTATGTTCAGTAATGACATTTATGTAGACGGATTGGAAAGTGACAGCAAATATGTGTTCCAATACGTGAAAAACGTGGAAATACATCATGCAAAGATTACCACGAAAGATGCGTTCTGGGAAGTGGAGAATGTGACAATTTATGATTCGGAACTGAACGGGGAATACTTGGGCTGGCATTCAAAGAATCTTAGGTTGGTGAATTGCCACATTTCAGGGGAACAACCTTTATGTTATGCACATGATCTTGTTTTAGAGAATTGTACGTTTGATCCGGCGTGTGATCGTGCTTTTGAATATTCGACACTGAAAGCAGATATATGTGGTGCCATTACGAACATTAAGAATCCAGCTTCAGGATATATTATCGCAGACAGTATCGGGTCGGTAACGTTAGATGAGAATATCAAAGCTCCGGCAGATTGTGTAATAAATGAAAGAGGAAAAAATGAAGAGGCTGTCTCAAAATAGAAATTAGCTTTCATTTTGTCATCCTGAACGTAGTGAAGGATCTTGAAAACACAAGCTGATGCACACGAGATTGACTTCGTCGAACGTTGTTTCTTCACTTCGTTCAGAATGACATTACTTTTTGATACTCAATTACCATTTTGAGACAGCCTCTTCACTATATAATTTATTTCGAGAGGTATACGGTTACCTTTCCGCTCAGTTGCAACAAGGAGATTTCGCACATCTTCGTGTCATACTCGGCGGAGAGGATGCGTTCTTCGGCATCAAGAAGGCTTTTCTGGGCTTCACGCATTTCGATTCCAGACAAGTCGCCCAGCAGATAACGCTCTTTGGCTATCTCGTGGTTCTCTTTGGCAGCTATGAGGTTTTCGCGTTCCAAGTGGAGCAGGCGGATGTTGTTGCGGTATGCCTGCCACAGGTTGCTCAAGTCGGCACGGAGGGCTTGCTCCACCTGTTCACGCTCCAATTGGGCATTGCGGATAGCAAGGCTGGCATTACGCTTCTCGCGCTTGCGGTTTCCGTCGAAGATATTGAAACCAATGGTAATGCCTCCGCTAAATCCCCAATTGCTCCGTTGACGGGTGGCATTCACATCGTATTTATTAAAGGTATAGCCGTAGCCCGCATTCAAGCGCAGGTAAGGATAATTGCGCGAGAGCACTTTTTTGTAGTCCAGCTGAGCCAAGATCGTGTTTTGGTCGGCATGAAGCAAGTTGGCATTGGTATTCAAGGTGGCATTCCACAGCTCGTCGAAATCCAAGATACGGTTTAGGTCGATAACCGAATCACGCACCCGAATGGGGCGGTCTACGTCTTTATTCGCCATCAGTTCATTGAGGTTGATGCGCGAAGTGTGTACCAGTTCCTGCTGCTTCATGTATTGGGCACTATCGGCATTGAAATCCACCATGGCTTGCTGGTAATCTAAACGCGAAAAATTCCCGATGTGATACCGCTCCTCCACGATGCGCAAACGTTCTTTCGAGAGCGATACAGCATAGCGGAAGTTCTTCAGACGGATTTCCTGCTGGATGTAGTTGTAATACTCGGCGGTAAGGGTAGCGATGAAATCTTCTATCGCAATCCGCGTGTTGGTGGCTCCTTGACGCTCCAGTTCCTGCAATTGCTTGTAGGTGGTAGAGATGTTGAAGCCGTCGAAGATAGTCCAGTTCAAGTCAATCCCCGTATCAAGGGTATGGTCGAGTACGTTGCGTTCGGATGCCGTACTTCCATCGGCACGGAGTTTCGAATCGGAACTGTTTAAGTCGCCGGTATATCCCGCGGTGAAGTCTACCGTAGGCAGATAGCCCGCATTGCCTAAAGTGGCATTGTTTTTGCTGATTTGTTCTTCGTTGCGCGAGATTCGGAGCGAATAGTTATTCAGCAAGCCTTCTTCCAAGCATTGCTGCAAAGTGTATTCGTATTGCGCACGAAGGGGAAGCGTGGCAAAGACGGTTACTATCAGGATGAGAATCTGTTTCATACGTTCTTTGTTTTATTTCGGTCTGTAGATATATATGAATAAATAGCAGGTACGATGAACATGGTAAGGAAAGTAGATACCAACATGCCTCCTACTACTGCCGTACCCATGGCGATACGTTGGTTGGCGCCTTCGCCGGTAGCAAAAGCCAAGGGGATAAGTCCCAACACCGTGGCGGCACTAGTCATCAGGATGGGGCGCAAGCGTTGCAGGGCGGCATCACGGATGGCTTGCATCTTGTCCTCTCCCGCCTCCTGCTTCTGGTTGGCGAACTCCACAATTAAGATACCGTTCTTTGCCACCAAGCCGATGAGCATAATGATGCCGATTTGGCTGAAGATGTTCATCGTGATATCGCCGAAATACATGAATATCAACGCTCCAGCAATGGCAAGAGGTACGGTGAGCATAATAATGAGCGGGTCTTTGAAACTCTCGAACTGTGCCGCAAGAATCAGGTAAATCAATGCCAACGCCAAGATGAAGGCAAACATCAAGCTGGACGAACTTTCCCGATAGTCTTTCGAGTCGCCCGAAAGTGCGGTGCGGAAGGTTTCGTCTAAGGTTTCGGCGGCAATCTTGTCCATTTCGTCCAATCCTTGCCCGATGGTCTTTCCTTCAGCAAGCCCAGCCGATACCGTAGCTGAGATAAAACGGTTGTAGTGATAAAGTTTGGGCGGAGTGATGGATTCCACAAACTCTACGAGGTTATCCAGTTGAATCATCTCGCCTTTGTCACTCCTTATATAAATGGAGCGGATGTTAGCAGGCTGGTTGCGCTGCTGGCGGTTGATTTGTCCCAATATCTCGTATTGCTTGCCGTTCATATAAAAATAGCCCATGCGCTGGCCGCTCAACCCGTATTGCAGGGTTTCGGCAATGTCGCGCACACTCACGCCCATGGTTCCAGCCTTATCGCGGTTGATGTTGACCTGCATTTCAGGACTACTGAACTTCAAGTCGACATCCGCCATTTGGAAAGTCGGATTATCATACACCTTGTTTAAGAAAGCAGGCAATACTTTTTCCAGTTTCTCGATGCTTACTGCCTGAAGCACGTATTGTACGGGCATACTGCTCCTTCGCCCTCCGAACGAGGATTGTTGTTGCACGAAAGCACGTGCCTTGGTCTTGGTCTTAATGGCTTGCGAAAGCTGTTCCGCCACTTCCATTTGGCTATAATCACGCTCGCTGATATCCTTCAAGGTAATCTGGATATTTCCGCTTCCGCTCGATACACGGGCGGTTACGGCTTCGGCATCAGGGATGAGCGAATCGACCAGCAAATTGATATCTTCGGTATAATCGCGGATATACTCGTAACTTGCGCCTTCTGCCCCACGGGTATTGATAGTGATTTTCGAACGGTCTTCCAAAGGAGCCATTTCTGCCGGGATATGCGTCCAAAGCACCCCGATAAGTACTAATGTGACTAAGGTGAATACAATTGCCCAATATCTGTGTTTCAAAAATGCGCTCAGTCCTTGGGAATACCAATAATTCATCCCTTCAAAGAACGGTTCGGTCTTGCGGTAGAACCAGCTTTGTTTTTCACGTTTCTTCAAAAGTTTGGTGGCAAGCATCGGAGTAAAGGTGAGGGCGGCAAAAGCGGAGATAAGCACCGAACCAGCCACAACAAAGCTAAATTCGCGGAACAGACGCCCGCTGGTACCTTCCATGAACACGATAGGAAGGAATACCGCAACGAGGGTAATGGTAGTAGACACCACGGCAAAGAAGATTTCTTTTGCCCCTTCGATGCCCGCTTCGAAAGGCTCCATGCCCTGCTCGATGCGGATGTAGATATTTTCGGTCATCACAATGGCATCGTCTACCACCAGTCCCACCGAAAGCACCACCGCCAACATGGTCAATACGTTGATAGAGAACCCAGCTACGTACATGATGAAGAACGCACCGATGAGCGAAACCGGAATCACAATAATCGGAATCAAGGTTACGCGCCAGTCGCGCAAGAAAAGGAAGATGATGACAATCACCAAGAAGAAGGCTTCGTACACCGTGCTTTCCACTTCGGCGATAGAGGCGCGGATGAAGCGGGTATTGTCGAATCCGTAGGTGTATTCCACATCATCGGGTAAGTCTTTTTCCATTTGCTCCATACGCTCATATACGGCATCAGCTATCTCGATGTGGTTTGCACCGGGTTGGGGAATAACCACTACGCCTACCATCGGCACCCCGTTCATTTTCATGTAACTCTTGATGTCGGCGGCACCCAATTCGGCATAACCGATGTCGCTCAGGCGGATGACCTGCCCGTCTACTTCCTTGATGACCACATTATTAAACTCATCGGCGGTATGCATTTGCCCCATGGTGCGTAAAGTCAGTTCCACGGTATTCCCTTCAATGCTACCCGAAGGCAATTCCACATTCTCGTTATCCATTGCGCTCTTCACATCGACGGGCGTAATGCCATACCCCGCCATTTTCACAGGGTCGAGCCACAAGCGCATCGAATAACGCTTCTCTCCCCATATCGACACGCTACTTACATCGGAAATGGTCTGAAGTTGTTCTTTTACGGTGAGGTCGGCTATCTCGCTCAGTTCCAAAAGCGAGCGGTTATTGCTCTGGATAGCTACCATTAGGATAGGGCTGGCATCGGCATCGGCTTTTGAAACTGTAGGAGGGTCGCAATCGCGGGGAAGGTAACGCTGGGCACGCGAAACCTTATCGCGCACGTCATTCGCCGCTGTTTCCAGGTCGACCGATAGTTCAAACTCTACGGTGATGCGGCTCTGCCCTTGCTGGCTCACGCTGGAGAGCGAACGGATGCCCGGAATACCGTTGATGTTCTGTTCCAAAGGCTCGGTTATCTGATTCTCGATGACATCGGCATTAGCTCCCGAATAACTACACGTCACGGAAATAATCGGATTATCTACCGAAGGATATTCGCGTACGCCCAAAGTGGTGTAGCCTATCAACCCGAAAAGCAGGATGATAATGGTAAGTACGGTAGCAAGTACCGGCCTGCGGATGCTGAGTTCGGAAATGTTCATAAGGCAGGCGGGATTTAGTTGATGTTATCCAATTTAACAGGCATTCCCGTGCGGAGTTGCAAGGTACCGGAAGTCAGAATGGTGTCTCCTGCTGCCAAACCTCGGAGTATTTGCACTTCGGCTTCGGTGCGGATGCCTATTTCCACATCGACGGGCATCGCTACTCCCGAACGGTAAACGAATACCTTGTTCTGTCCCATTTCGGGCACAATGGCTTCCGAAGGGATAGCAATGGCATCCTGTATTTCGCTTTGGCGCAACTCAACATCGGCATAACGTCCCGGAAGCAATTCGGCGCGGGTGTTCGGATAAATCGCCCGCACGGTCAAGGCATGGGTTTCGGGGTCGATGCTTGATTCCATGGCATACACTTCCGCTTCAAAGGCATCCAAATGCCCTTCTACCTTGAACGAAAGTTTCGTGCCTTTCCTTATCTTGCGCGCATAGCGTTCGGGTACGGCAAACTCCACTTTAATCGGCTTGATTTTCGTTAATTTGGCGATAACGGTCGTGGGCGAGGCGTATGCACCCATACTTACCTGACGCAGACCGATGACCCCGTCGAAAGGAGCGCGAAGCTCGGTCATGTCAATCGTGGCACGCACGTTTTCTATATCGGCATGGAGAGTGGCAAGTTCGGTTTTCACCTGCTCGTAAGCCTCTTTACTTACAGCATCGCGCTGGAGCAAGGCGTTTTGGCGGAACACACGGTCTTCTGCCAAAGGCATCTGTGCCTCCAGACGTGCCAGTTGGGCTTGAAGCTGGCTATCATTTACCTTCGCAAGCAATTGCCCTTCGCTCACCATTGTTCCCTCTTGGAAATTAATATCCACTATCTTGCCCGAAGTCTCAAAAGAAAGGTCTACCTCTTCATCGGGAATCAGCTTGCCGCTCACGAAAAGTTTATCGGTCAAGATGTGCGGACGGACGATTTGCGCGTTTACATTCAAAATCTGTTTCTTATCCGAAGGCATTTCCTTTTCTACCTTGCTTAATTCTTCATTTTCCCGCGGCGTAAACGTACGGACGCCTAAAATGGTCAACCCGATTACCACGAGAACTACAATACCCCATTTAATCCATTTATTCATGTGTCTTTCATGTTTCAATTGTTCTTACTAAATGCAAATATACTAGCAAAGATAAAAAAAGATTTAATGTATGGTCTGCTTTTAGAGAATATTTGCATTAAGGATGTGAAATAGATTTGTTCATAAACGTGTCAGTTTTAACGATAATTGTTCAGATTTGGATATCCCAGTAAAGTCTTGAAGATATGTCGGGAATTTGGCATTAAAAAGTAAAGAGAAAAATGCTCTTTTATGTTTTATATCATAAAATGTAACATACTTGATAATGTTTGTAACAAATGAAAGGTGAAATGTATCATGCAGAATAATTTTTGAATCAAATTCGTATCGTTTTTTATGTAACTTTCTTTACATTTGCATTGTAGTAAAAAAGAAAGTCTGTATTATGAAAACAAGAATAAAAAGGTTGGATATTAAGTTAGGGTTAGTTTAATTATTTTGTCTTTGCTTCGCCGTGATGGGCGAGGCAAAGATATTTTTTGCTTTATCCTGCTTAAACTTTTCACCTTATTATATATAGAAAACTTAAAACTAAAACCTAACATATCATGAGTACACTATCAAATCAAAAAGTCTCAATGGCCGAGAAAATCGGTTATGGATTAGGAGACTGCTCTGCGAACCTTGTGTTCCAGATGATGATGATTTATCAAACGAAGTTTTATACCGATGTATTCGGTCTGGAAGGCGCCATAGCGGGAACCGTTATGTTGGTAGCGCGTATTGTAGATGCCTTTGTAGATCCTACAGTAGGAATTTTATCCGACCGTACACAAACTAAATGGGGAAAATATCGTCCATGGGTATTATGGACAGCAATACCTTTTATGGTATTCTATGTGTTGGCGTTCTATAATCCGGGTATTGAAGACAAAGGGTTAGTTGCTTTGTATGCAACAATTTCTTATACGTTGTTGATGACTATGTATTCATTTAACAACACTCCTTATTCATCTTTGGGCGGTGTAATGTCTGCTGATATTAAAGAACGTACAAGCATTACTTCTGTACGTTTCATTTTCTCTACTATCGGTCAGTTCGTAGTTCAAGGTTTGACATTGCCTTTGGTAAGCAAGTTCTCTACTGATGGAGATAAAGGTCACGGCTGGCTATGTACGATTTCTTTGTTTGCAGTAGTCGGATTTATTTTCCTTGCTATTGCGGCATTTTCAGCTAAAGAGCGTATTACCCCGCCTGCCGGTCAGAAGACTAATATCCGTGAAGATATTAAGCATATTTTCGGAAGTATTCCTTGGCGTGCGATGTTTGTATTGACTTTATTCGTGTTTATTACACTTGCTATGTGGGGAAGTGCCATGAACTATTATTTCGAACATTATGTAGATGCAGGTGCCTTGTTTGCATTCTTAGACCGTTTGGGATTGGTATCTGCTGAAGCGCAAGATTCAATAGGTTATCATATATTAAATGCTTTCGGGTTGATTGTAAGTTCACCTGACAAGGCATACGAGGTTGGTTTTGGTGTATTCAATATGTTGGGTGCACTGGTTCAGTTCTTTGGTGTGATTCTTCTTTCTAATTTCCTTGCCAACAAGTACGGAAAGAAGAATACTTTTATTGTATGTTTGGCTTTGACGGCTATCTTTACCGCTATGTTCTACTTCCCGGCTAAAGATAATATCGAATTGATGTTCATTTTGAACTTCTTGAAGAGTTTGGCATACGCTCCTACTGTTCCGTTGCTTTGGGCAATGATTGCTGATGTTGCCGACCATTCGGAATACATCCATTACCGTCGTGCTACAGGCTTTACTTTTGCCGGTGTGGTATTTGCATTGAAAGCTGGTTTGGGTGTAGGTGGTGCTATTCTCGGATTCTTGCTTTCCGGTTTCGGTTATGTATCGGGCGTAGGTGTGGCACAAAGCGAAACGGCTATCCATGGCATCATCTTGTCTTCAAGTTTGATTCCTGCGGCTACTTTCTTTGTAGGTGTGATTGCTTTGTTCTTCTACCCGATTACCAAGCAGTATAATGAAAAGATGCAAGCCGAATTGGCAGAACGCAGAAGTAAGCAGAATTAATAGATTTAATAACTTATAAACTTAAAAGATTAAACCCATGAAAGTGAAACACATTGCATCAGCCGTGTTGGTTGCAGCTTTCGCAGTAGCTTGCGGAGGTCCGAAGACAGCTCCTGTAGAAGAAATGACTTTGAAAGACGCTGTAGGTGATAAATTTTTGATTGGTACAGCATTGAACGTAAATCAAGTAGCTGGAAGAGACACCAATGCTACTAATATTGTGAAGACACAATTTAGTGCGATTGTTCCGGAAAACTGTATGAAAATGGAAGAAGTGCAACCCGAAGAAGGTAAGTTTACTTTCGAGGATGCTGATGCTTTCGTGAAATTCGGTGAAGAAAATGGTCTGACGATGACAGGACACTGCCTGATTTGGCATTCTCAATGTCCGGAGTGGTTCTGTGTAGACAAGAACGGAAAGAATGTCACTCCAGAGGTATTGAAACAACGTATGAAAACTCATATCACTACGGTTGTTCAACACTTTAAAGGGAAACTGAAAGGTTGGGATGTTGTAAACGAAGCTATTATCGAAGACGGTTCCTACCGCAAGAGCAAATTCTATGAAATCTTAGGTGAGGAATTCATTCCGTTGGCATTCCAATATGCACACGAAGCAGATTCTACCATTGAATTGTATTATAACGACTATGGTATGGATAATCCGGGTCGTCGCGACGGTGTAGTGAAACTCATCCGTAGCTTGAAAGAAAAAGGCTTGCGTATTGATGCTGTAGGTATGCAGGGACACATGGGTATGGATTATCCGAAAATTGAAGATTTTGAGAAGAGTATGTTGGCTTTTGCTAATGAAGGAGTGAAAGTGATGATTACTGAATGGGACATGAGTGCACTTCCTACCGCATCCCGTACAGCAAATATTTCGGATACTGTTGCTTTCAAGAAAGCGTTGAATCCCTATCCTGATGCATTGCCCGATTCTGTATCTCAAGCATGGAATGCACGTATGAAACAATTCTTTGATTTGTTTGAAAAACATGCGGATATCGTTGACCGTGTAACTGCCTGGGGGGTAACTGATGGTGATTCTTGGAAGAACGGCTTCCCTATCCGTGGACGTAAAGACTATCCGTTGCTTTTCGACCGTGACTATCAACC
Source organism: Bacteroides sp. An322 (assembly GCF_002161765.1). GTDB lineage: Bacteria > Bacteroidota > Bacteroidia > Bacteroidales > Bacteroidaceae > Phocaeicola > Phocaeicola merdavium. The sequence continues at coordinate 10,839 of NZ_NFIN01000031.1, read as the reverse complement.
GAAAGCTTGGGTAAAAGAAGTGATAGAAGAAGCGAAAAATGCCGAAACTCCAAGTGCAGAATAATTGGGAAAGTACTGAAATTAGTGAATTTATAATCTTAAAAATTTTGACGTATGAAAAAAGAAGCAAGATATTTAGTGCCTAATGATTATATGGCAGACCCTTCGGTTCACGTATTTAACGGAAGATTATACATCTATCCTTCACACGATTGGGAAAGCGGTGTGCCTGAAAATGATAACGGTGACCACTTCAATATGAAAGATTACCATGTATTCTCTACCGATGATGTAATGAACGGTGAGATTGTAGACCATGGAGTTGTATTACAGACAGAAGATATTCCATGGGCAGGACGCCAGTTATGGGATTGCGACGTTGCGTTTAAGAACGGTAAATATTATATGTATTTCCCGATGAAGGACCGCAATGACATTTTCCGTTTGGGCGTAGCTATCAGTGATAAACCTGAAGGTCCGTTTATTCCTGAAGCAAACCCGATGTGGGGAAGTTATAGCATTGACCCGGCTGTGTTCTGCGATGATGATGGAACTCATTACATTTATTTCGGTGGTATTTGGGGCGGTCAGTTGCAACGCTATCGGGATAATAAGGCTTTGGAAAGTGCTTATCTTCCGGAAGGGGACGAACCGGCTATTCCGGGACGTGTGGTAAAATTGCGTGAGGACATGATGCAATTTGCAGAAGATCCACGTCCTGTATTAATTGTAGATAAAGATGGCAATCCGTTGAAAGCCAGTGACCCTCATCGTTTCTTTGAAGCATCGTGGATGCATAAATACAATGGCAAATATTATTTGTCTTATTCTACGGGTGATACGCATTTCCTTTGCTATGCTATTGGCGATAATCCATACGGACCGTTTACATATCAAGGCGTTATTCTGACTCCTGTTGTAGGTTGGACTACTCATCATGCCATTGTGGAATACAAAGGAAAATGGTATTTGTTCCATCACGACTGTGTTCCTTCTGGAGGAAAAACTTGGCTGCGTAGCTTGAAGGTTGTAGAGCTGGAATATGATGCAGAAGGCAAGATTATCACCATTGATGGAGGAGGCGAATGATACGGAAATTACTGGTAAGTTTATTTTTATTGGTAAGCATAAGCGGACTGCATGCAGAAGACGGCAGCCGCTTATGGCTACGCCAAGATGGTACAGCGAATGCAACAGTGGAATGCTTGTTGCATTCGCTTGTTTTGGATAAAGCCCAAGCTGAACTGAAACAATTCTGGAAAGGGAATCCGGTTTCTTTGCAGTTGTTCAGCGATGCGGAACATGTTGCTTTAGGGCGTGAAGGATATACAATCCGTACATCGGGAGAAAATATCGTTTTAGGTTCTGTTTCTGAGGCGGGCTTGCTTTATGCTGCTTATCATTTGCTCAGGCTTCAGGCAATGGGTGAAGATATTGCATCGCTTGATATTCGTGAACGTCCCGCATACGATGTGCGTATTTTGAATCATTGGGATAATTTAGACGGTACTATTGAGCGTGGCTATGCCGGACATTCGCTTTGGAAATGGGAAGAACTTCCGGGGACAGTGTCTTCACGTTATGAAGCATACGCTCGTGCAAATGCGTCTATCGGTATTAATGCTACGGTATTGAATAACGTCAATGCATCGCCTGAAATGTTGAGTACGGATTATTTGCAGAAAGTAAAAGTTTTGGCTGATATTTTCCGTCCTTATAATATAAAGGTGTATTTGTCGGTCAACTTTGCTTCTCCTATGGTTTTAGGAAAACTTTCTACAGCTGACCCGCTCGATAAAAACGTGTCTGCATGGTGGAAAGCGAAAGTACAGGAAATTTACAGCTTGATTCCTGATTTCGGGGGCTTTTTGGTAAAAGCCAATTCAGAAGGACAACCCGGACCGTGTGATTATCATCGTACGCATGCCGAAGGTGCCAATATGATGGCTGAGGCTTTGAAACCATACGGTGGTATTGTGATGTGGCGTGCATTTGTATACAGCCCTTCGGATAACGACCGTGCGAAACAGGCTTATTTGGAATTCCAACCACTTGATGGCAAGTTCCTTGACAACGTGATTGTACAGGTAAAGAATGGTCCGATTGATTTCCAGCCTCGTGAACCGTACAGCCCTTTATTCGGTGCAATGAAACATACTCCATTGATGGTCGAATTTCAAGTGACACAAGAATATTTGGGACATTCCAATCATTTGGCATATCTGGCTCCGATGTGGAAAGAATTCTTCGATTATGTTGCTCCTAATACCATTCAAGCAGTATCGGGTGTAGCAAATATCGGCGATGAAGCGAATTGGTGTGGAAATGATTTAGCACAGGCTAATTGGTATGCATTCGGACGTTTGGCTTGGAATCCGGAACTGACATCGGAAGCGATTGTTCAAGAATGGCTGAAACAGACATTCACTACAGATACTAAGTTTACCGGTCCAATGGAAGATATGATGATGCGTAGCCGTGAAGCTGTTGTAGATTATATGATGCCGCTTGGATTGCACCATATTTTCGCTTGGGGACATCATTATGGACCAGAACCTTGGTGTATAATCCCCGGTGCTCGTCCAGATTGGTTGCCTTCTTATTATCATCAAGCTGATAAAGAAGGTCTTGGTTTTGACCGTAGCCATACGGGAAGCAATGCTGTAGCACAATATCCGGAGTCGTTGGCTAAGCAATTTGATTCTATTGACACTTGTCCGGAAGAGTTTTTGCTTTGGTTCCATCATGTGCCTTGGAAGCATCAAATGAAGAGCGGAGCTACGCTTTGGGATGAATTGTGCCGTCATTATGAACAAGGACTAAAAGAAACGCGAAGTTTCTGTCAGACATGGAAAGAAATGAAGCCTTATGTGGATGCAGAACGCTACAATGCGATAGCAGAACGTTTGCAGATTCAGGCAAATGATGCCGTATGGTGGAAAGATGCTTGTTTGCTTTATTTCCAGACATTCTCGAAAATGCCGTTCCCGAAAGATGTGGAACGTCCGGTATATAAGTTGAAAAAACTGATGAAAGTAAAACTTCCTATCAGCAATTATGAACGTCCTACACCGGAGATGTTACCTCGTGACGGGAAAATTCCTGCTTACAAAGAATAAGTAAGTATGAGGGTGTATCAAAATAAAATTTAGCTTTCATTTTGATACACCCTCTCTACCCTCTTCTTTTATTCTTTATGCTTCTCTTTGTATTCTGTAGGTGAAATTCCATATTGTTTTTTGAAAGCACTCGAAAAATGAGTTTGGCTGCTGAATCCTACTGAATACGCAACTTGTGTAATATTAAGGTTTTTGTCTTTAAGCAATTCTGCTGCTTGGCGTAAACGGATGGTACGTACAAAATCACTGGGATTCAATCCGGTGATTTCTTTCATGGAACGGTAAAGTTGGGTGCGGCTTATTCCTATTTCTTGTGCAAGTGTCTCTATGTTTAGTTGAGGATTGATCAGATTTTCATTGATTACTTTCATGATACGCTCCATCAATTGTTCGTTATAATTCGGAGTGTTTGAAGAAGAAGAGACTTTGTTGTCTTGTATTTGCATTCCAGTATATTTCTTTTGCAGGCGGATACGGTTTGTGATTAAGTTGATAATAAGTGTATCCAATTCCTCCATATTGAAAGGTTTGCCCAAGTATCCGTCAGCACCTTGTGTCAGCCCTTCCATACGATTGGCTAATTCCGTCTTTGAGGTAAGCAGAATGACAGGAATATGGTTGGTATTGACGTTTTTCTTTAATTCTTTTAGCATCTGAAGCCCGTTTTTCTTAGGCATGATTACGTCCGAAATAATGATGTCTGGTTGCTCTGTGACAGCTTTTTTATATCCTTCATCTCCGTCCATTGCCGTATCTATACGGTAATTGGCTGATAGATTCTCTGCTAAAAAATTGCGTAGTTCTGTGTCATCATCAATAATAAGTACCCGATAGTTCGTATGAGGTTTCTCTGCTTTTTCTTGTGTCTTATTGGGAATACTTATTTCGCATTCGATTTGTGCCGGACTTTTTACGGTATGAACAGGTTCTGTTTCCGAAATTTCTTTCTTTTTCAGGTGTTTACATCCCAAAGGAAGACGTACGATAAAGCGGCTTCCTTGAACGTCTTTCCGGTTTTCTGCAAAAATTACTCCGTGGTGAAGTTTGACTAGGAGTTGGCATAGATTTAATCCGATGCCGAATCCGAGCGGGGCAAAAGCTTGGTTAGTTCCGCTTTGATAGAAACGTTCGAATATCCGTTTCAGTTCTTTTTCGTTCAATCCTCTGCCTGTGTCTGATACGGTTAGTTCGATGTATTCGCGTAAAGGTCCTGTCGAGGTAGAATCATAACCGGTATGTATACTCACACAGATTTCTCCTCCAGCAGAGGTGTATTTTAATGCATTGGTCAATAAATTGACTAAGACTTTATCAAAATTAGTAGGGTCTATCCATACCGAAGGCAGATTCTCGGCAATTTCGGCATTCAGTTGGATGTTCTTTTGTTGTGCCTGGCTATAAAAAACGTCAAGCAGTTCGTTTACAAAAGTGCGTAAGTCTGTTTCTACCAAATGCAGTTGCATTTGTCCTTTGTCTATCCGGCGGATATCCAATAGTTGGTTTAATAAATTCAAGATGCGGTTCGCATTGTATCGGATAGTAAGTAAGGCTTTTTGGGTCTTTTCATCATGCTCTTGTTTCAATAATTTCTCCAATGGAGTTACGATAAGGGTAAGCGGAGAGCGTATTTCGTGAGCGATATTGATAAAAAACTGCAGTTTCATCTCGCCGATTTTTTCACGTTGTTTCCGTTTGACGGACAAATACAGCAAATAGCCTACCCCCATAATGAGAATGAAATAGAGCAGATAGGCGTAAGTGCTTAGATACCAAGGATAAGCAATGTGTATTTTTACCGATTTGACAGGCGAATAAACACTGTTTTCATACGCTCGTATTTGTAGGGTGTAATTTCCTGAAGGTAAATGTGGATACAAGATGCGCCCTTCTCCCGGACGTGTTTGGTTCCAGGTCTTTTCCAGTTCGTTTATTTTGTATTCATAGATAACGTTTCGGGCATCGTTGAAATCCATGGTAGACACATGGAAAGTGAAGTTGTTGTCTGTGTTGGAAAGGTAAAAATAATCGGCATCCACCATATCTTGTTTTATGACGGGTTTGCCTCCAGAACGGGTTTGCCGAGTGACCTTTTGGTTGCGGATAAACATTTCGGTAATACAAAGTGTCTTGTTCTGTTGGATAGGGTGTATGTCTGTCGGATGAAAGCGGGTAATGCCTTTTTCTCCCCCAAAGCAGATAGTGCCGTTTTCTGCTTGGGCAAAACAGCCGTTTAAATAGGTCTTGTCTTCCAATCCGTTGCCGGTATAATAGTTGGTTATTTTTTGCCGGTCGGGTGAAAGATAAGCAATGCCTTGCGATGTGCTGCACCACAATCCTCCTTTTTCGTCCTCTGCTATGCTGGAAATAATATTGGTAGGTAATCCTTGTGCTGTGGTAAAAGCTTGATATTCTTCTGTTTGGGGATTATAGCATAACAAACCGCCTTGTGTGCCTATCCATATTTGTTGGTCTTTGTCTTCTAAGATGCAATAGGCGCTTTTTCTCACCCATTCACGGAAAGGAAGTCTGATAAAAGCCTGTTTTTTCAAGTCATAACAGCTGATGCCGCCATGGTGGCAAGTCCATAATCTTTCTTCCGAATCGCAATAGATATAAGATATCCAGAAATTCACGAGTTCCGCTTGGTTTTCTAATGGCGTTTGATAGGTAAACATTTGAAATTTACCTGTCGGTAAGTGATAGCGCAATATGCCTTCGCCCATAACAGAAACGTATAGGTTTTTGTGTTTGTCTTCTGTCAGGCTACTGATGACATAATCTCCTTTGATAGGGTATTTTAATTGTAATTGGTTTGTCTTAGGATTTAACGTGTAGAGCCCTTGGCCGTTTACGCCTATCCAGCATGTCCCTTCACTGTCTTCATACATAGCACCGGCTGTGTGTGGGACAGCGATGTAATTCACAATTGTTTCGTCATTATTCAATTGATAGATACCGTCGTTTTCTACCGAACACCACAACGTCCCTTTTTTGTCGTAATAGAGTGCGGCGATTCTTCCAGGCGTTTTTGAATATAGGCTTGGCTTGTTTGTAAAATGAAAAGGCATGGGAATATTGGGATACATTAACATGCCTTGGTATTGGCTGCCTATCCAAAGGTTTTTCTGATGGTCCTCGAATAAGCAGGTAATTCGGGCTTGGCTGGTATTGATAAACGGATTGTAAAGGGGAAAATCCGTAAATGTCATGTCTTTAGAAGATATTTGCAATAAACCGTTTCCGCCTGTGCCTATTACAATCTTTCCGTCAGTCGTTGTTAGCGAACGGGTAAAGTAAAGGTCTTGCTGTTTTCCTTGATAAAGGAGAGGCATAAGCCGGTCGGTAGTTTCGTCCAGCCGGTAGACTGTATAGTTTGTTACAATATATAACTGTCCGTTCTTATCTTCTGAAATGTCTTTTATCGTAGTAGAAGGCAAAGAGTAGAGTTTTTCTTCTTTTGTGTCTAGGTCAATGCGTATCAATCCTTCCCGGTCGGTTCCCAACCACAAACGTTCCCGGCTGTCTTCATACAGGTTGTAGAGGTAACGGTTGTGCCATGTTTGGTTTGCCGTTTCTACTTTATATCCCGTCATGGTTTTTGTATCAAGGCGGAAAAGCCCCATACCGGATACGACAAACAGGATTTCTCCGTCTTTCCGTTGGATAATGCTGGTGATATACCCTCCAAAATTCATTCCGTTTAGGCGTACAGTCTGAAAATTGTCACTTTCCGACACATAGCGTTGCAAACCGTTGCCTGTTCCTATCCACAATTGGTTTGAGTTGTCTATTAATAAGGAAAGCACCTTGTCGTTCGCTAATGAAAGGGAGTCAGTATTACTATGGTGGTAAGTTACAAATTGTGTTCCGTCAAAACGGCGCAGTCCACTTTCATCTGTCCCAAACCATAAAAAGTTGTGGGCATCTTGGCAACAGACATTGATGGTTTGGCAATCCATTTTCCGGTTGCTTATGAAATTGGTGTTCTGTGCAAAAATAGACGGGATAATACTTAGCAATATCAATAGTAAAAAAGTCCTCATAAACGTTCGGTTATGTTTTCTTTGCGAAGATAATCATTTTTTGCAAAATTGGTTCGTTTGTTGTGAAACTTAGGATAAGAATATACCAATTTTTGCCCAATGAAACAAATTTGAATGGATTTGCAACGTAGATATACGGCATGGAACAGAAAATAACCAATGTGAATCATATGTTAATCCATTTCTGTTTACATTCGTTTATCTTTGTATAGTTTAATGGTTAGCAGATTTTTTATTTTAAAAACGCAAAAAACATGGTTTATTACAATGATGGATGAAGTCTGAAGTGTGACCGTTGCCGGTTCACCACTAAGTAGTGTTTCCGGAGTAGGGATATACACACGATGTATTTATTTATGTGTAACTTTAAACTAACAAAAATTAATGGAAAACAGACAAAGTAACATTCGAAAGATTCCTTTCCTGTTTTTACTGATGCTGTTCAGTAGCTTGCCTTTATGGGCACAGCAAGGAATACCCGTGGAAGGTGTCATCCTCGATGCCACGGGAGAAACGGTCATTGGTGCGTCAGTTGTTGTAAAAGGCAACAATTCAATAGGTACTCAGATTTAGACGGAAGATTCCAACTGACGGTGCCCAATGAAAATTCAGTGCTTGTAATTTCATACATCGGTATGAAGACACAAGAAGTAAAAGTAAAGCCTCACGGCATAATGAGCATCACCCTCGAAGATGATTCCGAAGTATTGGAAGAAGTAGTCGTAGTCGGTTACGGTCAGCAGAAAAAAGCCAGTGTGGTTGGTTCTATTACCCAAACCACGGGTAAGGTACTCGAACGTACCGGTGTAACCAGCCTCGGTGCTGCCCTTACCGGTAACCTGCCGGGTGTCATCACTTCCGCTTCTACCGGTATGCCGGGTGAAGAAGACCCCGAAATCATCATCCGTACCAAGAGTTCGTGGAACAACAGTGCTCCGCTTGTGTTGGTGGACGGTGTAGAACGTGAAATGAGTTCGGTAGATATTTCGTCCGTAGCGAGCATTTCTGTATTAAAAGATGCTTCCACTACCGCAGTCTATGGTGTGAAAGGTGCCAATGGCGTTATTTTGATTACTACTAAACGTGGTCAGGAAGGAAAGGCAAACGTACAGGTTAAGGCGAACATGACTGCTAAAGTGGTTTCTAAACTTCCGGAAAAGTACGATGCATACGATACCTTCTATTTAATGAATAATTCTATCGAGCGCGAGGCAGCCTCAACCCTAATGGTTGGGCAAATTATACCAATCCGGCGGTTATTCATAAATACCGTTATCCTGCCAATACGGAGGAATGGGACCGCTACCCGAATGTAGATTGGGAAGATGTCCTCTTTAAGAAAGCTGTCTTCTCTTACAATACCAGTGTCAACGTATCGGGTGGTACAGACGTAGTGAAATATTTTGCTGCTGCTGACTTCACTAACGAAGGCGACTTGTTTAATACTTTTGATAACGGTCGTGGTTACAACTCTGGATTTGGTTACAACCGTATCAATGTCCGTAGTAACTTGGACTTTACGTTGACTAAAACCACTACGTTTTCTACCAATCTTTTTGGTTCGAACGCCCAACGTAAGATACCTTGGAATATGTCCGACAGTGATGCTTCTTTTTGGGCTTCTGCTTATAAATCTGCTCCCGATGCCATGCGTCCGATTTATTCTAACGGCATGTGGGGATGGTATGCTCCGCGTGATGCCGATGTGCCCAACTCAGCTCGTATTTTGGCTAATGGCGGTATCGAAAAGCGTACGACCTCTAAAATCACAACAGACTTTATCTTAGACCAAGACCTGAAGTTCGTTACTCCGGGATTAAAGTTCAAAGCCATGTTCTCCATGGACTATACGTTTGTGGAAAACCAGCGTGGTCTTTCAGACATGAATAATGACTCGCAACAGATGTGGGTGAACCCTGAGACCGGCGAAATCGATTACAAATTCGACCCAGACTCTGGAACGGGTTTGGATAAAGTAGAAAACCCGATTTACTGGATTACTCAATCTGGTAGTGCTGATATCAACTCTACCTATCGTAAACTGTACTACCAACTCCAGTTGGATTATGCTCGCACTTTCGGCAAACACGAAGTGACTGCTCTCGGTCTGTTCAGTCGTTTGAAAGAAGCTCAAGGTAGCGTATTCTCTATCTTCCGTGAAGACTGGGTGTTCCGTTTGACTTATAATTATGATATGCGTTATTTCTTCGAAGCTAATGGTGCTTACAACGGTTCTGAAAAATTCGGTCCCAACAAGCGTTTCGATTTCTTCCCTTCAGTATCCGTGGGTTGGATGTTGAGTGAAGAAAGTTTCATGAAGAAGTTGAAAGTTTTTGATATGTTGAAAATCCGTGCCTCATGGGGACGTGTCGGTGATGACTCTTACGTGCCGGCTTGGCAACGCTTTACTATGAGTAATCGTTTCCTTTATCGTGATCAGCTTGCCAATTCGGGTAACGCAATCATGGGAACTGTCAGCCCGACAAATTCTCCGTATACTTTTTGGAAAACTACAGTGTTAGGTAATCCCGATATCGCATGGGAAACCGTAGAAAAGCGGAATATCGGTATCGACTATGCCTTTTTCGGCGGCTTGGTAGCCGGTTCGGTCGATGTGTTCAACGATTCCCGTACCGACATTCTGATTGCAGGAAGTAGCCGTGCGATTCCTTCATACTTTGGCGTGAATCCTCCGGCTATCAACTCAGGTAAGGTAGACAGCCACGGTTATGAATTGGAATTGCGCCTTAACAAGACTTTTGCCAACGGCATGCGTGCGTGGTTGAATGCCAACATGACTCATGCAGTGAACGAAGTGAAGTTCCGTGATGACCCCGTTTTGAGACCGTATTACTTACGGAGTGAAGGGCATGCCCTTGACCAAGCGTATGCACACATTGATCACGGTAACCTTGCTACATGGGATGATGTAATCGGTAGTACAGCGTGGACTACTAATAATGGTAATAAGCTGCCAGGTGATTACAATATCGTTGACTTCAATGGTGATGGTGTGATAAACGACGATGACCGTGCGCCTTATCAATACTCTTCTATCCCACAGAACACATACAGTGCATCTGTAGATTGGGAATGGAAAGGCTTTAGTGTTTATGCACAGTTCTATGGCGTTAATAACGTGACCCGTGTAGTAAACTTCCCGACTTTCCGTTCTACTGCTCACGTGGCATACGTAGAAGGGGATTATTGGACTCCGGGCGGTACTGCTACCTTGCCTACCCCACGTTGGGGAACAACGATTTACACGTATGGTGATACGGGTGCTAATGGAACGCGTTATTATTACGATGGTTCTTATATCCGTTTGAAGAACGTGGAGCTTTCTTATACTTTCAAAGGTAATTGGTTGAAGAAAGCCGGTATTGATTCCGCTCGTCTGTATTTGAACGGTGATAACCTTTATATGTGGACCAATATGCCCGATGACCGTGAGTCGAACACCGGATACAGTTCGGGTGATGGCGCTTATCCTACCGTGCGTCGTTTTAACCTCGGTATCGAGATTAACTTATAATATATAATAAGGAGTAATGACTATGAATAAATATACTCTGTGTGGTGATAAATGTACTAAAATCTGTTAAGTCCGATGGTGCAGCTTTTCTAATGGAATGAAAGCCACTAAATTTGCAAGAAAAGCCATATGCTGCTAAGTC
>NZ_NFIN01000030.1 GCF_002161765.1 Bacteroides sp. An322 | reverse complement strand
TTCCACCTCTTCCCATTCCGAACAGAGAAGTTAAGCTTCGCATCGCCGATGGTACTGCGCAAGTGGGAGAGTAGGCAGCCGCCGTTTTAAGTGGGGGTCCCCGGTATCCGACTGGATACCGGGGACTTTTTTTATTTATATGAGATTAGTAAGCATATAATTGTGTAATTATCGCGCTTTTTTTGTGCATATAAATGTTTTTTCTTATATTTGGCTTAACTAAACAATTAAATTATTATGGATACGATTATTCCTTATGCTTTACTTTGTTTTACTTCGTTTTTTACATTGACAAATCCATTGGGAACGATGCCTGTTTTTTTAACAATGACTAATGGATTGGATGATCAGGAGCGTAAACATATAGTGAAACGGGCAACGATTATTTCATTTATCATTTTAATAGCGTTTACATTCTTCGGACAATTTTTATTTAAATTCTTCGGTATATCGACGAATGGATTTCGAATAGCTGCGGGAATTATTATTTTAAAAATAGGTTATGATATGTTGCAGGCTAGGTATACGAATACAAAATTGAAAGATGAAGAGATAAAGACGTACGCAAATGATATTTCAATTACACCTCTTTCTATTCCGATGTTATGTGGACCGGGTGCTATTGCAAATGGGATAATTTTAATGGATGACGCTTCGACATGGGAATTGAAAATTGTTTTGGTTGCAATTATTGCGATTGTTTATGTACTAACCTATTTTATCTTATGTTTATCAACCAAATTGGTACGCGTAATGGGTGAAACAGGGAATAATGTGATGATGCGCTTAATGGGGCTTATTTTGATGGTTATTGCGGTTGAATGTTTTGTCGGGGGGATGAAACCGATACTTGTTGATATCATTCATTTTTCTCGTTTGTAATTTTAGTAGGCGGTATGTTGGATACGGTTATTTTGAATGAAGTTTTTTTAGATTTGTTTAATGTCCTGTATTTTTCAGTGATATTAACCACAATTTTTGTTGTCATTTTGGATAATCGTAATCCAGTAAAAACAATGGCTTGGATATTGGTCTTGTTTTTTTTGCCTTTAGTAGGTTTGATATTTTATTTTTTCTTCGGGAGGAGTACAAGAAAAGAACATTTGATAAGTAAAAAGGGATATTCGCGTTTGAATAAGCGTCCGATGGCAGAATATCAAGCTCAAGTTGCATTCCGGGACTTGGAGAGTAAGAATTTGTTAATGTCTTTTTTCTTACGCATTAATAAAGCATTGCCTTTTGACGGTAATCAAGTTGATGTTTATACCAATGGTTATAGTATGCTACAAGCGTTGATGCATGAAATCAGTTTGGCTAAACATCATATTCATTTGCAATTTTATATTTTTGAAGATGATTCGCTTGGACGTTTATTGCGTGATTTATTGATAGATAAAGCACGTGCAGGCGTAAAGGTACGTTTGTTGTATGATGATGTAGGATGTTGGAAAGTTAATCCTTTGTTTTACGATCAAATGTTATGTGAAGGCATTGAAGTGCAAAGTTTTCTGAAAGTTCGCTTTCCTCGTTTTGCAAGTAAGATGAATTACCGTAATCATCGAAAAATAGCGATTATTGACGGTAAGGTCGGTTTTATTGGCGGAATGAATATAGCTGAACGTTACTTAAGAGGACTTTCGTGGGGAATATGGCGTGATACTCATGTACGGATTAAAGGTAAAGCTGTATATGGTCTGCAGACTTCTTTTTTGACTGATTGGTATTTTGTAGACCGAATGTTATTTACTTCTGCCGAATATTTTCCAAAAATGGAATGGCAAGGGAATGTTTTGGCTCAGATTGTTACTTCTGATCCGGTGGGAGGTTGGCATGATATGATGCAAGGCTTGGTTAAGGCTTTATGTTGTGCTAAACGTTATTTTTATATTGAAACCCCCTATTTGCTTCCGACAGAAGAAGTGATTATGGGCTTGCAGACTGCTGCATTGGCTGGCGTTGATGTCCGGATTATGTTACCTAAGCGGGCAGATACTTTTATTATTCATAAAGGCTCTTTGTCTTATTTGGATGAATTGATGCGGGCTGGTGTAAAAGTGTATCTTTATCGGAAAGGTTTTTTACATTCGAAACTGTGGGTTTCAGATGATGAATGGGCATCAGTAGGTTCTACTAATATGGACTTCAGAAGTTTTGAGCATAATTTTGAAGCGAATGCTTTTTTCTATGATAAAGATATGGCTCTTCATCTGAAAGAGATTTTTTTGACAGACCAAAAAAAATGCCTTCTTCTTTCCCGCAAATTGTGGAGCAAACGCTCATGGAGTAATAAGATATTAGAATCCATAGTGCGTTTGCTGGCTCCTTTGCTTTAGCGGAAAAATGAGAAGTTTACACTTCCATAGTGCCGATGTTCAGAGAAATGAGGATGATGCTCAAAATTCAAGTCTTTTCCATGTTCCAATACGAATAAGCCGTCTGGTTTAAGTAAACCATATTCAAATATTTTGTCAGGGATACTTGCCAATTCAGGTAATGCATAAGGAGGGTCGGCAAAGATGAAATCAAATTGTTCTTGGCATTTGCTGATGTATTTGAACACATCTCCTCGTATTGTCCAGCATTTATCGGTTTTTATTTCTTTTATTACCTTGCAAATGAATGCATAGTGTTGAGGGTCTTTTTCAATCGATACTACTTTGTCACATCCTCGAGATACTAATTCAAGGCTGATGCTTCCCGTACCGGCGAACAGGTCGAGAGCTGTTGTATTGTCTTCGAAGTCAATATAATTATTTAAGACGTTAAACAGGTTTTCTTTAGCAAAATCAGTCGTAGGTCTTGCTTTAAATGTATGCGGTATATCGAACCGGCGATGCTTATAAATTCCACTTATTATTCGCATGTCAATAAGGATTGAATATCGAAAGGAATATCTTCAAGAGATGGAGATATTGGTTTTTCCGATAGAGGGTTAATAATGAAAATTTTTCGGATAAATTGTCTTAAAAAACTTATTAGCTCGTTTCTTTCATGTTTGTCCAAGCCTGTCAGATGCAATTCATCTTGTTCAGAATCAAAGTTAAACTGTTTCCAAAGGTTTAACAGGTAATAGGCCCGATCGTCATTATTGGTTACATTGTATGTATTAACCAGTTGTAATTTCCCATTATCAAAACAACATATTTCCATGTCGCTTTCATGAAAGTTTGCATATATTTTATGCTGGTTCTCAGATTTGTTTTTGATTGTAAGGTATTCCACTTGTGGACTAATGCTTGCAAAAAAACGTGCGTGAGAAAAATGTTCAGACAAAAAGACATGGGTAAGTTTGTCAATGGAAAATAGTATGACAATGTTGCTTTTGCTTAGAATGTTGCATAAAATAATCTCGTTATTTTGCTTGGGAAGATTCTGATAGAAAAGCAGTTCCATTTGTTCGTCTTCGAAAAGTTCGAGAGGAACGATTGTATACCGTTGAGTATGGATTAGGATATTGGTTTGTCGGTAAGGTATATTCAGTTCGGGTGTATTGGCAAGAAAGTTTTTTACATTAGCTGCCATTGAATGTTGAATATTTACAGATACGGTCTGAAAATAAAGGTTTTCCTTTCTTTCCGGGTTGTAAATGGAAAAAGAAAATCCATTCGTACTGAGACGGATAGATAGTATATCAGATTCTGTATGGACCAACTCTATATTTTTATTACTCATAGTTTAAATTATTCCTAGTTTCCTGCATTTTCCACTTCATTCCGGTTAGTTGTCTTTTAATGACCGTTTTCATGATATTATCGTTTTTTTAGTTTATATTCGTGGCAAAATAGGCAGTCAACTAAACTTTTGTGAAAATTGCATGAGTTTATATGATATAAATATATTAAACATGAATTTATTGGAACAAATTAAGCGAAAATTTTTGTATAAACCAACAAGCGAGCAGGAAAATACATTAAAATTATTAGCGGATTTCCTTTTATCGCCTGATTCAGACGAAGTTTTCCTCTTGAAAGGCTATGCCGGTACGGGAAAAACCAGTCTGGTGAGTGCGTTGGTGAAGACGTTGGACGAGTTGAAGCAAAAGTGTATTCTGCTCGCTCCTACGGGGCGTGCCGCTAAGGTATTCTCGCATTATGCGGGGCATTCCGCCTATACCATTCACCGGAGGATATACCGCCAGCGTTCTTTTTCGAACGAATTGGATAATTTTACGATGAATGTTAACTTGCACCAGCATACCTTATTTATTGTAGACGAGGCTTCGATGATTTCCAACGAGGGCTTGTCGGGGAATTTGTTCGGGAGCGGGCGTTTGTTGGACGACCTGATACAGTATGTGTATGGAGGGCAAGGATGCCGGTTGATATTGGTAGGAGATACTGCCCAGCTTCCTCCGGTGGGCGAAGAGGAAAGTCCGGCTTTGTCTGCGGATGTATTGAAGGGATATGGCTTGTCGGTGACGGAGCAGGTGTTGACCCAAGTGGTGCGCCAAAAGCTCGATTCGGGTATCTTATATAATGCAACAGAGTTGCGGATTCAGATGGGCGGGGATTGTTTTGGAATGATGCCCCGCATCCGTACGGAGGGTTTTCCGGATGTGCGCAGGATAACGGGGGCGGATTTGATAGAGACTATCAATACGTGCTACGACCAAGCTGGAATGGATGAGACTATCATCATTTGCCGTTCGAATAAGCGGGCTAACCTATATAATAATGGTATACGGAACACGATTTTGTACCGTGAGGATGAGTTGAATACGGGCGACATCCTAATGGTGGCAAAAAACAATTATTTTTGGGGTACCTATGTGAAGGAACTGGATTTCATAGCCAATGGAGATATAGCCGAGGTGCGCCGCGTGCGGAGGATACACGAAATGTACGGATTCCGTTTTGCCGATGTGCTTCTTTCTTTTCCCGATTACGGGGATATTGAGTTGGAAACGAAGGTATTGTTAGATACGCTTCATTCCGATTCGCCCGCACTCACTAAAGAGGAGAGCGACCGCCTTTTCTACGCCGTGCTTGAGGATTATCAGGACATCCCTACCAAGCGCGAACGGATGAAGAAGATGAAGGCAGACCCGTGGTACAACGCTCTGCAGGTGAAGTATGCCTACGCTGTGACCTGCCACAAAGCGCAAGGCGGGCAATGGAAGCGGGTTTTCATCGACCAAGGCTATATAGCCGAAGATATGCTTACTCCCGACTATTACCGATGGCTCTACACCGCTTTCACACGCGCTACCGAAACCTTGTACTTGGTGAATTTCAAGCTGGGAAATGAGTGAAGAGAGAATACATTTGGTTTCGAGGCTGGGTTCTATTATCTTTGCGGATGTCTCCCTTTTACGGTTTCCGTCCCAAAACCGTATGTTTTTGGTTCGGAAACCGTACGTTCTTGGTACGAAAACCGTACGGTTTTGGGACGGAAACCATAAAAGGAAGATAACAGAAAACAGATTGTTAACCGTTAAAAATCACATCTCCATGAGTGTACTTTTCGATTTCATGCCTTGCCTTTGAAAGAGAAAATTCCTTCCGAGAGGCTGCCGTGTGCAGATTGGGAATATCGGTAGTTGTATTTAGAGCCCCACAAAAGAATGAACTACATATCATCCATAGACAGCCCTTTGTAGGAGATTTTATACCCTTTGAACTCGCCCGTAGCACGCAGGAAAGCTGCTGCCTTATGCTTCAGTGCCTCCATGTCGATGTTCTCTGCCTTACGCTTCACTTCGAAAAACGAGGCTTCTTCGTTGAGTTCGTTCTCGGCCACAATGTCGATTTCGTTCTCACCCTTACGGTCCCACCATCCGCCGATGCGTGTGTAGGCTTGGCGTCCAATCAGCATACGCCTGAAATAGCGTTCGAGCATCAGACCGCTGAATGTCTCGTAGTCTCGGTTGATTATCGTCTTCACGCTCTCGTAGTTCTCTATCTCCAGCATATAGCTGTACTTGTAAATGAAGCGGAACCAGAACGTGAAAAAGTTGTCTTCTATCGTATAGCGGACATTCTTGGTGGAACTCTTCTCAAAGAGGGGTTGCTTCTTGGCGATGAGTTCATACTCGTTTTCCAGCTTGGTCAGGTAGCCGCCGATTTCCCTGCCTACCACGTTCTCTATTTCCGAACGTGAGGTCTTGCCTCTCGCTATGGCCGACAGAATCGAGAAATATACCCCGTAGTCCTTACCGAACTCCTCGATAAGGATAGCTTTACCTTCTCCCAGGAAGATGGAATCAGCCTTTATGATGTGGTCAAGCATGGCTGATTTGGTCGTTGCCTCGGCATCCACAAGCAGCTGCACATATTTGGCCACGCCGCCCGTAAAGGAATACAGGGCCAGTAGGTCTTCCGCCGTGTGTCCTGGATGATATTCCGTGAGAATTTCCTTCAGTACCGCCGGCGTGAACGGGCGCACAGTCATAAAATGTGTCTGCCTGTTATACAGCGGTTCCTTCTTGTCTTTGAATATCTTCGTCATCATGGAGTATATCGAGCCGCAGACGACAAGGTTCATGCGGGCTTTCGGGTTGTATATGTCCCAGATACGTTGCATATCGCTGTACACCGACTTGTTTACGCGGAAGAACTCCTGGAACTCATCAATGAACAGCGTGATGGGACGCTCTGTGGAAAGTTTCATCAGGAACTCGAATACATCGGCAAAATGCTCCACCCGTCCCATCGTGGGAATCCCCAGTTTGCTCTCTATTTCAACCCGGTAATCTTCGCACAAATCTCCTTCGGCCTTGCGGGCAACGAAGAAATAAAGGATAGGTTCGTCCTCGTATGCTTTCCACACGAGGTATGTCTTGCCAATACGACGTCGGCCTGTCACTACCGTAAACTGGGCGTTGTCTTTCGACATCCTGCGAATCTCACGCAGGGATGCTGTTTCGTCTGTCCTGTCAAAAAATCTCATATCCTTAATCTTTTCTTCTTATAGTTTACGAAACAGCCATTTCCGAAATGGCTGTTTCCCTACTGCAAAGATAATGTGTTTTTTCATAAAAAACAGGCGGTTGTCCTGATTTTATTTCCAAAAAGCCCTTTCCTTTTGTAAGGCAATCCACACACTCTTTTCATTTTTAGTCTGTACGCATAGCCCTGTTCTAACATATTAGATTCTCCTTGTGACAAGTATATCAAGAATGTATAGCATAATACATAAACAGAAGCCCCAGAGAAAAACGAGCATTTGACTGCCCGAAAAAATTGTTTTTTGCATCTTTGAAATAAAAGCATTGGTAGGTTTAATCTGCGACCAGATAAAATTTCGTGATTCGTTTGATTATTTCATAGTTATTGTTTACATTTGTAGCAGCAAGCAAGGTGAAAGCGTTTGCGGCTTGCTATTTTGCGGGAAAAATATTGTGAGAAGCGTCATGCTTCATTCTTGTTCTTGAAAACCTAGGAAATTTTCAAAACGTACAAGGATGGACGTTGGCGGTTCCCACGCTGTTTTCAGCGTGGGTCTGCTGTCTATTACCATTGTACGTTGGGTTTTCCTAGGACCTTCAAGAACGTGGAAATAGCACGCAGTTCCACGCTTGAACCGAATGATATTCTATATTTTTTTAATTATCAAATCAAATACGTTCTATTATTTGTGATTTGATACCATAAAGTTCCCATAAAAAGTAATCGACAAGTATCGTCATTAGAGTCAATGATACTAAAAATAGAAGTTGACACATAAAAATGTCGATAAAAGAAGTATACGTAGTCGTAATTGACGTTTTGCTCACTTTTTTGTGGCGAATTGCAACATTTAACCTTCTTGGTCAATTATATTCTCTAAATATACTTATCTTTGTAACCATGTAATGGATATATAATAATATGGAGCGCAAATTACTGAATCGAATCAAAGTCGTTCTCGCAGAGAAAAACAAGAGCAATAAATGGCTCTCGGAACAATTGGATAAGGATCCTGCCATAATTTCTAAATGGGTTACAAATACAACGCAGCCCAATGTTGAGATGCTGATCCAAATAGCAAAAGTTCTGGATGTGTCTGTGGATGACTTGCTGAGAACTGAATGAATAAATTTATGGGAGAAGCAAAACTATATAAGTACTTGGATTTTAACGGTGGGTTGATGATGCTGCATTATGGCAATCTTCAATTCACTAACGCTACGCAATTAAATGACCCGTTTGATTGCCATCCCTCGTTAATTGATTTTTCCGATGTTCCGAAAGAAGCATGTGGAGGATGGACTCCGGAAATAATTGAAGAATTGAGAAGAGATCCATTTCGTAGAACCAGAGAAGAGGCATGGATATGTAGTCTTTCTAAGATATATGATTCAATTTTGATGTGGAGCTATTATAGCAAGCATAAAGGTATCTGCATCGGTCTGGATATGGAGAAAGTTAGAAAGTATCTTTCTCGTATGTATGGCAATGTCATGATCGGCTGCTCGGAAGTGGAGGTACAATATAAAGACATTGTAGAGAAGCCCGATTATTTTAGGGATGCAAAAGACTTTTTTCATTATCAAATATCCACCAAAGCAAAAGCTTGGGAGCATGAACAAGAAGTGCGTTTATTTATATTAGAGCCATGGCCGGCATATATGAAGTTGCTGCCGTGGCAAAATGATGATAAAGGCCCGATTGACTGGAAAGAAATGAGGGCATTCCCAGAAATTGGAGGAGAGTGTTTCGAATCCGTTTATCTGGGGATCAATATGGATGTCGAAGAAAAATCAAAAATAATCCGTGTTGCCCGAAAGCTGAATCCCGACATTAAGATTTTCCAAATGGAGATTGATGCAAATGCTTTTAGGTTAAACACCAAACTAATAGAGTAAAACGATGGCCAAGAAACAAACAAAAATAATAAAGGAGGAGACCTTAGAAACCATACTTTTCAACTGTCGCAACAGTTTGAGAGGACGTGCTGCCATGACCGACAAGCGCGATTTGTTGCTGACTCTTGTGTTCTTGAAATTCATAGGGGAACGGTTCAAGCAGCAAAAGGATAAAATCAGGCACGAAATTGTGGAGGTTCAAGGCATTCACGACGAGGCTTTTATTGAAATGCAGCTGTCCCGTCCCAATCAGTATATGCAGGACGGCGTGTTCTTCCTGACAGATGAGACGTTCTGGGACAAGCTGATTCTTACGGCTCCTACTGGTATGGCCATCGCTTTCGATACAGCCATAAAGACGTTGGACGACAATGAGCCTAAACTGAAAAATGCCCTGCCGCAGCAGATTTTCACGAAAACGGCCCTTGAGCCGGGTGTTTTGAAAAGCATGGTGGACGAGATTAACAAGATAGATCCAAAGAAGTTCACCGATCACGACCTTATAGGACGTGTATATGAATATTTCTTGCAGGCTTTCTCGATCAATGCCGACAAGGAGGAAGGAGAGTTCTACACGCCGCATTCTATCGTAGAACTTATCGCCTCACTTATTGAGCCGTTCGACGGTATGGTCTATGACCCGTGCTGTGGGTCGGGTGGTATGTTCGTGCAGGCAACCAAGTTCATTGAAGCACATGGCGGTAACACCAAAGCGGTCAATGTGTATGGACAGGAATCCGAACCGGCGACCTATCGTCTGGCAAAGATGAATCTGGCTATCCGCGGTATATCCTACCATTTGGGAGACAAAGCTGTATCCACCTTCTCCAACGACCAGCATAAAGACCTCAAGTTCGATTATATCATGGCAAATCCACCATTCAATTTGAAGAAGTATGCTGAATATGGAGAATTTGAGACGGATCCCCGCTGGAAAGGTTATGGTGTCCCTCCGACTAGCAATGCCAACTACGCATGGATTCTCCATATCCTGAACAAACTGGATGTCAATCACGGAATCGCAGGATTCCTGCTTGCCAATGGAGCATTGGACGACAGCGACACGCTTGAAATACGCAAACAGTTGATTGAAAACGACAAAATCGAGGCCATCATCGTCCTGCCGCGCAACATGTTCTATTCTACCGATATATCCGTTACGTTATGGATTCTGAACAACAACAAGAAGGGTGGTCCCTGGCACGGCAGACAACTGCGTAACCGAACGGGCGAGATCCTTTTTATAGACCTGCGCACATGGAACAGCAACATATACGAAAAGAAATATGTTCGCCTGTCAGAAACAGAAATTAGCCGTGTTTGCCAAATCTATTTCGACTGGCAGACCGAGAATTTCGCCGAGTATTCCGAACCTGAGTTATACTATGCCGCTCATCTTGACGAAATCCAACAGAAAGGATATTCGCTTGTACCCTCTAGATATATCGAGTTTATCGACCGTGATACGGAAATTGATTATAAATCGGCCCTCTCTAAAATGAGCCATCAGTTTGACGAGCTGAAGAAAAGATGGGACGCTAATGAAGCCGAACTCGTGAATGCCTTCAAAATTTTGGGATATGGAAAAGAATAAGCAACAGACTGACATAATAACCGATAATTTCGTTTCCGACATCAGAACCATCATAGAACAAGGACGGAAACAAGCCTATGCCGCGACTGGTCAAATAGCCATTATGACTTATTGGAACATTGGGCGGCGTATCGTGGAAGAGGAGCAGCAGGGAGCAAGCAGGGCGGCATACGGACAAAAACTTATCCCAGCTCTTGCTGCCAGGCTTTCTGCTGAATACGGAACTGGCTATGGTAAGCGCAACTTGGCATATTATCGGAAGTTCTATTTGGAATTTAAAGACATAGAGATTTTGCACACGCGTGTGCAAAATCTTACTTGGTCACATGTCCGCAGGCTTCTTTCCGTCAGCAATACGCAAGCAAGGGAATGGTATCTAAAGGCAGCTGCCGAAGATATGTGGAGCGTGGACGACCTTGACAGGAATATCTCCACCCAATATTATGAGCGACGGCTTGCTGCCCAAAGGGAAAGTTCTACTCTACCTGTACCTTATGTCGGTCAAACAGATCCGTTGGAATATATAAAGAATCCGATGGTGGCCGAATTTATGGGATTCCATCGGGATACTAATTATTCAGAATCAGAATTGGAGCAGGCATTAATTGACAACCTTGAGAAGTTCATCATGGAACTCGGTCGTGGATTTGCTTTTGTTGAAAGGCAGCAACACATTGTGACCGATACGGCTGATTTCTACATCGATCTTGTATTCTATAATTACAAGATGAAACGATTTGTCATCTTTGAACTGAAAACCCATAAGTTGACTCATCAGGACATCGGACAGTTGGATATGTACATCCGTATGTACGATGATTTGGTTAAGGGAGAGGATGACAATCCGACTATCGGCGTGTTGCTTTGTACAGATACGGACAACACCATAGCAAAATATTCAGTATTACATGACAGCGATCAGATTTTTGCTGCCAAGTATATGACATACATGCCTACCGAGGAAGAACTTCGCCGGGAAATTGAACAACAGAAACGCTTCTTTATGGAACAGCATGGAAAAGAGGAGGTGTGATATGGGAAGTGGCAGTGTAAAATGGGGCCGGATCGGGGATTATATCGAGTGGTGTGACGAAAGGAATACGGCAGGTCATAACTATCCTGTTATCGGCATAAATAGAGATAAAACATTTATGCCAACGGTTGCCAATCTGGATGGTGTTGATATTACTAAATACAAAATTGTTTCCAAAGGGATGTTTGTATTTAGTGGTATGCAAACAGGTCGTGATATATGCATTCGAATTGGGTTATACGACAAAGCACAACCCGCTTTGATTTCGCCTGCATATACGACTTTTTTCATCAATAAAGAGAACGACGTTTTACCGGAATACTTTTTTATGTATTTCAATCGAGAGGAAAGCGACCGTTATGGCTGGTTTATTAGTGATTCCAGCGTTCGAGCCAATTTGGACTGGCCTCGTTTCCTTGATATTGAGATTCCTCTTCCGTCTGTTGCCGAACAACAGAAAGTGGTAAACGTATGGCGAGCATTCCGTGAAATCAAAGAGCAAAACGAGGCTAAGGCAGCCCCGCTTATGCAACTCTGTCAAAGCTATATACAGGAATTAAAGCACAAATATCCAATGCGGGAAATCGGAGCATATATTGAAGAATCTAATGACCGCAATTTAGATGGTCAATTTACTGAAGAAGAAGTTCGTGGAATCGCGACCTCTAAAGGATTGATTGAGACTAAGGCTAATTTGAAGGGAGTCTCTTTGAATTCATACAAATTGGTAAAACCGAAAGAAATAGCTTTTGTACCTGACACTTCCCGGCGAGGAGATAAAATGAGTTTGGGATTGAATGATTCAGACAAAACTTATATTGTTTCATCTATTTCATGTGTATTTAAGGTTGATAGGGATTTTGTTTTACCGAACTTTCTTTATCTATGGTTCTGCCGTCCTGAATTTGACCGATATGCCCGTTTCAACTCATGGGGGAGCGCCCGCGAGGCTTTTTCAATTGAAGATATGAAACGTTGCAAAGTACCGCTTCCTCCCATTGAGGTCCAACAGGCTATTGTCAATATCTACAAATGCGCCAACAAAGCAAAACAGATAGCCGAAGAAGCCGACCGGCTTTCACGCGAAGTGTGTCCGGCATTGCTTCAACATGTCATACATTCTTAAATTGCGACGATTATTATGGCAGGTAAAGGAAAATATTATGAGAGTCAGTTTGAAGAGGCGACCATCGAACTCCTCCGCGAGTCGCATTGGCAATATACATTCGGCGATGACATTCACCGGAAATATACTGACCCGCTTATTGAAGAAGACCTGCGGACATTTATTGCCGCTCAGTACAAGGACAAAAAGCTAACCGCCTCCGAAATGGATGGCATTATCGCCAACCTGCGCAACACGGGCGGTCAGAACGATTATTATGCCCTGCAAAACACCTTCCTGCTCTATCGGGACGGATACGATTTTACATACAGCGATGGCAGGGACAATCCGTTCCGCCTGCAATACATCGACTTCGAGCATCCCGACCATAATATTTTCCGCTGCGTCAACCAATTTGTCATGGAACAGGGACGCGAGAACCGCCGCCCCGACATCCTGCTTTTTGTCAACGGCATACCGGTCTGCATCATCGAACTCAAAAATCCGACAAAGCAGAACGCGACCATCCGCGATGCGCATACGCAGATTTGTACCCGTTATATGCGGGATATACCGGCCTTGCTGAAATATTGTGCACTGGCAGTTATCAGCGACGGAGCGAAGAACGAATTGGGTACGACCTACACCCCATTCGAATTTTTCTACGAATGGAAGAAAATCGACAATGAAGACAAAGCCGGCAAGGGGCTTGATACGCTTCGGACCCTTGTTCGCGGAGCGCTTTCGCCAGAACGCATCTTGGAAATCCTGCGCGATTATGTCTATTTCCCTGATCCGACGAAAGAGGATGACACGACCGAAGTGGTGTGCCGCTATCCACAATTCTTTGCTACGCGTAAACTGCGGGACCATATCCTCTCCCATTTGCGCTCCGTTGGCGGCGATGGCAAGGGGGGTACCTATTTCGGCGCCACCGGGTGTGGAAAGACCTATACCATGCTGTTCCTTGCTCGCCAGTTGGCACTGCGTTGCCGTGAGCAACTGGGTAGTCCAACAATCCTTATTATCGTTGATCGGGAAGATTTGGAGACTCAAAGCGGAAAACTGTTCTGCCGCTCGAAACGCTACCTTGAAGACGAGGCTGTAAAGGTATTTGAGACCCGCAAAGAACTTGCCGAAGAGATGAGTATGCGCAAGACC
The DNA here is from genome assembly GCF_002161765.1 of Bacteroides sp. An322. Lineage (GTDB taxonomy): Bacteria > Bacteroidota > Bacteroidia > Bacteroidales > Bacteroidaceae > Phocaeicola > Phocaeicola merdavium. The sequence continues at coordinate 20,840 of NZ_NFIN01000030.1, read as the reverse complement.
GGCGGGGTCTATATTACCACTATTCAGAAATTCGCAGAGTCCACCGGATTGCTTACGGAGCGTTCCAATGTGATTTGTCTGAGCGACGAGGCGCACCGTTCTCAAAACAACCTCGGGTCGAAACTGTCGATACAGACAGAAGGCGACACCGGGAAAATAGGGGCAAAAATTACATACGGATTTGCCAAATACCTGCGTGATGCCTTGCCTAACGCCACATATGTGGGCTTTACCGGAACACCCATCGACGAGACCATACATGTATTTGGAGATGTCGTAGATCAATACACGATGAAGGAGTCGGAAGATGACGGCATCACCGTTCCCATCAAATATGATCCCCGCTTGGCACGTGTTTTCCTGAACAAGGAGCAGGCCGACAAGGTAGAGGAATACTATCGACTCTGTGCAGACGAAGGTGCTACTCCTGAAGATATTGCCAAGAGTAAAGCCGCCATGTCGAGTATGGAGGTGATAATCGGCGATGAAGATGTGCTGCATCGGGTGGCCAAGGATATTATCGACGACTATAAGCGCCGAACAGAGACAACCGACCGTCTGCAAAAGGCAATGATTACCTGCGCCGACCGCACAATTGCGTTTCGGTTGTATAAAATCATGCGGGAGCTGCAACCCGATTGGTTCGAGAAGAAAAAGGCTTTGAACGAACTTGTATTAACAGCAGATGAAAAGGACAAACTCAATGACATCGCTTTTGTCAATATGGTCATGACCCGCGACAAGGACGATGAAAAGGAGTTATACAACTTGCTTGGAGACAAGGAATATCGCAAATTTCTCGATACAGAGTTCAAGTCGGAGAAATCCAATTTCCATATCTCCATCAATGTAGATATGTGGATTACAGGATTTGATGTGCCTTGCCTGACCATGCTTTACAACGACAAACCGCTGTCGAAACACACGTTGATACAGACCATATCGCGAGTGAACCGCCGATATGGAACCAAGGAATTTGGCTTTATCATCGACTATATCGGTATTCGTGAGGAGATGAAGAAGGCTATGAAAAAATACGGCGGAGATGTCGGGCCACAAGAAGATTTGGAAGCAGCTCATGAAGTGTTGAAAAACGAGTTGCAATTGCTGCAAGAGAGATTGTCGGGTCTGGTGTTTGACCGTTTTTTCGGAAATAACGACCTTGCACGTCTTCAGTTCATTCAAGAAGCAGCCGAATATATCCTTGCCAACAGTGTGGAGCGAAAAGGAGAGGTCTCATTCCTCAAACTTTTCAAAGAACATGTCAAACGGTTGCGCTCGGCATACAGCATCTGCAATCCGGCCGGAATTCTGACTGATGAGGAGATTGCATGGAGCCAATGTTTCATGGGCATCTGTTCATACGTCAACAAAATGACCGCTACCGAGCATGATACGGAAAGCATGAACCGGCATGTGGAACAGATGGTCCAAGAGGCTATCCTCGCCAGTGGTGTGGAGAGGGTTATGAACGAAGGTGCTGAAGAAAACATTTTCAGCGACTCATTCACTAAAGAGGTGGAAGAGATAAAGATGCCGTTCACCAAGTTTCAGATTCTCTGCAAACTCGTAGCCAAAGCCATCAGAGCATATAGTCGGACGAACAAGATACAGGCCGAACATTTCCAGAAAATGCTTGAAGAGACAATCGACGCTTATAATACGCGAGATAAGCTGACATTTACCAACGATGTGACACAGAATGTTGTAAATGATGTCTATGATATTGTCTCATATAAAATCAACGGCCTCTCTAACAAACTTCTGGATATCCTGAAAGAACTTAAAACAGATAGTGAAAAGTTCAAGGTATTGGGCATCACATTCGAGGAAAAGGCATTCTTTGATGTCCTTGTTGAAGTACGAGACAAACATGGCTTTGAGTATGCAGATGATCGTTGTATTGAGTTGGCCAAGAAAATCAAAGCACTGATAGATGACACCGCCATTTATGCCGATTGGTTGAACAACGACAACCTCAAAAGCAAACTCGCCAGCCAGCTTACTTTCCTTCTGTACAAAGAGGGTTACCCGCCCCAGTGGGACGAGGAAGTCTTCCAGAAAGTTTTGGAACAGGTGGAGAATTATAAGAAATACGAATAGAAACATTTTTATATCACTAAATAAGACAAGCATATGATGTTACGTATCTTACATTTGTCGGACTTGCATCTAGTAAAAGAGAACCCTGCAATGGATGCCTTATTAATGTATCTCAACCGAAGTATGGATGAAATACAGAAAGACGATGGTATAGATCTTGTTATTTTTACTGGAGATCTCATTGACAAAGGTGGAGTTGGTTTCGGAGATATCAATACAGCTTTTAAAGAGTTTGAAGAAGTAGTAATTACTCCTATTTTAGAGAAACTTAGGCTTTCGAAAGATAGATTTGTCTTCATTCCAGGCAATCATGATACCGAAAATGATATTGGTAAACAATATATGAAAATAGGATTTCTTGGGAAAAATTTACATGATGACCATGAAAAAATTATTTCTATAAAAAATTCCCCCAAAAATCATGATATTATAAGAACTCGAACAAAAGCATTTAAGGATTTTGAAAAGCTATATTATACAGAATGTCTAAAGAAAAATTATCAATACGGAGATTTTGACTCTAACTTCAAATTTGATATTAGAGGAAGTAAGATAGGTATTACAAGCCTTAATTCTGTTTGGTTTTGTGGTCTTGATGATGACAAAAAATTATTTCTTGGAGTTGATCAAATTACAAATTCACAAGTGTTTCTTTCTGATTGTAATATAAAGATTGTAGCATCTCATATCGGATATGATCTTTTAACTGAGGCAGAACGTAAACATGCGAAAGAGGCTATAGCACATTGTTACGACTTAAATCTCTCAGGTCATACGCATTCTTTAGATGATGACTTTATAGTAATACCATCAGGCGATTATTGCATGAATATTACTGCAGCGGGAACATTATGTGATAATATTCATAAGTTAGACGAAAATTACAAGAATTCATTTCAAGTAATTGATGTTATTTCCAAAGAAGAATTCTATATTAGAAAATATCAGCAAAAACAAGGTATGGAATTTTCTTTGGACCTAAATTTTGGAGACCAAGGAATATGGCATCATCAATATAATAAGCAGAATGCTACAAATAAGGCAAAAGCAGATGAGATAAAAGAACAAATTGAACAAAAAAAGAAATTGCTTGAAAATATATTTCCTTTTTGTCCTATAGATAAAGCCATTGAACAAGACAAGGAAACTTTTATGAGCGGAGAGTTCATACCATCTCAAAAGAATAAGGAGTGTATTGACCTTCTTAGAAATCCAGATATCAAAAATCTTAGAATATTATCTATTTCAGGTGTCGGCAAAACAAGGATTGTAGGCGAGGCCTTTAGAACAACGCAAAATGTTTTTTATTGTACAGACCCAGATAAAAACATAAATAGAGGTTTGGAATACATACTAACATATGTTGACAGAGGTGTAATCATTATAGATAATTGCCCTATTGATGAATATTATCGAATAACAAAATTCATTAGCAGATTCCAAAAACCATTCAAAATAATAAGCCTTTATAATGTTCTCACCAAAAATGAAGAAGGCAAGGGAACTAATGTTTTCTTTATTGATGTTGAAGATAATCAAGAGGTAGTAGATGCAATAATAGAAAAAGAAAGAATTCTCAATGAAGAAGTAACAAATAAAATTAAAGAATATAGTGACGGTATCTCATTAATGGCTATTGAACTTATTAAGTCATACAAAAATATTGGTCAAGTTCAACTTCTTCCAGAGAAAAAACAATGGTTGGATTATTTGTTAGATCCTGGTGGGCAATTGGATGCACATAAGCGATCGGTTCTTAATGCAATAGCATTATTTAATCCATTGGGATTTACTGGGAATAAAAAAGATGAATATGATTTTATAATTAATCATTCTGAGATAAATCATATCCATTTAGATAAATCAGTTGTTGATGATTGTTTTTCTTGTACCATTCATGAATTTAATCAACGCAGACTATTAGACATGAGGGCAAATAGTGTAAATGTACGTCCCAGACCACTTGCAGAATGGTTGGCTGAAGAATGGCTTCAAAAGACACCTCTTGAGACATGGAAGAAAATAATTGCAGAGATTGAAGCCGCTGGTCAATTAGGTGAACGACTTGCTGACCAAATGAAAAATAGGTTTATGTCACTTACTTCTATAGAGGCCCAACAACTTTTTGATGAACTGAATAAAATCCCTTTTCATGATGAGAAAATAGTGCTTACTAAAACTGGCTCACAACTTATTTTCTCTATGTCAACTGTGAGTCAGGTTGCTGTAGCTCATAATCTTTTTTCCTTATTTAGTGAGAAACATCCCAATTATCTTCAGCAGAACATATCTGGAGATATTCGAAGGAATATAGTATGGGCATTGGAGGAAGCATGTGTAGTTGAAGATGCTTTTGAGGAGTCCTGCAAACTTTTGGGAATACTATCTCTTGCAGAAAATGAGCAAATTTCAAATAATGCTACCGGTGTGTTCTTAGAGAAATTCCGCATATTGCTCTCAGGGACACAAGCAAATTTAGATAAGAAAAGAAATGTTTTGCAATTTTTGTTTGAGAAAGGAACTGATTATTATCCTTTGTTGGCAAAAGCCATAAGTAGTGCTTTTAGTACTCGCTTTAATTATCATATGCTTACTCGGACAGAAAGGAAATATAATATAGAACCAGAGACATCAATTAGCATATCAGAACTTAAACAATACTGGAATTTCTGCAAAGACATACTTATAAAAGTAAGCAATGATGAAATTTCATCAAAAATCATATATAGACAAATACCAGATCATGTCTATGATTTTATACATAGCGGATGTGAAAACATACTGTTTGATTTGATTGATTATTTCGCTCCCAAATACAATAATGATTGGGACGAAATGAGACGTTCCTTAAGTTGGGCAAAGAAACATAATCCTAAAGTATATGAAAGGAACAGACAACACATGGATTTGCTTATTGATAAAGTGTTTGCACCTAAAACATTTATCAAAAGAGTTTTAGCGGCAATGGAAAATATAGACCGAAGAGAATTTGGAAGTGATCAAATTTTTGAAGTTTATAAATCTGAAATGCATCCATATGGAGAAGAATTTATCAATGATAAAATATACAATAGTAAAGAATTTGAAGAAATAGCAGATCAAGAACATTTTCAAAGCGTTTGGATGATTTTTGCAGCTATGGAAGTCATGGATCAGAATGGTTGTAGAGATGAGGTATATGAAGCATTTATGCGACACATAAGATCAAAAGATAGAGATTATAGGAGTAGTTTTATTGAGTGCTACATGAGCCATGATCCAAACAAATCTTATTTGGCTTCGATTGCAGAAAGACTATTAAACGATGGTATTAATGCTATGGCTTGTTGTGTCTTAGGTATGATTGAAGACAAAAACTACAACCAATTAAATAAACTTTTTACAATGGTACATAACGGCAAAATACCATCAACCTACTTAAATAATTATTTAAGATATGTTTCATATAATAATATTGATGATGTATTTAGAGTTAGTAATCTTCTATTCAGTAATGCTGATATTGATAAAATGGAAGTAACTTACCCGCATCTATTTCAGCATTTGTGGACTATGAGAGAAGAACTGATTCCTTATCTTCCAACAATAGAAAAGTGCCTTTTAGAATTTGATTTCGAAAATGATAAATTTTATTTAGTTAAAGAGGCAGTAGATAAGATGGAGTATATCTTAAAGACATTTAATGAGCCAAATTTTGCAAAAGATGTTAATGCATTGATTATTAAATATTGCATACCATATAGGCCAAATAATCCTTTTAAGGATTTGTATTTTCATTTACTTCCCAAATACCAAGATATTATTTTAGACGATATAATGAAGGCATTAATATTGCCATTCGAGCAAAGTATGTTTTATTTTAATATGCGTTATGAACTTGGCTCTGGTTTTGGATACGGAGCCGGTCCCTTATTTCAATGTGATAATGACAGACTAAAAAATGCGTGTAAAGAGTTTCCCAATATATTGCCTGAACGGTTTGCAGACATGTGTCCTGTATGCAATTTTAAAAAGAATGGAGAACAAATGGAACTTAGTGATTTCTTCATCTGGTTAGTAAACAATTATGGAGACAATGAAAAAGTCCTACAATCTTTGAGTTCCAATTTTGGTACATATAGTTATACAGGTGTAGGAAGCATGAAAGGGTATTATATGGATAGGCAGAATATGTTTAAGCCTCTTTTGCGACATGAGAATCCTAAAGTAGCAGATTGGGCTAAAAATATGTATAAGGCAGAAGAACAGGAAGTTAATTATCAACAAATGATGGATGATTATAGAGATATGACCAAAGGGTAATTTGTGTTATTTAAGACTTGTTTTTATTATAAACAAAATAGATCAGTGTTTAAAAATAATATTATACACTGGTCTATTTTTTCGATAACTAATAATATATTGATTATCGTTTTCTGTTGCCTTTCCTGTTTTTCTGTTCGCCCCAAGGCAGATCAGAGGATAATCCACCGGAGTCGGTGCCGACATGAGTCTGTGCTGGACCACCGGAAACAAGCATGAATGTCGTCCCAAGCAACTGTGTTTGTATCTCGTTTACCTGTTCCTGTGGTTCGAACACGGCATTGACAAACTCCTCGTCCGTGATCAGGCCGTTGAAATGCTTTTGGGCCACATCATAGTCTATTTGGAATTTGGTGTCCTCGTAGAGTTCCTCTCCGACCCGTGTCCAGATATGGAGCGACGGATTCCGGTAGTTAGACACGTTGATTCGGACAAGCTCGGCACCGGATGAGAGGCTATAACGCTGAGGGTTTGCCTTACGGTCGAGCAGGTTTATCTGCTTCCGCTGCCTGTCTATGACGGCATCTTTCTCTTCTGACTGTTGTTCGGCGGTTTCCGCCCTGCGGATGGCTACGTCTATCTCCGCTTGATAGCCGTTCCGCAGCTTCTCGATTTCCGACTTATGCCGCTCCTGCAACCGTTCCTTTTCTGCCTGAAGTTCCTCAATCTGTTTATTGAGTTCGGCAATCAGCCTGTCCTTGTCAGCCAGTTCCTTTTTTGCCTTGGCAAGGTCTCCCTTGCCGAACCATGCGAGGATGGTGTTCCTGCCCTCCTGTGCCTTCTCCACATCGGCCTGTAACTTGGCTATGTCCTCTTCATATTGGATTACCTGCTGCCTGTAGTATTCCGAGTTCGCCTGATGCTTGGCGGTGGAGCCGACAATCCCACGCTGCAACCCGAACGGTTTCATGGCCGCAGCGTAGCTGTTCTGGTATTCGTGCAGCCGTGTGCGCCGCATCACATCGTCCGCCGAGAGCCGGGAGCCGGACTTTGTCTCATATTTCTTTTCGCCTTCCCGTTTCCTGCGGATACGCTCCCCGGTTACAATGGGCACGACTGTGGCGTGCAGGTGGGGAGTCTTCTCGTCCATGTGCAGCACGCACGATACAAGGTTCTCTTCACCGAAGGTGTCCTTTAGCCATTTGAGATTGGCATCGATCCAACTGTTCAGCCTACCGTCATTGGCAATTTGACTAACGGGCTTTTGCTTTGGATATTCTGTGCCCAATATATAAAACGTCTCCATGATTTGGATAGACCTGAAACGGATATTTTTTTATTGATTTTAGGTCATTGGATACCTTTTTTGCATGATAGTGAGTGTTTTTACTCCAAAGGTATAGATGGAGTTAATAAGCATGGAACATCTCCGAACAAGAGTTTTGAGGAGCAGGTATATAAGTCGGATAATGAATATATAAGGTATTGATAATATCGGTAATCGTATTTAGAGACCCATGATGATATCACTCGCACTGAATACGGAAACCTCTTTGTAATTTGATACCGCAAAGTTCCCGCTATTTACAAACATCCATAAGGATATATAGCAGCGAATAGTCACGATATTATCTGTGCCCGATACTCATTCGGCGTGCACCCCACCTGCTTCTTGAACCACCTGCTGAAATGCTGCGGATATTGGAAGCCCAGTTCGTAGCAATCTCGCTGACGGACTTCCGCGTGTTGAACACATGTTCTTTCGCCATTTCCAAAGTCTTTTGCTGGATGTGCTTCAAGGCGGATTCTTGGCGTTGTTCCGCAGCGGGGAAAGTGGCAATCCGTCTCGATTTCAGCTGTCCCCGCTGGGGAAAGCGGTTATCCTGACGGATTGAGGCTGCCGACTGAGTCGACGATGCTTTTCCTGTAGGATTTGTGCTGTCGACTGAATCAGCAGTGCTTCTCCGCGCCGATTTGTGTTGTTGACTCAGTCGACAGTGCTTCTCCTGCAGGATTTGTGCTGCCGACTGAATCAACAGTGCTTTTCCTGGCGGATTGGAGGTGGCGACTAAATATGCACCTCAACGGAAAAGTGCAGACAGTGCTTCAACGGATGGAACGACATAGTCCGCTCCGGCAGAAATCAGTTCCTCCCGTGAACCATAGCCATACAGCACACCTACGCATTCCACGCTTACTTCGTGCGCTCCAATGACATCATACTTACGGTCGCCCACCATTATGGCTTCCCCTTTTTCGGTAATGCCTGCCTGAGCGAGAAGAGATTGCATTACTTCTGCTTTCCGCATCTTCGTGTGGTCAAGAGAAGAGCCCTCGATTCGCTCAAAATAGCGGGAAAGGTTGAAGTGGCTCAATATCTTCTCGGCAAATGGAGTAGGCTTGGAAGTTGCGACATATAACTTGCGTCCAGCCTCCTGCAAGTGTTTCAGAAGTTCTGGAATGCCCGGATAAACCTTGTTTTCACACCAACCTTTTTCCACGAAATATTCACGGTAATAGCAGACGGCTTCTTTCGCCTGCTCTTCGGAGAAATGATACCTTTCCCTAAAAGAGTCGATTAACGGAGGCCCGATAAAGGGGGTCAACAGGTTGAGGTCATTCTCGATAATACCGTAATGCTTCAAAGCGTGTTGCACTGAGCGGGTGATGCCGGTGAATGGGTCGGTCAGCGTGCCGTCCAAATCGAATAACAGATATTTCTTGTCTTTCATATATAGCTTTTTAGGTTTGCGAAGATAAGGAAAATCGGGGAGCGGGGCAAGGATTATCCCCATGCACCTACGAAATTGGTTGTTCTATCAGTGGTTCAGGTACGGTTGCCAAAGAGAATGCCCGGTAACTTTGCGGCAGAGAATTAAAGGTATCACATCATGAAGAAAGAAAGTGACAACCGAATAGAAATGTCCCGCCGTGGTTTCCTGAAAGCGGCGGCACTGACCGGAGCGGCAATCTGCGTGTCCCCGGCGTTGGAGAAAGTGCAGGCGGCAGAGAGAGCCGTCAGTGGTAAATCATCAGTCAAAGACATCCCGGCGGGCATGGCGGCAGTGCGCAAGCAAAGGACTTTGGGTAGCGGGCAACACGCACTTCCCGATGTCGGACTTGAACAATGCGGAGGTGGCGGAACTGATGTATGATTGGTTGCGGGAAAAAGGGTTGGATTGATTTTTCAGTAAAATAGGTACAAACATCGGGGATATGTGTATCTTGCTTTGTCTCGTGCCGCTGTATCTTTGCAACACAGGAGTGGGTATAATCAATAAATTAAAGAATATGAAAAAGATACTGTATTTATTATTCGTAGTAACAATAACTAATATTCAAGGAATTATGGCACAAGAAAAGATTACACAGACGGCGGGAGCGGACGGAAAGGCTGCTTTCCAACGGGAAATGATATTCCCCATCGGCGAACCGAATACCGCTTACGCCAAGTATTTCATCGGCAACAGCTATCTGGCTCCCATATCCAAGGAGCAGATACCGTTCAACAATGTCACTTTCGAGCCGCGTTGCCGCAACAACTGGCACATTCATCATGCGACCAAAGGAGGCGGACAGATGCTGGTCTGCGTAGCCGGAAAGGGCTGGTATCAGGAATGGGGAAAGCCTGCCGTGCAGATGCTTCCGGGCGATGTCGTTCATATCCCGGCGAATGTGAAGCATTGGCATGGAGCGGCGGCGGACAGTTGGTTTGCGCATCTCGCCTTTGAGGTGCCCGGAGAAAACACATCCAATGAATGGCTGGAGCCTGTGACCGATGAATATTACAACAAGTTGGAATAGAGACTAATTTCGGAATTGCGTCCATATTTGCTGGAAGCGGACATGGTGGTGTTTGTCACTCCTATGTATTACTTCGGGTTCTCTTCACAGTTGAAAGCCGTGATTGACCGCTTCTATGCCGTCAACGGACGCATCAAGGGTGCATCCAAGCAATCTGCCTTTCTTATGGCGTATGCTAATACAGACCCTAAAGAAGCGGAGCCGATGATTTCGCACTACAAAACTTTGCTGAATTATCTCGGTTGGAAAGACCGTGGTATGGTCATAGCTCCCGGAATGTGGCCTGCCGGGGCTGTGCAAAATACAAAGTATAGCCGCCAGGTATACGAATTGGGCAAAAGTTTGTAATACAATCGTTTAACTTTTTAATACTGGAAAATGATGTTTGGAATAGGAACGCAAGAGATAATTTTTATCGTACTGATAGTTTTGCTGTTTTTCGGCGGAAAGAAGATACCCGAACTGATGAAAGGCTTGGGCAAAGGGGTGCGCAGTTTCAAGGAAGGCGTAAAAGGCGTGGAAAACGACCTGGATATAAGGGATGAAAATCCGGTCTAAAAGAGGGACGTGTCACCGAAATAGACATCTTTTAAATGTGGATATTTTTTACTTATTGCAACAGATAACAAAGAAAGCCAGTCAAAACAATGGTTTTGACTGACTTTTGTACGTTTTTGCCTTGATGTTTGTGCGAATATATGAAAGATTATCGAACCTTCAAAGAAGATTTCTTCAAAATAATTGATTTTTGTCATTATTTGCATGATGAAGGATATGATTTAATGAAGTTTTGACACGGTTAGTAAAAGACCATTCTTTAATAATTGGCTTACAATGTACTTAAATGGAGTTTTGACGTGTGTATCCTCTATGAACATAGGTACTTTTTTAGTAGGTTGTGTATAAAATCTGTTTTTTATTTATTTTTCTTGCTGTTATCTGAAAAAATAATTTTCTACTATACCTACTTTTTCTACTTTACTTGATATTTATATATAAACACTTTATAACATGAGAATATATAGACAAATGGATGATACGAGCAAATTACGTATCAGTAACAGATTAAAAGGGCGAAGTCTAACAGACAGCCATAAACAGGCTATCAGTGATGGCATGAAGGCTTATTGGGCGACAATCCCCAACAAACCAAACGAAAATAACGAGAGTGAAAAACAATTTAAGGATGAAACGTGTATGTAAACGGAAAGTTATGATAGATGCTTTGACGGTTTGCTTCGAGGTGGGAAACCGTTATCACTATGACCGTATAAGCGAACTTGAATATGGCGAGATTTATGACTTATACGAGTTTCAGTTAGTACGGGGCGAAGGACGTTATTACAATAATGTCTATACTATTATATATATGGACGGAGATAATCAAGTTGAGTTCGGGCAGTTAAAGTTTAATATTGGGAAAATGGCTAATCCGAACAACTTACACGATAACGGCAGTCCAAAGGTTTGGATAAGCCTCAACAATAAAAGCCTATATACTAATGACCAGAACTATTTAGGTTTCATCGCCACTAAGCTGGGACTGGAACCGCACAACATTACGACATTGGATTTGTGCCTTGACACTTCTTTTAATGTCAGTAGGCTATTACGGCAGCACATAAGGAACAAGTTCATTACAACTATTTTGAATGGTACAAAAGTCAAAGACCGTAACGCAGACCGTCCCGAAATCACTTATACGTTCAGTGGTAGTCTTGACAAAGACAAGTATTTGACGGTAAATGTCAAGCAGCGTAATGCCATGAAAGATAAGACTCGTGGTGTCACTCTGACTACTTATGATAAGTTGGCGGAGATACGGAATAGTTCTGGGAAGAACTATATTTTAGACTACTATAAAGAGCCTCTTGAAAGATTGTATAGGACTGAGGTACACTTGAACAATGCAGAAATAAAAGAGTACTTAGATAGCCGTGGCTTGTTCTTTAACTACTATATGATTGATGAGGCTTTGCTGGAGGAAATGTTCTTCTACCATTTGAATAGTGTCATTCGTTTTAAAGATGGTAGGCAGGATATAAGATGGGAACACTTGTTGGGTCGTGTCTCGTAGGGTTATAACAACCCCCTTTCTCAATATATGTGGTTCTCATATAAGTCATTGATTCCTATAGTTCTGTATCAAAATTAAAACGTATCAATATAATCTATTAAAAAGACGATATTGATACGTTTTTTGTATTATTCTAATCTAAAAAATTTTAATGACCATGTCCTCTAATATATGGTTCTTCATATTTATCAGAATCAACGTTTCTCATGCAAGATTTTATATTACTTACAATTATAATTGTGAGTAATGATATACAAATAACAAGCATGGCAATTGCATTAAAAGTTTCCCATTGTTTTTTAAATCTACTATTTGTCATATAGTCATTAAGCTTATCGTATATATTTTGAAATAGTACAATGCTTAATATAAAAATAACTATAATTATGATTATCACAATAAACCACGGTAGCCCAATATCATTGGATAACCATTCCATAAACTTATTTATCATGTTTTAATAAATTTAAAATTTCATCTTTACTGCTAAATTGATAAATTTTTCCTTTAATTTTAATATAACCTTCTACCTTTTCATCATCTACTTGTTCAAACAGGCTTTTAATAGATACTCCTAAAGCGTTCGCTATTTTCTCAATGGTGTCAAGACGGGCATTTCCGTACATCGCTCTATTAAGGCTTGCAGGGTCAATCTCCATGCTTGCTGCAAGGTCTTTCAATTGTTTTCCTTGCTCTTTACAAAGTCGTTTTACATTTTCGGCTAAGATTCTTTCCATATACATCTTTTAATTGTGTCAAAGTTAGTCTATTTGTTTTAAATATCAAAATGGATAATATTAATTGATTTTTTAATCAAACTAAGTTTGCTGGTCAATTATATTATATGTATATTTGCAATATAATAAATTGATATTTAAAACAATTATGATGAAAACAGTAATTTTTGCGAGGGTTTCGACAAATGTCCAGGAGTACGATAGACAAGTAAATGAGTTAACGGTTCTAGCAAAATCAAATGGCTGGAGTGTTGAGGCTGTTTTCACCGAAAAAATATCGGGAGCAAAGGCGAATACAGAACGTACTGAACTTTTGAATATGATAAACTTTGTTGAGGTTAATCATATAAATAAGGTATTAGTGACAGAACTTTCTCGACTTGGACGTGATACCCTCCAAGTATTGGAAGTTATCGAAATGCTGAATAGAAAAGGAATTTCATTATATATTCAAAATTACAATATTGAGACTTTAACGGCAGACGGTAAAGTTAATGCAATGAGCCAATTTCTAATAACTATTCTAGCAGAGGTTGCAAGAATGGAAAGAAAGACTATTCGTGAAAGGGTAGAGAGCGGGTATAAAAATTATCGGGCAAATGGCGGTAAGGTAGGCCGAAAGATAGGATATAAGAAGACAGAAGAGAGTATGCGAGAACAATATACAGAAGAAATTAAACTTCTTAAAAAGGGTTATTCATTACGTAATATATCTAAGATTACGGGAGCGTCTATCAATACTATCCGAAAGTGCAAGAGCCTCATCTAATTTGGTTTTTAATTTTCTTTTTGGTATGTTTGAATCAGACGTTCTTTGACATTATGAAAAAACAGAAAACAAGATTTAGATAACAAGATAAAATATAGACACCCTTTGAGAAAGTAAGTTTATTGTAAACTGAAAGGTAACAATCTGGTATTTGACACAAAGTGGTTTATTGTTATTGGGTGGTCATACTAAATACCAAAACTAAGTGCAGTGGCACAGCGTAAATATTTGATAAATCGTGAATTACAAATGTTATGAGAAATATTTCAACGATTTAGAAATTTCAGAAAAAGAAGCTAATGTTTTGCTCGACTATTTGTCGTCATTAGCTGAGATAGGTATTAATTTTGTTAACGAACATAAAATTGAATATTATGAAAAATTGTGTAATTTGGACGAGGGTATCAACCAAGCGTCAAGAGGATAACGGCGGGTCATTGGATGACCAAAGATGTAAATGTGAGGCTTTTGCCAAACAAAACGGATATAATATAAAAGGATATTTTGGCGGAACACACGAGTCCGCCAAAACTCCTGGTCCTTTGTTAAAAGAAATGTATCATGCAATTAAGAAGGACAAAACAATTAGTCATATTATTGTATCTGTTGTAGACCGATTTAGTAGAAATGTAGGACAGGCCTCAACAATTATAGATGAACTGCTGAAACAAAATGTAGTTATAGTTGAGGCTGCTACTAGCATAGATACTTCTACACGAGAGGGGATAATGATGATTAAGTTCAAGTTAACCTTAGCTGAATGGGATAATGGCAACCGTACCGATAAATTTATATCAGGTCGTAAACATTGCCTTGAAAGCGGTGTATACTGTGGAGCAGCCAAGCCACTGGGGTATGATAAACATGGTAAATCCTTGGGAACTACCTTTACAATCAACGATAAAGGGAAATTGATAGCAAAGGCTTTTAGGTGGAAATTACAAGGGCTTGCAAATCATCAGATAATAAATAAACTTGCTGCTTACGGGTTGGAGATGAGTAAACAAAAGCTACATCACATTCTGACCAATCCATTTTATGCAGGTAAAATCCGTCATAAAATGTTGGAGGGTAAATTAGTAGATGGCAATCAACCTTGCATAGTGAGTTATTCTGATTTTTTGCGAGTACAAGATATATTGAGCGGTAAAACGGGGGTGTATAAACATCAGAAGGAAACACCCCGTTTTCCTTTGAAACGGCATGTGCTGTGCAGTAAAGACCATACACCATTTACGGCGTACACTGTAAAGAGAAAGAACATTGACTACTACAAATGTAACTTGAACGGCTGTAAAACCAATGTATCGGCAAAGAAGCTACATTATAAGTATGAGGAACTTTTGCGTACTTACAATATTCCCAAGGTTTTAAAACCCATATTGCATGATATAATATCAACAATGATGCTTTCAGACAATGAAGAACAACGGAAAAATGAAAGGCTTCTAAAAAAGCAGAAAACCGAATATTTAAATAAGCTGAAAGCCTGTAAAATAAGATTTGGAACAGGAGATATTGATGAGGATGTATATCGGATAACTAATGAAGAGTATCAAGAAAAGTTGGATAATATAGAGTTGGAATTAGCACAGTGCCAAAAAGAGTTATCGAACCATAAAGAAGAAGTGGACGAAGTTTTTTTAATATGCTGTAAATTAGATTCTTTATGGAAAAATTCTTCATTAGAGATAGAGCAGAAGTTACAGAACCTGCTCTTTCCTAATGGAATTTTATGGGATAAGGAAATAGATAATTATCGAACCTTTGATGAAAATGAAGCTCTTTCTGTAATTGCAAGAATTTCAAGAAGTTATGAGAATAAAAAAGAGGATTTTCCCGAAGGGAAATCCTCAAAAGTAAAATTGTGCGCCTGATAGGACTCGAACCTACACGTCTCACGACACCAGATCCTAAGTCTGGCGCGGCTACCAATTACGCCACAGGCGCTTATCCATGTTTTGTGGATTGCGGGTGCAAAGATAAGGCTTATTTTCGAGATTGCAAAATATTAATCCAAATTCTTCAACACCTTGCATGCTGTTTCTATCATCGTGTCTTTTCCGCGTGCGATGTCTTCGCTGGTCATATCCACCTTGATGTCTGGGTCTATGCCGAATTCCAACTGGTTCATTGCGGGGTCGAGCATCGGGCTGGCGGAGAAGCGGATAGACCAGCCGCAGGGGATTTCGGACGAGAACGGAAGGCCTGAGCCTCCTCCCGTCTTGTCGCCCACGAGGGTTACGTTCGGAAATTGGTTCATGCTGTTCACAAAGTCGTTTGTGGCGCTATACGAGCGGCGGTTGGTGAGCACCACGGCTTTCTTTTGCCAGCGGATGCCGTTCGAAGGGTCGATGTACACGGGTTTGGGTTCGGAGAAATCGTTGTGCTCCGGTCCGGTCTTGTGATACATATAGCCCACCAATACACGTTCGTTGGTAAAGCGTGACGCTAGCTTTTGGGCAGTGGTGAGGTTTCCTCCCCCATTATCCCGCACATCGATAATCAGACCGTCGCATACGGCAAGGGCGTTCAGGGTTTGGTCTAAGTTTCCGTCTCCGATACCGCTTGAGAAGCTCCCGCAATAGATGTATCCGATGTTGTTTTCTAAGATGGAGTAGGTCAGTCCCGATGAGTTCACATAGTCTTTCCCTAAGTAGATGCTTTGGATGCTGTCGCTGAAATTATGGGGGAAGGCGTCGAACCATGCACGGTATTGTGAGGTGCCGATGGAACTGGAGAGGTTCACATGTCCGTCCCTTAGTTCGTTCACCATATCCGAGAGCACTTCGTAGAGGTTCTCCCAAGTCATGTCGGGCGTGATGCGTTGGGCATAACGGGTATGTACTTCGTCCCAATCCAGCCCGTATCCCTCGTGTTTATAGTCGAGGAAGCAATATTGCTCGTCTATGATTTTCCATAATGATTCGAAGTTGGCTTCGGGCGAATTGCCCGCTATGTCTTCACGGATGCACGAGCCGAAGAGGAGACTTGCGAAGCAGATGGTTATTATTTTAATGAAGAATGAATGTTGTTTCATAAGCTGTTTATTTGGAGTTAAACGCAGATTAACGCAGATTTTCGCAGATAATGATTTAAATATTTATCTGCACTGAATGGATAATCTGCGCTAATCTGCGGAAATCTGCGTTTTAATATATAATTACACATATATGCATCAGAATGGGGTGTTTTTATGTGGCATACCGGCACGGCTCTTTCCGTGTATCAGGTAGAGATGCCGCACGATGCCTATCATGAAGTCGTGCGAATAGGTATGGCTTTTCAGGTGGTTCACCTTGGCTTGCTGGAGGTCGCAGATGTAGCCTATGCGCATCACTGTGTTCCGAATGGGGAAGTCGAGGGTGAGCAGTTGGCGGAGCGAAGGATTGTTGTGCAGAGAGGTGAATGCCACGTTCCGTCCTCCGTTGCCCAAGGAGAATATTTCGTAATATGATTCGCCGAACTCGGGCGAGAACATTGCGCCCAGCAGGGGCAAGTTTGCTTGATAGCGCAGGGTCATCGGGTAGTTCTTGATGCGGAATTTCCAGATGAGCATTCCCGATGCTCCCAGTCCTCCGTAGGCTTTCGCTTGGGCTGGATTGTTCGAGTTGCGCCGATTGTACACCACGCCTACATTCAGGTCGAGCATCGGACCGAAGAGGATTTTCAGCCCTTCGGCGGGACGGAACTGGTAATGCAGGGCATAGCTCCAGTTCACCAGTCCGCCGTAGGTATGGTTGGTTTGCGAGATATTTTCGGTGTACGAGGCGTGTAGCTGGAGCAGGTTCTGTGCCGAGACGTTCCCGTCCATCAGGCGGGTCATCCGCATTGTCTCGTAAGCGAAGCGCACTTCAGGACCTTGGTATTCCAAGGGCGAAAGATAGGTCTCGAACGTGTTATTGTGTCCTGCCCCTATCATTGCCGAGCGCATCACGTAACGGGTTGTCCGCAAGGAGTCTTGCGCTTGGATGCAGACCGGAGAGCAGGCTAAGGTTATCAGGATAAGAACACAGAGGCACAGAGGCACAAAGGTTTTATTGTTTATTCTCTGTGTCTTTGTGTCTCTGTGTTCGATATAAATCAATGTTTTCATTGTTCTTCAGAATCGAATAAGTTCATTTGTCCGTTCTCGTCTTCGGGCGTTCTGGATTCTTCCGTGTCGGGCGTTTCTTCGGGCTCGGGCATACGGGTAGGCTCCAGTTCGTTGATTTCCGCCACGGTGTAGGTGGTGAGTCGTTTCCCTTTCGCCTTATAACTCTTTACGCCTACGAAGTCGGACGCTTCTATGATGAGGGCTTCGCGGAAGGCATCGTGTCCGCCGAAAACTACTTGGATGCGCGGATACGTTTCTGCGGTGAGCAGCACGGGGCGGCTCGCCTTATTCTCGCCCAGGTAGTTCTGGCGTTTGGAAGTGGTCTCGAAGCAGAAGCGTTTCAGGTACGGGTAGTTCTGCTGGTCGGCATCGTAAAGCACGGCGGTCCATACCTGTTCAGGGTCGAACTTGCCGATGAAGCGGATGTCGGGGTCGTAATGGTTGTTCAGGTCGAAGTCGGAAGTGTAGAAGTCGCCGTCCGTATGTACAATAAGGATGCGGTCTTCACTTTGGAACTCGCCCAAGTATTCGCCCTGCCCGTCGTAGTTCAGGCGCAGCACGTCATGGTCGAACCACACTTTGCGTCCGCCCAAGGTGGAGCCTCCGCGTTGCTTCAGCCCTATCTTGTGTACCTCGTACTTGGTGAGCAGGTTGCCCATCGATTGGCGTCCCTTGATGCTGATGCCGCTGAAGTCGCGTTCGAACACTAACTTCTTGATGCGCGGGTTGGGGCGCAGGGTTACTTTTACGGTTTCCGCTTCGCCGTTGGGGTTGGCGGTGAAATATACGATGCGTGAGCCGGGCGTGCCTTGCGTCACATCGTATTCGCGGTCGCGTATCATCGAAGTCACGTTGAAACGCTTGATGTAGTGGTATCCGTCTTTCCCGTCGCGGTAGATGACATTGTATATCGTCCGTTTGTCGTTCTTCTTGAACACGTTGACATAGAGGATGTTCTTTCCTACGAAGAGCTTGTCTTGCACCCGCACGATTTTGTATTTCCCGTCGCAGTAGAAGACGATTACATCATCGATGTCCGAGCAGTTGCATACGAACTCGTCTTTCTTCAGACCCGTGCCGATGAAGCCTTCCTCGCGGTTGATGTAGAGCTTTTCGTTGGCTTCCGCCACTTTGGTGGCTACGATGGTGTCGAAGTTGCGTATCTCGGTGCGGCGGGGGAAGCTGGCTCCGTATTTTTCCTTTAGGCGGCGGAACCAGTCGATGGTATAATCGGTGATATGCGCCAAGTGGTTTTCGGTTTCTTCGATGTCGGCTTTCAGGCGCGCGATATTCTCGTCCGCCTTGTCCTTATTGAATTTCAGGATGCGTGCCATCTTGATTTCCATCAGCTTGAGGATGTCTTCCTTGGTCACTTCGCGCACCATTTTGGGATAGAACGGGGTGAGCCGCTCATCAATGTGGGCGCAGGCGGCATCCATGTTTTCGGCTTGCTCGAACTCGCGGTCTTTGTAGATGCGTTCTTCAATGAAGATGCGTTCCAGTGAGGCGAAGTGCAGGGTTTCGAGTGTCTCGTCGCGCTGGATTTCCAGTTCGCGGCGCAAGAGTCCGAGGGTATGTTCCACCGACTTGCGGAGCACCGTGCCTACGGAGAGGAAATGCGGTTTCTTGTCCTCGATGACACAGCAGTTAGGCGAAATATTCACTTCGCAATCCGTAAAGGCATAGAGGGCATCGAGGGTCTTGTCCGATGAGGCTCCAGATGCTAAGTGCACCAATATTTCCACCTTGTCGGCGGTATTGTCGTCCACCTTGCGCACCTTAATCTTTCCTTTCTCCACGGCTTTCAGGATGGAGTCGATGAGCGATGAGGTGGTCTTTCCGTAAGGGATTTCGCTGATGCAGAGTGTCTTGTTGTCGAGCTTCGATATTTTCGCACGCACGCGCACCACGCCTCCGCGCTCTCCATCATTGTAGCGCGATACGTCGACTGCCCCTCCGGTCTGGAAGTCGGGGTAGAGATGAAATTCTTCACCTTTCAGGCAAGCGATGGCTGCATCGCATAGCTCGTTGAAGTTGTGGGGCAGGATTTTCGACGAAAGCCCCACGGCAATGCCTTCCACGCCCTGTGCTAAAAGCAAAGGGAATTTCACGGGCAGGGTGACGGGTTCGCGGTTGCGTCCGTCGTAAGAGGCTTGCCATTCGGTGGTTTTGGGATTAAACACCACGTCGAGTGCGAATTTCGAGAGCCTTGCCTCGATGTATCGGGGTGCGGCGGCATCGTCGCCCGTCAGGATATTTCCCCAGTTCCCTTGACAATCGATAAGCAAGTCTTTCTGTCCTAATTGCACTAACGCATCGCCGATAGATGCATCGCCGTGCGGGTGGAACTGCATGGTATGTCCTACAATGTTCGCCACCTTGTTGTAGCGTCCGTCGTCCAGCCGCTTCATGGCGTGCAAGATACGCCGTTGCACGGGTTTCAGCCCGTCGTTGATGTGGGGTACGGCACGCTCTAAAATGACGTACGAGGCATAGTCGAGAAACCAGTTCTGGTACATTCCGCTCAGCTGGTACTTCACCGCCTTGTCCGTGGGCGATGCCGGTTTGTAGTTTGTCTCCGCTTCTTTTTCAGGTATATCCGTTGTTTCGTTGTTATCTAAAATATCGTCGCTCATAATCGTTTTCTGCTTGATGCAAATATACGGATAATTTTCGGAAAATCCAAATGCTCCGATGCAGTGCTTTTTTAAGCTGGTTTAGGGGTTACGGATCTCTTTATCTATATGGTTGCATCGTGTCGGGAATATAGATGTGTAGCCCGTTGCATATAACTCCGGTTGGAAGATTAGCCTTGCATCTTCCAACCGTCAATAGTTCCCGTCTGCGAAGAAAAGCTGACCCCTATTTTGTATAAGGTTCGTCCATCAGACTCGTAGGGTCTCGCATATCCTTTTTCTTCAATTTGTCGGAGGGCTTCGTCTGCCGTACCGTCTAACTTGAACTCGAAGATATAGATATAGTCCGGTGTCTCTACGATGCAGTCCACCCTTC
>NZ_NFIN01000003.1 GCF_002161765.1 Bacteroides sp. An322 | reverse complement strand
AAAAGATCTCAAGGAAGATGATGTAATTAATACAATCATAGCAGTACACAGTAGCATATTTATGACAGATAATCCAGTAAGAACACGCTTAAAACTTTTTGTTTCGCGTAGTCCTGAGATTTTGAAACCGATAATACAACATTAATATGACAGCAATATCAAAAATAAGAATAAACGGCTTTAAAGCCTTTCCAAAAGAATTTGAGTTAGTTCTTAATGGGAAGAATCTACTCATGTACGGTGAAAATGGAAGTGGAAAATCTTCTATTTACTACGCTTTACATGCACTTTTACAAAGTCAATACCATGATAAAGGAGCAATCTATTTTGATAAGGATTCCACTGAAAGTATAGTAAATAAGGATACCACAACTGCAGAACCATATATAGAGATTGAACTCGAAGGAAGCGAGACAAAATATCGTTTGTCCCAAAATGGATACGAGGAAATCCCCCACCAACCGATATCTCCATTAAGGGATATGAATGCTGAATGTGTGTTTATCAACCACAAATTTTTGTTTCGTGCTTTTAGTTTTCGTAATTCGGAATACATTGATTTGTTTCCTATTTTTATAAAAGACATATTGCCCTTTGTTTTGACCCAGGATAATGCAGAATATATTGGGACTATTTATGATGACGTAATGAAAGGTATTCAACGTCACGGAAAAAGTAATCTATTGGAAGATTCATACAAAAAAAGGATCGAGAGATTTAATTTGGAGGTACAACATATTATTAATCAGATTAACTCAATCGTTTCAGAAATATACAATAAGAACTTTCGAAACGAAAATGAACGGAGTCTTAAAATTGTATTAGAGTTTGATGATAATCGTGATAAGGTACCCTTGCCTAATAAATCTTATTGGTTAAGATGTGACTATCGTTATCAACTTGTCAATAAAGCTGGAGGTTGGCAACTTAAACAAATAAGTAGTGGCTACGAAATTTTGCAACCATCAATCATTCTTAAGATCGAAGAAGAAATAAATGGTACATATCAACCTATAGGAAAACCTCAAACACATTTTAATGAAGCAAGGCTTACAGCGATAGCATTATCAATTCGTTTTTCTTTATTAGACATTATAGCAGCAGCTAATGGTAGATTTATGGCATTGGATGATATGCTTATCAGTCTTGATATGAGTAATCGAGCTAAAGTTGTAACTTTTTTGTTGAATATCTCAGATAGATACAAAATTTATCTGTTTACCCACGACAAGACATTCTATAATTATGTAGCTCATATTATTACTCAAAAAGGGAAATCTTCTGAGTGGACATTTAAGCGTATTTCATATAAGCATACAGAAAAACGACCTCTGGTTTTAGATGATAGTTGTGACTATTTGTCTAAGGCTAAATACTTTTATGAATTAGGTGATTATGAAACTTCAGCGATTTATTTCCGAAAAACATTGGAACAAAATATTGGAGAAAGGTTACCTTTTGAACTTAAAACTCGAGCTGATGGGGGATTTCTTGAATTACAAACATTGTGGGATAAATTTATAAAGTTTTATGCTCATAATGGCACTCCAATCGATAGAGAAATGCAAAAAATATTTAGTGCGTCTAAACTTCTGATTCTAAATCCAGCTGCTCATTTTCAGCGTTTAGTAAATCCTATATATAAATTAGAATTAGATGAAATCTTTAAACTTACCAATTACATTTGCGGATTATCTAAAATAGAAAAACAATTGATTCTTGAACAAGGGAAAACACTTGTATTTCAACATCCAAAAGAAAATTATAATTGTAGTTTCATTCTTGATGATGATTTAGTTATTATTGAAGGAGAGCATATTGTCGCTAAGATTCCTAAATGCAAAAATATAAAGTGGGAGTATAATGGAGTAGAATACTGGAATTTTGAATTGAAGAAACGAGATTTAGAAAACCCTTTGATAGTAGCCACTCCTAAACTAACTAATTTTATTGACAATATGATTAATAAAGTTCCGCTTAATATAACGCAGAAGATGTTTATTGAAAATTGTAAGGTAGACGGTATTTCTTTGCTTGAATTTATGGGAAACATTGATTTACTTAGAATTAGCGTAAAAATTTAGACCATTATATGCCAACCGAATCCCAAAACATAGAATTCAAAGAATCTTGGCGCGACGAATACCAGAAATGGATTTGTGGTTTTGCTAATGCACAAGGCGGTGTCCTTTACGTGGGCGTAAAGGATGATGGCGAGGTGTGCGGTGTGCAGGATGCCAAGAAGTTGATGGAGGACATTCCGAATAAGGTGCGCGACATGATGGGTATCTTGGTGGATGTCAATCTGAAAGAGAAAGATGGAAAGTCCTATCTGGAGATTGTGACGGAGGCTTATCCTTATCCCGTCAGTTTCCGTGGAAAGTATTACCAACGGAGCGGTGCAACCAATCAGGAATTGAAAGGGGCGGCACTTGACCGCTTCATGCTTCGCAAGCAGGGCAAGACTTGGGACGGTGTGCCTGTGCCTTATCTGAAAGCAGAGGACTTGGACAATGCTACGTTTAATTTGTTCCGTAAGTATGCCAAGCGGAGCGGACGAATGGAGGAAGCGGACTTGATGGACGACAATCACGGTTTGTTGGAGAAGCTCCGGCTTTATGAGGGCAGTTATCTGAAGCGTGCTGCCGCCTTGTTGTTCCATCCCGACCCGGAAAAGTATGTGACTGGAGCGTTTGTAAAGGTCGGCTTTTTCCGTGAAGGCATGGATTTGGTGTATCAGGACGAAGTGCATGGTAATCTGTTCCAGCAAATTGTGAAACTGATGGACTTGCTGTGTACCAAGTACATGAAAGCCATCATTACTTACGAAGGCATCCAACGGATAGAAACACTTCCTATACCTCGTGAGGCAGTGCGTGAGGCGCTATTGAATGCTTGCATTAACAAAGACTATGCAGAACCTTCTCCCATCCAAATCCGTGTGTATGAGAACAAGTTGGAAATAATAAATGGTGGGGTATTACCCGAAGGATGGACGGTGGAAACCTTATTGTCTTCACATCGTAGTATGCCTTACAATCCGGATATTGCCAACACCTTCTTCCGTGCAGGCGAGATTGAGGCATGGGGACGCGGCATTGAACGCATCATCACAGCTTGTAAGAATGACGGATTCTCCACGCCGGAGTTCCGCTATGATGTTTCGGGAATATGGACGATTTTTAAGTTTGAATATCCAGAAAGAGCGACTACCAAAAGCGACCAAAACACTACTCAACAAACCATACAAAAGACCATACAAAAGACCATACAAAAGCTAACGGAGCAACAACGAGCCATATTAGTCTATCTGAATGAACACCCTAATGCCACACGAAAAGAATTATGTGAGAAGATTCCTGATGCGACAATGGGAGGTGTCATTCATAATCTTTCCCGGCTTCAAGAGCTTGGCTTACTGAAACGTATAGGAGGCAGGAAACAAGGATATTGGCAAATTATAGAATAAAGATTTGGAAGAATTTGAAAGCTGGCACGAGGATTTAATAGCATGGGAACGCTTTCAAGACGAGCTTGAAAGAATTTAAATAGAGATAAGCAATAAGCAAAATAGCTACGGAATAGTCTATGCAATTATATATTTATAATGAAGCTATGCTTCAACCGCCATAGAAGCAATGATACTTGGCACGATGTTTTCCGGTTCTATTTTTCTTCCAACCCTTCCAACGCCTGACGGACATAATGCTTTTGCATGTCTTCGGGCTTGAGGACGGTGTTGTCTATCATCAGCAAGTCGATGTCGAGTGGGATGATGCCGGTCTGTTTGCTTAGGGAAGTGCGTCCGCAGGCTTTTTCGATGCTTTTGAAATAATGCCGCAAAGTATCGGCATCCCAGTTTGTATCTAAACGGGCAGCACGGTTCAGGTAGGAAGTGGGGCAGGTTGTTCCTTCGGGTAAGGTCTTTACTGTTTTTCCCCAACGGATGGAAGGGAAACGCTGGTTGAGCAGCATCTCAGCCATTCCCATATAGGTTTCTGCCCGGTAATTTGACCCGATACAAAGGATACATTGATGCATATTTTTCATATTGATGAAGTTTTGGATGCAAAAATAGATTTTTTTCGTAAATTTGCACGCTACTAATCAAAAATGAATACCATGAAATTTATCGGAATCATTCCTGCAAGATATGCATCGACCCGTTTCCCTGCCAAACCGTTGGCTTTATTAGGGGGAAAACCGGTCATTCAGCGAGTGTATGAACAAGTATGCAACGTGTTGGACGATGTGTGTGTGGCTACCGACGACGAACGTATCGAAACGGCTGTAAAAGCTTTCGGAGGCAAGGTAGTCATGACTTCGCCTAATCATAAGAGCGGAACCGACCGTTGTTGTGAAGCCTACCATAAAGTGGGGAAAGGCTTTGACGTAGTGGTTAATGTCCAAGGTGATGAACCTTTTATACAACCTTCACAATTAGAGGCTATCAAGGCATGTTTTGATGCTCCAGACACTCAAATAGCTACTTTGGTAAAGCCTTTTACTCCGGCAGACGGTTGGGACGCACTGGAAAATGTCAATTCGCCTAAAGTCGTAATAGGGAAAAACGGGAATGCCTTGTATTTCAGCCGTTCCATTATCCCCTACATGCGGAATAAAGACAAAGCGGAATGGCTGGCAGGACATACATATTATAAGCATATCGGGCTTTATGCATACCGTGCTTCGGTGCTGGAGGAAATTACAGCTTTGCCACAATCTTCTTTGGAATTGGCAGAATCGCTGGAGCAGTTGCGCTGGCTGGAGAATGGCTATACCGTAAAAGTAGGAATCAGTGAAGTGGAAACAATCGGAATAGATACACCGCAAGACTTGGCGCGTGCCGAAAAATTCTTGCAAGAACAGATAATGAAAGAATGATTTTAGACAGAACAACAGCTCCCGAAATCCGTCAGATAGAACATTTTTCGATAGTGGAACCGGAGCGGCGCGTGATGCGAAACGGTGTTCCGCTGAATATTATCCAAGTCGGTGATGAAGATGTAGTGCGTTTCGACTTGTTGGTGAAGGGAGGGCAATGGAATCAAAGCCAACCGCTGCAAGCCATGTTTACCAACCGCATGCTACGGGAAGGGACTTCCAGCCTGACTTCAGCGCAAATTGCTGAAAAACTGGATTACTATGGTGCATGGTTGGATTTGTCTTCGGCAGTGAATTACGGTTTTATCACTCTATATTCGCTGAGCAAGTATTTCCCGAAAACGCTTGAGATTGTAGCCTCGATGGTAAAAGAGCCGATATTCCCGGAAAAAGAATTGGATGTTATCCTGAATGTGAACAAGCAGCAGTTTCAAGTAAATGCCCGAAGAGTAGACGTCATGGCACGCAAAAGACTGAACCGTGCCCTTTTCGGCATCCAGCATCCGCTGGGCAGATATGCCGAACTGGAAGATTATGATCGCATTGACCGCGAAGTATTGCAAAAATACTACCGGACTTATTACCATTCGGGAAACAGTTCGGTTTATATATCGGGAAAAGTCACTCCTGCAATCATAAGGTACGTAGAACAACATTTCGGTGAGCCGGAATGGGGAGATACATCTCTAAAGGCTTCTTTCAAGGAGTATACACCTCAGACTGAGACCGGGAAATACATCTTTGTCGAGAAAGAAGACGCCTTACAAAGTTCGTTGAAAATGGGCTGCTTTTCTCTTCCCCAACAGCATCCCGATTATCTGAAATTCCGCGTATTGGTTACTTTATTCGGCGGATATTTCGGAAGCCGGCTGATGTCGAATATCCGCGAAGAAAAAGGCTATACGTATGGAATATGTGCCGGGCTGGTGAATTATCCTAAAACAGGAGTATTGGGAATCAGCACCGAAGCTGCCAATGAATACATTCAGCCCATTATTACCGAAATCGGAAAGGAAATGGACCGGCTGTGTTCGGAGAAAGTATCCGAACAAGAATTGGAAATGGTGCGCAACTATATGTTGGGTGACATGTGCCGTTCGTATGAAAGTGCCTTCTCACTATCTGACGCATGGATATTTATAGAAACAACCGGGCTGGGAACAGATTTCTTTGAACGCTCGTTGGAAGCTATCAGAGAAGTAACTGCCGATGAAATTCTGACCTTGGCGCAAACGTATTTCTGCAAAGAAAACTTAATAGCCGTAGTGGCAGGTAAAAAAGTGTAATGAAATTGCCGTAGCTTAAGTAAAAGAACTAATTTTGGACGGCTTTAAAAAAAACAGCATTGAAAAGAATGAACAAATATACATTATTAATATGGGCATTTATGGGGCTGGGAAGCCTTTCTGCTTCTGCCCAAATGTCGTTAGGGTATTATAAATTCAAAGACGGATCAGAATATACGGGTGAACTGAAAGGGAAACGCCCGAACGGAAAAGGAAGGACCGTATTCAAAAACGGAGACATTTACGAAGGCGAATACATAAAAGGGATGCGCCAGGGACAAGGCACATATACTTTTGCCGACGGAGAAAAATACGTTGGAGAATGGTTTGAGGACCAGCAGCATGGCAAAGGCACTTATTATTTCATGAACAACAACCGTTATGAAGGCATGTGGTATCAAGACTTTCAAGAAGGCGAGGGTACAATGTATTATTATAACGGTGATAAATACATCGGTTCGTGGCATCAAGACAAACGGAACGGGAAAGGAACATATACCTGGAACGGAGGTGCCCGTTATGAAGGTGAATGGAAAAATGACCTGAAGAACGGGACGGGAGTCATGATTTGGGAAGACGAATCGAAGTATGAAGGTGAATGGAAAAACGGCGAACGTGACGGAAAAGGCACTTTCTATTATACCAATGGAGATAAATATGTAGGTGATTGGGTACATGACGTACAGCATGGCAAAGGCACTTATTATTTCCAAAACGGAGAACGCTATGAAGGGGATTATGCCGACGGAGAACGTACCGGGGAAGGCATTTACACGTATCCGAACGGGGATAAATACGTGGGCCAATTCAAGAATGGCAAACAAGAAGGAACCGGCACATTCACCTGGCAAAACGGCGCGGTGTATGAAGGGGAATGGAAAAACAACCAACGTTCGGGACACGGGCACTATAAATGGGGCAACGGTGACGAATATGAAGGAGAATGGAAAAACAATGTAGCGGAAGGAGACGGAGTTTTGCGTATGCAGGACGGCTCGGTATATACAGGTAAATTTGCCGGAGGGAAAGAACACGGCAAAGGAACTATCGTAAACAAAGACGGTTCGCGTTTCGAAGGATTTTTCAAGCAAGGAAAAAAAGACGGCGCTTTTATCGAAACAGATGCCAATGGCAAAATAACCCGTCAAGGAACATTCCGCAACGGAAGACTGTTGGAGGAGAAAAAATAACATGTTAGACTTAGCATTTCTGACCGAGCAGGTACGAATCACAGCCAAAGAGGCTGGAACTTTTATCCGGGAAGAACGGAAAAAGTTTGACCGGAACGTTGTAGAGAAAAAACATGCCCACGATTATGTGTCATACGTTGATAAAGAATCAGAATGCCGCATCGTTACACGCCTGAAAGAGTTGCTTCCAGAAGCGGGCTTTATTACTGAAGAGGAAAGTATAGCCCGCAACGAGAAAGCGGACTATTGCTGGATAGTAGACCCGCTGGACGGAACAACGAACTTTATCCATGACAATGCTCCTTATTGTGTTAGTATCGCATTACGGGGAAAAACCGGATTGTTGATAGGGGTAGTATATGAAATTACACGTGATGAATGTTTTTGGACTTATAAAGGTTCAGCCTCTTACTTGAACGGAACAAAAATACATGTTTCTTCGGTTTCGGCATTGGATGACGCTTTTATCGAATTGGGTTTTCCATATAATGCAGAAGCATACAGACCCATGGCGGTTCATTTGGTAAACACATTATACGGCAATGTGGGCGGATTGCGGTTAATGGGGGCTGCAGCTGTAGAATTATGCTATGTAGCCGCAGGCCGTTTCGAAGCCCGCATTGAAGCTTTTTTAGGACCGTGGGATATCGCTGCAGGAACACTTATTCTGGAAAATGCAGGAGGCAAAGTCTCTGATTTCAAAGGAGGCAATTCTTTTTATTCGGGAGCACAAGTATTGGCTTCGAATGGGAAATTACACGCTGATTTGCTGGATATTATTGGCAAGTTGTAAAATACTTCTGTTTTAATTTATTTTTCTCCAAATATTTTCATATATTTGTGTGACCAAAAAAAGGAAAGACATGAATATACCGGAAATATTGGATTTCTTGAAACGTTTGGCTGTCAATAACAACCGCCCTTGGTTTCAAGAACATAAAACGGAATATCAGCACGTGCAGCAAAACTTTGAGGAGCTATTGTCTGCTGTAATAGCACGCATTGCGGTGTTTGACGATAGTGTGTCTCATGTCCAGCCAACGGACTGCACGTACAGGATTTACCGTGACATCCGGTTTTCTTCTGATAAATCTCCTTATAAGACTCACATCGGCGGATACATAAATGCCAAAGGGAAAAAATCGAATCATTGTGGCTATTACATTCACTTAGAGCCGGATAACTGCATGCTGGCAGGAGGAAGTTGGTGTATGCCATCAGATATGTTGAAGGCTGTCCGACAATCGGTCTATGATAATATAGACGAATTTCGTGCCATTGTAGAAGATCCGGCTTTCAAAGCATATTTCCCTATAATAGGAGAGGAGCATCTGAAAACAATGCCCAAAGGATTTCCGAAAGACTTTCCTTATCCACAATATATCCAATGTAAAGATTATATCGTTTCCTGCCGGATTCCGGACACATTTTTTGATAATCCGCAATTTTTGGATAGAATAGCAGATGTATTCAAGCAATTGAAACGTTTTGCCGACTTTACGAATTTTACAATAGACGATTTTGAATAACTCAATTATAAACCTTTTAAATTATACGATTATGGTTGTCGATAAACTGGAAAATCTTGAAAAATACGCATCGCTGAATCCGCTTTTTGCAGATGCGATCGCTTTTCTGAAAGCAACCAATTTGGATACGCACGAACTGGGAAAGTTGACACTGAAAGAAAATGAATTGACTGTTAATTTTGCCCAAGCACGTCCAAAAAGCAAAGAAGAAGCCAAACTGGAAACACATAATAACTTTATTGATATCCAGCTTCCGCTGTCAGGAGTAGAATTAATGGGCTATACTCCACGCGCAGACTTGCCAGAAGCAGAATATAATGCAGAAAAAGACATAACGTTCTATGAAGGGCTGGCACAAGATTATCTAACGATTAAACCCGGAATGTTCGCTATCTTTTTCCCCGAAGACGGACACGCTCCCGGTATAACGCCCGACGGAGTGAAAAAAGTAATAGTAAAAGTACGAATATATTAAATAAATGCTAATGCTATGGACGAAGTATTGAACATCATCAAAAACGACCCTTGGCTTGAGCCTTACAAAGACGCGATAACAGGCAGACACCAACATGCTATCGACAAAGAAAAGGAACTCATAGGGAAAAAAACATTATCTGATTTTGCAACAGGACATTTGTATTTTGGCTTGCACCGTACGGAAAAAGGATGGACATTCCGTGAATGGGCACCCAATGCCACTGCCATTTACCTGATAGGTGATTTCAACGAATGGAAAGAATCGCCTAAATTTAAACTGAAAAAAGTAAAGAACAGCGGAAATTGGGAAATCAACCTTCCTGAAAAAGCCATGAAACATGGTGACTTATACAAACTGAAAGTGTATTGGGAAGGCGGATGTGGCGAACGTATTCCGGCATGGGCTACCCGTGTAGTTCAAGACGACAATACCAAAATATTCAGTGCACAAGTTTGGAATCCTGCAAAACCGTATAAGTTCAAGAAGAAGACTTTTACTCC
Source organism: Bacteroides sp. An322 (assembly GCF_002161765.1). Taxonomy (GTDB): domain Bacteria; phylum Bacteroidota; class Bacteroidia; order Bacteroidales; family Bacteroidaceae; genus Phocaeicola; species Phocaeicola merdavium. Next base: position 196,352 of record NZ_NFIN01000003.1, on the reverse strand, counting down.
CAATGTAGGTCCTTTGATGATTTATGAATGCCATGTCGGTATGGCTCAGGATGCAGAGAAAGTGGGAACATACAATGAATTCCGCGAAAACATTCTTCCACGTGTAGCGAAAGACGGTTATAACTGCATTCAGATTATGGCTATTCAGGAACATCCTTACTACGGAAGTTTCGGCTATCACGTATCCAGTTTCTTTGCACCGTCTTCTCGTTTCGGTACGCCTGACGAATTGAAGCAGTTGATTGATACAGCACACCAAATGGGAATTGCCGTTATCATGGATATTGTTCATTCGCATGCAGTAAAAAATGAAGTGGAAGGATTGGGCAACTTTGCAGGAGACCCTTGCCAATATTTCTATCAAGGTGACCGCCGCGAACACCCTGCATGGGATTCGCTTTGCTTTGATTACGGGAAAAATGAAGTGCTTCATTTCTTGCTATCTAACTGTAAATATTGGTTGGAAGAATTCCATTTCGACGGTTTCCGTTTCGATGGCGTGACTTCAATGCTTTATTACAGTCACGGATTAGGTGAAGCTTTCTGCAGTTATGAAGATTATTTTAACGGGCATCAAGACGACAATGCTATTTGCTACTTGACTTTGGCAAATAAACTGATTCACCAAGTCAACCCGCGTGCCATTACCATTGCCGAAGAAGTTTCGGGTATGCCAGGACTGGCTGCTCCATTTGAAGACGGAGGATATGGCTTTGATTACCGTATGGCAATGAATATTCCGGATTATTGGATCAAGATTATCAAAGAACGCAAAGATGAAGACTGGAAACCGTCCAGCTTGTTCTGGGAAGTAACCAACCGGAGAAAAGATGAAAAGACCATTTCGTATTGCGAAAGCCATGACCAAGCATTGGTAGGTGACAAAACAATCATCTTCCGCCTGATTGATGCAGATATGTACTGGCATTTCCGCAAAGGTGATGAAAACGGTGTTGCAGAACGAGGCATAGCGTTGCATAAAATGATTCGTTTGCTGACCGCTTCTACTATCAACGGAGGTTATTTGAACTTTATGGGTAACGAGTTCGGTCATCCCGAATGGATTGATTTCCCACGCGAAGGCAACGGTTGGTCATACAAATATGCCCGCCGCCAATGGCATTTGGTAGATGATCCTTCTTTGTGTTACCAGTATTTAGGAGACTTCGATTCTGCTATGGTACATTTGATAGAAAGTGTCAAGAACATCCAAAAAACCGATGTGATAGAAGTTTGGCATAATGACGGTGATCAAGTTTTGGCATATCGCCGGAAGGATTTGGTATTTGTATTCAACTTTAACCCGACACGTTCGTTTACCGATTACGGATTCTTGGTTCCGCGTGGAGAATATCATGTCGTGTTGAATACAGACAGTAAAGCATTTGGCGGATTCGGATTCTCAGATGATTCAATTCCTCACTTTACTTGTGCCGATCCGTTGTATGCAAAAGATAAAAAAGAATGGCTCAAACTCTACATTCCGGCACGTTCGGCTGTAGTGTTGAAACGCCAGAAATAGTCCTTGGATGAGGATGTGTCATAATGGAAATTTACTATCAAAAAGTAATGTCATTCTTCACTACGTTCAGGATGACAAAATGAAAGCTAATTTCTATTTTGACACAGCCTCTAACTAAAAAACACCAGTCAAACCAATATGAGTGAATACATCCATACTGCTTATAAGAAAGCCGCTCGCATACAAACCGTTGTGTGCGGCTTTCTTTTTGCTCTTTTCAGCTTTGTTTATTTATATGTTTTTCAACGTGATGTTTTAGAAGCATTGCATTTTTCATTAGCACACGGGAAAACACATTTTGCCCCTTTGGCTAGTGCTATCATTATCACCTTTATTTTAATTTTGCTTCGATGGGGTGTCAATTGCTTATTAGGATTAAAAGGCAATGTACGCGCATTTTCCTATTTGCCTTCATGCCTTATTTTAGGAGTGTTGACAGATATAGGGAAAAACATTTATACAGAAGATTATCATACGCCTTGGGGCTGGTTACTTCCTATCATTCTGCTGATTTACAGCCTGCTGGTATTTTGGCTACGCCGATTATTGAGAAACCGATTGAACAAAGAAAGCAACCCTGTTTCGTTGATGAATTACAATTTGCTCATCCTTATCCTGCTTTGCCTGATGACGGTTCTGATAGGAAATACAAACCGCAAGTTCCATCACGAACTGGAAGCTGAACGCTATCTGCGTGAACATCGATATACAGAAGTACTGAAAGTAGGAGAGAAGTCTTTGGAAGCAACACGAACCTTGACTGTACTTCGTTCTATAGCTATGTCACGTGCCGGACTGTTAGGAGAAAAACTTTTTGCTTATCCGCAATATTATCGTTCAGACGGACTCTTTTTTGCCAACGATTCTATGCAAACATTACGCTATACCAACGATTCCATTTATTATCTGCTCGGAGTCCGTCCGTATACAGGAGAAGACCGGATGGAATTTTTACGCAACATCTGTTATAGAGGCACAGGCAAATATACAGCATTGGATTACTATTTATCCGCATTATTACTTGAAAAACAAATAGATGCATTCGGAAAGGCTTTAACGGATTTTTATGAAACAGAAGATACATTATCCCGCTATTATAAGGAAGCCCTCTTAATGTACCGTGAATCTCATCCGAATTGCCCCTTCCTCATAACTGACAGCATTCTAATAAAACGATATGATGAATACCATGAACGGAAAACCGATTTTGCTTCCTCTGTTATGGAACGGAACGGAATGCGAAGGGAATTCGGCGATACTTATTGGTGGTATTTCGATTATCAAGAATAAAAAAACAGCTTTCTTATAGGCTATCAGTACCTTTTTTACTAATTTTGCAGACCAAATTTCTTATATATTTATCGAAACAGTTAGGGATAAACCAATTAGGAAACAACAAATAAATAGATAAATTTTATGGCAAAAGAACTTAAAGAACTGACCAAAAGAAGTGAGAATTACTCACAATGGTATAACGACTTGGTTGTAAAAGCCGATTTAGCAGAACAGTCGCCTGTGCGCGGTTGTATGGTAATCAAACCCTATGGATATGCAATCTGGGAAAAGATGCAACATCAGTTGGACACGATGTTCAAGGAAACGGGACACGTCAACGCTTACTTTCCCTTGCTGATTCCAAAGTCTTACCTCAGCCGTGAAGCGGAACACGTAGAAGGTTTCGCGAAGGAATGCGCGGTGGTTACTCACTACCGTTTGAAAAATGCAGAAGACGGTTCAGGTGTCATCGTTGACCCTGCTGCTAAGCTGGAAGAAGAACTGATTATCCGACCCACTTCGGAAACCATCATTTGGAGCACGTATAAGAACTGGATTAACTCATACCGAGACCTGCCTATCTTGTGTAACCAGTGGGCAAACGTAATGCGTTGGGAAATGCGTACCCGCCTCTTCTTGCGCACGGCTGAATTCTTGTGGCAAGAAGGACATACAGCACATGCGACTCGTGAAGAAGCTGAAGCTGAAGCACAAAAAATGCTTCACGTATATGGCGATTTTGCAGAAAAATATATGGCAGTGCCCGTCATCAAGGGTGTGAAAAGTGCCAACGAACGTTTTGCGGGAGCATTGGATACCTATACCATTGAAGGCTTGATGCAGGACGGCAAGGCATTGCAATGCGGTACGTCTCACTTCTTGGGGCAGAACTTTGCAAAGGCATTCAACGTACAGTTTGTCGACAAAAACAATAAACTCGATTATGTATGGGCTACTTCATGGGGCGTATCTACCCGTCTAATGGGTGCACTGATTATGACCCATTCGGATGACAATGGTTTAGTTTTGCCACCGCATTTAGCTCCGATTCAGGTAGTTATCGTGCCTATCTATAAAAATGACGAACAACTGAAGCAGATTGACGCGAAAGTGGAAGGTATCGTTGCAAAACTGCGTAGCATGGGCATCTCTGTGAAGTATGACAATGCCGACAACAAACGTCCGGGATTCAAATTCGCAGATTATGAGTTGAAAGGCGTTCCCGTGCGTCTGGCTATGGGAGGCAGAGACCTCGAAAACAACACTATCGAGCTGATGCGCCGCGATACGTTGGAGAAAGAGACCCGTTCATGTGACGGTATCGAAGAATATGTAAAGAATTTGTTGGAAGAAATCCAAGCAAATATCTATCAAAAAGCATTGAAGTATCGCAACGAGCACATTGTCAAGGTGGACACTTACGACCAGTTCAAGGAACAAATCGAAAAGGGCGGCTTTATCTTGGCTCACTGGGACGGCACGACCGAAACCGAAGAGCGTATCAAAGAAGAAACTAAAGCGACTATCCGCTGTATTCCGTTTGAGGCAGACGAAGAAAGCCTCACTCCGGGTGTGGATATGTTGACAGGCAAACCTTCTGCTCGCCGTGTATTATTTGCGCGTGCGTATTAAAAAACATGAGGATTACCTCAAAATAAAAATCATCTTTCATTTTGTCATTCTAAACAAGGTGAATGAGCTCGAAACATCAGTTGATGCACACGAGAGTCTTCGCTTTGCTTAGGATGACATTGTTTTTTTAAACATATTTGCTTCGTTGATTAACGAAGCCGCATGCATTGGTTGATGAAGCCGTATGTGTCGGCTGATGAAGCAGTATGTGTTAGCCGATGAAGCCGCATTCGTTCGCAAATTCGTTCACAAAGAAAGTTCGAAACGTATTTTTCCTTCGAAAACTTTCCCATATCACGGCTTTTCATTATCTTTGCACCGAATATTTTTCGTAGAACATGAAAATTAAGGAAATTCTGAATGCCCTTGAGATGTTCGCGCCTCTGCCCTTGCAAGACGGATTCGACAATGCCGGCCTGCAAGTAGGATTGACAGACGCGGAAGCTACAGGGGCTTTGTTGTGTCTGGACGTAACCGAAGCCGTGGTGGACGAAGCGATAACATTGGGGTACAACCTGATTATCTCGCATCATCCGCTTGTCTTTAAAGGATTTAAGTCGGTCACAGGAAAAGACTATGTAGAACGGTGTGTCATCAAAGCCATCAAAAATGACATTGTGGTCTACTCGATGCATACCAACTTGGATAATGCTCCGCAAGGCGTCAATTTCAAGATAGCCGAGAAGATAGGACTGAAACAAGTGCACATCTTGGAACCCAAAGAGAATGCATTGTTAAAATTGGCAGTATTTGTGCCTCAGAAGCAAGCGGATGAAGTACGTAATGCGTTATTTAAAGCAGGTTGCGGATGTATCGGCGATTACGACTCGTGCAGTTATAATATAGAAGGGAAGGGGACTTTCCGTGCAGGCGAAGGCACGCATCCTTTCTGCGGCAAAATAGGCGAATTGCATCAAGAAGAGGAAGTGCGGATAGAAACCATTCTTCCTGCCTATCGCAAACGGGAGGCGGAAAGGGCGCTACTGGCATCTCATCCATACGAGGAACCTGCATACGACTTTTATCCGGTGCAAAATGTATGGACACAAGCAGGAGCGGGAGTAATAGGCGAATTGGAAGAGCCTGAAACCGAAAGCGACTTCTTGCGGCGCATCAAACAGACTTTCGAAGTAGGCTGTGTGAAGCATTCGCGCATGACGGGCAGACTGATTCAGAAGGTTGCTTTGTGCGGAGGGGCAGGGGCTTTTCTATTGCCCCGTGCTGTATCGGAACATGCTGATGTGTTCATCACAGGCGAGGTGAAATACCACGACTATTTTTATTACGAAAACAGTGTTTTAATAGCAGAAATCGGTCATTATGAGAGCGAGCAGTACACCAAGGAACTGATTTATTCTTTGCTGGAAAAGATGTTTCCGGCATTGGAACTCCGCATGACCCGAATCAATACAAATCCGATTAAATATTTATAATTATGGCAAGAGAAGCAAAAAAAGATCCCAGCGAACTGAGCGTAGAAGAAAAATTGAAAGCGTTGTACCAATTGCAGACCATGTTGTCTGAAATTGATAAAATCAAGACTCTAAGAGGCGAGCTTCCTTTGGAAGTGCAAGACTTGGAAGACGAAGTGACCGGATTGAGTACCCGTATTGAGAAAATCAAAGGTGAAATAGAAGAACTGAAATCAAACGTGACAACTAAACGTATCGAAATCGAATCAGCTAAAGCTTCCGTCGATAAGTATAAAGCACAACAAGATAATGTACGCAACAATCGTGAATATGACGTGTTGACTAAAGAAATTGAATTTCAGACATTGGAAATTGAATTGTGCGAAAAACGTATCAGGGAATATACCGCTTCTATCGCTTCCAAACAACAGGAAATAGAGCAGAATACCGAAAAACTGGAAGAGAGAAAGAAGGATTTGGAAACCAAAAAAAATGAATTGGACGAAATTATCTCGGAAACTAAACAAGAAGAGGAGAAGTTAAGAGATAAGGCAAAAACGTTGGAAGCGACTATCGAACCTCGTTTGCTCCAGGCCTTCAAACGTATTCGCAAGAATTCGCGTAACGGTTTGGGAATTACCTACGTACAGCGTGATGCATGCGGCGGTTGCTTCAATAAGATTCCGCCTCAGAGACAATTGGATATCCGCATGAGAAAGAAAATCATCGTGTGTGAATATTGCGGTCGCATCATGATTGACCCGGAATTGGCAGGAGTGGCTCAAGAAAATAAATTGGAAGCAAAGAAGAAGTAAATTTTATAGCACACAGGTAACACGAGGCTGTCTCAAAATGAAAATTAGCATCCATTTTGAGACAGCTTCATTGTTATAGTTCTACATAATCAGGAATTCCAGGTAAGAAACGGTAGGAATGCGTGATATAATCAATGTGGCAACAATAGTGATTGATGCCGTTCGTCACAATCAAATAATCGACTTTCAATACCATATTATACCGTGTAATCTGGTCGAATACAGCTTGCGTAATTTCTACATTCGGCGCTTTATATTCCACTATCATTTTGGCGCTCAGGTCACGGTTGTACAGAACCGTATCACAGCGTTTTTTTGTCCCGTTCAAATTAAGTTGCACTTCATTTGCCAATAATCCTTGAGGGTATCCTTTGTGCTCTACTAACAAATGAGTGAAATGCTGCCGTACCCATTCTTCGGGAGTTAAGGCAACATACTTTTTACGAAGCATATCGAAGATGAATTTTTTCCCTTCTCTATTAGATATTTTAAACGGATAAGGAGGTAGGTTTAAAGCCAACATTTCGTACTTTTGCATCATAAAGAAATCGTTTTTATTACGCAAAAATACAAAAAAGATAACGAAAAGGAAAGGCTTTAGTTATGGCAAAAGAGACTACATACGAAGAAATCGCCCGAAACTTGAAAAATAAAATATATGCTCCTGTCTATTTCCTGATGGGAGAAGAAGATTATTATATCGACCGCATCGCAGATTACATTTTAGAACATGTTTTGACCGAGACTGAAAAGGAATTCAATCAAACCGTCCTATATGGCTCTGATACTGATATTGCCACAGTCATTAACGCAGCAAAACGCTATCCAATGATGTCTAAATATCAAGTGTTAGTCGTTAAGGAAGCCCAAAATTTAAAGAATTTGGAAGAACTGTCTTATTACCTGAAGAAGCCGATGCCTTCGACTATTTTAGTGATTTGTTATAAACACGGCTCACTGGACAAACGAAAAAAGTTGACAGTTGAATTGGATAAGGCAGGCGTGCTGTTCGAATCGAAAAAGCTAAAGGATGCTCAACTTCCGGGTTTTATCACTTCGTATCTAAAACGGAAACAAGTAGAAATCGAACCGAAGGCATCTGAGATGATGGCAGAATTTGTCGGGACGGACTTGAACAGGATGGCGGGCGAATTGGAAAAATTAATTATCACGCTTCCGAAAGGACAACGGCGGATTACTCCCGAACAAATAGAGCGGAATATCGGCATCAGCAAGGACTTCAATAACTTCGAATTGCGGAATGCTTTGATTGAAAAAGATGTGTTCAAGGCAAATCAAATAGTAAAATACTTTGAAGAAAATCCGAAAAACAATCCATTGCAAGTAACGTTGGCTGTATTATTTAATTTCTTCTCCAATCTGATGTTGGCTTATTATGCTCCGGAGAAAAACGAGCAAGGGATAGCTGCCCAACTCAGTTTACGCTCTCCTTGGCAAGCCCGGGACTATCAGGCTGCCATGCATCGGTATACAGGCGTAAAGGTAATGAGAATTATTGAGGCTATTCGTCAGTGTGATGTCCGCTCAAAAGGCGTAGGCAATGCATCCATTTCCGATGGGGAACTGTTGCGCGAATTAGTATATCTGATACTGCATTAAAAGCCCACTAAATGCTCCAATTACCAAATAGGAAAAAGCCGCAAAGACACAAGGAATAAATAAGTATTTGCCTATGTCTTTGCGGCTCGCATTTTGTTCATTTTGTAACATTTTTTTTCTGATTCAACTTTCGGATGACCTTAGCCGGATTGCCTACAGCCAAGGAGTCGTCCGGGATATCGTTGACCACAACAGCACCGGCACCTATCACACATCGGTCTCCGATTGTCACTCCCGGACAGATAGTAACGTGCCCGCCAATCCAGCATCGCTCTCCGATAGTAACAGGCAAGCAGTTTTCCCATACGGCACGCTCATCCGCATCCAACGGATGCTGGGCAGTATAGATATGTACTCCCGGAGCAATCAAAGTCTTTTTCCCAATCGTAACTTTTGCTCCATCGAGAATTACGGCACCGAAGTTGATAAACACTCCTTCGGCAGCATAGATGCCTTCTCCATAATCGCAATAGAAGGGAGGCTCTACATAGAAATCAGCAGCCGAATTAGGGAACAGGGAACGTAATACCTCCGGCATTTTCTCCGTATGATATTCCGTCACATTCAGCCGGTGAAGTTTCTTTTTCACTTCATCGCGATACGCATACATAGCCGGAGTATGCGCATTATAAGGCAGACCGGAGCGCATCCGCTGCAATTCCAAATCTAAATCTGTTGTATCCATCTTTTCTGATTTTAAAGTGTATGTGTTTTTTCTGTGTAAGGAATGTATTGATGCAAATTTAAACATTTTCACGAGAATCGAAAAATCGGATGCTTCTGAATTTCTGTCCGCAAATTCTCAAATCTCGCAAAACGGTACAATTTATTTTTATTGCGGGTAGAATACTTTACATTTCGATATATACATTTCTATATTTTTAATGTAAATACAAGCGTTTACATTTGTATTTGTACATTGAAAAATAACACTATATTCAAACTCTGAAAGCGATTACAAAAGTAAACCATAGTTATTACATTTGTATTGTTTACTTTTATAAATGTAGATGCAAATATATCCAACCTATTCAGAAACAGAATAATACGCTAAAACCCAACGAACTATCTGTTATTATTCAAAATATGGTTTAAAGCAACGATACCTAAGCGTATACATTTCGATATTATAGGATTGTAAACACCTACACATCAATTATATTTAACTATTAATCAATCATTTATACTTATATATTAAAGTTTAATCGAATGCAAATTAACTTGGTTTACATCTGTATATCTTTAAAATGATTACAAATGTATTCACCTTATATACAAATGTGCAATATATTTTTCTACATGTATATTTGCAAATGAAAATAAAAGGCATTACATTTGTACTCATTAAGTTTATATGTATATTTGAACAATGAAAGACCGGATTTTACAGCTTATGCAGGAAGAAGCATTGACTAATGCCGAGTTTGCAAAAAAAATAGGCATTTCAGCTTCTGCTTTATCTCATATAACAACAGGACGGAATGAAATTAGCTTAAGAGTTGCTCTGCTAATTCATAAAGCATACCCTTCTATCAACCTGGACTGGCTACTTTATGGCGAAGGCGAAATGAGGAAGGCTGATACTCCCGAGACAACGGTTTCTTCATTCTCTGGAAGCAATGAGAATCCAGAAATTGCGGACGGGACTACGGTTCGTTTCGATTTTCGCAAGGAAAATGCCTCTTCTTTACCTAATAATACATCAAAAGATGTTGTCCGAGAAGAGGTTAAGTATATCGAAAAGCCTCAACCGAAAATCGTTGAAATACGTATTTTCTTTGATAACGGCACCTTTCAGGTGTTCCGCCCTGAAAAATCGTGACGGTAAACCATTCCGTCTGTTCGCAAAACTCTGAAACCTTTGTATATGAATTGAGGTAAATTCGTTATCTTTGCCCGAAATAACGAATTTACCTCAATTTATTTATGAAGAAATACATTCTTGATTTGACAGTGACAGAAAACATACGTTTGCATGCAAACTATGTATTGCTGAAATTGACACAAGCCGCCCCGTTACCTGAAATGCTTCCGGGACAGTTTGCCGAAATTCGGGTAGACGGTTCGAACACGACATTCTTGCGTCGCCCTATCTCTATTAATTATGTAGACCGCAAAAAGAACGAAGTGTGGTTCTTGATTCAGTTGGTAGGTGACGGAACCCGAAAGTTAGCTACAGTCCAACCAGGTGATACCGTAAACATTGTAATGCCTTTAGGAAACGGATTTTCAGTACCGAAAAATCCTCAAACGAAAGTCTTGCTTATCGGTGGAGGTGTAGGCACAGCTCCGCTCTTGTATTTAGGCGAAACCTTGCTGAAAAAGGGCTGTAAACCGACATTCTTGTTGGGAGCACGTTCGAAAAACGATTTACTGCAATTAGATTTGTTTAAGGCGTTGAGCGACGTATATACTACAACCGAAGACGGAAGTTACGGCGAAAAGGGATATGTGACGATGCACAGCGTATTAAAAGAAAACAAATTCGACTTAATTTGCACTTGCGGCCCGAAACCGATGATGATAGCGGTTGCCAAGTATGCCGCAGCAAACGGTATCGAATGTGAGGCTTCATTGGAAAATACGATGGCTTGCGGTGTAGGTGCTTGCCTGTGTTGTGTGGAAAACACCAAGGAAGGTCATGTGTGTGTATGTAAAGAAGGTCCGGTATTTAATATAAAGAAATTATTATGGCAGATTTAAGCGTAAACATTGGCAAATTAGCCTTGTCGAATCCGGTAATGACTGCGTCAGGCACATTCGGTTACGGACTCGAATTTCAGGATTTTGTAGATTTGGAGAAAATCGGAGGCATCATCGTAAAAGGTACGACGTTGCATCACCGCGAAGGGAATCCCTATCCGCGTATGGCGGAGACTCCGATGGGAATGCTGAATGCGGTAGGTTTGCAAAACAAGGGAGTGCATTATTTTGTAGAACACATCTATCCGCAGATTAAGGATATCCGCACCAATATGATTGTAAACGTGTCGGGGTCGCAGATAGAAGATTATGCTGAAACGGCAAGCATCATCGACGGGCTGGACTGTATTCCTGCCATTGAATTGAACATCTCATGCCCGAACGTAAAGCAGGGCGGAATGGCTTTCGGCGTAACGGCTCACGGGGCTGCAGAGGTTGTATCTGCTGTACGGAAAGTTTACCATAAGACTTTAATCGTAAAACTATCGCCCAATGTGACCGACATTACTGAAATTGCCCGTGCGGTAGAAGGTGCCGGAGCTGATAGCGTGTCGCTTATCAATACTTTATTAGGTATGGCGATTGATGCCGAAAAACGCAAGCCGATATTGTCTACCGTCACCGGAGGAATGAGCGGAGCTGCAGTGAAGCCCATTGCCTTACGTATGGTATGGCAAGTTGCCAAAGCGGTGAAGATTCCGGTAATCGGATTAGGAGGAATCATGAACGCACGAGATGCGGTAGAGTTCCTGTTGGCGGGGGCATCAGCCGTACAGATAGGAACCGCTAATTTCATTGACCCTGCAATAACAGTAAAAGTTGCAGAAGGTATTAACGAGTACCTTGACCGTCACGGTTTCACTTCGGTAAAAGATATTATCGGCGCATTGGAAGTAAATTAATTGAACACAAAGACACGGAGGCACAGAGCTTTTTTCTTATGACATATATTCATTGTTTGCTATCTTTAATGGGATATGGCAAATGTAGTAGAAAAATAGAAACTCTACACCTCCGCGTCTCTGTGTTCAATTATCTTACTCGATGGGTTACTTCAGCAAGTCGGGACGTAAACGCTTGGTCCGTTCCACCGATTGCTGGAACTCCCATTCGCGTATTTTCGCCTCATGACCCGAAAGCAAAATGTCGGGCACTTTCCATCCCTTGTAATCTGCAGGACGTGTATATACAGGAGGAGCCAGTAAATTATCTTGAAAAGAATCTGATAGTGCTGATTGTTCATCGGAAATGACTCCAGGTATTACACGCACCACGGCATCCGCTATGACAGCAGCAGCCAGTTCGCCTCCCGTCAGTACATAATCGCCAATGCTGATTTCCTTCGTGATGAAATGTTCGCGGATGCGGTAGTCGATGCCTTTGAAATGCCCGCACAAGATAATCAGGTTTTGGGTCATCGACAACGTGTTCGCCATCTTTTGGTCAAATTGTTCTCCGTCGGGACTCGTGAAGATGACTTCATCGTAATCGCGTTCAGCTTTTAGTGCCGAGATGCAACGGTCTATCGGTTCAATCTTCATCACCATTCCCGCACATCCTCCGAACGGATAATCATCCACTTTCCGATAGCGGTCGAACGTATAGTCTCGCAGGTTGTGTATGTGAAATTCAGCAATGCCTTTCTTCTGTGCCCTGCTCATAATGGAACAATTGAAAAATCCCTCCAGCATTTCGGGCAAAACGGTAATAATGTCTATTCGCATAGGTACTCAAAAAATTATTGTTTGTTTCCGCCTTTTTTCTGTGGACGCCGGTTATTAAATGAACGCTTCTTCCAGCCTCTTTTACCTCTGCCACTTTTGTTACGGTTGTTTTCATGTGGAGCATATACCGGTGCTTCACCTACTTCAGGCGGTAAAGGTAACTTGTAGATTTCTTTTCCCAAGAAATTTTCTATTTGTTTGAAACGGGTCTGTTCGGTTTCGCTAACAAATGTAATGGCACATCCATCGTTATTAGCGCGGGCAGTACGACCAATACGGTGTACATAATCTTCGTTGTCATGCGGCACATCGTAGTTAATGACCAAACGGATGTCATCAATGTCAATGCCTCGTGCCACGATGTCAGTAGCCACCAGCATACTGATGCGTCCATTGCGGAACTCGTGCATTATCTCATCACGCTGGCTTTGGTCTAAATCAGAGTGCATTTCTCCTACATTAAGATTGAGCCGTTTCAATGCCTTTGCTACTTCCTTTACTTTCAGTTTCGAAGAAGCAAAAATAATGACCCGTTCCGGCTTTTGCTCTTTGAACAGGTTTTGAATGATGTTTAACTTTTGTCCTTCATAGCACACGTATGCCGCTTGGATGATTTTATCGGCAGGCTTTGATACGGCAATCTTCACTTCCGCCGGGTCGTTCAGGATGGTCTTTGCCAGCTGTTGTATCTTTGCCGGCATCGTGGCGGAGAACATAATGGTCTGACGTTCCTTAGGCAGGTATTTCACGATTTGCATGATGTCGTCCGAAAATCCCATATCCAACATCCGGTCGGCTTCATCGAGGATAAAGAAAGAGACTTTCGACAAATCAACGTACCCCAAGCTTAAATGGCTGATGAGACGGCCAGGGGTTGCAATAACGACATCAGCCCCTAAAGTCAATCCTTTCTTCTCTTGTTCGAAACGTATTCCATCATTCCCCCCGTAAATGGCTACGCTTGATACTGGCATGAAGTAGGAAAAACCTTCCATCTGCTGGTCTATTTGTTGTGCCAATTCGCGGGTAGGTGCCATAATGACGCAATTAATAGCGTCGGCGGGATATCCTCCTTTGCTTAATTGGTTGATGACGGGAAGCAAATAAGCGGCGGTTTTTCCAGTGCCGGTTTGTGCCACACCTATCAGGTCTCTTCCTTCCAATATGACGGGTATAGTTTGCTCTTGCACTGGTGTGCATTCTTTAAAGTTCATTGCGTCGAGCGCATCCAAGACGCTATCTTCCAAATTCAGTTCAGTAAACTTCATATATTATATAGGGTATTTATTGAACACAGAGACACAAAGGCACAGAGAAAAAATAAAGCATATTCTCTACTGTTGTTTAAATAAAAACTCTGTGTCTCAGTGTCTCTGTGTTCCATACAATAAATTAGCTATCATCATTAACGGTTCGCCCGCTCGTCAAGGTACGAGTCTTTGAATCCCAAGAAATACAATACGCCATCCAATCCGATGGTGTTAATGGACTGACGGGCGTTGGCTTTCACCTTTGGTTTGGCATGAAAGGCGATGCCCAACCCGGCTACGGATAACATCGGCAAATCATTGGCTCCGTCACCGACGGCAATGGTCTGCGCAATATCCACATTTTCTACTTGAGCTATTAGCTGCAATAATTCTGCTTTCCGCCGTCCGTCTACAATATCTCCTAAGTAGCGTCCAGTTAATTTGCCGTCTACGATTTCCAAGTTGTTGGCATACACATAGTCGATACCGAATTTCTCTTTCAAGTAATTGCCGAAGTAAGTGAATCCCCCCGAAAGGATGGCGATTTTATAACCGTATTTCTTCAGCACATACATCAGCCGTTCCACTCCTTCGGTGATGGGCAGGTGTTCGGCTATGTCCTTCATCACGCTTTCATCCAATCCCTTGAGCAATGCTACCCGTTCGGTAAAACTCTCACGGAAATCAATTTCACCTCTCATCGCCCGTTCAGTAATAGCGCGTACTTGTTCGCCTACTCCCGCACGCTCTGCCAGTTCATCTATCACTTCGGTTTTAATGAGCGTGGAGTCCATATCGAAACAAATCAAACGGCGCATCCGCCGGTACATCGTATCTTTTTGGAATGAGAAATCCATTTCCAAGCGGTTGCTCAGCTTCATTAGTTCGCGCTGCAATTCTTCGGTATCGTGAGGAGTGCCGCGCACGGAGAATTCGATACAGGCACGTACCCTTGCCTTTTGCTCGTCTAATGGGATACGTCCTGTCAGGCGCCGGATGGCATCGATGTTCAGCCCTTGGTCGGCAAGCAACTGAGTGGCTCCTGCTATCTGTTGGGCGGTCAGCTTACGTCCTAACAATGTCAGGATGTAGCGGTTCTTGCCCTGCATGTTCACCCATTCTTCGTATTCTTCCGCAGAAATGGGATAAAAACGGATGTTGATACCTAATTCTGAAGCCTTGAACAACAAGTCTTTCATTACGTTACCCGAATCTTTTTCGTTACATTTAAAAAGGATGCCTAATGAAAGGGTGCTATGGATGTCTGCCTGCCCGATATCCATGATGTCGACTTCGTATCGCGACAATATTTCAGTAATGGAAGCGGTTAGTCCCGGACGGTCCAATCCGCTGATTCGTATCAAAATGAGTTCGGTATTTGTTTTTTCCATACGGTATGGTTCAAATGCTGTTAGTCTTCTTGTCTACAAAGATACAGATTATTTTGATAAGAAAGGCACTTGCTGAAAAGAATTGCAATTTTAGCGGAAATTATACTCTTCTATGATAATGTATTTATGCGTAAAACCTTGAATATATTGAAAAGAAGCGATATAATTAAACTTGATATAACTCAAGATTTATGCTGAAAAACATATTTTTCATTCTTTTTAGATACAACCTATGCATGAAACGCCTATCTTTGCAGCGATTTCAATAATAAATGAAAGTTGTGGCATAGTTGTTGCAGTTTTCATTCAAACAATAGTTCGGGTAGAAATCACTGTAGAACGACAGTCCCGAATAGTATTAACTAAAATCAAATTACATGATTAAAAATGTAAAATGGTTTTTTGTTGTATTAGTATTCAGTTCCGTGATTTCTCTTGCGTTTAGCAAAGAGAATGTTCATGCAGAGAAGCTACAGGAAGGTGACAAGATTCCTGCATTGGTTCTTTGCGACACCGTGCAGCCGCTCGACCTGCACTCCGCCCGTGAAGGGTATACATTGTTGAGCTTCTGGGCAAGTTACGATGCGGTGTCCAGACAAAACAATGCCGCATTGGCGCATTTGGCTGGCGAAACAAGCCAAGTGAAGATGATCTCTGTTTCCTTTGACCGCTATGCATCAGTATTTGACGCAACGGTAGAGCAGGACGGGCTTACAAACACCCGCTGCTATGTGGAGACAAACGGTTCCGATTCGGAAGCATTTCGTGCATTCGATTTGAGAAATGGTTTTTCCAATTATCTGGTAGATGCAAAAGGAATGATTGTTGCAAAAAACGTAACTCCTGCCGAATTGGCTTCTTACCTGAAAAAGTAAAGAAGATTCGATTGACTTGAATACAACAAAAAGCAAACAAAAATCCCGCACAACTTGAATTCATATCTTAGCTTGTGCGGGATTTTTTTATTCTTCAGAATCACTTTTTGCTGTTCGCAAAATTAAGGTAGTGGCACCTAAGGTAAAGACATTGCCGTCTTCTAAGCGAATCCGGTCTTTCGGTCCTAAAAGGTCATTCATGACAAATGTGCCGGTAATACTGTCGTTGTCGCGTAGCGTATAGATGATTTCACCTTGTTTGTTCCGTTTCACATTCAGTATGCAATGGCGGCGGTCCATGCTTGGATCGTTGGTTTCTATCGGAATATCGACTTCGGTTCCTTTCGAACGGCGTCCTATCAGATTGTCTCCTTCATGCAAAGGCAATACTTGTTTATAACCGAATACGTTTTCAATAGCCACCACATTACCCCAATCTTGTGTACCTTCTTTTTCATCAATTATTTCTTCCTTCCGAGTTCCTGCACTAAGTTTGGATTTCCCGATCCGGATAGAGAATTGTTTCTTACATTGGTCGCATACAAATACCAACGACTGGCCTTCTTGGTATTTGGTTTCATCAAATTGGATGTAATTGTCACATTTCGGACATCTTACTCTCTTCATATTGTTTGCTTGATTTTTATTTAGAAGTAAACACCCATGCCGAAGCAAAATCTTTCAAACTCTTTAATTCTTGTACTTTTTTATAAGCATCCGCTTTGTCGGCATACTGATATAACGAAACCCGATAACGTCCTTGAGAAATAACCGTCTGCGCTTCTGTGTAACCTTTCTTTTTCAAACTTTCCACTACACTTTCAGCATCAGTAGCATTTGTAAGACTCGCTACAATAATATGGCTTACCTTGCCGTTCTTTTTGCTTGCCGGAACAGTTTTTACAGTTTCTTTCTTTTGAGAAGCCACAGAAACCTTTGTTTCCTTTTTTGTAGCACGGGCTATTTGTTTAGTTTCAGGAAGCGTTTCTACCTTTTCTGTTTTTACAGCAACCGGCTTCAGCGTATTTACATTATTCTTGACTTGCTTCTTTTGCCCTTGTGGCTTTTCTTTCTCTTGAGCAACTTGTGAAATAGGAGAAAGCACACTGGAAGCAGCCGATTGGTTTCGGATTGCATCAAACAACCCCGCAGAACCTAATGACGCATAACTGGTTTCATCAATATAGGTGTTTTTTACCGGGACAGAAAACAAGAAAAACAATAAAATGGTAGCAGCTACAGCCACCGCGTTTTTCATCCAACGCCGATAAGAATAGGTTTGCTTATGCCGTGGCAATTGCATTACCGGTTTCTGACGACGTAACGGTTCGGTTGCCATCGCAGGTCTGAATGGCAGCTGTTGAGGTGTAAAAGCAACCAACCCATACAGCGATGGAGTGAAAAAACCATTTTCAGCCGGTTCAAATTCATACACACCGTTTATATTATAATACAACGTTCCCACTTGGTTCAAGCATACCTGACCGTCTTGATACAGTTTTTCTTTCAACTCCTCTACAACCGTTTTTATTTTGCGGGTAGCATCAGGAAAGTCCGTATTATAGGCTTGCATGTATGATTGAACCAACAACCCGTCGTTCATTACCAACTTCGGATTGAATCCTATAGAACGTACCGGCGGACAAAATTCACGTGTCTCCTTATTATATTTAGAAGAACAGTAATGGGCTATAAACCCACCCAAGCCGGGAACGATTACGCAATCGTTCTCCAAAAGCAATACTTCGATATGTTTAGCTAATTCAATCATACTGCAAATATAAGATTTTTTTCTTTTATATATTACGATTCTTGGGTATTTTGTTATACTTTTGCGGCAAGAAATAAATAAAAAATGAGAAAAGTATTATCTGTCACGCTTTTCGTATTTCTAATTGCAGCCTGTACGGGAAGTGTTGAAAAGAAAGAGGAGAAGGCTGAAGATGAAAGAAACCAACTGATTATGCAATATTTGCAAGGCATTTGGGTTGATGACAACACAGGATTACCTATGCTGAAAATCAAGAATGACAGTATCTTTCTTGCAAGCCAAGTCAACGCCCCTTTTTGTTTCAGCATTTCAGGAGATACCTTACAGGCAAAAAGTTCTGAGCAGACAACCTACCGGATTGTCAAGATAGAAGAACATGTCTTCCAATTTTATACATCTTTAGGTGATTTGGTTTCTTTGCACAAATCGGACACTGATACGATCCCTTTTGGTTATCAACCGGTAGCAAAACCCGAAAAGAAAGTCATAGAAAAAGATTCTGTCTTCTATTTTCAAGGGAAACGTTATCGCGGATATGCTTATATCAACCCTTCAACTAAAAAAGTGTTCCGTCCTACTGTGACAGAAGAGGGAATGATAGTAGACAATGTTTATTATGACAACATCATTCATATCTGTGTGTATCAAGGTAAACAATGCCTGTATGCAAAAGACATTGAAAAAGAGATGTTTGCAGCAACAGTTCCTGACGATTTCCTGCAAATGTCCATTCTTTCCGATATGAGTTTCATAGGCGTTGATTCGGATGGCTATCATTATCAAGCTACTATCAGCATGCCCGATGACTTGTCGTGCTACTATGTGAATTTGCTTATTGACGAAGAAGGTGTACTGACCTTTAAGTTGAAAGAATAACAGAAAGAGGAATATATAAAAAAAGCCTCCTAAAAAGGGAGGCTTTTTTGTTGTGACCGCGACAGGATTCAAACCTGTAACCGGCTGATCCGTAGTCAGCTACTCTATTCAGTTGAGCTACGCGGCCAACATTTGTTCTTGAAGAGTGATCGCGACAGGATTCAAACCTGTAACCGGCTGATCCGTAGTCAGCTACTCTATTCAGTTGAGCTACGCGACCCTCTATTTGCTTCTAACTTGAAAGAGTGACCGCGACAGGATTCAAACCTGTAACCGGCTGATCCGTAGTCAGCTACTCTATTCAGTTGAGCTACGCGGCCTTCTCTTTTCGTTTAACGGGTGCAAAGGTAAGGACTTCTTTTGATATATGCAAGTTTTTGAAGGAGTTTTTTTCTGTTTTTTTATTCAATAAACCGCGAATTGAATATTTGCCAACCCAATGTCAAACCAAAGTTCCAATTGTTTCTTGGTGAACTGTAATGATTTACATACGCACTGATTGCGCCAAAAGGAAGTTTGATTACCAAAGACAATTCTCCCAAATATTCTATCCGGCTAAACAGTTTTCCATAATAAGCCTGCGATTGCTCGTCACGCAAGATTGGGAATATGGGAGCAAAGCCGTACATTTCCAACCGAGCATGAAAAACAGAGTTAAACTGGTAAATGGGCATAAGCCCTATCCCGACAAACTGATTGGAACGGAAAGCTTCATTATACGTAATCTTACTATGCGCTGTCGGCGAAAATTCACCAGCCTGCATCATAGTAGCCGTATAGTTATGGCTGAAATTACGTGAAGAATAATAAGCACGGATGTAATTCCCCAATACAAATTTCGGTGACAAAGGGAAATAACGTTCCATTTCGTATGACAGTTGCAACCACGATTGTTCATATTTATATTCACCATTATAAGGGTCTATGCTGGATCCAGCCCTAAACCGTTCACGGCTGGTATAAATATTGGCTACCAAACGTTCACGCCTTCCTGCTGTTGCATATTGACGACTATCCAACGTATTTCCTTCCAATGCAACCGAACCTCCGAACACCGTATAATGGCTATGGTCGCTCCGGTCGTTATTGAAATCGATTACGTTTTTCTGAAAATATTCATCCTGCAGGTCGCCGATACCGATGCCGAACTCTGCCTTTTGACGTGTAAGAAAAGGAAGTGATACCAATAACTTAACAAACTTCTCTTTCTTCTTGCTGAATACAGGCGAATTTCCTTTTGTGAAAAGCTTTTCCTGCTTAAAATAGTCGAAAGAAGAAAGCGAACCGACCAATCTGACCGAAGTAGGAATATGGGTAGGCAAATCAATCCGACCGGAAAGTTGCAGATTGTTA
Source organism: Bacteroides sp. An322 (assembly GCF_002161765.1). Lineage (GTDB taxonomy): Bacteria > Bacteroidota > Bacteroidia > Bacteroidales > Bacteroidaceae > Phocaeicola > Phocaeicola merdavium. The sequence goes on along the minus strand of NZ_NFIN01000003.1, from coordinate 176,133 downwards.
TATATCTGCCCTAATTGCCCGTCCAATGATACCTCTTTCGAATAGTTGTTCAAGTTCTGATAAGTGGCACCGATATAAATCTGGTTTGAGCCATTCGAACTGACGTTGCCTCCCGCACGCAAGGTTAAGTCATCTTCCAATTTCACTTTCAAATGCAAATCAAACGTATGGTCTGACGCATTATATACCGCATGCGGAATGATTTCGGATATCATATTATCCGACATCAGACGGAAATATCCGCTTCGGAAATCTTCAAAGGTAAAGATTTCATCATCCGATGAATGAAACTCTTTCCGGATATATCGCTTCTGTTGCTCATTGGCTCCTTCGATTTCTATTTTACGGAACCGGAACTCGGGCATCCGGTTCTTATAGGCTATGCGTTCCTTTTCCAATTGCCTGTAATTGGTACGCCTTGAAATACGCATCTTGATAGTATCCATTAACTGGATAGTACGGTTATAGCCGATATCATGCAATTCATCATAACGGTTAAAATCCATCAAGTTCACATCCGTATATTTAAATGTCATCAGAATACCTAACGAATCGGGCATCGAATAATCGGTTTTTTGCATAATCATGTTTTCCAGTTGTCCCATAATATCTCCTTCTTTCGGTTTACTGGGATTCGAACTGACTACACTACCTATCATAATATCCGGATGAAAATCTTCCATCATTACATTGGTAGGGAAGTTATTGTAAATACCTCCGTCATAGACCAATACAGAATCAATTTCAATGGGCTTGAACATGGCAGGAAAACTCATTGAAGCACGCACGGCGTCTCCCAAATCTCCTTTGCGAAAAATAATAGGACGTTTGTTATACACATCGGACGCTACACAACGGAACGGGATAAACAAACGGTCGAAATCATTATGACAAGAAGCCGTAGCCTGACCGAATAGCTGCAAAAAGGCAAGGTTCATCTGCAACGGGTCGACTACACTCGAAGGCAAGAACTGTGCTTTTACCTTTTGCAAAGGATTCTTTAAAGAAACCCTGACATTGACAAATTCAGGAGTAGGCGGATTCTTCTTGAAATAGTAAATGTATTGTTCTTCGATATTTCCGGTATACCAACGTTTGAAGTCATCCGACTTTATCAATTTTTCCATATCATCCGGCGAATATCCCATGGCATAAAGTGCACCCACAATAGCTCCCATGGAAGTTCCAGCTACATAATCAATCGGAATATTATTTTCTTCCAATGCCCGGATAATGCCGATATGGGTAATTCCTTTCGCGCCTCCGCCGCTCAGTACAAGCCCTACCTTTTGGGCTTTCAGTGGCGCTATGAAAACACATAGGCATAAAAGGATAGAAATGATTTTGTTCATGGGTTTGCTATCATTAATACGTGTACCCAAAGGTAAGTAAAAAAAAGATTCTTGCGGAATAAATCTGTCTTTTTTTATAGTATAAACGAAAAAAAGGACATAAAGGCACAGCGAATATTAAATTCTTGTACCTTTATGCCCTTTTTATTATAAGAGCAGATGAATTAAATCAGTTCGATGCTTCGTTTAACAAAGTTGGTCAATGCTTCACCTTTCAGCATGCCGTTTTGCAACAGTGCCAAGTCGATGAGTTGATGAACGATTTTATTATCAGCCGCATACGCATTGATAATGCCTGTCTTTTCCTGCTTCTTTTCATCCAACTTCTTATCGATGTCTTTCAGCTCGTCTTTTTCAGCTGTCGGGATTTCTTCATCCTTCTTGCCTTCGTGGGCTTTATGCAATTCGCTTTCACGCATTTTCAAGGTAGCGATTTCGCCTTCTACCGGAACCAACTTCTCTGAACAAGCCGATTCTGCATCGTCCAATACTTGTTTGATAAGCTTATGGTCGCTATTCAATACCAAGTTGTACATATCCGGCATTTCGCCATAGAAGCTCATGCCCGGCTGGATGTTTGCCATTTCCTTCATACGGCGCATGTATTCAGACTGGGTAATGACAATCGGAGCACCTGTTTCGCCCATCGGTTGCGCTTCTACATGGAATTCGGTCTTTTGCAATTTAGGCATCTGACCATTGAATACCGTAGTCAATACTTCGCGTTTGCCTTCCGGAAGCTCTTCGCCTTTCTGCTCGTCTTTTACAATCAAGCGGTCGATTACATCGGCATCCACACGGGTGAAACGACTCTTTTCAAACTTCTGTTCCAACATGTTCACCATGGGGACATCCAATTGTCCGTCGAGCAACAATACATTGTAACCTTTATTCTTGGCTGCATCAATATAGGTATATTGTTCATCGGTATTGTTGGCGTACAGATAAATCAGATTGCCGTCCTTGTCGGTCTGATTATCTTTTATCAAGGTCTGATATTCTTCGAAAGTGTAATACTTGCCTTCCGTATCTTTGAAGAGGGCAAATTTATTTGCTTTTTCGTAGAAATCTTCTTGGGTCAGCATACCGTAATTGATGAAGATTTTCAAGTCGTCCCATTTTTCTTCAAATTCCTTGCGGTCGTTCTTGAAGATAGATTGCAAGCGGTCTGCTACCTTCTTGGTAATATACGTAGAAATCTTCTTTACATTCGAATCGCTCTGCAAGTACGAACGGGATACGTTCAACGGAATATCCGGAGAGTCGATAACACCATGCAACAAGGTCAGGAAGTCGGGCACGATGCCTTCTACAGAATCGGTCACATATACCTGGTTGCAATACAACTGAATCTTGTTCCGTTGCAATTCGATGTTGCTCTTGATTTTCGGGAAGTAAAGCACACCGGTCAGATTGAACGGATAGTCTACATTCAGGTGAATCCAAAACAAAGGTTCGTCCGACATCGGATATAAGTCACGATAGAACTTCTTGTAATCTTCGTCTTTCAGTTCGCTTGGCTTCTTGGTCCAGATAGGGCAAGTGTCGTTGATGATGTTGTATTCATCCGTATCGACCTGCTTCCCGTCTTTCCATTCCTTTTTCTTTCCGAATGCTACCGGAACGGGCAAGAAACGGCAATATTTCGTAAGCAATCCTTGGATGCGCGATTCTTCCAAGAAATCCTTGCAATCATCATCAATGTGCAGGATGATATCCGTACCCCGGTCTTCACGTTCTGCATCTTCCAATGTAAATTCAGGACTTCCGTCGCAAGTCCATTTCACGGCTTTTGCGTCTTCTTTATACGAGCGGGTTACGATTTCCACTTTCTTTGCTACCATAAAGGCGGAATAGAATCCCAAGCCGAAATGTCCGATAATGGCATTGGCATCATTCTTATACTTTTCAAGGAAGTCGTTGGCGCCTGAGAAAGCTATCTGGTTGATGTATTTATCGATTTCTTCAGCGGTAAGTCCCAGTCCACGATCGGAAATGGTAATCGTTCCTTCTTCTTTGTTCACTTTCACTTGGATAGTCAAATCGCCCAATTCGCCTTTGAAATCGCCTGTAGAAGCCAAGGTCTTCAGCTTTTGAGTGGCATCAACGGCATTGGAAACCAATTCACGAAGGAAAATCTCATGATCGCTGTACAAGAACTTTTTGATGATAGGGAATATGTTCTCTGTAGTAACCCCAATATTACCTTTCTGCATATACATATATATTTTAATGATTATCAAATTTTCATCCGGATAGCGGCAAAAAAAATGCCAGACGGGTAGCGTCTGACATTTTGTCTGTATTCTTTGCCATTTTAGCAGGATTGCGCTTTGACAATCTCCATTTTCAGGTTATTCCCGCTTTCGTCCATGCCTACATGGATGGTGTCGCCTGCTTGGGGAGCTTCGTTCAAAAGAAGTTCGGCAAGCCCGTCTTCTAAGTTGTTTTGGATAGAACGCTTCAACGGACGTGCCCCGAACTGGACATCATAACCTTTCGAAGCTACGAAACGCTTGGCTTCCTCGTCAATTACCAGTTTGTATCCCAATCCTTCCATACGTTGGTACAAGCCTCTCAATTCGATTTCGATAATCTTTCGCAGAGCTTCGATATCCAACTGGTCGAAGGTGATGATTTCGTCTAAACGGTTGATGAACTCAGGTGCGAACGACTTGTTTAAAGCCTTGGTTATCACGCTACGCGAGTATTCCTTATCGTCCGTGCGGGTCTGGGCGGCAAAACCGATGCCTTTCCCGAACTCTTTCAACTGGCGTGTACCGATGTTCGAAGTCATAATGATTACGGTATTCTTAAAGTCTACCGTCCGCCCGTAGCTATCGGTCAAACGCCCTTCGTCCATTACTTGAAGCAAGAGGTTGAACACATCGGGATGGGCTTTTTCTATTTCGTCCAGCAACACGATAGAGTAGGGCTTGCGCCGCACTTTCTCGGTCAATTGCCCGCCTTCTTCGTACCCCACGTATCCGGGAGGTGCTCCGACCAAGCGGGAAACCGTAAATTTCTCCATGTATTCGCTCATGTCGATACGGATTAAGGCATCTGCCGAACCGAACATTCCCTTTGCCAATTCCTTGGCTAAGTGGGTTTTACCTACACCGGTCGGACCTAAGAACATAAAAGTGCCTATGGGCTTGTTCGGGTCTTTCAAGCCGATACGGCTCCGTTGGATAGCTTTCACCAAGGTTTCTACCGCTTTGTCTTGCGCGATGACTTTCGAGAGCAAGGCGTCTTTCATACCCCGCAATTTGCTTCCTTCCGCCTGAGCCATACGCTGGACGGGTACTCCCGACATCATGGAAACGACATCGGCTATCTGGTCTTCGTCCACTTTCTCGCGGTTCTCGCGTAAGCTTTCTTCCCATCTGCATTTCATGGCTTCCAGTTCATCTTCAAGCCTTCGTTCACGGTCGCGGAAGCTTGCCGCCAGTTCAAAGTCTTGAAGGCGTACCGCTTCGGTCTTGTGCATCCGTGCCTCGTCAATCAACTTTTCTTGTTCCTCCATTTCCTTGGGGACCGTTATATTAGTAAGGTGTACGCGCGAACCGGCTTCGTCAAGTGCGTCGATGGCTTTATCCGGGAAATTACGGTCGGTGATGTACCGTTCGGTCAATTTGACACACGCTTCGAGGGCTTCTTCCGTATAAGTCACGTTGTGGTGCTCTTCGTACTTATCCTTGATGTTCCGCAAGATTTGCAAGGTCTCTTCGGGAGTGGTAGGCTCTACCAACACTTTCTGGAAACGGCGTTCTAACGCACCGTCCTTTTCTATGTTCTGGCGGTATTCATCGAGGGTCGTTGCTCCGATGCATTGAATTTCGCCCCGTGCCAATGCCGGCTTCAGCATGTTAGCCGCATCCATCGAGCCTGCCGCCGAACCTGCTCCTACGATGTTATGGATTTCATCGATGAAGAGAATCACGTTCGGATTCTTTTTCAATTCGTTCAGAATGGCACGGATGCGTTCTTCGAACTGGCCGCGGTATTTTGTACCTGCCACGATAGAAGTCATATCCAATGCTACCACCCGCTTATCGAACAGGATGCGCGACACTTTCTTTTCCACGATACGCAAGGCAAGTCCCTCTACGATAGCCGATTTGCCCACGCCCGGTTCGCCAATCAGAATCGGATTGTTCTTCTTGCGCCGGCTCAGGATTTGAGCCAGACGTTCGATTTCCTTTTCTCTGCCTACCACCGGATCCAGCTTGCCTTCTGCCGCCACCTGCGTCATATCCGTCCCGAACGAGTCAAGCACCGGCGTGTCATTATCCGGCTTCTGTTGTTTGGTACGGGTGGTCTGCTGAGGGTCGGGGGTATAATTCGCCCTTCCAGCTTCGGGATTGTGGCGGCGGATACCGTCATCTTCCTCGTCCTCTTCTTCTTCACCAAAGTCCAAACCGCTCTGGGGCTCGGTTTTCGGCACGAGCTTATCCCATATCTTTTGATAGGTCACTTCGTTCTCTTCAAGTATTTGAGATGCTTTATTTTGGTTTTCCTTCATAATTGCCAATAACATGTGTTCGGTATCCGTTGCCGGACTTTTCAATACACGAGCCTCTAAGATGCTCATCTTCAGGATTCGGGAAGCCTGGCTATCGAATGTGATGTCTTCAGAATACGTGTCCGACATATCCGCCTGCAGGCGCAATTCGTCTTCCAATGTCTGCTTTATCTTTTGCAAATCCACGTATAGGCTCTGCAAGATGCGGACCGCTTTGCCTTCGCCTTCCCGTATCAGCCCTAAAAGCAAATGTTCCGGTTGGATGCTCTTGTTCCTTAACCGGTTTGCTTCTTCTTTGCTGAATTGGATTACATCAGAAACCCGTTGTGTAAATTGATTGTTCATATTGTTTGTTTTCCTCCTCTTCGGATGTTTATTCATATTACCCTTCGCTCTTCGCTTACTAACATCTGCAAAAATGTCAGTTAAATCCTGACAAAAATGCATACGGCTGCATCGGCGAACGCAGCCTGTTGCATCAGGCTACGCATACGGCTTCATCAGCCATCGGAGCCGTATGCGTTTCTGCATGCGGCTATACACGATATGGGGTGCAAATATACATTATATTATTAATATAGCTTACACCTTTTGGTTGTATTTAACAAATTCCGTGCCACAACGGAATCTGCCCGCATCGGAGAGCCGTTTTTAAACCTCTTGTTATCAATGCTTTTTCTAAAACTTACCAAATTTGTTTTGCCAATTCAACAAAAAGTCGTACTTTAGCATGATTTTTCAAGAAAGAACGATAAGTATTAATTTTAATTTGTTTCAATGCAAGAACAAGACAGAATTATAAAAATCAACATCGAGGAGGAAATGAAAAAGTCGTACATTGATTACTCTATGTCGGTAATCGTTGCGCGTGCCCTCCCGGATGTGAGAGACGGATTCAAACCCGTTCATCGCCGTATCTTGTACGGAATGATGGAACTGGGAAATACATCAGACAAACCTTACAAAAAAGCCGCAAGAATCGTCGGCGAAGTATTGGGTAAATACCATCCGCACGGCGATTCATCCGTATACGGAGCCTTGGTACGTATGGCGCAGGATTGGGCTATGCGATATCCGCTGGTAGACGGACAAGGGAACTTCGGTTCGATTGACGGCGATAGCCCTGCAGCTATGCGTTATACGGAAGCCCGCCTGAAGAAGATAGGCGAGGACATGATGCAGGACCTGTATAAAGAAACGGTAGATTTCACCAACAACTTCGATGATACCTTGCAGGAACCTACGGTCATGCCAACCCGCATCCCGAACTTGCTGGTAAACGGAGCGTCTGGTATCGCGGTGGGTATGGCGACCAATATGCCGACACATAACTTAGCGGAGGTAATCGATGCGTGTGTGGCGTATATCGACAATAATGAGATTGATACGGACGGGCTGATGCAATACATCAAAGCGCCCGATTTTCCGACCGGTGGATATATATATGGTATAAGCGGTGTGCGTGAAGCCTACGAAACCGGACGCGGACGCATCGTGATGCGTGCCAAGACGGAAATCGAATCGCACCCGACTCACGACAAGATTATTGTCAACGAAATCCCGTACAACGTCAATAAGAAAGAGCTAATCGAAAAGATTGCTTCATTGGTAAATGAAAAGAAGCTGGACGGCATTTCATACATTAACGATGAAACCGACCGCGAAGGTATGCGTATCGTTATCGATGTGAAACGTGATGCCAATGCAAGTGTCGTATTGAATAAGCTGTTCAAAATGACCGAATTGCAAAGCTCGTTCAATGTCAATAACATTGCTTTGGTGCACGGACGCCCCCGCTTGCTGAACCTGAAAGACTTGATTCGCTTGTTCGTGGAACATCGCCATGAAGTGGTTATCCGCCGGACTAAATTCGACTTGCGGAAGGCAAAAGAGCGTGCCCACATCTTGGAAGGGTTGATTATCGCATCCGATAATATCGATGAGGTAATCCGTATCATCCGTGCGGCAAAGACGCCTAACGAAGCCGTAACCAACTTGATGGACCGCTTCCAACTGACTGAAGTACAGGCACGTGCAATCGTAGAAATGCGCTTGCGCCAGCTCACCGGATTGCTTCAGGAACAGCTTCACGCCGAATACGAAGAATTGATGAAGCAAATCGCTTATTACGAAGAAATCCTTTCGAACGATGAACTCTGCAAGAAAGTAATCAAGGACGAACTCATCGAAGTGAAAGAGAAATACGGAGACAAACGCCGTTCTGAAATCGTTTATGCTTCGGAAGAATTCAATCCGGAAGATTTCTATGCCGATGATGAAATGGTCATCACAATCTCTCATCTCGGTTATATCAAACGCACACCGTTGTCTGACTTCCGCACGCAACACCGTGGCGGAGTAGGGGCAAAGGGAAGCGAAACACGCGACGAGGACTTTATCGAGCACATCTATCCGGCTACGATGCACAACACCTTGTTGTTCTTTACCCAAAAAGGCAAATGTTATTGGCTAAAGGTCTATGAAATTCCGGAAGGCAATAAGACTTCGAAAGGCCGTGCTATCCAGAATCTGCTGAACATCGAAGCGGATGATAAAGTAACGGCATACCTTCGCGTGAAGAACCTGAACGATACGGAATTCATAAATAGCCATTATGTATTGTTCTGCACAAAGAACGGTGTCATCAAGAAAACCGTACTCGAACAATATTCTCGTCCGCGCCAAAACGGTGTGAACGCCATTACCATCCGTGAAGACGACCGTGTAATCGAGGTACGCATGACGAACGGCAATAACGATATAGTCATTGCTAACCGGAACGGGCGTGCTATCCGTTTCCATGAAAGTGCAGTTCGCGAAATGGGACGTACCGCAACCGGTGTACGCGGCATTACGCTGGACGAAGACGGACAAGACGAAGTAGTAGGCATGATTTGCATCAAAGACCCGCAAAAGGAAACGATTATGGTAATTTCGGAACACGGATATGGCAAACGTTCCGACATTGAAGACTATCGTAAGACAAATCGTGGAGGAAAAGGCGTAAAAACTTTGAATATTACAGAAAAAACCGGTAAATTAGTCGCCATAAAATCTGTAACGGATGAAAACGACTTGATGATTATCAATAAGTCGGGCATTACGATCCGTTTGCGGGTAGCTGACGTACGTATCATGGGCCGTGCAACGCAAGGAGTCCGCCTGATTGACTTAGGCAAACGGAATGATAGCATCGGTTCTGTATGTAAAGTAAATTCGGACACGGAAGAACAAGCCGAAGAAGTATTGCCTGATGCAGCCAATTCGGAAAACAATGCGCCCGATACGCAAGACGGAGACGAAACCAGAAACGAGTAAAATAAATAGTTTGTATTATTAAAATTAAAAGCAGTTATGAAAAAAGTTTTATTAACCACAGCTCTGTTCTTTGCTGCATTCACTATCTCAGCACAAGAAAGTGTAGTGAAAGAAGCTAAAAAAGCAAAGAGCAATCCGGAAGAAGCGGCTAAGATAATCGAACCCGCTTTGGTTGACCCTTCTACGGCTAATGACCCTGCAACTTGGAAATTGGCAGGTGATTTTCAGAAGTCTATCTATGATGATGAAAATATGAAGCTGTATCTGCCTGGCGGACAAGCTGATACGACTAAATTGTACAATAGCCTTGTTAAGATGTTCGAATATTACACTAAGTGCTATGAAATCGAACAGGCTAAAGTAGAAAGCGGTGAATTGAAGAAACTGAAAGAAAGCAAGAGCTTAGCTAAGAATTTGGCAGCTGTACGCCCGAACTTGACCAATGGCGGTTCTGACGCTTACAATAGCGGCAATTATGCCGATGCCTTGAAATATTTCGGTTTGTATGTAGATGCTGCACAAAATCCGATGTTTGCTGATGTAGATGCAGTGAAAAACGATACATTGACTCCGTTGATTGCTTGCTACGCTGCATTGGCTGCAAATTCTTTGGATGACAAAGCAGCTGTCGTTAAATATGCAACAATCGGAAAGACTCATAAAGAAGAAGGTTACAGAGCTTTGATGTGCTTGGCAGAAGCATACGGAAAAGGTGAACAAACCGATTCTGTACAATGGCTGGCTGCTATCAAAGAAGGTACTGAGAAATTCCCGAACCAAGAATATTTCATCGGAAATCTGATGGATTATTATATTCAAAAAGGTCAAGTTGATGTAGCGTTGACTGAAATCGACCAAGTTTTGGCAAAGAATGAAACTCCGTATTTCTTGTATGTAAAAGGCGTATTGCAATATGAAAAGAAAGATTACGATGCAGCAGTCGCAACTTTCAATTCTATTATTGCAAAGAATGACAAATTCGTAGCTGAAGCATATTCTAAAATCGGAGATTGCTATTTCTTCCCGGCACAAAGCATCGTAGAAGAAAACAGTAAAATCTCTATGGATGATCCCAAATATGCTGCTAATGAAGCAAAAATCAAAGAGCTTTACGAAAAAGCAGCTCCTAATTATGAAAAGGCAAAAGAATTGGCACCAGACAACAAACAATTATGGGGACAATATTTGCTGAACATCTATTGGAAACTGAACAAAGCCGAATATGATGCTTTGGAAAAAGAATTAGTTCAATAAGATTTAATATCCTCAACAAAATATACAACAGGTCCGGAATTTAGAATAAAGATTCCGGACCTGTTGTATTTAATGACTTTATATTTATAAATCAATAACTTAACAACCTTATCCAGCTTTATTATAATCATCATTATGTTTAATTATAAATAAAATACGGAAAGTATCCGAGAATAAAGGTAGTTTATTAAAAAAGGAGCACTACTTCTTATATCCATAGTGCTCCTTTTCTATTCTAAGAAAATTATAAATTCTTTAATCTATTTGATTACCAAAAGCGGTGTATTAGCATGGAATAACATCTTACGCGCTATACTTGGATTGAACAAACGGGCAAAAATATTCCGCTTGTAATTGGAAGTACAAATCACATCTATCTTATTTTCTTGCACAAACTGGTCAAGATTATTCAACAAATGTTCTTCATCTACAGTCAAGTAGTTAAATTCCAATTGTGGATATTGCTTTTTGAAATATTCTTTGATACCAGCAAGCGTTATTTCATTCCATGTACGCTTTTGTTCATGCGAATTGATATGGATAAATGTCACTTCAAAATGATTGTCTTTGAATGTCGTTATCAAAGAATCAAAAGCAATCAAATCACGCTGGTCAAAGCTTGTAAACAAAGCGACCTTATGAATATCTTCTATTGATTTTGAAGGAGCTTGTTCCGGAATTGCATAAACAAATACCGGACTCCGCTCTATAACCTCAGCTGTAACACTCCCTATCAATTCCAAGTCTTTCTGATGCTCTCCACGTGTACCCATGACAATGATGAGTGGTTTTTCATGACGGGCATAGCTCAAAATTTCTTCTTCAGGTACCCCCTCACGCAACATACACGTATATTTTACCTTTGGATAAATCCCATCTTCTATTTTCTTGTCAATCACTTTTACCAAATCATCCAATTCCTTGTGAATCGTTTCTATTACACTTCTTATGCTTGCGGAATTTTCTATTGGCGGTATTCCGTAATGGTCTGTCGAATATTGCAGACTCGGAATATAAATAGGTGTGAAATGCACATGTAATAGAACCACTTCAACCTGCATTTTTGCAGCAACACGGAAGCCAAAATCGCAAGCTTTCAATGAATAAGCCGAAAAATCAATAGGAATCAATACATGCGAAGCCTTTGCCGGTTCAGGCGATTCTTCCTGCAATATTTCAGAAGACAGCCATGAGGAACTCTCTATGATTTTTAAAGCCTGAGGCAAATCACTTTCCTTAATTCGTACTCGGACACCCGATGAAATAACCGGCTGAATCAAATTGACATTGTGAATATACGACTCTATTCCTTCATTTTCCAATACGGATTGTAGGATTTGAGCTTTCGAGTACGTCAGAATAGCTAATGTAATAAGTTTATCTTCCATAACTCAAAAATTTAAAGGTTTATATATAAAAAACATACCACAGATTTAACAGATTATCTCTGTATGCTCTGTGGTAAAAGTATCAGGCATTTTGCTGCTCTTTCAGAATCGCAATCGCCCTATCCAGCACCGTCGTGTCATCCAACATTACCAGTCCTCCATCAGGTCCCGGTTCTAAATGGATACCAACGCTTTTCCCATCCTTAAAATTATGTCCGCCAAAAAAATTACGCACCGTTTCCACACTTAAATTCAATTCGTCTGCGATACGGTGCATACTCCCGCTTGGCAATGAATCCTTTATTTTCCGTAATTCATTAAAAGTTATCGTTCTGTTCATAGTAATCAAAAATTTTAAAGTTAAACGAATGTCTTTACTGATTCACGATATAAATATAATGAAAGAAAATGAATTGGCAAACAAATCTGTCCGTTTTTTAATTCTATAAGCCAAATTCATCAAAAATGGAGTCCTTTAGATACAACCATTGCCGCAACAATGATATACATGCATGTCACAAGCAAAGCAATATAAAATATATGTATATCAATCGTTTCAAATCCGCTTGATGTATATTGTTTAGATATATACTGAGGAGATTCAAAATATTTCCGGGCTATAAAATGATAAAGCCAATAAACTAACAGGGCAACAACACACCCGGCTAAAGCACCACATAAAACATCGCCAGGATAATGGACACCTAAATAAATACGAGAAAAAGAAGGGATTGCAGCCCACAAAAACATAACCCACGTTAGCCACCCGTTACGAATTAATAACGATATAAACAAAGCAAAAGCAAACGTGTTTGCGGCATGGCTTGATATGAATCCATAACGCCCTCCCCTATAGCTATTTACTACATCTACTAAATACATTAACTCGGGATCTTGAGCCGGTCGGAAACGTTCGAAATATGGCTTACATAAACCTGAAGCAAACTGGTCTGCCATTGTAATAGTCAGAGCTATCATTACCAAAATAAGCACACCATGCGCAAATTTCGTATTTTTAAAAATGATATACAGCAACACAATAGCAGCTAACACCCATGTTTTAGTGTCAGAAACAATCCACATGAATCCATCCCAAAACAAAGATTCACTCCCGTTCCAGCTTAATAGCAAATCGCGGTCTAATTCTATCAGTTGCTGTATATCCATACTTATTTCTATCCAATTATATTACTTCGATAGCAGAAGTCGGGAGCCATCCTTCTTTCCCATCTTCCAGACGGATTTCTTTCCAATCTTTCATCGAATCGTCTTCTATATAGACTTTTGTTCCTTCGTGAAGCACAAACAAGTCAGTTCCGCTTTCATTAGGCGTACTTTTGACTGTAATAGTGGGAGACATAACAATAGCCCCTGTCCGATTGACGACTTTATCTTTCTGTCCGTTTGCAAAGCAATTAGCGCAAACACAAGTTATCAGAAAAACAACGGCTCCAATAAATCCTATTTTCTTTAATACAATGCGGTTGCCGAAAATGTACAATGCCAAGCCTGCCAGCAAAAGCAAAAAGGAAACAATTGCTGTAGTTCCCCACCCTTTTTCACTCATCAGATTTGTAATGTCTCTTACCCATGTTACAATAAAAACTTCGCTGGTTGGAGTAATTTGGTCAACAGTCTTACTCCTTGCCAAATCCAAATTAAAACGGATGTCGGCATCGCCTGGATTTAAAAGCAATGCACGCTCATAATTCAAAACAGCTTTGGCTATATTTTTTGTTTTGTAATAGCAATTTCCCAAATTATAATAGATGTCAGCCGATTCACCTTCTGTTTCCAGAATTGATTCGTATGCAGTAATCGCTTCGGCAAACTTATTTTCTTGATAAGCCTGATCGGCATCTGCTTTTGTTGCGGCAAAAGCCATTTGTACTGTACTTATCAGAAATACAGCCAACAAAATAGACAGTTTTTTCATATATAATCCTCTCCTATCCATTTTTAATGTTTAATACTATTTTCCATCTTGCTGATTGCTTCAACCGATGTTGCATAAACTTTATCCATTGCTTCACTTTCATTACCAGGTGCATAGCGGGCAAATTCACATTCATTCAATGCATTAATAAAGGTTTTTGTTATCTCGTCCGACACACCATACCGCGTAAGTTCCGCTTCAATATTATCCTTTGAAAGTTGTGAGACTGGAATACTCAGTTTATCACTAATATATCCCCACAAAGCCTTCAGCACTTCATCATAAAACTCGTTTTTCTTATTATCAGCAAGCAATTTTCCTGCCAGTTTCATACGTTTAGTTGCAACTTTATTGGCTTTTTTAGTCTTTACCTTTGCTACATTCGCATTCTCGGCAGCTTGTTTACGGAAGAAAATAACCAAAGCAACAAAAACGATAAACGGAATGATATACCCCAACCAATAACCGGTTGTTCCAAAGAAAACTTCACCTTTCGGACTCAACCTTGTATCACCTAATTTAATGAAACGTACATCTTGCCCTAACACTTTCACGTTTTCTTTATTCGTAAAATCAGCGATTACTTGGTCTGCATTGCCTTTTCCCTTTGCTACTTTCAGACGATATTCTTCCGTTTTCAATGTTTTATATGAACGGCTTTTCAAATCGAAATACGTAAATTCTACCGGCGGAATCGTAAAATCTCCTGCATGGCGAGGAATTGCCAAATATTCAATGGTCTGTGTTCCAGACAATCCCGCACGTGATACTTCGAAATTGTTATTTACTTTAGGGTCATATACTTCAAAATCTTCAGGGAATTTCACTTCAGGACTACTGAGCAGTTTCATATTGCCTGCTCCCTTAATAGTCAACTTAATGGTTACAGCATCGTTCGTCTTGACTTCTTTCGCATTGATTGATGATGACATAGTAAACTCGCCTACTCCACCTGAGAAATTATCAGGCTTGGCAGGAAGCGGTTTGACATTGATTACCACTTTGGGAGTTACAATCTTCTTTTTGACTTCAATATATCCACCTCCATTGAAAAATGCATCAAACGGGTCATCCGAAATGGTTTGTTGCGCAACTATCCCTTCAAAAGTTATAGAAGGTATTTCTAACTTACCCGTTTGTTGAGGAAAAAGGACATACTGACTCCAGATTGTTGTATTATAATTACGTCCGTTATAATGCTCCAATGAAAATGTTTTCTGTTGTGGCAATTCTATTTCTTGTGTATGGAAACCTTTCAAATCAGGCATTTTTCCATACAACTGTCGTAAATTCACCAATGTATATACTTTATATGTCAACAATATCGCTTCTTGTTCATAGACCGTAGTTTTAGCTGCTGTTGCTGTAATAAACAAGTCTTTATCACTGATTTTACTTCCCGCTATTTGTCCGCGAGATGAAGAAGCATTGCCTCCTTGCCTCGACTGCTGATTGCCAGCTGCCTGGTCGGGTGGAAGCACTTTGATAGTAAGTGCATTTGAAAAGATTTTTTTACCGTCCACTTCTATACTGGCTGCAGGAATAGTATATGTGCCTTCTTTTCCTGCCATCAATATATAGGTATAGGTAATAGCACTGCTTGAGGAAACCTTGCCGTTAATGATTTGCGTACTGCTTTGTTGTGAACGGCTCGGTCCCATCAGTACATCAAATCCGCTGATGGAAGGTGCCAGAAAGTCTTTCCCTTTTTGGGTATTGACTGTAAAAGTCAGCCGGAACTGGTCACCGCTTACTACCACATCAGGTGCTTCGGCAGTCAACGTAACATCCTCTTTTGCCTGCATCGGCAAAACGGCTATGACTAACAGTAGAAAGAAAACCAATTTTCTCATCATGTATGTCTGTTTTTTATAATTCTTCATTCTTTACTTATTCTTCATTACGAATCACCAATCTTTTTCCAGCTTCCGCCCTTCTACCCGGATGCCTTTCTTTACTTTATCTTGCACATTCTTTTCGTCTTGCATCGCAGCTCTCAACAGTTGTTCGGCATTTTCTTTTGACATTTGATTCTGCTGCTGTTGTTGCTGTTGCTGGTTTTGCTGCTGGTCTTTCTGTTGCTGGTCTTGTTGGTCTTTATTCTGTTCTTTCTCGTCTTGCTTCTGCTCCTGCTTCTGTTCTTGTTGTTGGTCTTGATTCTGCTGCTGTTGTTGGTCTTTCAATTGTTTTTGCGCAAGAGCCAAATTATAGCGTGTCTCATCATCTTTTGGATTGTTCCGTAAAGCTTCTTTGTATGCTTCTATACATTGTGGCAACTGTTTGGACGATTGCAAAATCACTCCCATATTGTGATAAATCTGAGCCAGCTTCATTTTATCTTTTTCAATGTGTGAAGCGGCTTCATATTGTTCCATCGCTTCTTTTGCCTTTTGCTGCATCAAAAGCGAATTGCCTAAATTATAGATAGCATCAGTTGATTTCGGTTCTAATTCCAATGCCTTGCGATAATCAACCTCGGCTTTTACAAATGTACTATCCTTATACAATTTATTACCGCTACGTAAATAATCACGCTCCGTTTTTTGTCCGTATGCCAAAGCCGAAACCAAGACAAGCCCCAGTATGATAATTCCTTTCCGTAACATATTAGTCCTGTTTAAAAAGTTTCACATTCTTGAATAACGGATTCCTCCGTTCCAAAATCATCAAATCAATGGCTAACAGAATCAACGCCATCCACGCCAATACTTGAA
This sequence comes from Bacteroides sp. An322, assembly GCF_002161765.1. Classification (GTDB taxonomy): domain Bacteria; phylum Bacteroidota; class Bacteroidia; order Bacteroidales; family Bacteroidaceae; genus Phocaeicola; species Phocaeicola merdavium. Next base: position 159,646 of record NZ_NFIN01000003.1, on the reverse strand, counting down.
ACTGTTCGTTAAATTCCGTAAATATCTGTGTTTCTACATCTGCTTTTGCCAATTTATTGATTTCCGCATTCAACGCACGTTCTGCATTGTTCGTGTTGTCTACCCGTACATACATGCCATTTCCTGCTTTCGCTATTTCCTGACACATTTGTTCATTCAACTTTGTTACAATGACATTGCCGTCTTTATCCCGGCGGAATTCGTTCCCGTTACCTGTAGGGATAGGCGAACCGTCTGGTGAGCCGACTCCTAATACAAAGACACGGACACCTTTTTTAGCAGCTTCCTGAGCCGCTTCAATAGCCCCTCCTTCATGATTTTCACCATCCGTAATCAACACGATTGCACGCCCTACCCCTTCGTTCGGAGTAAAACTTTTCATAGCCAAGTCAATAGCTCCTCTGATATCCGTTCCTTGAGTAGAAATCAAAGAAGGCGTGATTGTTTCAAGAAACATTTTAGCTGAAATATAATCACTTGTTATAGGAAGTTGAGTGAAAGCTTCACCCGCAAACACAATCATGGCAACCTTATCGTTATTAAAGGTTTCAACAAGACGTGAAATAAGTTTCTTCGATTTTTCCAACCGGCTGGGAGCCACATCCTCAGCCAGCATTGAATTTGATATATCAAGTGCGACAACGGTTTCGACACCTTGACGTTTCACCGTCTCCATTTTAGAACCGAACTGAGGACGTGCCAACATAAAAATAACCATAGTTAAGGCTGCAGAAACTAGCCAGAACTTCACATCCGGACGATATTTTGAGACATCCGGCATCAAATGTGCCAATAATTCCGGATCGCCATATTGGCGGATTTTCTTGCGCCGCCGGTAATTGGAATACAAATACAAAATTACCAATATCGGCAATATAAGCAGCAAATATAAATAGATAGGTTCTCCAAATCGAAACATAACACTTCTTGATTTTAGGGTATTTTCTTTAATACAGTATTACGTAAAACAAGTTCCAGCAAAATACACAAAAATGCGACTAAAGCAAAAGGCATATACGCCTCTTCACGTTTGCTGAATTCCTTTACGTTTAATTTTGTCTTTTCCAATTTATCAATTTCCTTATAGACCTCTTCCAATTTCGAATTGCTCGTCGCACGGAAATAATTTCCATTTGTCGTACCGGCAATTTGAATCAACGTCTGCTCATCGATTTCTACCGGAACATTCACATATTGGATTCCTGCATAAGTAGGCATCGGATAAGGAGCTGTACCATTTGTTCCTACACCAATTGTATAAACACGTATGCCAAACTGCTTGGCAATTTCAGCTGCTGTAAGTGGAGAAATATCTCCCCGATTGTTACTTCCGTCGGTCAACAGAATAATAACCTTCGACTTCGCCTTACTGTCTTTCAAACGGCTGATAGCATTGGCTAACCCCATACCGATGGCAGTACCGTCTTCTATTAATCCGCGTTGAGCAATATCCCCTTTTATACTATTAAATAAATTCAATAAAACTCCATGGTCAATCGTCAACGGACATTGCGTAAAAGCTTCTCCCGCAAAAATAGTCAATCCGATATTGTCATTCGGACGCCCGTTAATAAATTGTGCTGCCACTTGCTTTGCCGCTTCCAAACGGTTCGGTTTCAAATCTTCAGCAAGCATACTGGTAGAAACATCGACAGCCAACATAATATCAATACCCTCTATTTCCGTATTTTGCCAATTATCGGTGGTTTGCGGACGCGCCAAAACCAATACGATCATCACGAAAGCCACAATGCGCAACAAAAAAGGCGCATGAAGCAAATACAACTTCCAGCTTCGAGGAGCACTCATATACATGCGGGCAGTAGAAACCTGCATGGTAGGTTCTGTTTTCTTCCGCCGCATGAAATACCAAACAATATAAGGTATCAGCAAAAGCAATAAAAACAGATATTCAATATTTGCAAAAATCATGATTCCTAACAGTTAAAGTTAAAAGAACAAGTCGATTATGTGACGAATCACTATATACAAGCAAACTACGGCACCGATACCTGCAGCCGCAATGCTGCACATCAAAGCGATACGCCCTTGCTTAGACCGTTTTTCTTCCACACGGATTTCTGTCGGCTCTTTCTTTGCATTCGGGTCTTCTTCTACCTTCGTCTGATTAATGAAATCAATAGCATTTACCAGATTCATATCGTTTTCATTCATCATCGGAGCGTGTTTAGCAAATTTCACCAAGTCAGCTGTTTCAAACAACAGTTTTAAGTCGCTGATTGATTGCGGGTCTTTTTCTTCCAGCAAACGGCTGATGATTTCAGAAGATGTCATCTCCATCGCATTAAATCCAAACCGGTCTTTTATATAAGTACGGATAGCTTCCGTCAATTCCGTATAATACAATTTAGGATCTTCACGCTGGATTTGCTTCTCGGCTTTTATCTCCTCAATCTTTTTCATTGCAACCTGATGCGGAGGCAATTTGGGTTCTATCTTGATAATCTTGATTATCGGCTTATTATCACGGAAGCGGATAACAAGAAATACCGTCAAAGCTCCCAATATCAGCATAATAATGCCTGCATAAACTAATGGAGCTACATCAGCCCATATAATAGGAACTTCACGTATATCTTTCGGACCAAAGAATTGATCCGGATGTAACGTATCGACAGGGATAGAATAAACTTTCAATGCCAATGCTTTCGAACGATATGCCTGATTGTCTACCAATACCTCAAACGGAGGCAGATAATATAATGCCGAATCAAATGAAGTAACTGTATATTCTTGCGAAATAAGCCAACGTTTGTTGTCATTCAACAGTTGCGTATCAGGTTTGGCAATATCCAGCACTTCAACGCCTGCCACTAGCGTATCACGAAGCATCGGTAGTTGCAGTCTCTGGTTAGCATTCATGCTGACCTGCAACTTGATTTTCGCCTGCTCGCCTATCAATAGCTGCAATGAGTCAATGCTGGCATCCACTGTCACTTGCGCCCTTGCCCTTGGTATGGCAAATAACGATAGCAACACTATATATAATAAGGTACGTTTCATAAATTACACTCAGTTTCGTTTAGCAAATAAATTAAGCAATGCTTTTACATAATCCTGGTCTGTACGAACAGAAACCGAATCGACATTGCTATGCGTAAATACATCATTCAATTTTTGCTGACGTTCCTTCCACCAAGCTTGATGCGCTCTGCGCAACGCCTTCGATGATGTATCAATCCATTGTTCATGACCCGTTTCGGCATCGCGCACTTTCATCAAACCGACATTAGGCAATTCTTCCATACGACGGTCATATATTTGTACTGCCACGACATCATGTTTACGATTAGCTATCGTCAACGCATTCTGAAAATCATGGTCATCTATAAAATCGCTCAGCATGAAAGCCGTACACCGTTTCTTCAGTACATTAGTCAGATATTCAATTACACATTGGATATCAGTACGTGTGCTTGTTGGCTGGAAATCAAGCAATTCCCGAATAATATACAAAATATGCTTACGTCCCTTCTTAGGCGGAATAAATTTCTCAATCCGGTCCGAAAAGAAAATCACACCTATTTTATCATTATTCTGAATAGCTGAAAAAGCCAGCGTAGCCGCTATTTCAGTTACCATGTCTTTTTTCAATTGCTTTACTGTACCGAAATCCAAACTGTTTGAAACATCTACCAGCAACATGACTGTCAATTCACGTTCTTCTTCGAACACTTTGACAAATGGCTTATCGAAACGAGCTGTCACATTCCAGTCTATATCGCGTACATCATCACCGAATTGATATTCGCGGACTTCAGAAAAAGCCATACCTCTTCCTTTAAAAGCAGAATGATACTGTCCGGCAAAAATATTGCTCGAAAGCCCGTGAGTCTTGATTTCGATTTGACGTACCCGTTTTAATAGTTCACTTGTTTCCATCTATTGCATTTACTATTTGACTATTTACAATTTTCGATCATTGTAAATATATACCTGTTTGTGTCTCTTGTGTTTCCGTAAATACGGATTACGGTGCCTGATTAGGGCACTTCCACTTTGTTCAGAATCTTGCTTACGATTTCATCAGAAGTAACATTGGTAGCTTCTGCCTCGTAAGTCAGTCCGATACGGTGACGCAACACATCATGAGCAATAGCACGCACGTCTTCCGGAATTACATACCCGCGACGCTTGATAAACGCATAACTGCGGGCAGCCAATGCCAAATTGATAGAAGCACGCGGAGAACCGCCAAAACCAATCAGCCCCTTCAATTCTTTCAAGTCATATTTTTCCGGATAACGTGTAGCGAAAACAATGTCGGCTATATATTGTTCAATCTTTTCATCCAAATAAACCTGACGCACTACTTTACGTGCCTCAATGATGTCTTCAGCACGAAGAATCGGACGGATTTCTTTCTTCTCGCCTGAAATATTCTGACGAATAATCTTCTTTTCCTCTTCCAGTTTCGGATAATCAATAATGACCTTCAACATGAAACGGTCTACCTGCGCTTCGGGAAGCGGATAAGTTCCTTCCTGTTCTATCGGATTCTGTGTCGCCATAACCAAGAAAGGAGAAGGCAAATTAAAAGTTTCTTTACCCAACGTTACCTGACGTTCCTGCATTGCTTCCAGCAAAGCACTTTGCACTTTTGCCGGAGCACGGTTGATTTCATCAGCCAAAATGAAATTAGCGAAAATAGGTCCTTTATTCGTTACGAATTGTTCATCCTTCTGACTGTATATCATGGTTCCGAGAATATCGGCAGGCAACAAGTCTGGAGTAAACTGGACACGGCTGTATTTGGAGTCAATCAACGAAGCAAGCGTCTTGATTGCTAATGTCTTTGCCAACCCTGGAACACCTTCCAACAAGATATGTCCGTCTGACAACAGACCGATTAATAATGATTCAACCAGATGCTTCTGTCCTACAATAACTTGATCCATCCCCGCCATCAGGTTTGTTACAAACGCACTTTCACGTTCAATTTGTTCATTCAATGCACGAATGTCAATAGCTTCAGCCATAGTTTTTCTCTATTTTTTATGTTTTCAAATATCTATTTATTCATACGCTTTCCACGTATTTTCATATCGATTCCAAAAGTACAGCATTATATTAACAGGCACAACTAATTTTTATTAAAAAAAGTAGCTGCCTTGTTTCATTTAAATCTTATTGGGCTAAAGTTTTTTAAAATGCCACAAGACAAAAGACATATTACGCTTCCACGTTCAAACTTTATTCTTTCGGAACCAGTTTCGGAATGTGAATCAAAGTTCCTACAGGAATGTCATTAGCGTCTTTTATATTGTTCCGGTTATAACGCGCCAAATAAGTCCACAAATTCCGATTCCCGTAATACCGTTCTGCCAAACGTGCCAAACTCTCTCCACGCCGAAGCGTATGTGTGGCAAGCGTTCCTTGAATATCATAGCGGACCGCATCTGACAAAACAATCGGCAAAACAGCTTTATTTTTATCCTTTGCAGGCAATCGGAATGTATCAGACGATACAACAACCGAAGCCGTATCCGTATGCTCAGCTTCTTCTTTTTCTTCTGTTAAAATCTGAATGACAGATTCTGGTATGTATCGCCTCCCGGAAAGCAAGCCCCATGCAATTCCTCCTCCTATCAATATACCAGCCAACAAAACTGAAGCAATCAAGCACCAAGGCAAACGCAGATATGCACCACTCCGATGCGGATTATCTTTCAAAATAGTTCCTTCATTTGCCGGTTGCTTTTCTTCTGCCGCAATCTCCTCTCTTGCTGGCACATCCGTTTTTACTGATTCGGTCATATCATCTGCTGCTTGACACGCCTGTGAAGAAACCTCTTCCGGTATGTCATCATAATGCGTTGCCTCATTCAACAATATCGTTTCAAAATGATTAAACGGCTTATTCACAGCATCCCGCATCGAAGCATCTGGAGTAAACGAAATCTGTAAATGGGCTTGCATACCAACAGATTCATCCGCATTGGCTTCAATCCTTTCACGTGCATCAATCAGCTTAAATGTCCCTAATCCCTTAACCTTTACATACTTATCTATCACAAGCGTTTCTTTAATTAAGGCAAAAAAGGTTTGGACAAATGCTTCCGCATCTGCCTGTTTCATTTGATTACGTTGTGACAGCAGTCCGATTAATTCGTGTAAAGTAAATTGGTCATTCATGAGCAGAAATAGTATTTTCAGACATTCCTTTTAATGCATCAGCAGGTTTAAATGTCAAAATCAATTGCGGAGGAACCAAAAAGCGTTGTTTAGTCAATGGGTTAACCGTGATATGTTCCAATTTCTTTTCCACTTTAAATGTTCCGAAATCAGTAAAAGACAATGACTTTCCCTCCTGCAGTTGCTCACCCATAATGGCAATCATTGAACCGGTGAGCTGTGCCGCATCTTTATCCGAATATCCCAAACGCCGGGCTATTTCTCCTGTTAGTTCTTTATGGTTCATAGATTTATGACAATAAGGTTGCATACAGATCAAAATCGTCTGCATCACATACTTTCACCCGATAGAATGAGCCGACATGTAGCAATTTCCCTTCATCTTTAATCAAAACCTCAGGGTCAACCTCAGGCGAATCAAATTCGGTACGTCCTACGTAATATTCACCTTCTTTGCGGTCAATAATAACCTGAAATGTTTTACCGATTTTTGAATGGCTCAGTTCATTCGATATTTCCTGTTGCATTTCCATCAATTCATCCAATCGTTGCTGCTTTACAGCTTGCGGCACATCATCTTTATAATGCTTGGCAGAATAAGTGCCTTCTTCTTCCGAATAAGCAAAAGCCCCCATACGGTCGAAACGGACTTTACGGACAAATTCTTTTAGTTCCTCAAAATCCTGTTCCGTTTCACCGGGGAAACCCACCATCAGCGTTGTTCTCAAATGAATGCCCGGCACTTCTTTTCTAAACTGCTCAATCAATTCGTATGTTTCAGCTTTCGTCACATGACGGTTCATGCGTTGCAGCATATTATCGCTGATATGTTGCAATGCAATGTCCATATACTTGCATACATTATCGTTTTCACGCATAACGCGGAACAAGTCTTTCGGGAAATGTGCCGGATAAGCATAATGCAACCGAATCCATTTCACACCCGGAATGGCAGCCATCTTTTCGATAAGTTCAGGGAGCATTTGCTTCTTATACAAATCAATGCCATAATAAGTCAATTCTTGCGCAATGACCTGAAATTCTTTCACTCCCTGCGATACCAACAGCCGGACTTCATCCAAAATCTCTTCCATCGGGCGCGACACATGCTTGCCTGTAATAATAGGTATGGCACAATAAGCGCATTTCCGGTCACAGCCTTCCGATATTTTCAAGTATGCATAATGTTTAGGAGTTGTCAAATGACGTTCAATCGCCAGTTCCGGATGATAAGGCTTGCCCAAATCTGCCAACAGTTCGTTCCAGTTGAATTTTCCATAATATTTATCAACCTGTGGTATTTCACTTTGCAAATCTTTCAGATAACGTTCCGAAAGACAGCCCATCACATAGAGCTTTTTTAACCGTCCTTCTTCTTTCGCCTGACAAAACTCCAAAATCATATTGATTGATTCCTCTTTCGCATCGCCGATAAACCCACACGTATTAATTACAGCGATTTCGCCTTGAGGATTCTCACTATCATGCGTCACTTTATAGCCGTTCGCCTCAAGCTGTTTCATCAGCTTTTCCGAATCAACCAAATTCTTCGAACAGCCTAAGGTGATAATATCTATCGTATTTTTTCTCATTTATTCGTCGTTCCAAACAATGAATCTACAAATTCGCGACGACGGAAAATCTGTAAGTCTTCCATGCCTTCGCCTAAACCGATATATTTTACAGGTATCTTAAATTGGTCTGAAATGCCTATCACTACACCTCCTTTGGCAGTCCCGTCCAGTTTTGTGATAGCCATAGCATTAACTTCGGTAGCTAAGGTAAATTGTTTAGCCTGTTCGAACGCATTTTGCCCAGTAGAACCGTCAAGCACTAACAAAACTTCGTGAGGCGCATCCGGAACCACTTTCTGCATCACATTCTTAATTTTCGTAAGCTCGTTCATCAAACCGATTTTATTATGCAAACGGCCTGCCGTATCAATAATAACTACATCGGCATGATTGGCAACAGCAGAACTTAATGTATCAAATGCCACTGAAGCCGGATCGGAACCCATCTTTTGCTTAATAACCGGAACTCCTACCCGTTCGCCCCAAATCACCAATTGCTCTACAGCTGCCGCACGGAACGTATCGGCAGCACCCAGATAAACCGATTTACCGGCTTTCTTGAACTGATATGCCAATTTACCGATAGTTGTAGTCTTTCCTACTCCATTTACGCCCACTACCATAATGACGTATGGCGTTTTTCCTTCGGGTATGTTGAAGTCTTCTGCATCTACTGTATTATTTTCAGTCAGCAATGCAGCTATTTCTTCCCGCAAAATGCCATTCAGTTCGTCTGTATTGACATATTTATCCTGAGCTACTCTCTTTTCAATGCGTTTAATGATTTTCAACGTAGTATCTACACCTACATCCGAAGTAATCAGCACTTCTTCCAAATTATCGAGCACCTCGTCATCCACCTTGGACTTGCCGGCAATAGCCCGTGCAATCTTACCGAACACGCTTTCCTTGGTTTTCGATAATCCTTTATCCAAGGTCTCTTTCTTTTCCTTAGAAAAAAAACTAAAAATTCCCATACAGTTATCTTTTTAGATTCGATTATTCTCTCCTGCAAATATACTGTAAAATACAGAGATTGAAGAATAATCTATAAACAAAATTTAGCTGTTAACGAAAAAGGTTCCTTTCACTTCTTATGAAAGGAACCTTTTTCATTTATCAACTAGAGACATGCTCTTTATTTCTTAAAGAAGTCCTGAACTTTTTCGTTAGGAACCATTTGTTCGTCAAAAGTGTAAGCACCGGTCTTCGGAGACTTAACCATTTTGATAACCTTAGTATAAGAACGGCCTTCTTTACCTGTCTGAAGGGTTGCGACTGTTTTCTTTGCCATGGTTTCTTATTATTTAATTTCTTTATGTACTGTTACTCTTTTCAAAATCGGATTGTATTTCTTCAATTCCAATCTTTCAGGTGTATTTTTTCTATTCTTAGTAGTAATGTAACGAGAAGTTCCCGGCATACCACTCTCCTTCATTTCTGTGCATTCAAGGATCACCTGTACTCTATTGCCTTTAGCTTTCTTAGCCATAGTCTATTTTCTCCTTTTAATTAACCAATGATTTTGATAGATTTCCAATCACAATAGCCTTTAGCTACAGCTTCTGTCAGCGCAGCGTCCAGACCTTTCTTATTAATAACTCTCAAGCCGTTAGCACAGATTCTCAGGCTAATCCAGCAATCTTGTTCTACATAGTAGAATTTCTTTGTAAACAAGTTCACATCGAACGTTCTTTTCGTTCTTCTTTTAGAGTGTGAAACATTGTTGCCAATCATGGCTTTCTTTCCGGTAATTTGACAAATTTTCGACATTTCTATCTAGTTTTTATAGTTTTATTTCTATGCTCCTTAAAACGGAGTGCAAAGTAAGTGCTTTTATTTTATATATGCAAGTTTTTCTGCAACTAATTGGTGCTTTATTGCTTATTTTCTTGATTTTGGCATACTTCAAGCAATAATTGCAACACATTTTTAGTAGCAGACTGGATATTTTTCTCGCGTCCTTCGTCTTCCGTCAATTTTTCCGTAACAATTTTATCTTTACTTCCGGCTGCAAGCCAAATTGTGCCTACAGGCTTCTCATGAGTGCCTCCGCCGGGACCTGCAATGCCTGAAGTTGCCATCGCATAATCTGTACCGAATGTTTCAATAGCCCCCTTTACCATTTCAATTACGGTTTCTTCACTTACGGCTCCGTATGTTTCCAATGTTTCCGCATTCACATGCAACAAATTTTGCTTCACTTCGTCTGCATACGCTACTACTCCGCCTTTATAGAAACGAGAACTGCCAGGGATGGCTGTAATGATTGCCGCAACATTACCGGCTGTACAACTTTCAGCTGTAGCCAAGGTGAAATTTTCCCTCCAAAAAATTTCACTTATTTCCTTACTTAGTTTTTTAGTTTCTACTGACATACTGATTTTTCTTTTAATTAATATTCTTGATACCTATATAGTTACCCGCGAATATGCAGGCTTGTCTATGCTGCAAAAATCCTTATCTTGATATTTGTAATAGCCCGTTATGGCAATCATAGCCGCATTATCGGTCGTATAACCGAATTTGGGAATATAGATTTTCCACCCATATTTGGCAGCATGTTCACGGAAAGCATTGCGCAAACCATTGTTGGCAGACACGCCTCCGGCTACAGCCACTTCGTTAATGCCTGTATCTTTTACTGCTTTACGAAGCTTATCCATTAAAATATCTACGATTGTCTTTTCCAAAGAAGCGGCAAGGTCAGTCTTATGATGCTCAATAAAATCGGCATCATCCTTCAACCAATCGCGCAACGAATAAAGAAAAGAAGTCTTCAATCCGCTAAAGCTATAATCATAACCCGGAATATGAGGCTTGCTGAACGTATAGGCATTCGGATTCCCTTGCCGCGCCAATTTGTCAATAATCGGTCCGCCCGGATAACCCAATCCCATGACTTTCGAACACTTATCAATCGCTTCGCCCGCCGCGTCATCTATGGTTTGTCCTAAGACTTGCATGTCATTGTATGCGTTTACGCGGATTATCTGAGAGTTTCCGCCCGACACCAACAAGCAGATAAAAGGAAACTTAGGCTGGTCGGTATCTTCATCCGATTCTTTAATGAAATGAGCTAACACATGCCCTTGCAGGTGATTAACATCAATCATCGGTATGCCTAAGGCACGTGCAAACCCTTTAGCAAACGACACTCCGACCAACAAAGAACCCATCAGTCCGGGTCCACGGGTAAAAGCGACTGCGCTAAGTTGTTCTTTCGTAACCCCTGCGCGTTTCAATGCTTCGTGAACCACAGGCACGATATTTTGCTGATGTGCGCGCGAAGCCAATTCGGGCACAACGCCTCCGTATGCTTCATGCACTGCCTGACTGGCAATGACACTCGAAAGCAATACCCCATTCCGGATAACCGCTGCCGAAGTATCGTCACACGAAGACTCTATACCTAATATAATAATGTCTTTTCCTTCCATATATCCATCTTAATACGTCAATATTTCCAAACCGTTGTCGGTCATCACATACGTATGTTCCCATTGTGCGGAAGGCAACTCGTCTTCCGTTACGACCGTCCAACCGTCTTCTTCATCTATAAATACTTCCCATGTTCCCATGTTAATCATCGGCTCAATGGTAAAGACCATTCCCGGCACCAGCAACATGCCTGTACCTTTTCGTCCGTAATGCAACACGTCCGGTTCTTCATGGAATTCCAGCCCGACTCCGTGCCCGCATAAATCACGCACAACCGAAAAGCCGTTTTTCTTGGCATGTTTCTCAACTGCATGTCCGATATCTCCCACAAATCCGAAAGGTTGGGCAGCCTCGGCACCGATATCCATACATTCACGTGCCACCTGTACCAGCTTTTCCTTTTCTGGGGTTGTCTTGCCTATAATAAACATGCGCGACGCATCCGCATAATAACCATCCACTATCGTCGTACAGTCTACATTGATAATGTCGCCCTCTTCCAATATTTCTTCTTCCGAAGGAATCCCGTGACACACCACTTCATTGATAGAGGTACATACACTTTTGGGGAAACCTTCATAGCCCAAACATGCGGGAATACCGCCATGGCTGGTTGTATAATCGTAAACAATCTTGTCTATCTCGGCAGTACTCATGCCCTCTTTAATGTTTTCCGCCACTTTATCCAGCACAGCCGTATTCAGCAAGCCAGCCCGACGGATGCCCTCTATTTGTTCCGGAGTCTTTATCAATTCACGGGTCGGAACCAAATGCCCTTTATTCTGAAAATAAAGCACTTTCTTATCCAGTTCGGTCAATTCGGCTCCTTTCGGAATCTTCCAGTTTACCTTATTTCTCTTTATCATCTCTCATGTTTCTTAAAAACATAGGCAAAGGTATATAAAATCACTGGAATAAACGAATAAATTTCACGCTTTTGAAACATCTTTCATCTAATATCCGAGCATAAAACAACAAACTTAACACAACAATTATGTAACAATTAAAAGAAAATTCATCCGTTTTGATAAAAAACAACAAGAAAAAGTTGACTGTTTACTGGAATTTTGCTTACTTTGCCTTATACGCTTTAATACCTTTAAATACCAACCCTAAACTAAGGACAAAATGAACAAAAGTCAAATTGGAGAAAACGCCGGACTTGTCTGGGAAAAATTGAAGGACAACCGGCACTGGGAATACGAAGAACTGAAATCAGCCACAGGCTTGACCGACAGAGACTTGAATGCAGCAATAGGCTGGCTTGCACGTGAAGACAAAATTGATTTTGATGTTAATGAACATGGTGACAGAATTTTCCTTACTATCAATGTCTTCATCGGATAATATTGTTGAGCTTTTGAGTTATCAGACTCAAAAGCTCAAATTATTTTTGTCACCGTAATGTCAGGAAATTCCTGCATGAACATCAACAACAGCCCCTCCTCGTTCATCTGCTTCGCCTTAATGACCATGCTTACATGGTAAATGGGCATGCCTTCGCTATATGCTTCCGACATCTCATAAGACACCACAATGTAATTTTTCGAATGAAACTTAGCCGAAACGCGCTTAATCACCTCCTTGTCGTGTGCCGAAAACTCGACCATCATATTGCGCAAGCCTATACTCTTAAAAAAGAAACTCAACGCTTCCAGCCCCAATAACACAAAAATGGTAGCCGTTATCCCAATGCCATACATGCCCGCACCGATAGCCAGCCCGATGCCTGAAGTTGCCCAAATGCCTGCCGCCGTAGTCAGTCCTCTTACAATCTGTTTCTGTAAAATAATGGTTCCTGCCCCGATAAAACCGATTCCGCTCACCACCTGAGCGGCGATGCGGCTCGGGTCGAGCCGTACCAAGTCTGTTTCCAATACAGCCGTAAAACCATATTGCGACACAATCATCATCAATGCACTTCCCAATGCCACCAGAAAATGCGTCCGATACCCAGCCTCTTTAGCCCGGTATTCGCGCTCCAGTCCAATCAATATGCCCATTACCCCTGCCAGAAACAGACGCAAGGCGAAATCCCATACTAAATCCATACGCTTCTATTTTAGCCTTTCTGAAAACATGGACTAAGATACAAATAAAAACAGGAATTTGCAAGGGATAACAAAGAACATTTATGGCAAAAGCACGACTCCTTCATTTAAAATGCTAAAATGGATGTCCCTACAGGTAATTTGGTAAAATGCGGACATTCAAATTTGATAAATGAAAAGCCATGAGACAAAAGGGCACAAGGGTTACATACAAGCCCGATGTAACACCCTGTGCCCTCTTTATGAGCAGTTTATAGGTTTAATTTCCTGATTTCGTTTCCAAAGCAAACTTGAAATTATTGGATATAATGATAGCAGGCAACTGAGTACCGTATACATTATATGGATGTCCTCCCATAGTTACTTCATCCGTACCGGCAAAGTTCATATAAACTACACCCAGCGGAGCACGTCCTTCATCTACCATATTATAAATTTTAGTCAAAGCTTGCGGATTTATCTTTTCGGCAAGCAAAGCATTGTTGCCTCCCTGCCCACGTTGGGAATTAGTAGCATCTACATATAGCCACGTAGCATTTCGTGAGGCTTCAGGACTTGCAGGAGCTTGATTATCTGTAGGTCTTTTTTCTGTATAGTAGGTATAACCAGTTTTTTCAGGGATGTTTGCATAGTCAATGGTGGTAGTACCATTGCCATCTTCATTCCATTGCCATCCCCCCCAAATGTTTCTAGCATTATATGTGTGGTAAGTAGCAGACCCTGTACTTTCTTCAGGCTTAGATACCCAAGAACCACCGAATATGCCGTCTTGCCATTCTCGGTAGTTTACCACACAGAATCCACCTAAGTCATTCACATACAAGTTACTTGTTCCCTGCTGCCGGATTGTATTCAGTAATTGGTCTATCAAATCCAATTTGGTGTCTATCAAATCATAGGAAGTAGCTTCACCTTTTCCTACAGCTTCGGTAATAAAATAAGGTGTCAATCCTGCCCCATTATGCGTACCAACATTGATTTCCGGATTGTTCACTTGAAGCAAATTCTGAATCCACACATTATCCCCTCTTACAAAACTGTAGTTTACCAAACTTGTATTTTGTACGCTGGTGCTATAACCTCCAATAATGCTTATGTTATCATACGCCCGCGGATTGGCTTCCGGCGAATGGACAATAATACCGATTCGTTGACGCATGTCTCCCATAGTTGTTTGAGAATTAATAAGTTGCAGCCATTGTTCTCCATAACTGTTTTGTCCTTGACGGCTATTCCAATTATTTATTTCAGCACATAGTTTTCGCAACCATTCGCTTTGACTATCTCCCCAATCCACAAAATTAATAGCAACCACAGCACATTCCGTTGAAGCTGTCATCAACTTCGATTTTAATGCATTCAAAAAATTACTCAAAGGCTCAATATTTTCTGTACCTGAATAAATTTGGATGCCCTGTCCTGAGCCTGTACTTACTTTCACATCAAAAGCACGAATGCCCGCATCAAACTGATTATCAATATCTATCGATTGGAATGATTGCATAATATCATGTTCGGCATCATAATCTCCGCTTTCACTTCCAAAAGTCCGATATGTAAAAGAATGTTTAGTGCCAGGAATAGAAAGCTGAGAGGCAAAAAGCACATCATCACCAATGCGGCTCATCCAGTTATTGACATTGGCAGAATTCAGTTTCGGAGTAAATACACGGACAATTTCTCCTTGAGCCAAATTATGTTCAGCATTTTCATCAGCAAGGTCTTTGGTAAGCGTCTGACCGTTTGACAACACAACGGATACGCTCAATTCGGAAGCCTTAATATCTCTCGGGAGCAAAAAGAACTTGACATTCAATTTCTCTCCAGAAGCCAATTTTATAGCTGTCGGAACACCGCTTTCATCGGGAACCATACAATCCACCGATGCTGTCCTGTTCTGGCTTGTCCCTTGTGCAGGCATATCGCTGAATTCGCCTGTTGCAACATCGTAAGTAAAACTTCCGACTATCGGCTGATTTTTGCTTTGTACAAGTACTTGGGCAACACTGTAACTATTTGATTCCGGTCCATTTACAATTACATCCAATACTGTAACCAATGGTTTGAAATTCAGGGTTACGTTATCAGTTTCATTGTTGCTTGTCCATTTGCCGGTACCAGCCATCATGGCATACGTCATATTAGGAGCAATGATTTTCCAATTCGGATCGGTTATTGCAGGCGTATTACCAGAAGTCAAAAGTTCTCCTCTTTCCTGTGCCACGGGGATTGTAGCAGTTACTTTCGTATCTGTAACCAACCCCTCTATGGGAGTAGAAGCTTGTGAACCATCCCTACCGGTCGCTAATGGATAAAACGCATAGAAACTTTGCCCCGTAGTCGATAAAGTTTTCTCGTCGCCCCAATGCACGCCGTTCATACCTTGTTTTTGAAGATAAAATTTTATCTTGATTAATTTAAATAACCCGCTACATCAAACCGGAATACGCAACTATCCAACATGCCTATTCTGATGAATCCTGCTTCGTTTGCCGATGAACCCTGCTTCATCAGCCATCAGACCCAGCTTCGTAAGCCTACAAACCCGTATGCATTTTTGGCAGTACCCGAATGACATTTAGGCATATCCATTGCTATTTTGCCAAGGATTGCGTATCTTTGTCCCGAAATAAATTTTTGAAGAATTGAAATATGAAATACAAGTTACTCGTGCTTGACTTAGACGGCACACTGACCAACTCGAAAAAGAAAATAACCGACCATACACGCGCTACTTTAATAGAAGCACAAAAACAAGGTGTAAAAATAGTGCTGGCATCCGGACGGCCTACATACGGCGTAGCCCCGCTTGCCAATGCATTGGAACTTGACCGCTACGAAGGATATATCCTTTCGTATAACGGCGGCGAAATTATCGACTGGAAAACCGGAGAGTTGATGTATAAGAAATGGCTGGACGACGACGTTTTACCTTATTTATATAAGTGTGCCAAAGAAAACAATTTTGCCATCGTCACTTACGACCATGAATTTGTATTGACCGAATCGCCCGATGACGAATACGTACTGAAAGAAGCGTTGCTGAACGTAATGAAAATAAAGAAAGTGGATAATTTCCTGGAAGCTATCCCCCGCCCCATTACCAAATGCCTGATAGTAGGAGAGCCGGACCGCTTGGCTGTTTTAGAAAAAGAAATGTACGGGCAACTGAAAGACAAAATGGGGGTATTCCGCTCTGAGCCGTATTTCCTGGAACTGGTACCCAAAGGCATTGATAAAGCCCAGTCTTTATCTGTACTGCTAAAAGAAATCGGGCTGAGCAAAGAAGAAATGATTGCTATCGGCGACGGATTCAACGACTTGTCGATGATTCAGTATGCAGGCTTAGGCATAGCCATGGCAAATGCGCAACCGGTAGTACGCGAAAACGCCGACTTCATCACGTTATCTAATGACGAAGACGGCGTAGCCTATGCAGTAGAAAAATTCATTTAGTTGCTTCGCAAACCCAAAGACTGCCTTAAATCACTCTTTGGGTTTCCGGTCGAAAAACGGATTTTTAGAAGACGCACTGACGGGTATGGCATACACTTGCTTACACCCGTCTAACCAATCTAATTGCTGAGCTGCCAGCCCTGCAGAGAACATCACACGGGTATCAACCCGATGGTCTGCAGCTACAGAACAAGCCGAACCGATAGCTATTCCTACATCCACACTGTTAATCGCACAAGGAACCCCTTCTTCACGTGCGTCACAAGCATCGAAACCACAATGCCCGCAATTCAATCCTTGAGGGTGTTCGCGCGTACCTATTAATACAATGCATTCTGCATTCAGAATATTTTCCGCATCACGCAAGAAAAACTTAAAACCGTTTTCTTCGTACATCTGTTTCATTGTATCCGACAAGATGCGGATATTGCTTTCGGTTACCATTGCCACTTCAATGATATCCACTCCCTTCCCTTTCGGTGCCGTGCGTGCGGCAATCATCATTTGTTGAGCAATTTGCAGCACTTGGTCATGCCGGCTGTCTCTTTCATTCAGTATCATAAACCGTTATTTCAGGATATGCAATTGCTTAAAGCATTTTATCAATTTATCAATAGCAAAATCCACTTGCTCTTTTGTATGCGTAGCCATCAACGCAAAACGCACCAACGTATCCTGCGGAGCACATGCAGGCGGGATAACCGGATTGATAAACACACCTTCATCAAAAGCCAACTTAGTCACTTCGAATGTTTTGTCTGTATCACGCACATACAACGGAATAATCGGACTTGCCGTTTCGCCGATTTCAAAACCTGCTTCGCGGAAACTCTTCAATGCGTAATTTGTTATCTTCCACAGATTTTCCTGACGTTCGGGCTCTTCCTGGAATATATGAAGCGCTTCTATGGCGGCTGCTGTAGCTGCAGGCGTATTGCTTGCCTGGAAAATATACGAACGTGCATTATGGCGCAACCAATTAATCACATCTTTATCGGCTGCAACGAATCCGCCAATCGACGCCAACGACTTGCTGAAAGTACCCATAATCAAGTCGACATCTTCCGTCACGCCAAAATAATCGCACACGCCCCGTCCGTTTCTTCCGAAGACGCCCAATCCATGAGCTTCATCCACATAAACGGTTGCATTGTATTTCTTTTTCAAGCGGACAATCTCTGGCAAATTAGCCAAATCACCTTCCATTGAGAACACGCTATCCACGATAATCAGCTTAATGGCATCAGGCTCGCACTTTTGGAGTTCCTTTTCCAAAGCGTCCATATCATTATGCTTGTATTTCAATTGTGTAGCGAACGAAAGCCGGCGACCGTCCACAATCGAAGCATGGTCGCGGTCATCACATATAATATAATCTCCCCGTCCTACCAGTTGAGGAATAACTCCTTCGTTTACGGTAAATCCGGTAGAGAAACATAATGCTTCATCTTTTCCTACAAATTCAGCCAGTTCCTTTTCCAATTTCACATGGATATCCAATGTCCCGTTCAACAAACGCGAACCGGCACATCCCGTACCGTATTTGCGGGTAGCTGCAATAGCCGCATTAATGATACGCTCATCGTAGGTCAACCCCATATACGAGTTTGAGCCGAACATTAAGACTTTCCGCCCATCCATCATCACTTCGGTGTTTTGAGCACTGTCAATCTCACGGAAATAAGGGTAAACACCTCGTTCCATAAACATCTGAGGCGTTCTGTATTTACTCAGCTTGTCTTGTAATAATCCCATATTTTCTTGTTATTTAGCAAATCCTATGATTCACATTTATTTATTACCACATAACCGGACCTCACCGGCAAATTTATAAAAGAACGTGCAAAGATAATAATTTTAATAATTTAAATGAGCCATTGTGGCAAAAAAAATGTTTCATCTGTCAATTCTCTACAAAAATATACCAATCATAAACAAATTAATCTTACTTTTGTTTCAGAATTAAAGGGCACCTGCAATATCCGACATTCAAAGCAGAGTATTGCGGAACTCCATAAAATGAATAAACTGACTCTTAACAAACATGAATTCAAAGAAACATATCATATTTATAGTCAACCCGATATCTGGCACTCACAGCAAAGAATTTATCTTGCATTTAATAGATAAAGGAATAGACCGTGACCAATACGACTATACAGTCCGCCAAACCGAATATGCAGGACACGCCACAGAAATTGCCCGGCAAGCAGCCGAAGCAAAAACCGACATTGTGGTCGCTATTGGCGGAGACGGGACTATTAATGAAATAGGGCGCGCGCTGATTCATACAGATACAGCACTAGGGATTATCCCCTGCGGCTCAGGAAATGGCTTAGCACGCCATTTGCATATCCCCATGAACGCACGAAGCGCTATCGAAACATTAAACCGCGGTTTTATAAAAACCATAGATTATGGCATCATTGACCAACACCCTTTTTTCTGTACATGCGGAGTCGGATTTGACGCTTTTGTCAGCCTGAAGTTTGCAGATTCCGGGAAGCGAGGTCCCCTTACTTATTTAGAAAACACCTTACACGAAAGCCTTACTTACCGCCCGGAGACATACGAAATAGAGAACGAACTGGGAACCGTGCGTTATAAAGCATTTCTCATTGCGTGTGCAAATGCTTCGCAATATGGGAACAATGCATACATCGCTCCTCAAGCCTCATTGACCGACGGTATGATGGACATTACCATTCTAGAACCGTTTACCGTGCTTGACGTGCCTGCCCTATCATTCCAATTATTTAACAAGACATTAGACCAAAACAGCCGTATCAAGACAATGAAAGAGAAAAAAATCACGATTCACCGCCGCAACGAAGGAGTCTTTCATTTCGATGGAGACCCGATGATAGGCGGCAAGGATTTGGTTGTAGAAGTCGTGCACCGGGGATTAAAAGTAATCGCTCCAGAGAAAAGACTGACTTCGGAAGAACCTTTCAGCGTATTGCAACATTTCACCGATTTTTTTGGCACCAAGCCCTTGGCTTCCACCATAGCGGAAAAGCATAAGAAATTGCTGCAATTAAACCAGAATCTGCTGCGAAGGTTATCCAAACAGTAATACACCCTCTTACTTTATAAATATCCGCATTTCACCCAATTAATTGTAGGGGCGTATTGCATACGCCCGAATGCACACACTTGTCTACGCGAATGTTTTCAGGGCGTATGCAATACGCCCCTACATTGGTTCTTTGTGGACATTCATATTACTTCTGGATAGACACTTTGTTGTTTTGAAACAGCCTCGTACAACAAAGACGTCCCTATTCCCCAATGGCAGTATTTCACCCTGAAAAACTTTCGTTTTTATCAGCCTAAATTCAAATAAAAATCACGGACAAGGCTCAAGTACTCTGAACTATATTTCCGAGGCTCCTCCTCCAAAACCAAATGTGTAGTGCCGCATGCCTGTATCGTCCGTACAAATGTCATCAAAACCCGCTTAGGAGGAACAGACGGCTTGCTATGCACATAAGTCCTGCGTAATAAATACAAATGCCGCTCAGCGGCTAATGTAATAAACCGCTCGCCAGCCTCTGCCGGAAGTATGACCGAAAAGGTGCCGTCTTCCGACATCAGACGCACAGCCGAATCCAACAAGCGTTCAAAAGTCAGGCTTTCCGTATGGCGCGCTGCATTACGCTGGTTGTCAGGACAATGCACTTGTTCCTGAAAAAAAGGCGGATTGGATACGATTGTATCATATAACTTCCCTTCCTCCCAGTCTGCCACATCAGCCTTGCATATCCGGATACGCCCGCTCCAAGGCGAAGCGGATACATTTTCGTATGCCTGCCCGACTGCATCAGCATCGATATCAATGCCTGTCACTTGGGCTGGACACCGCTGGGCAACCATTAATGAAATCAACCCGCTTCCGGTCCCGATATCCAACACATTCCGTGCATTGTCAAGGCAAACCCATGCCCCCAACAAAACTCCATCCGTGCCGACTTTCATGGCACATCGGTCGTGCCAAACTGTAAACTGCTTGAATCTAAAAAAAGGATTTCTCATACCTCCGTGCTTCAATTTTTCGTCAAAAATAGATAAAACCTGCCTTATAAAACACAAAATTTTCAATTATTTCATTTCCGGGCGTGCTTTTACAACTATTCTACTTCCGTATTCAAAGCAGATTGATTAACTTTGTACCCGTTTTGAGACTAAGAAAACTAAATAGATTAAATAAAGTTGACTAACCACGAATTATGGCAAGAAAAAGGAAAACTGAAGATGATTTCGAAATACAGTCAAGCACGGATGAAGTATCGATGGTTACCGAAATAAGAGCTGAGGCAGAATCCCCCTCGCCCGAAGAGTTGGGTGGAGATTTGCCTATCATGACATTACGCAACATGCTGATGTTTACAAGCATCGTTATGCCTGTAACCGTTGGCAGGCAGTCTACTCTTAAATTGGTACGTTCTGCACTAAAAAACAAGCAACATATCATTATCGCTACCCAAAAAGTTGCAGAAGTAGAAGAACCAGGACTCAACGATTTGTACCCGATTGCCGTAATCGGACGGATACTCCGCATCTTCGAATTGCCTGGCGGAACAACTACAGTTATCCTACAGGCCAGCAACGTTAAAGTCCGGCTGGAGGCTATCACGTCAACCCTTCCCTACCTGAAAGGAAAAGTCGGGATAGAGCCGGAAGACATGGACGTGAAGGAAAATGACGAATTCGTAGCATTGATGGACACTTGTGTAGATTTAGCCAACCAATATGTAGAGACAAGTGACAGGCTAAGCCCGGATGTGACTTTTGCACTGAAAAACTTGCCGAAAGACCATATTCTGGTAAATTATATCTGCACAAACTTCCCGTTCAGCTTGGATGAAAAGTTTGAACTGATGTCGAAAGACACTTTAAAAGACAGGTTATACAACCTGATTCAAGTATTGAACCGGGAAACCAAATTGGCAGAGTTAAAACATGACATCCAAATGCGTACGCGGGAAGACTTGGACCGCCAACAACGCGAATATTTCTTGCAACAACAAATCAAGAATATCCAAGATGAACTGGGCAACGGCCAGGAAGACGAAATAGACGAGCTACGCAGCAAAGGAGAAGCCAAGAAATGGAGTAAAGAAGTGGCTGCTACATTCGAGCGTGAATTGCAAAAATTGGAACGTATCAATCCGCAATCGCCCGACTATAATGTGCAACTCACTTACTTGCAGACGCTGCTTTCCCTCCCATGGAATGTCTTTACAACAGATTCGTTAAACATCCCTAACGCCGAGAAAGTATTAAACAAAGACCATTATGGACTGGAAAAAGTGAAAGAACGCATTTTGGAACATCTTGCCGTATTGAAGCTGAAAGGAGATTTGAAATCACCGATTCTTTGCTTATACGGCCCTCCGGGCGTAGGGAAAACATCCTTAGGACGTTCTATCGCCTCTGCCCTGAAACGGAAATACATCCGTATGTCATTGGGAGGCGTACACGATGAAGCCGAAATCCGCGGACACCGCAAAACCTATATCGGTGCCATGCCGGGACGTATCATCAAAAGCCTGATTAAGGCGGAATCATCCAACCCGGTCATTATCTTGGACGAAATAGACAAGTTGGGCAACGACCGTCAAGGAGATCCGGCCTCGGCTATGCTGGAAGTGCTTGACCCGGAACAGAACAATACGTTCCATGACAATTACATCGACTTGGATTATGACTTATCGAAAGTAATGTTTATCGCTACGGCAAATAACCTGAGCACAATTCCAACTCCTTTGCTGGACCGTATGGAGTTAATCGAAGTAAGCGGATACATTACCGAAGAGAAAATAGAGATTGCGCGGCGTCACCTGATTCCGAAAGAAATGCTGGCAAACGGACTGAAGAAAGAACATGTCAAGTTTACGAAACCGGCTATTGAATACATCATTGAAAATTATACGCGGGAGAGCGGTGTACGTGAATTGGAAAAGAAAATCGGCAAGGTCATGCGTAAAATCGCATTGGAAATAGCCAGCGGCAAATTCACCGGACTACATGAACTAAAGCCGGATGACATCAAGCAATATTTAGGGACTCCAGAATATTCGCGCGACAAGTATCAGGGCAACGGATATGCGGGAGTAGTAACCGGACTGGCTTGGACTGCCGTAGGAGGCGAAATCTTGTTTGTGGAAACCAGCTTGAGCAAAGGGAAAGGAGAACGCCTGACTTTGACCGGAAATCTGGGAGATGTCATGAAAGAATCAGCCATGCTGGCTTTGGAATATCTGAAAGCACATACTTTCTTGTTGGATTTGCCGGAGGGTATTTTCGAAAATTGGAACATTCATATCCATGTGCCGGAAGGAGCTATACCGAAAGACGGTCCTTCGGCTGGTATTACCATGGTGACTTCATTGGCATCAGCTTTGACCCAACGCAAGGTAAGGTCGAATCTGGCTATGACAGGAGAAATCACGTTACGCGGGAAAGTGCTTCCCGTAGGAGGTATCCGTGAAAAGATTTTAGCGGCAAAACGTGCAGGCATCACAGACATTATCCTATGCGAAGAAAACCGGAAAGACATTGAGGAAATACAACCGATGTATTTGAAAGGCCTGGAATTCCACTACGTAAAAGACATCAAGGAAGTGCTTCAATTGGCATTGACAGAAGAAAAAGTGGCAGATGCCATCGATTTCGAAGCAATTCTAAAGAAAGAAAAAGAACAGGAAACAAAACGTTCTAAGGAAGAGAAAACACCAACTATCTGATTATTTAAATGAAATTTGAATTACAACATACTGATCCGAAATCAAATGCCCGTGCCGGTCTGATTACGACCGACCACGGACAAATCGAAACACCTATTTTTATGCCTGTGGGTACACTGGGCAGCGTAAAAGCAGTTCATTTGCATGAATTGAAAGAAGATATCAAGGCACAAATCATTTTAGGGAATACCTATCATTTGTATCTCCGCCCCGGCCTTGAAGTACTGGAAGCTGCCGGAGGTCTGCATAAATTCAATGGCTTCGACCGTCCGATGCTGACCGATAGCGGTGGTTTTCAAGTATTCTCCCTTTCAGGCATACGCAAACTGAAAGAAGAAGGCGTGGAATTCCGTTCCCATATTGACGGTTCCAAACACCTATTTACCCCCGAACGGGTCATGGATATCGAACGGACTATCGGAGCGGATATTATAATGGCATTTGATGAATGCACTCCGGGTACAGCCGAATTTGACTATGCAAAAAAATCGATGGAACTGACCCACCGCTGGCTAGACCGCTGTATTACCCGTTTTAATGAAACAGAGCCTAAATACGGATATAACCAATCGCTCTTCCCTATCGTACAAGGATGCGTATACCCTGATTTACGGAAACGGTCGGCTGAATACATTGCTTCAAAGAATGCAGACGGAAATGCAATTGGCGGACTGGCTGTAGGCGAACCTACGGAGAAAATGTATGAAATGATTGAAGTGGTCAACGAAATCTTGCCTACAGATAAGCCTCGGTATTTAATGGGAGTAGGAACACCTGTCAATATCTTAGAAGGCATCGAACGCGGAGTGGACATGTTCGATTGTGTAATGCCTACCCGTAACGGACGAAACGGAATGCTTTTTACGAAGGACGGCATCATGAATATGCGCAATAAGAAGTGGGAAAAAGACTTCTCGCCTATCGAAGCGGACGGAGCTTCGTATGTAGACACCATGTACAGCCGTGCTTATTTGCGCCACTTATTCCATGCACAAGAATTATTGGCACTGCAAATAGCCTCTATCCACAACTTGGCTTTCTACTTATGGTTAGTAGGCGAAGCACGTAAACACATTATTGCCGGAGACTTCTCAACATGGAAACCGGCTATGGTAAAACGAATTTCTACCCGCTTGTAATTTTATATAATGATGAAACTGGATAAACTGAAATTGAAACTGGCATTTCCTCAACAAATGAGTAAGTTTATGCCTTTCGTAAAAACCATTTTTAAACAAAAATGGCTGAAACGGCTTGACCGTTACATTATTGTCAAGTTTCTAGGAACATATTTCTTTGCTATTGCCTTGATTATCTCCATATCTGTGGTTTTTGATATCAATGAAAACATCGACCGTTTCATCAATAATAAAGCACCGCTTGAAGCCATTATTTTTGACTATTATCTGAACTTCATCCCCTACTACACCAATTTGTTCAGCCCGTTGTTTGTCTTCATTGCGGTAATTTTCTTCACTTCAAAGCTTGCGGAAAACTCCGAAATAATTGCGATGTTCTCCACAGGCATGAGCTTTAAACGGCTAATGGTCCCTTATATGATATCAGCTGCCATTATCTCTGCGGTGACTTTCATGTTGGGAACTGAAGTCATTCCCAAAGGAAGTGTCACCCGATTGAAGTTTGAAGAACTATATAAGAAAAAGAAATCGGCAGATTATGCCCGCAATATCCAGTTGGAAGTAGACACGGGTGTAGTCGCTTACATGGAACGTTACGAAAATTACAATAAAACGGGATACCGGTTTTCATTAGACAAATTTGAAGACCATAAGCTGGTTTCACATCTGACAGCACGCCGTATCACGTATGATACAGCTTCATATCATAAATGGATTATCCGGGATTATATGATACGGGAAATGCGTGGCATGAAAGAAGTCATCACCCGAGGCGACCGTATTGATTCGATTATCAAAATGGAGCCGCAAGACTTTCTGATTACACGCGGACAACAGGAAACCATGACCAGTCCGCAACTACGGGATTATATCCAAAAACAAAAACAACGAGGATTCGCCAATATCAAAGAATTTGAAGTGGAATACCATCGACGTATAGCCATGTCGTTTGCCGCATTTATTCTAACGGCTATTGGTCTTTCGCTTTCTTCACGAAAAGTCAAAGGAGGCATGGGGCTTCATTTGGGTATCGGTCTGGCACTCAGTTTCTCGTATATCCTATTCCAAACCATTTCGGCAACTTTTGCCATTAACGGGAATATGCCTCCGGCTATTGCCGTGTGGATACCGAATATCCTATATCTGTTTATCGCTATTTATTTATACCATAAAGCACCCAAATAACAAACTAAAAGAAGGTGAATCAATAAAGAAAACCTTTCTAAAACACGATTGATTCACCTTCTTCACTTATACGCCAAAACGAAATTCCACAAGCGTCCGTAAATTCTTTCATACGCCATGCAGACTCAAAACCGCTTGCCACAAAATGCATTGGCACAAACAAACCGACCTGAAAACGTTCTATAAACTGACGTCCTCCACGTGTATATCCATTACCGATACGACCGTCAACTGGAAACATGACAAGGTCAAATCTGTCTGCTATTTTCCGGATTTCTTTCAATTCCCCCAAATAATGTTTCTCTTCTTTCATTGGGTCGATATTGCCACCAAATTCAGGACTATAAATCACACCGCCTCGATAATCGTCTGTCAAAAAACGGGCGTACCAATTATTCAAGTCTCCAGCATGAAAGATGCATTTACCTTCTACTTCTATTACCCATGAAACTCCACTGTCAGTGCTTCCCGTTGCCACAACCCGAATCAGTTCATCTTGCCAAACTCCTCCTTTGGCAAGCCATACATCTGCATCTGATTTTTGCGCTCTTCTATGTTTCAGAATGTCTTTTGATAAGATGTATTTTATATCCGGCTTTTCATTTTTCCACATAAAAATATCACGATTAAAATGGTCTTCATGGAAATGGCTAGAAAACACATACATCGGTTTTTCCGTCTTCAACAATCCAAACATTACATTTGCCGGATCCATCCAATAATCAAATACCAATACACACTGCTCTGTTTCAAGCGAAAAGCCACTATGGAAAATATAAGTAAGTTTCATGTTTTATCTAACAACTTCATATAAAACAAAAAGGAGTTACTTTAAACCGTAACTCCTTGATTCTCTGATTGAGCGGCAAGCGGGACTCGAACCCGTGACCCTCAGCTTGGGAAGCTAAGAGGAATTTGCTTTTACTAAGTTAATTATTAATTGATTATCATATTTATCTATTGATTTTGCTAAAACATTGTTGAAACAATTCGTAAAATCATTCTTCCAACTCTCCATTCCTAAAAGCCATAACCCACCATTCTTTTCCTTTGTTCTCTGCGCCTCTTGACGCTGTACTTTGAGAATAAATGGAAAAAGCATTTCCGTTTAACGAATTTTCGGTTGCAGACCACCAATAGTTATGCTGCTCGAATGGAGTTCCATTGTAATTTTGTGCATTCGTACACCTTTTTATTTCGTTCATCGAAGGCAGATGCCACTCCATGTTATTTTCAGGGTCATGGTTCATTTCGATACAATATGCAAAAGCCGGATAATTTTTATATGAATCTTGCCCGTCGGTCGTTTTTGAAAGATTGTATATCGCCTTTGTGATTTCAAGTCCAGACATGCCCGATTCGCACAAAGCCTTATTCCTATACATCGCATCAGATACAGCCCACGCCAGTCTTTCAGGACTTATTGGCGTTCTCGCTTGTGTGACACACACCGTACCTTTTCGTTCTCCTTTATATGATATAACAATAGTATCGAATCTGTGTCCGGTTTCAATGTCCTGATTTTCCAATACATCGAATGTTATTTTATCTCCGTCAAGATTCAGCTTTGTTATCCAATATGAATCGTCTTTCAGATAAATTTCACACCCTTCATTCTCTACATTTCTTGAAAGTGTCAAAGTCTGTTCCGATGGGTGGTAATTCAGACTAACATTTCCCATTTCAGGAAGATTATCTACTTTCATTGTCGGTTCTTCTTGCGAGCCGTTTTCATCATCCGAGCACGACACTAACACCATCGGTAACACTATTGCCAGCATTAAAATCAGTCGTTTCATAAGTTATTGTTATTTAATTGTTCTATAATCTTTTTGCCTTCTTTAGATATTGTTCAACGCTCCGTCATGTAAAATCACAATTGTGTTTTTACAGAAAGAATATTCTCCACTATAAATAACTTTCTTATCTTACTTTTATGGAGTTTTATGTCATCGTATTTGGGATTCTCGCTGCGCAGGATGATGTAATTCTCCTCGTCCGGTTCATAACGGCGGATGTATTTAATCATACGGTATTCGTCAAGCAAAATCATGTAAATCTGACCATAGAATACATCTTCCCAATTTTGTATTTCGCGGACGACAATCATATTCCCATCATAGATACACGGCTCCATGCTATCTCCATTTGCCCGAATAATACGAGAACTTTTATTTATACCAGGAAGGTTTACAGAACCGATAATGTTGTCTCTGGTGAAATCTATATTCCTATTTTCAGGCCCGCATGTTCCGTCTATGTCGTAAACGAGTGCACCGGAATAGTCACCTTCTTTAATATCTGATTGGATGATGTCGTTTTTGCTTAAAGAAAAATCAATCTTCTCCTCTTCATTTGTATCGACATCTGTTATAAACCAAATTTCATCTTTCCCATAAACATCAATGATACCTTGTTTTATATCATTGGATACTGAAGGATATTTTCCATTTCTTTTGTCAATACAAAATATACGATTAAGACTTTGCTGCGAAACATTGATACTCTTAGCAAATGCTCTTACATTTCCTCCAGTTTCACTCTGAATAAGCTCATATACCTTTTTGTTAGCATAAGGCATCTCGCTTGCATTCAAAATTGTCTTCTTTAAATTAGCTACCATAAGCCTTCTCTATTTTTATTATCACTCTATAAATATCTGCATGATTTATTTTATAAAGAATACGCAAATACTCTTCTTTTTTTGATTTTTCAATAAACAAGTTATCGTCTGGCATTTCCAATAAATAATTTATTGCCATATCTATAGGAAACTGGAAGCGTCCTTTCAGTGCTTCTTCTATACAGCGAAACAATTCATCTACAGCTTTTTCTGTAAAATTCTGCCTTTTGTAAAAATCAAGCGCATTCATATAGTGTACAACTGCAATAGTTGTATGATTATATTTCTTGTTTTCTTCGTATGCGGCCTTAGATGCCATCCTCTGTATTTCACTTAACTTTTTATTAACCTCTATTGCATTATATATTTGCCAGCCTATCAGCACAGTAACCAACAATGTTAGTATCGCTATAATTACAGCATACATATCTGTATTATAATACTTATATACAGACAAACACATTGTTAAGGTAAATAGAAAACAGCCAAAACACAATAAACTTAAAAACCATTTCATACTTACAATGTTTGTTAATTAGAAAGATGTTTCTTAGATTTTGTTTGTTATATCAAACAATGTTTGTATCTTTGCATCAGAAACGTAATACAAAACAAATATAGTAATAATATTCTAAATACGCACGATTATGAAAAGAAATGTTTTGCACGAAATCATGACAAGCGCATGGCGCATGTTCAGGGTCACAGGTGAAAGTTTCAGCGAATGCCTTAAAAGGGCATGGCAGGTGTACAAACTGGCAAAAGCTATGAAGTCACAGGTTGTCCAGTTTTTCTATCAGAAGACAAACGGTGAAATCAGGCAGGCGTTCGGCACCATGAAAGACGAAGTGATTCACGACAAGGTGAAGGGCACAGGCAGAAGAAAGAACGAAGACCTGTTCACCTACTGGGACACAGAAAAAGAATCATTCAGAAGTTTCAAGAAGTTTAACCTTATAAAAATCGCATGACTATGAGAATGAAAGAAGTAAGTGACAGACTAGATGAATGTTACAACGAACTCGAAGAAGTGAAGGCAATGCCTGAAAGCGAAGTATGCAAATTGTATAACGCGGACAGCAAGAGCGAGATTATCGCACTTATCTACGAAGAAATCACGGCGTTAGAGAGCTATCAGGGCGAAGATTGCAGCGAAGACGACGGTATGGACTACATCGGATTGCAACTATCGCAGGGTATGGCGGTTATTCGCTGGTGATTCATAAACCCTGCTGACGGACTGAACGGCATCCGGTAGCGAGAACCGGGCAGGGTGCTACAGATTAGACCTTTGACTTATTGGCAGACCCTCTACGGCGTAATTCATAAACCGTATCGAGGCGAACAAGAATGATGATGCAGAAGCAGCGCAGCAGAAATGCCGTGACCGCTTGCAAGGCTGTATCAAAGCTATATGAATGAACTTACTTTCAGCACCGAAACAATCGTCCTCACGGTGGCGAGTATGAGCGTTGGGCGTGCTTATCGCTGAAAGTCCTATAATATACCCGTGGCTTACCAAACCTTTGATAAGCGGCAAGGCTACCATCGGAACGCCCACGGGAACGAACTAATAGCGAAATGACATGGATATAAGATTAGAAGTTTACGCAAAAGAAGTGAACATCAGTTCACGCTGCAACTGCATGGACGTGCAGATGAAGATTGAGAGTGAGGACGTGAAAGACCTGTTGGAACAGATTGACGAGGGTCTGATAGTCGAGTACTTAACAAACAAAGGTTATAAGGTGGAGGAAGCGGAATGAAGACGTTAATAGCAATATGCGTTGCGTCGCTGGTTGTGATGCACGCAAACCAAGACCTTAGCCCGATGTACTGGGCTGGATTGATAGTATTCATCCTTGCCGTAATACTTATGGCAAACAAACTTGACAAAGGATATGGAAACGGTAAAACAAGTGACACAGATGATTGAAGAGGTCAATCACATTCTGATTGCGAGAAGCCGTGAACTTGACCGAAGAGCCAAGTTTGATGAAGAGATAAGTAATGAGATTCACAAACTGTTAAACAAACGAAGCAATGAACATCGACATACACGAATTGAACCGGATAATAGCCGACTTCGTGCAGGTCGGTTATATGCAGGCGGTGAAGGTCTATGACCCGCCACAAGACAAGGTGCGTAAATCCGAAGTCAAGAAATGGCTTCGGATTGCCAACCTTGACCAGCGTAAATTTGACAGGCTTGTAAAGGCAGAGATAATAAAGCCGTTCAGGGTTGGGACAGGCAGGAATTCTCCTTTTTTCTACTCAAAAAAGGAGATAAAGCAGGCTTTTTCCATGGCGGCGATAGGTGAAACGATTAATAATAGCAGGATAAATGATTACAGAAGTGAAGATTGACGAAAAGTACAGCACGGTCGGCGTGTTCGATATGCTGGAATCCGGGAATCCCGGCGATGTGGCGAAAGTGCCGTATGAAGAATCACGGCACACGGGAATAAAACAGGAATCCCAAAGGCGCAATATGAAAGCCCGGCTTTTAGGTGAAATTGGAGAAGGCCGTAAATGCCTTAAATATAAAGTATATGCGGCAGGGAACGACGATACGACAATGATATTCAGATTAGTATAAAATAACTCATATTATGAATGTACTGGAAGAAATGAAACGCATGGTCGACGAGTTCGTGATTGAGAGCGAAGAGTTTATCCGCCGCATGAAAGAGAACGACCGGAAAATGGAACAGGAGCACCGAGAGGTGATGCGGATGATTGACCAATCCGGCAAGAACTGGGAACAAGTAAACAACAACATAAATATTATCAGACATGGATAGTCCAAGTATATATGCAAAGATAGTCTCTATATTGAAGGAGACGAAAGCAATAACGAAATCGGAAAAAAACCAGCAGCAAGGTTTTAAGTTTCGTGGAATAGACAACGTGATGAACGAATTGCATGAGCTGTTTGCCAAGAATGACGTATTTATCCTGCAAGAAGTGCAGGAATGGACCACGAATGACCGTCCAACGAAAAGCGGTGGGGTAAACACATTCACACGTGCAAAGATAAAGTTCAAATACATGACGACTGACGGCTCTTTTGTGGAGACAGTGAACGTGGGCGAGGCTATGGATTCGGGAGACAAGGGTTTCAACAAGGCGATGAGCATCGCGTTGAAATACTCTTTGCTTCAAATGTTCCTTATCCCAACAGAGGAACCGAAAGACCCTGACGCCACCACACCCGAAGAGACCGACTACATCGCCATGGCGTTGCAGGAAATTAATGCGGCACAGAGCATCCAAACGCTTACAGGCATATTTAACAATTACAGAGCGTTGCAGTCAAACCCACAATTCATGTCGGCTTTGTCTGCCAAGAAAAAACAACTGAAAGATGCAGCTAACTAAATCACAAATCATATTCGACCAACAGGCACACACCTACACCACACCCGACGGCGTGTGCCTGCAAGGCGTTACCGGGATGATTGAGAGGCAACTGTTCCCGGACAAATATTCGGGAGTACCCGAATTTGTAATGAAAAGGGCAGCCGAAAGGGGGTCTTTCGTGCATGAGGTCTGTGAACTTGTGGATGACTTGGGCATTGAACACGAAAGCGAGGAAGCCCGCAACTATCAAAAATTAAAAGAAAGTTACGGGCTTCAATATGAGGCAAGCGAATACCTTGTATCGGACAACGAGCACTTCGCGTCCTGTATTGACAAGGTATATCGGGAAAGCGACAATGAATTTTCACTGGGTGACATCAAGACAACATACAAGCTCGACAAGGAGTATGTAAGTTGGCAGTTGTCTATTTACGCTTATTGGTTTGAAAGGCAGAACCCCGGATGCAAAGCCGTAAGGCTATTCGCCATCTGGCTAAGAGGAAGCATTTCGGAACTTGTGGAAATAGAACGCATACCTGACGGAATTATTATTGAACTGCTTTCAGCCGAAATAGAGGGACGCAAGTTCATAAACCCTTATGCCGTACCTTCGGTTAAGACTGACATGCCTTTGAAGTACCGTGAAATGGAACAGTCTATCATTGAAATAAGCGAGCAGGAGAAATATTGGAAAGAGCAGAAGAAAATCCTGATGGACGGCATAATGAAAGAAATGGTGAAAGCCGGTGCCTATTCGTGGAAAGGCGAAAGCATATCCTTTACCCGCAAAAAAGACAGCATACGCAAGGTTTTCGACCGTGAATCCTTTGAGAGGGATTATCCGGGCGTGTACGACAAATATCTGACAGACACACCGGTTAGTGGAAGTATAACATTAAAAGTATCATAATAAAGATGAGTAATCAAATCACCGGACGGCTTGCCGCAATCGGTCAGACCGTCCAAATTCCATCCAAGACGGGAGGCAGTCCGTTCCTGAAGCGCGAGTTCCTGCTTGACGCGACACCGCACGACACATGGACGGGCGAACGCAGCCAGTACGAGAATATCGTCCCTTTGGAGGTATCGGGCGACAAGTGCGCCGAGCTTGACAATTTCAGCGTGGGCGACATAATCACGGTATCCTTTGCCCTGCAAGGGCGTGAATGGACAAACCAAGACGGGCAGACCAAGCGCATGGTCTCCATCCGCTGCTACAAGATAGAGCGCAGGAACCAGCCGGGACAGACCGCCCCGACACAACAGGCAGCACCACCGCAACCCACACCACAATACCAAGCACCGACCCAGCGGTTTCCGCCAAATGTAGACGCATACGGAAACCCAGATAATGACCAATTACCTTTCTGATATGGAAACAAAGAAATGTTTTAAATGTGGAGTTGTAAAGCCATTGTCTGAATTTTATAAGCATCCACGAATGGAGGATGGACACTTGAATAAGTGTAAGGAATGTACTAAAAAGGATGCGAAGACAAGATACAATATACTATCAACTGATAAGAATTGGCTTGAGAAAGAACGAGTAAGGAATAGAGAAAAGTTTAAACGATTAGGGTATAAAGATAAGTTCAAGCGAATAAGAAAAATATGCCCTTTGGAATCTAATATATCCCGAAGATTAAGAAATAGAGGATATGATACCAAAGGGAAGGAAGCTCATCATTGGAACTATAACTTACCCTATTCTATATTCCTCTTATCAAGAAAAGCTCATAGATGTATTCATCAATTTATAAATGTAAATTATTTGGATAAATACTGTTACACAATGGATGGCAAAAAGATTGATACAGTTGAAAAAGCAATATCTGTTTTTTCTTCCATATTAAAGTCTAATGGCATAAATGAAGAACTTAAAGTTTTGAATATTAGCCTATGAGCATTTTCAATTTGAAAAATGAATACGATATACCCAAATTCAAGGACTATGTAAACAAGCTGTTCCGAGAGCGTGCAGTGGTGGAAGTGAAAAAAAAGCTGCCTAACCGCACGCTTGCCCAGAACAGCTACTTGCATCTTCTTTTAGGGTATTTCGGCAGCGAATACGGTTGCAGCCTCGAAGAAGTAAAAATTGATTTCTACAAAAGGACTTGCAACCGTGATTTGTTCGAGAGAAAGACGGTAAACAAGAAAGGCAAGGAAATAACCTACCTGAGAAGCTCAGCCGAGCTGACCACCGGTGAAATGACTTTGAGCATTGACCGTTTCCGCAACTGGAGCGCATCCGTGGCGGGCATCTACCTCCCTGCGGCAAACGAACAGCAGATGCTTATCTACGCACAACAAGAAGTAGAACGTAATAATGGTTTTATTTAAAAATTGAGATTATGAAAAAAAGAAAATTTCCACAAGATGTAGCAAGATTCTTTCATCCTGAAAAATCAATCAACCCTAAATCCAGCGGCATTCACCAAATAGAGAAAGCTTCTCAAAGAAGCTATATTCCAGTTTACAATGGTATGGGTACTGCAAGAAAGTTTTATGATGAATCGGGAATAAAAAGGTATAAGTAATATGGACAAATTTTTAGGACAGGATATCCCTGAACAGGAACGGTGGCAGTTCCTTCAGGACAATGCCGATGCAGTAGAGAAAATCGGTTATACCCACCGATTCACACCCGAAGAATTGGCGCAAAAGAAAGAAACATTAGCCGAGGTGTCAATCACAATCAATGATATAGAGATTGAAAAGAAAGAGGCTATGGATGAGTTTAAAGAACGCCTTAAACCTTTGAATGAAGAAAAGCAAGAACTATTAGACCATATCAAAAGAGGTTCTGAATTTGTGGAAAATGAAGAATGTGCCAAAATTCTCTATCATGAGGAAAAGATGGCAGGATTCTATAACAAGTTGGGGGAATTGGTTTACAGCCGCCCGATAATGCCACAAGAAATGCAAAAGACAGTATTCAGTATTAACCGTAAAACAGGAACAGATTAATTATGGAAAAAGAAAACAAAATCAATGTGGTCGTGCCTGAAAATTATAATGGCACACCTATCGAAATCGTATTGAGAGAGGGTAAGGCATCCGAGGAACTCGACCCGAAAGAACCGGAAAGAGTAGTTATCAATGGAACAATAGACGCACCTTTCAGATGGTTGGAGAAACGTGTCGAACTGATTAATCAGAAATCGGCTAATATCATCGTAAATCGTGATAAGATGGGGTTAGCATTAACTATTGATGAAACCAACTACTATCAGACTGAAATCAGCGGTATTTTACAGGCTTCAAAAGAAATGCAGGAATTTGGCATTAACACGGATAAGAAATGGGAGCCTATCAAGCTGTCTCAGTTCTTCAAGATGCACCGCGCTTTTTTCAAGGACAAATCCGAGAACATGATGCTGGTTTCCACTTTGAAAAATTTCAAGGCGAAAGTCAACCAAGACATCGAACGCAGCAAGGAGGAAAACGGAAGCAAGGTTGACAATTACTCGCAAGTGGTAGACAGCAACCTCCCGAAATCATTCAAATTAAACGTACCCCTGTTCAAGGGTTTTGCAAATGAAGAAATCGAAGTCGAAATTTACGCGGATGTGGACGGTCGGGACGTATCCCTCTCTCTTGTGTCTGCCGGGGCTAATGAAACTATCGAGGAATATAAGAACAAGGTTATTGACGAACAGATTGAAGCAATCAAAGGTGTTGCACCTGACATCGTAATCATCGAAATATAACTGGCAAACGGGCAGTGTTTCGTAATGGGAGAATGGCAGTCCCACCCTACGAGGTTGAACAAGATGCCGGTTCGAATCCGGTCTGCCCGGCAATAAACAAAAAAAATATACAATTATGGAATCATTTACATTAATCAGGATGAAAGAAGCACTTGACCGCATAAGAAAAAGCAGCGGATACAAGGTCTGCAACAAGGTATGCGCTCTTAGGGAAAGGCACGCCATTCTGTACGACCTTACAGAGGAACAGTTCGGAATCGTGAAGCACATCGCCCTCCGACGGAACGTAGAGGAAGGAAGCTGCCGGATGATAGACCGAAACAGGATTCCGGAATAAACTTAGGGTATCATGAAACTGACATTGACAGCCAGTGAATCCGCATTGCTATGCAAGCTGGCACAAGACAGGCTATCGGACATCGTGGGCGAGGTCTTGATTGAGAATGACAAGGCAAACGACAACCAGCAGCGTTTTATCGCTAAGCTGTGCAAAAAACTAAAGAGACAGATAAGGTATGATAAGGACAAACGAAGAAGAAAAGCAGATGATAAGAGACCGTCTTGCCGAGATACGGGAAAAGCTTCTTAATGAAGATATCCTGTTCAATCCGCAAGCGGACGCACTGATACGGGAGAGCAACATACTGAACGTGAAACTTAAACTGATGGGAGGATAAGCGATGCCATACTATAAAAACGAAGAAAATGTCACAAATCAAAATTATGAACCAATGAATGAAATCCTATCAGGAAAGATCTGCCCCTATTGTGGCAATCCTACCGAATATGTGGACAGTTCCGTTATCTACGGACGCTCATACGGCATGATTTACCTCTGCCGAGATTGCAGGGCTTATGTGGGAGTTCACAAGGGCACAGACCAAGCGTTAGGCAGACTGGCAAATTCTGAGTTAAGGAAAGCCAAGAAAGAAGCTCACTTCTACTTTGACCAGATAGCCAAGACAAACCTGATAAACAAGATTTGGCATGGGTATATACCCGGAATATCCAATAGGAATAAGGCATACCTATGGCTGTCAAAGAAGATGGGCATACCAAGGGAAATGTGCCACATCGGAATGTTCGATGTGGAAGACTGTAAAAGAATTGTTGTAATCTGTAAACCAATAATTGAAGAGCATGGAAACGAAAGAAATCACTAAAACCATTTACATCGCAAATGATGGAAAAGAGTTTTTAACGAAAGAAGATTGTGAAAAGTACGAAACATTCGTCAAGGAAACACTTTCACGTATTAAGTATTTTTGTATCAACTGTAACCCTGATTTGACAGAAACTGGATATTTCCAACATAAGATATACGTGGCAGTGTTCTCTGAACATTACCTATACGAAGATATTGCTTTTGAATGGGCATTGCGAAAGTTTGGACACCTTTTAGGAGAAAGCGTACAAGGATATGGATTCCAGCCACGCTTTAGTGTTAGTGAAATTTCTAAAGAAGAATACGAAACGTGTTCACCTACAGAATGGGGAGGTTTCAAGCTAAAGAGCGAACGCATATTTCTCAGCCCGAAGTATGTGGACGGTTTTCCTGAAAACATCGATTACATGAAAGAATGGGGATTTAAGTGATGCCATACTACATAAAACGAAAGCCAAAGAAGAAAGAAAAGCCTTTTCCGTTATTTGACAAGGCAGGAGTAAAAATCAAGAAGAAGCCGGATTTAGTCGCCAAACTCGATAAAGTTTTCAGCCGCTATATCCGGCTTCGTGATTGTATGCCGAACGGTTATTTCCGCTGCATCTCATGCGGCAAGATAAAGCCGTACGAGCAGGCGGACTGCGGGCACTTCCACTCCCGCCGCCACATGGCAACAAGGTTTGACGAAGACAACGCACATGCCGAATGTAAGTCGTGCAACCGTTTCAGCGCAGACCATCTGATACATTACGAGAAAAACTTGAAATCAAAAATCGGTCAGCAACGCTTCGACAAGCTGGCATGGAAAGCCGGGCAGACAAAGAAATGGGCTGATTTCGAATTAATCGAACTCACGAAGTATTACAAAGCTTTGGGAGATAAACTAAGCAAGGAGAAAGGATTATGATAAAGGTTACTATTCATATAGAAAACTACGATGAATATATGGATGAAGAGGTTTGCAAGGACATTATGTTACAATGTTTGCCAAGCATCGGAAACGCATTCTGGATAAGTCCTGAAACAGAAAAACAGTTCATAAATACAATTCACAAAAATAATCTTTATGGGAGGTACAGAAAATGGCTGTATGGAAAAAGTTCTGATTTAAGTTATGACGAACTTTTTTCTTGTGACAAAGAGATACTCAAAAAAGATTTTGATTTAAGTGATGTATGTATTGTTAAAAGAATCTTGTTTAAAGAGAATGGTGAAATACATATAGAATTATCTGACGATGTATAAATTACGCGATTACCAACAGAAAGCCAGCGATGCGGCAGTCAGCTTCTTCAACAACAAGGCGAAGAAGAACAGTGCCATCATGGTGTTGCCCACCGGAGCGGGGAAATCTCTCGTGATAGCCGACATCGCCAGCCGTCTTGAAGGGCATACGCTCATTTTTCAGCCCAGCAAGGAAATCCTCGAGCAAAACTACCTCAAGCTCTGTTCCTACGGCGTGCTGGATTGCTCCATATACTCTGCGTCATTCGGGCGCAAGGAGGTGTCAAGAATCACCTTTGCCACCATCGGCAGCGTGAAGAACCATCCGGAACTCTTCCAGCATTTCCAGTACATCATCATTGACGAGTGCCATCTTGTCAACCCCAAGGAAGGAATGTACAGGGATTTCCTCTCGATGCTGAAATGCAAGGTGCTTGGACTGACGGCAACTCCATACAGATTGAGTTCAAGCCGTGATTTCGGAAGTATGCTGAAATTCATCACCCGTACCCGCCCGTGCGTGTTCTCGGAAGTGATTTATCAGGTGCAGATTTCCACCCTTTTGGATATGGGGTACCTATCAAAGCTGAACTATTACCCGATGAATCCCATTGGATGGAATGAACTCAACTTAAAGGTGAATACGACTGGTGCCGACTACACTGATAAATCCGTAGTCAAAGAATATGAGCGTATAGACTTCTACGGATTTCTGGTGAGTATAGTCCAAAGGCTCATGAACCCTAAAAGCGGAATAAAGCGCAAAGGGATATTGGTATTCACAAGGTTTCTGAAAGAGGCTGAAAGGCTTACTTGGTCTATACCCGGAGCGGCAAT
The DNA here is from genome assembly GCF_002161765.1 of Bacteroides sp. An322. Classification (GTDB taxonomy): domain Bacteria; phylum Bacteroidota; class Bacteroidia; order Bacteroidales; family Bacteroidaceae; genus Phocaeicola; species Phocaeicola merdavium. The sequence continues at coordinate 120,973 of NZ_NFIN01000003.1, read as the reverse complement.
CGTTTCAGGAGACACGCCCAAGAAAGAACGCGAGCATATCCTTGAAGCGTTCAAATCCGGCGAAATACCGGTTGTCGCAAATGTGGGTGTACTTACAACCGGATTTGATTACCCTGAGTTGGACACTATTGTCATGGCTCGCCCTACAATGTCCTTAGCCCTATGGTATCAGATAGTCGGGAGAGCCATCAGACCCCATCCCAATAAAGAAGCTGGTTGGGTTGTGGATTTGTGTGGCAACATCAAACGGTTTGGGGAAGTCAAGGATTTGAGGCTTGTGGATGGCGGTAACGGCAAGTGGGCAGTTTACTCCAACGGAAGACAATTAACCAACGTGAGATTTTAAGATTATGGAAGGATATATAAAACTAAGCCGCAAGTTCTTCTCGAATGATATGTGGAATGAAGCCCGGACTTTTAGCAGTTGCGAAGCGTGGCTCGACTTGATTCAGTCGGCACGATTTGAGGCAACGCCCCGTATGGAGAGTATCGGAGGTCGAGAAGTCTCTTATACAAGAGGACAATATCCTGCATCCATAAGATTTTTATCCAAGCGTTGGAAATGGTCAGAAAGGAAAGTACGAACATTTCTCGCTTTTCTTAAAAGAGAAAACATGATAACTATTTCACAAGAACAGGGTATGAATGTAATAACGCTCGTGAAATATGAAGAATATAACGGAAAGCTCTCCGACACAGAGAGTGACACAAGAAGCGACACAGATATAATGCAGGAAATAAGCGAGTTACGCAAACAAGTGACACAACTTCTGACACAGCAAGCGACACAGTTACCAAAAGAACCGAAAAAGCGACACACAGGTGACACAAAACAAATAAAAGGGAATAATGATATGAAAGAAACTACTACTGACGTAGTAGTAAAGAAAGACGCAGCTAAAGCTGCTACTCTCTCTCGAAAAGATTCTTTCTACCAATCATTAGTTCCTTTTGTCGGAAAATACCCGAAAGAGATGATTAGGGCGTTCTTCGATTATTGGAGCGAGCTAAACAAGTCAGGAACCAAGATGCGCTATGAACTTGAAAAAACATGGGAATTGCCAAGAAGGTTGTCTACATGGGCTAACCGGGAGCGGATGCCTCCTAAAGCAGATACAGGCATGGTATTGAAAGACAATTCTATTGGAAAATACAAAGAGAAAGGCTGGTAATATGGAACAGATAAATTTTCAACAGACGATTGAACGGCTAAAGGACACAGGGTTCTCTCCTATCCCTAACACGGTGCAGGTGTCAATCCCTGATGCAAAAAATGTCTTATGGAACGGCATCAGGTATTTCACCAGAGATAAAGCCCGGTGGCTACCGGAATACGATGAAGTCGTAGGCTGGCTGACTGACAATAGCGGACGCGGTCTTCTGTGTTTCGGGAACTGCGGACGTGGGAAAACTCTGATTTGCGGAAAGATCCTGCCTTTGGTTTTAAACCATTATTGCCGTAAGGTGATAAATTGCTATGACGCACAGCAAATGAATGCCAATTTGGACGATGTAAAACAAAAACACATCATCTATGTGGATGACATAGGCACGGAGAGCCTTAGTGTCAAATACGGAGAGAAAAGGCTTGCTTTCGCTGAATTAGCAGATGAAACAGAGAAAAAAGGGAAGCTCCTGATTATTACTACAAATCTGTCAATAGACGAGTTGAGGGAAAAGTACGGAGAAAGAACCATTGACCGCCTAAAGGCGATAACAAGAACAGTTCTCTTTAGCGGAGAAAGCCTGAGAAAATAATATGAGAATCACAATTTACTGGGTCACGCGGGATTGGAATCTTATTCACCGAATACGCGAGAAATACAGACTTCCACAATACATGACCTTGAATGGGCTTACCGAAGCTGAAGTTGACGAAGAAACACTGGCTCAACTGAAGAAGGGAGAGACAAAATTCCTGATAATTAGAAAAATCGAAAAATGAAAGACATCGAATTGTTCAATGATTCATTCCAGAATTGGAAAACATACGGAATACCGAAAGCGCAGCTCATACTTAGCGACCCTCCGTACCAGTTGGGGAACAACGCATACGCAAGCAACCCGAAATGGTACAATGACGGAGACAACAGAAAGGGAGAAAGCGAATACGCAAAGAAACAGTTTTTCTACAATGACAACGAGTTCCGTCCGGCGGAGTTCATGCACTTCTGTTCACAGATGCTCATGAAAGAGCCGAAAGGGACAGGTAAATCCCCCTGCATGGTGCTTTTCTGCGAGTTTGAGCAGCAATTCAAGTACATAGAGCTTGGAAAGAAATACGGGCTGAACAAATACATCAACCTTGTGTTCAGGAAAGACTTTTCGGCACAGGTGCTCAAAGCCAACATGAAGATTGTCGGCAACTGCGAATACGGGCTGGTGCTTTACAGAGACAAGCTCCCGAAGTTCAACAATGACGGAAGGATGATATTCAACTGCTTTGACTGGGTGCGGGATAACGATACGCCCAAGATACATGAGACGCAAAAGCCTGTTCCCTTATTGCGCAGGATTATTGAAATCTTCACAGACAAGGACGATGTGGTTATAGACCCATGCGCAGGCAGTGGAAGTTCCTTGCTTGCGGCGGCGCAGCTTGGGCGCAGAGCTTACGGATTTGAAGTCAACAGGAAATTTTACAGTGAAAGCAAGAAACTGGTGCTTTCAAGGATTCAAAAAACAATATTCGCATGACACAGATTGAATTCATGAACCGGCTGATAGACAAGCACGCTCCAGCCGTGATAGGATGCACATACAACATCCTGTTCACAAACGACATCGCAATTACAACCGTTATCGAGGCGGTGGAAGCGGTAAGGAAGTCTGACCGTTACAGGCATGAGACAAAAAGAATAACAAACGTGATAGACAGGCTACGTGGAAAGTACGAGAAGATGCTCTTCGAGGTCATAGGAGACCGCAGCGGATTCTTCGCGGACGCCAACGAGACGTTCCTTGAAGACATCCAGAAACACGTGGACATCCTCTACTACAGCATCAAGGGGGTGTTCGACAAGGCGAGGCTGGAAGATTCCGCCCTGCTTGCACGGTGCGAGCTGGCAAGGACGATGTGCGAGTTCTCCTGCATCCAGCTGGACAAGCGCGAAGAAGAACTAAGGCAGGTCGACTCCCGTTTCAGGCGTTCCAACATCGGATACCTGCGTCTGGCCGCACTCCACAAGGAGCTTGACAGGCTGATGCGCACAATGGGAATACCCTGCACGATCAACCTTGACACGGACACCTGCCGTGCGGCGGTCAACGTCCTTTCGGCGAAGCTCTGCGACGCAAGATTAATCGCCAAGGCAATATCGGCATAACCACTAAAACAGAAAGTATGAGCGTAGCAAGAATCAAAGACCCGATGGTGGAAAGGAAGCCGTCGGTGGACGAGAACAGCAAGGGGCTGAACGAGAAGATAAGGAAGTATTACAGGCACGAAGAGTCGTTAATGCCGCTCCGCATAAGCCGGAACACGGTCATTCTGGTCAAGCCGGAGAAGTGCAACGAGGAATATGCGGAAAAGTACAGGAAGGAGAAGTTAGGAATATGAAAATGGAAACGATAAAAGAGGCCGGTCTCCGGCACAAGGAAGGGATAAGGCATTACCAAGACCGCAAGTCGCACTGCGATGAAGATTTCAAGGCAGGAGCGTGCTGGCTGGCTGAATACCTGATGAGCGTCCCGTTTAATGAGATTTTGGAAGAATTGGTGGAACTTAAAGAAGATATTGATTATGACAAGAGAACAGATTGAAAAGGCGGCAAAGGACTATGTAATGCCAAATGCAAGAATAAGCCCACTAATGGAATCAATAGCCGCAAAAGAAGGATTTATAGCCGGCGCACAGTGGCGCATCAACTCGGTGTGGCACTGTGCAAGCGAAAAACCGGATAAGAATCAGCTTGTAGTATTTGAATGTAGAAAAACATACGGAAGAGGGTATTCTGTGAACTTCGGAGAAAATTACGACTTGCTGAAGAATGTTGTTCTGAAATGGGCGTATGTAATAGATTTATTGCCAGAGAGAAAGGAGAAAACGAAATGAGCACAAAAGGATTATTCTTGCTCCAAATGGCTGCGGCAATGGTTTCGGTTGACGATGTGCATAATCCTTACCATCAAGAACGTGTAAGACGCGAGAATGAGGAACATCGTAAGCGAAAAGAAGCCAATGCCAAGAGAATGGGTGAGATAAACAGAAAAAGATTCGGTGAAAAGCCATTGTTCAAATTTGTCATCAAAGGACATGAGATTGAAGCATATTCCCGTAAAGATGCTATTGTTAAACTCAAACATAAAGGATTGTTATGATACGCGAAGTGAAGATGTACGAAGCAGTGTGCGACAGGTGCGGAAAGAGTTCGCGCACGAAGTATAAGACAAGAGACTTCGTTGATATATGTGTTGAAGTCGATGAGAACTGGGTGAAAATTGACAATTTGAACTACTGCCCAGACTGCTACGAGTACGATAAAGAAACGAATGAATATAAACCGAAAAAGAAACTAAGAAATGACAGTACAGGAATTGATTGATGAACTTATGAAAGTGGAAGATAAGTCAGCAATCGTAAATGTTATTAAAGGAGACGCTGACAATGATTTTGTTTATGAAATTAATGATATCGAATGGTACGGTGATTACCCTGTAATAGTAATTTGATTATGGAACGCAAGATAGGAGAAATATTCGAGTACAACGGTGAGTGGTATCAGTGTATTATAGGGCATTGCAATCAATGTAGCTTTGATGAAGTAGGAACTTGTAAATTTATTGGAAATCCATATTGCGCTTATAGAAACGATAAGAAATTAGCGTGTTTCAAGAAACTTGAAAAGGTCGGAGAGCCTTATACTACTTTTGTTGATAAGACTGTACAAAATTATCTTTTAGAAACAGCAGTGTCTGTTCCGCCAAAAGATGTTTTTACACTAATAAATAACGAGCAAAGACTCATTGCAATAGAAATCAAACAAACCAAAGAAGATATGGAAGAAAATAAAACAATATTTCCAAAAGAGGATAATGCACTTACAAGGACAGTTTACGCTTATGTAAATGAGAAAATTTCGGACAAGGAACTGATAAGGTCTATAAAGGAAATGTCCGATGAATATCCTTATAATAAGAATAACCTTAACTCCTTTTCCTTGGAGTTGGCGAAACAGGGCAAGCCAGTCTGCACACGTGACGGACGCAAGGCGAGGATTATTTGCTTTGATAGACGATTTTTTTACAAAAATGTAAAGTTTTCCAATACTTGCATTGGTGGAATGCTCTGACGGGGAAGATGATGTATGCGGATATACCGAAAAAGGTAAGGTTCTAATCAAAGAAGGCGCGGAACACAAAGATGACCTTATGATGCTCCCCGAAAAGAAAGAGGGGTGGGTGAATGTGTATCGCGATTGTGATGGAGTGAACATAACCAAGGATGATAACATTTATTCTTCAAAGGATGCCGCAATCTCGTCTGCGCAAATAATTGATAGAGATAACTATGTTGCGACTGATATAATTAAGTGGGAGGAATAACATGGCATGGGTAGCAGTAGACAAAGATGGTAGAGAGTGTATTTATCAGTTCCGTCCTAAAAGAGGAAATAATCAGTTTATACCGTTGTATGAATATAGTATGTGTATGGCTTTACCTAAAGGCTCAATTAAGAAACTTATAGGTAGAGACCTCACATGGCAAGATGAACCTGTTGAATTAAAGGAGGAATAGCTATGATAAAAGAAAGTTATGTTTCGTTCGAAACCGCGAAGATGCTGAAAGAGGCAGGGTTTGATGTACCATGTACGTCACAATATACTGATAACGGATTTGGATGGGATAACTTAAGTCGAGTAAACTATAACTCCTGCAAATCCTTATTTTCCCGCCCCACTCAGGCTTTAGCGGCTAGGTGGCTACGCGAGGTGTATAAATTACATGTATTCGCGAAGAGAACTTACGAATATGCCTTAGATAAGTTTAGTTGGGGGTATTATATTCAGAGTTCTAACTATGAATATTGCAAGAACTTTGAAATAGGATTTGATAGTTACGAACAAGCTATTGAGGACGGCTTACGTGAAGCAATTAAACTGATTAAAAAGTAAGGATTATGAAGAAGATAAAAGAACTAAATGTAAGCGTGACTTACGAGGTTACATTATGCGATATAGAGGTCTCCGATGAGGTATATGAAGCATTGGAGAATAACGACGAGATTAGCACTCAAGATTGTTTCAGTTCAGAAAGCGAAGAAGCAACTGCTTTGGATTGGCTTTCAACGTACGTAAGAGAAGAAGACGGTTTAGAGTGGAATTACTCGATTAACAATTTAGAATAGATAAAATGATAGGATTATGGAAAACAAATTAGTAGCATTTATAACACCGACATCGTTTTTGGATGTAGACTTTGATTTATCCGGATATGAATTTGAACACGGAACGCACAACGGATATGTTGCTGTTCCTCCTCAAAATAAATATCATGGTCGAAGCATTGAAGATATGGAAGATTTTGAAGTGCATGGTGGAATTACTCTTTCAGAGCCAGCAACATATCCTGATAAAATGAACGGAATGGAAATCATGAAAGAGTACGTTGGTAAAAGAAACAAACTTTTGGAAAAAGCCGAATTTATCACAGAAAATACAGAGATAGGCGATGATTGGTGGATTTTCGGTTTTGACACCGCGCATTGGGGCGACAACAAATATGATTGGGACAGGAAAGCGGTAACCGAAGAAACGCTTTCTATGATGGAAAAACTAAATTGTGAATAGGATTATGAACTCAAAACCAAAATCTCAACCACCCGTGAGCAGTCGGAAAGGCTGCTTGCACTGGGACTGAAGCCCGAAACGGCGGACATGTGTTATAACTGCTATTTTGTAAGCATCCCACTTGATGTAAACCATCGCGGAGCGAACTTATTTAAAGATAAAAAATTCATTCCTTCATGGAGCCTCGCACGCCTGCTGGAGATGATGCCTACTGAAATTGAGAACGACTATTGCTCCGCAGTCTTTCAAATCACCCCTCCGGTTATCCAGTATTGGTGCTTCAGTGAAGAAGAAAGCTATGTGATGTTTAATCGGACGGACATTTTCGACAATGCTATTGAGTGTATCTGGTGGCTAATCAGAAACGGACATTTCAACAAAGAATACCTAATTGAACAAGACAACGAACAATGAACCTCAACGAACTACGAGACGAAGCCTACTCTATCGCCAAGGCAAACGGATGGCACGAAGAAGAACACAGTGATAGCCATTGGCTGATGTTAATCATAACCGAGATAGCAGAAGCCGTACAAGCAGGCCGTAAGAACCTGCACGCCCACGTGGAAGCCTTCAAGAAATACGAAGAAATCATAGACTTCAAGGAAAACTTCGAGCGGCAAATCAAGAACACGGTGGAAGATGAGCTTTGCGATGTGGTGATACGGTGCTTGGATTTAGCCGGACTACGGAGATTTGACCTTGAAGAAGTGGAAGCCCTTATGGAAATGGCTGAAAGCATAAAGGAAGGAAAGGGCTTCATTGATTTATGCTATGCCCTCTCCGGAATATCCACCTGCGATGATTCCACCGAAGAAAAGGTAATTGCAATCATTGCGGTTGTGCTCAAATACTGTGAATTGACAGCCATTGACATTGATTTCTTCATCCACACTAAAATGAACTATAACCGCCTGCGTGGCTACCACCACGGAGGCAAAAGATACTAATCATTAAAAAACTGAATCCATGGAACTACATTTAGACCCCATCATACCGGTGACACGTGTGGTCAACGGGCACAACGTGTTCAACAAGGGATACCGCCACGGACTTCGCGGAAAGACCTACGAAGAATACTACGGCGAGGAACGCGCCAAGGAGATAAGGAAAAGACACAGCGAGGCATTGAAAGGGCATCCGTACTGGTCAAACCGGAGGGCTGCCGCAAAGTCCTGCGTGGTGATTCACCAAGGGAAGCTGCTGGGAAGGTTCGATTCCGTCATAGACGCGTCAATGTCGCTTGGCATCAATTACGCCACCGCAAGGCGGTATCTGAAAGGCAGAATCAGGCAGCCAAAGAACGGCTGGCAGTGGTTCTACGAGAATGAATCATACAAATGGTGCGACTTAATCAGCAAATGATATATGGAAGAAACCAATATGCTTGAAATTATATGCCTTATCAGTACCGCTTCATTTTTTGCAGTTTCCTGCATTGTAGTGGCGATGATAAAAAAACTGGAAACCAAGCTGGACAGAAACATGGGCTTTATGAAATGGGTGAAAGCAAGGCATGACACCACATACATATCAATGCTCTATTCTATACAGCAGTATTTTGTCAAAAATGAAATGTACGAGGATGCGGAAAGGATGAAGAAAGTCATAGATGAAGAATTGAAAGAAATTGAAAGGTTTATGAAAGACAAGGATTATTCATAAAAACAGGGAACCAGCCCGCACGATCAAGCCAATTCCCCATACACGATTATGCCGCAAATATACTAAAATATTTTTTATTATTGTGCTATGGGAAAAGAATTTTCTTCAATAATTGAGCTAAGAACAATCCGTGAACAGAAATCAAGATTGTCAGAACGAGAAAACGAGCTATCTTCTCCTATCCTATCTGACATTTATTTACTTCCTGAAATTTACTCTCTATTCTGTGACGCTTTGGAGGAAAGGGACTGTGCTCCTAAAATTGATAGCGTATACCAACGAAAAAAGTTTTTATTTATATCTTTATTTTTGTTCGCTCCAAGTGTCTTAGCTGGGGGTCGTTTACCTAATGGAATACGTGCGGAACTATCGAAAATATTCCCAGATGTTTCTCCTTGCGTTATTTCAAACAATATATCCGATGTTTCCTTTATCTACCAGCAGTATAAGGATTTTCGTCAGGATATAGAGTATTTTTACAATCAGATTGTAGAAAGGTTGAAGGTCAAAGGACTAATCAAGTAGAAGTGGAATGATATTACTACCGCCAAGATGTAAAATACAATTTTTCGAGATAATTATATACAACTTTCAAGAAAAATTATATATCTTTGCTGGAGAAAAAATCTCTGCTGCAACAGAGATTTCTTCAAGTCCAGTGGTGGACATAATTTTTTTATTAATTAATGAATTGCAAATTTACAGAAAAACAAAAGAGGAAGCGTATAATTAGCGCAAAAGAATGTGAAATTGAACTAGGTTCAATTCTCACAAAACTGTTTGAAGCATACGAAGATGCAGTAAAACAGTATAATAAAGAGATAGTGCTAACTCCTCCAGAAGCTCGTATGAGAGGATTTGAAGCACACTTGTTGAATGTCAAAATAGTACAATCAATACAGAAGTATTTTTGTAGAGATTGGAAAACTGGAAAGTATGGTAGATTCATGCTTTATGTGAAGGGATATATAATTCTGTTCAAGAAATTGGATAAGAATGATATGCCGATGAACATACGTACAAAAATGACTGATTCGATAGAGAACCAATTGCAAGGGAGATTGTTTCAGGACGACGAGGACCCAACAGCTCCTATTTTGTTTTTTGGTTACAAAAAGAATCAATTTGGTGAATTAGTTGACCCAAAGCTGGTTTATATAGATGAAAACAAGGTTAAATGGGCTATAAACAAACCTGCTACAGAAGGTTTGAGACCGACAGTTGTTTTGAAACCGTCTGTTCCTGCAGCATCTGTATCACTGAAAGGTGCTAATAAAGCCAAAACAGCCGAGAATAAATAACATAAATTATTAACCCGTCTGCCACTGGATGTTTTTATAGTAATAATATTTAAGACCATAGTCTTAAATTGGAAATTAAACATACGATTATGAATTTCAATTATAAGCAGCTAACATTTGTCAGGGAATATCGTGGCTATTCACAAACAGAATTAGCATCAAAAATTCCGGGCTTATCGCAATCCAATTTGTCTAAATTTGAAAAAGGATTGGGAATATTATCTGCTGATGTTGTGAAACGGATTATTGACTTTTTGGGCTTTCCTGAAGAATTTTACAATGTAAAGATAGGTAATAATGTCGATAATGCCCACTATAGAAGAAAAAGCGGAATCAGTAAAAAGGATCGTTGTCACATCGATTACTCAAATAAAATTATTGGATATTTAGTAGATGAAATGTCTGATTCTATTGAATTTCCTGAAATGAATCTAAGATTTATTGACCTTGAAGAAGGTTATACTCCTGAGTCTGCAGCGAAATTTACACGCAGATATATGGGAATTCCGGATTCAGAACCGGTAAAGGACATCTGTACTTTATTGGAAAAATATGGCGTTATTATAGTAGAAAAAGACTATGACGAAGATATTTTTGATGGAGTGTCATTCACAACTGATAAAGGAGCATTTGTATTAGTATTAAATAAGAATTTTAGCAATGACCATAAAAGATTGACAATAGCACATGAATTAGGACATATTATCATGCATTTGTCTCCTAACTATCCAATTCCAGATTATAGAGACAAAGAGAATGAGGCTTTTAGATTTGCTGCAGAATTTTTAATGCCTTCCGAATCAATCAAGCCGTCTCTTAGAAATTTACGTTTGAACTATTTGGCTCCATTGAAAGAATATTGGCTTACATCAATGGCTTCAATTATTAGAAGGGCCAAAGAATTAGCATGTATAGATGAAAATAAATATAAGTATTTCTATATAGAACTTAGCAGGAGAGGTTATACTAAGCATGAACCTATAAATGTAGAGATAGATGAACCATCTGTTTTTTATGAGGCCTATTCTTTATTTAAAACAGAACTTGGATATACAATGAATGATTTGTCTAAAGCTTTTAAACTTCCTATTGATATAATTCAAGATTTCTGTGAAAAAGATAAGAAAAAGTTTCGATTAAAAATTGTAAGATAATAACAAAGCCGGAAGCGTTATGCTTCCGGCTTTTGTTTGAATCCTTCACGTGCAAACTTTTCAAAATTCTCCAATTCTTCCAAAGTATCTATTTGTTCAAAATGTCTTGTCTTTTGAGGGTCATCTAGCTCCGATTTAGGTAAAAGCCCTCTTCCATTAGGAATAAAATCAAAATCTTTGTTACCTAATCTTTTTCTATATTTAGTTCCATCAGCACTTTTCTTATACCCTCGCTTTAATAATTCATCTTCTGTTATAAAATGCTTTTCCATATCAATATATTTTAATCTATCATATCATCAACATATCCAATACAAACATAAGAACCTTGAAAAGATGTAAGCACTAAATATTTACCATTTCTATAATCAATTTCCACATTTGACAATCTATGTCCTATTCTTGCACAGTATTGAATGATGTCATTTAATGAAGTTACAGGAACTTGTGTATATCCGTTAGGATGAAAATAAATCGTCTTCATAATATTATTTTTTTTAATTAAACTTCCGGATTCAACTTTATCTCTTTCCCGCAATGGGGGCAATGTATCACCCCCTCTTTGGGCTTACCAAAGAGTTCTGTTTATGGTGGCGATTTGCTTAAATGGGGCGCAATTCTACCGTCAATCCCATTGCAGAGGCTATTTTATAAAGTGTGGCGACTGTAGGAACGGTTAACCCACGCTCCACCCTTGATATATACCCTTTGTCCGCACCGATGCGTTTTGCGAGTTCTGCTTGCGTGAGGTGTGCGTTTTTTCGCGCTTCCAATAAGATTTGGGCATTGTATTCCTCCCATGCCTTTTCGCGGTTCTTTTCACGTTCAGGAGTTCCTTCCGCTCCAAGCCCTTCATCCAGCCATGCGTCCAAATCGTAGATGTCTTTACTGATTTCTTTTAGCTTCATAATATTCCTCCTTTAACTTTATAGCTTTTTTTATTTCATTGTCAGGTGTTTTCTGCGTTTTCTTCTTAAAAGCGTTAAAAAGAACAACGACGGCATCTCCATCATATATGAAAAAGATACGAAATTCATTATTTCCATAATTCACACGAAATTCATAAACGCCGTCACGTATGAACTTTATGAAATGTCTCGGCATCCTATCCTCCACTTTGAACAAGTCCAACGCACGGCGAATCTTGTTTATCTCGTCTGCTGACAGCTTCTTTATGAAGTCACTGAAATAATTCTTGTATGCGACTATCTTTCTCATGGTGCAAAGATACGGAAAGTTATACAATAATACAACTTTTTGAGCATAAAAAATCCCCGAACCGGAAGGAACGGGGATGAAATATTATATATCCTTGCTTTGATAAGATAATGCGACAGAATCTTTAATATATCGAGTTATTGTATCTTCTATAAACACATCTACAAAATACATATCATCCTGTCCAGACTTATTCAATTTTCCGCTAATCTGTTTATTCCTTATGTTCCATAGATAGACTATATAATCTTTATCTATTTCAATACTATCTTTATTTATATTATTTTCTATTTCGGGAGTTCCATATTTTGCAGAGAAAACTTCTTTAGTACCATTCAATAAATCCAATGCGTTATTTAATCCATCAACGTAGCTATGGAAATTAACCATAAAGAGTTTGTTTTTGTATGTCATAATATTGGCATCTTCAAATTCCTCATGGCCAATATTTTTATATTTCAAGTCTATTACCCATTTGGACGTATCCTTTTCCGATACATATCCAAGTTCTAATATTGATTTTATATCCATACCAAAATACATATCTTTATATGCTTTCAATGCTTGTTCCTGCGTGTATTTTTCTTTTGGAGTTTCTACCTCTTGCTTAGAACTGTTTTTATTGGAACAAGCAACAGAAAAAGACAGTACCAAAAATAATATAGGAATAACTTTTCTCATAACTTTTTTATTACGTTAAACATCCATTTCTATTAATCTCCTTAAATCCTCAAATGAGTGTATTTCATAAATAGTTCCTTTTACTTTCACGTAGCCGTTTACTTCGCTTAAATCTTTTTCTTCTAATATATTGACCTCTTTAATTTCATCATCGCTAAGAATTAATTTCCATACAGGTACACCAACAGCTTTTGACAATTTTTCTAACGTTTCAAGTTTGGGCTTCTCTGTATTAAGTAATTGATTGAGTCCTACAGGAGTAATACCCAATTTTTCTGCAATATCTACCTTTTTAAGGTTTAGTTGCTCTATAATTTCTCTTGTCCTATTTATCATAAAAATCAATTTTAGCACAAAAGTAAATACTTTTATTTATATATAAGCATACACTTTGTTAATCTTTGTAAAATATAAGTATATTCTTTTATTAATACTTGTTTTATTAAAGTATTTACTTTTACTTTGCATCATCAAACAAGAAGTAATAACGATTAAAGATACACGATTATGAAGACAACAAGTAGTGATTACATCAAAGAGATTAGGGCTGAAATCAAGTCTATCAACGAAGCTATGAAGCGTGTTGAAGAAGCTGAAAAGACGCAATGTGCAGCAAGAAATTGCAGGGACTACGAGAAGGCACAGAATGAGGCTAAAGATGCGAACATAGACCTTATGAATGCTGTAGAAGAAATCGTAAGACTTGCATCAGCGATGGGGTGTGCAGGTGGGCTGTACGACATTCACAAATATCACAAGATTGTAGAACTTGATTTCAGAGAGTCACACAAATAAGTTTAACCGGCAGGGCGAAAGCCCTGCATAATTTACACGATTACTAACTTTATAAAGAGCACGATTATGAAGAGTTTAAACGAAGAAATTCAAGACATCAAGACTGGCAAAGGTTCTAAGACATCAAAGAAAGAAGCCCTTATAAAACTGGGGCTGCGCAAGCATGAGATTGACATCATTCTGTCTGACCTGCCTAAGCAAGTTACAGAACGATTTAAGTTCACGTTTGGCGTTGAAATTGAATGCCTGGTAGCTTCAAGCGTGATGCGTGAATGTGCTACGAGAAACGCAATGCCTTTTCAGTATGAGGGGTACAATCACGAAGACAACAATCACTATTACAAATTTGTCTCTGACAGTTCTATCAGAGGCGAAAATCCTATCGAATGCGTATCGCCTGTACTGACTGGTAAGGTGGGTATGAAAAGTCTTGAAAATTGCTGTAAGGCATTGATGAGGCTAATGCGCAAGTAAACGTATCAACTGGCCTGCATGTGCATATTGGTGCGCAAAATTTGTCAGATGAAGCCTATGTGAACGTATTCAAGAACTATCAGAAGTTAGAGAAGGTGATAGATACGTTCATGGCTCGTTCAAGACGCGAGAATAACAGTCAGTGGTGCAGAAGTCTGCAAGGCAAAGACTTTTCATTTTGCACGAGCAAGAATGATGTCTATGACGTAATGAGTGGCAACAGGTATTACAAAGTAAACGCTTGTTCTTACTCACGTCACAGAACGATAGAGTTCAGACAGCACCAGGGTAGCACAGACTTCGAGAAGATTTCTAATTGGGTGAACTTCTGTGCTAAGTTGGTTGCGTGGTCTAAAAAGAATGTACTACAGGCAGAAGTCACTTCGATAGATGAGATACCTTTCTTGACAACGAAAGAAAAATCATTCTTCAAACAGCGTGCTGAAATACTTCGATAACTATGTGCTGCATCATCTATAAACCCAAGAATGTCCCGATGCCAAGCCGGGATATTCTTGGAAAAATAAAAAGGTTGAATCATAACGGTTATGGCTTTGTTTCGACAAATCATTTTCATAAGGGCTTGGATTATCGTACTTTCTTATGCCATTTATCAGAGGTGAGTGACGATGAAGATTGCATCATTCATTTCAGGCTGGCCACGCATGGCTCAATATGTAGGGCAAACTGTCACCCATTCAGCTTAGATGGTATTTATTTTGCCCACAACGGCATTTTGCCAATCTGTCCTGTTGGTGATATGACTGACAGCGAAACGGCCTTTAGAGCAAAGATTTACCCTACCATACTGAAATACAGATACGGATCTTCGCAAGCAGACTGGGCGATAAGGCAGATATGTGGCTTTTCTCGGTTTGCAATGATGTATAAGGGTGAAGTGAGATTATATGGCGATTATAGGATTTTAGACGGTATTTATTATTCTAATTTAAGATGGCTATGAAACTGAATTACAACCATAAGACAAAACGTTTTTCTATCTGCAACTTGACAGAAGATGAAGCAAATGCAATATTGCGTTCATTGAGCATCGTTGTTGAGAAGATGGACTATAACGAAGAACTTGGATTCTATACAGATAATGGTGACTGTTTTGCTCTGCCAACAGAAAGCTATGAGGCAGCAGAAAGATTGTTTAATCAATTAAGTGGCAAATGACAAACAATCCGGTGAATGTTTCACAATCCGGCCTTAGTGAAAGCGAAAGGCTGGATTTATTTCGCTATCTTTGTTCGTAGAAGTAACTTTGAGGCATGTATTATCGCGGGGTAGAGAAGTCAGTCATCTCGCTACTTTGACTTGGTAGAGACCGCTGGGGCAGAGCCAGCCCCCGCAACAAGATTTTTAATTTGACACGATTATGAACATTTTGACACTCATCATCAAACAGAAGTATTTTGATGAAATCTTAGCAGGCACGAAAACACAAGAGTTTCGTGAGATTCGTCCAAATACACAGAAGAAGTATTGCGAACTGGACGAAGAAGGCTACTGCAAAGAAGAAGATGGTATTTTGATACCACGCAAGTATGACGCTATCCGGTTCTATGTTGGATACAACAAAGACAGGGCAAGCGCACTGGTAGAAGTCAAAGATGCACGCATAGAACTCTTTGAGGACGAAAATCACAACCTCATCGAGTACGAGTATAACGGTGAACCATATTTGGCAGCGCAGGTCGTTTACGACTTGGGCATAGTGATAGATAAACATGTTTAATCTTTAATTTGAAGGCTGAGTCAGAAGAAGGACTACTTATTCAAGCAGCGGTTATCGTGGTGGTCGCCAAGGTTTGACAGACCCCACTACCGGCAGATTATCGCAGGGTGGACGTTACATCACCCGACAACAGCAGTATCGCAACATTCGTACAGGTTTAGGCTTATCGGGTGGCTAACCATGACGCTGCAAGAAAGAACATACAAGAGTATTGACGCTATCAGGTGTAAGTCTGACAGCGCGATACTCTTTTGCTCTCTTGGTAAGGATAGTTTGGTCTTGCTTGATATGCTTTATCCGAAATTTGAACGCATAGTGTGCGTGTTTATGTTCTTTGTTCAACATCTTGAACACATAGACCGCTGGATTGGATGGGTGAAAGCCAGATACCCGAAGATTGAGTTTGTCGAAGTACCGCACTGGAACCTGACTTACATTCTTCGCAGTGGCTTGTATTGCGTGCCTAATTCAAAGGTGAAGCTGTTGAAGCTGGCGGATGTGGTCAATGCGATGCAGCTTAAATACGGCATACATTACGCATTTTTGGGCATGAAGAAAGCCGATGGCATGAACAGGCGTTTGATGCTGAAAGGATATGAAGCCAATGGGTACGAGAACAACGGAATGTGCTACCCCTTGGCTGACTGGACCCAGAAAGACGTGCTATCATACATGAAGCAGCACAATCTTCCCGAACCGGTACGTTACTCACTCAAAGCCAGTTCAGGCGTCGGATTTAACCTCGATTGTATGCTTTGGCTGGAGAAGAACTATCCGCAGGACTTGCAACGTATTTACAAAGTGTTTCCGCTTTCAGAGCGGATATTATGGGAGTATCATAACAAACAAAACTAATAGGAGGAAAGCCGAGTTAGAACACGAGTTAGAACAAAAAGTCAAAATGATTTGAGAAATCAATATAACCGAATAATGGCAAATACTTCGGTTTCTTCAAGACGTGCCAGCGTAGCTAACAGAGCATATACCAATTATTCTTTGAATATATCAAGAATTAATGACGGTGGTAATGCCAGTACAAGATACACCCGTCGGCAGTATATGGGATTGAGTAATGGATAATAAGTATTTCAACAGCAAGTCGGTGGAGCTAAGACGCTCGCAGATAAAGCCAGCGTCTTACAATCCGCGTACCATATCGGACGAGGGGCGCAAGCAGTTGAAGCGTTCCATAAAACGGTATGGCGTTGTCGGCGGCATAGTCGTAAACCAAGCAACGGGCTACACCATTGTCGGAGGCCATCAAAAAGTTTCTGTATTGGATGAGCTGAACAAATACAATGAAGTCACGCACGAGAATGACTACACGCTTCGTGTGGAGCTTATCAACGTGGATGAAAAGACCGAGAAGTCTTTGAATATAGCCCTAAATAATCCGAACATCGGCGGTCAGTGGGATTACGACGCTTTGGCTCGTCTCGTTCCTGATATTGACTACAAGGATGCAGGTCTGACCGATGCGGACTTGAACATGATAGGCTGTGATTTCCTTTTGCAGACCGAAGAAGAAAACTCTTTAGCTGGGGCATTGGAAGAAATGATGCAGCCCGTCACAGAGCAGAAGGAAGCCGAGAAAGCAGCCCGTCAGTTGGAGCGTGCCGAAAAGGTTGCCCACATGAAAGACGTGAAGCAGCAGGTCAAGGAACAGGCGCAGGAAACAGCCGCCAACATGGATGCTTACCTGATGCTGTCCTTTGACACATGGGAGGCTAAGGCGGCTTTCTGTGAGCGGTTCGGGTATGACCATTATCAGAAGTTTATCAAAGGAGAACTGTTTGACGAACAAATAGAAAGAATTGAATAATAACTTAAAATTTAGGAGGAATGCTGAGTCAGAAGAAGTAAATCTTATAATGATTTAGTAAATCAAATCAATCGAATTAATGCTCAGGCTTCAACATTGCAGGGCACCTATAGTCGTTTGAATAGAGCTAATGATACATTTAATAGATATGCTCAAAATATAAGGACGAGCAGAACAATAAGAGACGCGAGAAGCCAGGCTCTTTCTTTAAGGGCACAAGGGAGAACACAAGAGATGGAAACTCTTTTAAAGAATAGCGCAAATATAAGATTTTCCCGCTCTCAATACATGGGATTAAATAACGGATAACAATTTATGGCAAGACCCAAGAAATTCGACTACGACAGTGATGATTTCTACGACGAAATCCTTGCACTCTCCATGCAGGGATTGACCGATGCGGAGATAGCGGATGCGCTGGATGATAAGTTCGGCGTTTCGCTGTCTCCCGAAGTGTTTAATTGCATGAAGAACGGCAACTATGATAAGTGGTCGGATGAGGAAAACGAACGCAGGTCTGCCAGATTAGCTAAAGTCTTAGCGCGCGGTCGCCGAAAAATCAACTCCATCGTGCGTGGTGCATATCTCAAAGCGGCTTTGGGTGGCAAGAAAATCAAGAACAAGACCGTAACCACCCGGAAGCTGAAAATAGACGGCGTTTATACCGAAGATGAAGAGATACAAACCACCGAGGGTGAAACCGAACTGCCGCCGAATATGCAGGCTCTCTCCACTTGGCTGTACCACCATGATGAGGAATGGCGCAAGGTTGAGAAGAAGCAAGAGGACGATGAAGATGTGTCCTCCAATGGAAGTATTGACATCGAGAAATGGATAAACGACAACACCAATGATTAAACCCCAGGCTATATACACCCCACTCTACACGGATAAGGAGAAATTCATCATACTTATCACGGGAGGTCGTGGCAGTGGAAAGTCTTTCAACGCTTCCGCCTTCATTGAGCGACTAACATTCGAGAAGTCACTTGACAGGTCGTTTGCCCACACTATCCTTTACTCCCGTTATACGATGGTTTCCGCCCACATGAGTATTATCCCCGAAATGATGGAGAAGATAGAGATGGACGGAACTGGCAAATACTTCCGTGCCACCAAGACGGACATCATCAATCGAAGAAGCGGTGGGCGTATTATGTTCCGGGGTATAAAAACTTCATCAGGGAATCAAACGGCAAAGCTGAAATCCATCCACGGCATTACGACTTTTGTCTGCGATGAAGCGGAGGAATGGACAAACGAGCAGGACTTTGACAAAATCATGCTCTCCATCCGTCAAAAGGGTATTCAGAACCGCATCATTATCATAATGAACCCAACGGATAGTAACCACTTCATCTACAAGAAGTATATCGAGAACACGCACAAGCTGGTGGAGATTGACGGCGTTCCCGTGCAAATATCCACGCATCCCAACGTGCTGCATATCCATACGACCTACTTCGACAACTTAGACCACCTTTCGTCGGAGTTCCTGAAAGAGGTGGAGCAGATGAAAAAGGACAATCCCGAAAAGTACGCCCACACGGTGATAGGTCGCTGGGCGGACGTGGCGGAGGGTGCTGTGTTCAAGAAGTGGGGCATTGTGGATGAATTCCCCCAGTGGTGCAAGAAAGTGGGTATCGGGCTGGACTTCGGCTATAGTGTCGATAGTACCGCCGCAGTCCGTTGTGGAATAATAGATAACGCTCTTTATTTAGACGAGATAGACTACCGTACCAACCTGCTTTCATCAGATATAGTAAAGTCGCTCCGCCCGTGGGGATTGAATGTCTATGCAGACAGTGCAGACCCTCGCCTCATTCAGGAGATACACAACGGAGGGGTGAACATATACGCCACCGAGAAAGGACAAGGCTCTATCTTGGCGGGTATTGATAAGATGAAAGACATGGAGATATTCGTTACTCGGAGGTCATACAACTTGCAGAAAGAACTGCGTAACTATGTATGGGATAAGGACAAGAACGGGAACTATATCAACCAGCCTGTGGACAAAGATAATCACGCCATCGACGCGGCACGGTATTATGTCTTATCAGTCCTGCTTGGGCGTATATTGAAACCGAGAGATTATTCAGGAATATTCGGACATTAAAGATATTGAGATATGAGAACATTAGCAAAAGTTCTTGCCCTGCAAGACACAGACCAAAAGATATACTACTTGAAGAAGGCTCGCAAGACAGACCTTCCCGACGCGGTGAAGCTCTACAACGACTGGAATCCCAACCGCCATGAGATTATCACCGATGAAGAGAAATATCCGAAAATCAAGGTCACATTAAAGCCGAAGCAACGATTCACCGACCCCACCACGGGAAAGGAACATGTGGAGCCGGAGCAGAAGAAGCTGGTAGACCCAAACCGCATCGCCCTACCTATTGAGCAGGACATCGTGAATATTCAGACGGCTTTCACCGTAGGAACTGAGCCTATACTTGATTGCAAACCTGAACAGTCGGAAGAAGGCTTGCTGTCAGCGCTGAAGCAGGTGTTCAAGAAGAACAAAATCAAGTACCAGAACAAAAAAGCCGTGCGCTCGTGGCTGGCCGAGCAGGAGGTGGCCGAGTATTGGTATGTGGTGAAAGATGATGGTTTCTGGGCGAAACTGAAACGCAAGGTGGCGGATATATTTGGAAAATCTATGCCCGAATACCGATTGAAAAGCGTACTATGGTCTCCGTTTCGAGGGGATAAACTCTACCCGTTTTTCAATGATAACGGTGATTTAGTGGCTCTCTCGCGTGAGTATAAGAAGAAAGATTTAAATGACATGGAGATTACCTGCTTTATGACCATTACGAAAGATATGGTCTATCAGTGGGAGCAGACGAACGGCTGGCAGGAAACCGCCTCGTTCCGTCATGGGTTCAAGAAAATGCCAGTCATCTATATGTACCGCTCCGAAGCCTATTGCGAGAAGATTAAGACGCTCCGCATCCGGCTGGAGAAACTCTTATCCAATTATGCCGATTGCATTGACTATCATTTCTTTCCCATCCTGATGTTGTTTGGTGATGTGCAGCAACTGAGCGGTGAACTGAAGAACCGTATTGTGCAGCTTACCGGTATGAGTGCTAACGCACAATATCTTACCTGGAATCAGGTACCAGAGACAGTTAAATTCGAGGTAGAAACTTTGCTTTCCCAAATCTACGGTCTGACCAACACGCCGCGCATCTCTTTTGATAGCCTGAAGGGAACGGGGAACGCTGTCAGTGGCGTGGCATTCGATTACGTCTTCATGTCCACCCACCTTAACGTGGAGAACTTGAATGAAACTGTCGGTGAGTTCATGCAGCGGCGTGTGAACTTCCTTGTTTCCGCCCTCGGATCGCTCAATTCTAACCTTGAAGAAGCCTCCGAGACGATAGACATTGATGTACAGATGCAACCTTACCGTTTGGAGGACCTCTCCGAAAAGATAGATACAGCACTGAAAGCCAAGAACGGAGAACTATGGTCACAGCAGCGCGCAATCACTTCCGTTGGAAATGTAGATAATGTGCTGGAGGAGGTCGAGCAGATAAAGGAGGAGCAAGCCGAGAAACAGCAAAATGAAATCTCCAAGCAGGAACAACTGTCAAAGTTCAACAGTAGGAATATGAACAAATAGTCTCCTGGGACATTTTCATACAAGGTATAGCGATATTCTTTCGGGTATCGCTATTTTTTATATTCATAGTAAAAACATGAATACTTTCTTTGTTATTATTCATAAAATTACTATATTTGCACCGTAATAAAGTCGTAAACGCTATGAGCTACAAATCAGTTAAAGACGTTGTAACGCTGCTTACTGAAAATGGCTTTTGGTTCGTGAGGCAAAAAGGTAGCCACATGGTTTATACTGACGGTACACATATCGTTGTTGTACCCGACCACGGCAAGAAAGGCGTTGAGAAAGGCACTTATTACAACATTCTGAGGCAAGCGGGGCTAAAATAGCCCCCGCCTCTTTTGTTTAACTAAAAGAAGGAGGTCAGTATGAAAAAGAAGAAAATAACTATAATTATATCGTATGATTACGAAAATAAGGATGTCTTTATAAATCAGAAGATTGCGGAAAAAATCAAACAAGATTTATTAAAAGGAATAAATCCTATTCACGAAAGAATTGAATCTGTCAAAGTTGAAGATGAATAAAAAGGAGGGCTATATGAAAACCGTTGAAGTGATTGTAGAACATGCCGGGAATAATCTCAGTGCTTACATTGAAGGTGTTCCGGTAATAACTACCGGCAACGATGTGAAGGAAATCGAAAAGAATATGCAGGAAGCCGTAGAACTTTATCTGGAGTCATGCAAGGAGATGAATATCGCCCCGGCAGAAATGTTACAGGGGGAATTTACTTTGAAGTTCAAGATAGATGCGGCAACCTTTATCAACTATTACAGCAGCATCTTCACAAAGGCAGCTTTGAGTCGTATAACCGGAATCAATGAACGCCAGTTGTGGCACTATGCGGCTGGGGTACATAAGCCTCGCAAGCAACAATTAGAGAAAATACAGAAAGGTATTAACGCACTGACAGAGGAACTGGCAGCTATAAATTTGTTGTAATTATGATAGAGATTAAGGAATTAAGAATAGGTAATTATGTTTGGCCTAAAAATGATAGTGGAAGAGAGTCTAAAATCGGAACAATATTTGCAATTGATAGATATTTAGTTAGTGTTAATGATAATAATAATCCATACGATTATCATCTACTTGAACCTATTCAAATAACCGAAGATATATTGAGTAAATGTAACTTTGTAAAACAAGAATCTGGTGATACGGTTATTTATTATAATCCATTAATGGAACTTGATGCCAATTTTCACTTAAAGGTAGTTGGTTATAATATAGAAGTAAAATATTTACATCAGCTTCAGAATTTATATTTTGATTTAACTGGGAAAGAGTTAGAAGTTAAGATGTGATATTTATGGAGGAGATAATAAAAAAGTTCATTGGCTTTCTGGAAAATGACAGAATTTCCATCTCTCGAAAAATAGGTATTCCATTATTAGTAATATTGATCATTCTATTATTAGATAATATCTTTGGAACATCGTATTATTGGATAAATAAAATGGAAACAGATTATATTGTTAAAGTTGAGGAAGCTAAAAAAATCTGCGAATCTGATTCTGTACTAGTGGCTTATTTTGATGAAAAAATATCAAATGCTATAAATCGGCAAAATATATTTCAATGGTTTGCTTCATTGTTTAAAAATACAAAACTTGAAGATGCTAAAGAACCCGATGACACAAATTTAAATGAGAATATATTCTCTAAAATGGAGAAATGGTTTCCAGAAGTTGAAAGGAATCAAATGTGGCATACGATAACCTCATCTCTTTTATGGATTATTTTTTTAGCTTTATTGTCATTATACCTAATTTTTGCACCATTTGTTGTTGAGAAGAATAAAATTGCTACTATATTAGGAACTATAATTGGACTTGGTATATTAGTATTTTTTATATGGATAACTCAGTGGATATTGGGGTTGATTCCTGTTATACTTAATAGAGCCTATATAAATTATACTTTACAATTAATAATAAATCTTATCCCAATAATAGCTTTGACTGTTGGGTCTATAAAGGAAGTAAAGAAGAAAAAACTCTTGTGATATTCTCTAATAAATACGCGCGATTCCACCCGGTTTCGCGCTTTCTTTTTGCCTTAAATCTGATAAAAACAAACATTCCCCTAATTGTTTCGTATCGCATCCCCTAAAATTTCATCTCGCATATACATATCCGTAACTTTACCGTATGAATTTATCAATCAAGAACATACGGTATGACAATCTTTGAACAAATCTTGGCAGGACTACAACAAAAGTTTTCTGGGGTGGACACTGCCACACTTACCCGAATCGCCACCAAAAAGGCGGAGGGTGTAACGGATGAAACGAAGGTAAACTCCATCGTGGAGGGTATCAGCTTTCAGGACGTGATGCAAAACTACGGCGATTTCCGCGCAGGACAAGCGCAAACTTCTTCGATAGCCAACTACGAGAAGAAGCATGGACTGAAGGACGGAAAGCCAATCGAGAACCCGAAACCCGAACCACCGAAACCTGAACCAAAGCCGGACGAAAAGCCGGACATCGCCAAGCTGATAGCCGACGGCATCGCCGCAGGCATCAAGCCTTTCTCCGACAAGCTGGCGGCTTTTGAAGCCAAAGAGGCACAAGCACAACGCATGGCGCAAATCTCATCGGTGGCCAAGAAGTACGGTATTCCCGATTTCATGCTGAAAGACCGCACAATCCCCGAAAACACGGACTTGGACACCTACATGAAGGACGTGAAGCAGGAAATGACCAACGCGGGATTCCAGTTCAACAAATCCCCAGAAACTGCCGAGCAGAAACTGGAGAAAGAGACAAGTGAGTTCGCAAAGATGATTGAGAACGACACGAAACAGATTGTAGAACAACAAAAGAAGTAATTTATGGCAGCAGGATTTACTTACAACCTTACTCCCGAAGAAGTCAAGGAGGAACGCTATGATGTCGAGACCGGACGCCGCAGACGTGGCCCGTACAAGCTCGACACGGCAAACCTTCCCGTCGGTGAGTATTTGCCTTCATTCACGCCCATTGCGGCTGACTTGAAGAAGAAAACAGCGCAAGTAGCTATCCGTGTAGAAGTGGCTGAAAAATTCACGACCGGAAGTAACACAACGCTTAAAATCAAGAAAAAATCGTTCGCTTATGCAGGAATGCACTTGGGTAACGGTTCTAACGGGGCGACAGTCAATTCCATTGATAAGTCTGACCCTAATTATGATACGCTCACTCTTGCAGCAGACTTTGGTGCGACATTGGAAGTTGGAACAGTTCTTTTTGAGGCGACCGCAGCTACCGGCAAGACTCCTAAAGTAACTGCCAACTCCGCACTTTACGAACGTGCGAAGATTGAAAACGGCATTGTGCTGGTAGCTCTTCTGATGAGAGCCTTTGAGATTGAACCGGCTAAATTGGCCATTCCCTTCCATGCGAAGGACAAGGCCAACATGCCTTATTTCCAATTTAACGAATAAGGAGGACACGAATTATGATGCTAACCATTCATACTCTTTTTAATGACCCGAACATCGTGAACGCGGTCATTCAGCGCGTCCTTCAGACCCGCAAGGATGCTATTTACTGGCAACAGTATCTCGCCTTCCGCCGAACAACTACCCGTGTATTCAAGGATTACATCGGTACGGTAACAGGCGTGATGGCCGGTTCTATCAACTCACGCTATGGTGCTAAGCCTATCCGTGAGCGTAGGGAAATCGGTTCGGGGTATGGTGAAATCGCCTACTTGGGCGACCGCTACCAAATCTCCATCGACCGTCTTTCTGACCTTCAGGACTTGGTAGACAAATATAACGCAGCCAAGACAGCCGACCAGGTACAGGCAATGCGTGACATCGTGGACTTCATCTATGATGACTATCGCCAGGCACTCCTTGCCGCCCACAAGCGCATGGACATCGTGGTAGGCTCGTTGCTGATGACCGGAAAAGCTACGGTGAAGAACAAGGACGACAATGCCGCCGGAGTGGAATTGCTGAACATCGAACTCCCGTTCAAAGTCATCACTCCGACTTCTGGTGACAAGACGAATTTCATCACCTATCTGCAACAGCAAATCAATGCGCTGCGTGTGGATTACGGTACGTTCCCGAAGATGATTATGTCCCGTGGCACGTTCGTCAAGAACATCATCGGTTCGACAGAGTTCGGCGACAAGTTCAAGATGCAGCTTTCCGGCAATGAGATGTACCTCTCCACTGGGCTGATTACGTCTCAACTGGCATCGCAGGTGTTCACCGGCATCGGGCTTCCGGCTATCGAAATCAAGGAAGACTACGTGAAAGACCAGACGGGCAAGAACGTGGCCATCTATGCCGATGACCGCATTACCCTCTTGCCGCAAGACCGTATTGGCTACATGCGTTGGCACACTCCGTATGAAGCTACCGACCCGACGCCCGGGCGCAACTACTCCGGTGCCGACGGAGGTATGCTGATTTGCGGCTACAAAGACGACAACGGACGCTATCTGGAGTACACCGCCGAGTGGATTCCGCAGATAACGAACCCGAACCTGATTGTGAACTTCGACCTTTCGACGATGAACGCATGACGGTAGCGGACTACATACGGGGCAAGTTTCAGACCTTCGGCATCACGGTGTCGGAGGCTGACCTTCTGGAAATGTCCTTGTCATCGGGGATTAACGGGGAAGATGAACTGACGGGTGAGAATATCGGCCTCGTGTCGGTTTCCATGGTTGGTTTCATCCCATCCCTGTTGCTCCGTGCTACTTCCAAATCTGTTTCAGAGAACGGACATTCCAAATCCCAGTCTTGGGACATTTCGGGCATTAAGGAGTATTACGCTTTTTTATGCAGGAAATACGGGCTGGACGATGAACTGAACGCCGACAAACCTAAAATCAAGTTTTTGTAATGTTAGAAGAAGCACCTCATATATTGCAAGTAAGAACAATTACGCCGCCGGAGAATGACGAGTACGGGCGACCGATACCCGGTTCCGGAGGAGAGCAATGGAACGACCTTACAGAGTGTTTTTGTCACGACAACTCCCAGCAAAAGGAAGTGTCTGTAAATGGCAAGCTGTGGGTTTATTCTTTCCATGTAGTATATGAGGGAGAAAAGATAGCATTGGACACGATGATTAGGTGCATTGACAAGGTGACGGAAGAAGTTGTCGGGGAAGGCAAAGTAATCAAAAATGCAGAGTGTTATTCGGAGGAACTGAAAGGACGTTGCGATATATGGCTGGAGTAGATTTTGACTTTTCGGACGTGGATAATTTCTTTGAACAGGGCGAAAGCGAGGTCAAGGAAGTTGAGGGAAAGGTCGGCAAAGAGGCTGTTGATTATGCGGTACAGCATGGCAGTTATCAGAACCGAACAGGGACGCTCCGAAAGTCAAACAGATACTCTGTATCAGACGAAGGTTTGGAACTGAAGAATGACGCTAAAAGTCCTGAAGGTTATAACTATGCCTCGAATGTGGAAAGCAAGGGTTATGAAGTATTAAGTGGCGCGGCTTTGTTCGCGGAGAAACGATTGAAAGAAGAAATAGAATGATAACACCGCAAGACATAAGGAACATTCTGTATCGAGATTGCAAGGCTTTCGGTATAGATGAAGTCCATGTAGTCTTTGAGGGGGACGAAGGTAATAGTGATGAAATTCCTGCTGTTGATTCAAAGAAAGGACTACAGACTGAAAGGATTGTTGTTTATGTCAAACGACAGCAACCTGGCACCTACTGGATAAAGAACTTCAATGAGGTCAATATCCAAGTTCCACGCATACAGAACAGGGCAAACTGCATTCGTATGCAAGAGTTGGAACATAAGGCTTTGGAGCTGCTTGACGGCATAACCGGAGAATACGAAGGTTGCAGTTATCTCTATCAAATCGACCAGATCGGAACGGAAGCGGACACAGCTTTGAAGTGTCACTATGTGAATGTAAGATTATTGTTTCAAGTATTAAATGTAAAATGATATGGCACTTAAACCATTTATAGGAATCAGCCAAATTTGGTATGGAGATGTTTTTGATGCGGCTGTCACGGCAGCTTCATTGAAAACTTGGCTGGGAACTGCTACCGAAGTTAAGAACTCCCATCAAGACACATGGCAGTACACGGAAGACGACCCTACCTATACCGACTACATTAATGAGTTGAACGGAGAAATCTATTATCGTGATGTAACCCAAAAGGGAGCGAAAACCATCGCTTTCACTATGGGTGAATGGTCATTTGATGACAAGGTTGCCCTGCAAGGAGGAAAGAAAGTCGGTACGGATGACGGTTGGGAATCTTCCGATACACCGAGTATTGTTAACAAGGGTATTGTTGGAAAGACAAAAACCGGCAACTATGTAGTATTCACCAATGCGGCTGTTATAGGCAAAGGGAATCAAGTGGAAAAGAACATCGGTTTAGGCGTTACGGCTGTAGCCATGAGTAACCCGAATGAAGGTGTAAAATCCGACTACCTCTTTGACGGGGCGAAAGTGGATGCTGCCGGAGTTGGGGGATAAAATTGGTGAATTTGATTGTTTTCAGGACGGCGGTGGGTGGATTGCTCACCGCCTTTTTGGTTTAGGATATGGAACAGAACGCAGCAAAAATAGTAAGCAGTGCCATCCTTGGCATGGATTTCAAGGTGGTAATTGTGAATGGTAAATCATACATAGTAACCCCGCCTACCATCAAGAAGATAGCTGGAGCGGCTTATTGGCTGTCAGACGTGAAAGATGGAAAGAACATAAAGGAACTGCTTGCCTCCATCAACAATGTAGAACCATTGGCGCACGCCCTTTCATGGTTTATTCAAGGTAATGACAGCCTGTTTGAAGAGCTGTCAAACGGGACACTGAACGAAGTTATAGACGGTCTTGAATCAGCTTACTCCTTACTGTCTACTAAAAATTTTTTGAGGCTGTCAGTTTTAGCGAAGAACGTAGCAAGCCTGACAGCAAAGCAACGGCAATAGGAAACGACTGCCTATTGGGTCAGATTGCGTCGTTCATGGAAAATTTACATCTGACGTACATGGAAGTAGTGGATGTAATTCCGTATCGCAATCTGGTAATCATGCAAAAAGATAAACTGCGTGCCGCTTACGGGGATGTCATGCAGGAAGTGACGGACGCAGAGTTTTTCAAGAACAGAAAATTTGATGAATAGTAAAATATGGCAACACTATATTTCAAGGTATCGAGTGACTGGGAACAAGTTGTAAAACTCCGCCAAGAGTGCGAGAAGTTGGAAACCCAACTGAAGAAGATGGACTCAAGGAGTGCTCCAGCGGCTACAAAAACGCTTGAAACGCAACTTGCGTCTACTAAACAACAGATGATGGGGCTGGTAACCGAAGCAGCCAAGGCCGGAGCTGAGATTGAGAATGGCTTCAAGAAGAAAATATATGATGCCTCACTGACGGTGAACGGATTATCCGAAAAGATTATTGCCCAACGGGCTGTCATCAAGGACATAGAGTTTGATGTGAAACGTCTTGGGGACGCTTATCGCACGGCTTTGAAGAATAATCCTATAGGAGCATCCGGCAAGCTGGCAGAATACAACGCTGCCCGCAAGGCACTCGATGAAGAGAAAGCGGCATTGTTTGGATTAACGCAGCAACAAGCTGAAGCTCGGCTTTCGGTGAAAAAGCTTAGGGATGAGTATTCTCTTTACAAACAGGAAGCGGGAGAAACCATCAAAACAAACAACGGGCTTTCTCTGTCGTTGGGAAAGATGCTTGGTATAATCGGCGGAGCTACGGCATTGAAATCATTGGCTTCACAGATTGTCCGTGTCCGTGGAGAGTTCCAGTCTATGCAGACGGCCATTGAAACGATGGTGGGTAAGGATGTAGCCTCTGGGTTGATGACTCAACTGAAAGAGATGGCAAAGATTTCCCCGCTCACACTTACAGACATGGTGAATGCCGAAAAGATGATGCTTGGCTTCAATATCCAAGCGGAAGACACGGTACGATACCTTCAGGCATTGAGCGATATATCAATGGGAGACAGTGTTAAATTCAAGTCTCTTACACTTGCGTTTTCACAAATGTCTGCCGCAGGAAAACTCATGGGGCAGGACTTGAATCAAATGATAAACGCCGGATTCAATCCTCTGCAAATCATCGCTGAAAAGACAGGAAAATCCATCGCAACGCTCAAAGACGAGATGTCAAAAGGAGCCGTTTCTGCCGAGATGGTACAGCAAGCATTTATTGACGCCACCAGCGCAGGAGGTAAGTTCTACCAGATGTCCGAAAACGCCTCAAAGACTATCAACGGACAACTATCCATGATGCAGGATGCCTTGGACAACGCCTTCAACGAAATGGGACAAGCATCTGAGGGGGTAATCATGGAAGGCATACAGCTTACTACAACGCTCATTCAAAATTACGAAACGGTAGGGAAGGTGTTAGTCGGACTTGTCGCCACTTACGGAGCATATCGAACGGCTGTCATGTTGGCTACTATTGCTACAAGCAAACACACCATCGCAGAAGTAGCTTTGACAAATGCGAGGGTTATTGCCCGGAAGGCTCAATTATTGCTTAACGCCGCTATGCTGACCAATCCGTATGTGGCGGTAGCTACGGTGATTACCGGACTGGTGGCAACCATGTGGGCATTGTCTGACAGTACTACAGCGGCTGAAAAGGCTCAGGAAAGGTTCAGCCAAAAATCGTCCGAAATGAAAAATAAGGAAGAAGAACGCAAAAAGAGCCTTGAAAGCCTTATAAGCACCATCAATGACGAAACTACTGCAACCGTAGCGAGAGCGGATGCTTTAAATAAGCTGAAAAGTGAATATCCTGACATTTTCAAAAAATATGTTGACGAAAAAGGGCATATAACCGACCTGATAGAATTATGGAAGGAATACAACGACCAAGCATCCGTATCAAGCCGAGAATCCAAACAAAGGATGGTTGAAAACATTGACGCCCAAATAGCAGTTACGCAAAACAACCTTAATACAGCAAAGGCCAATTCAGATTGGGGAAGTGTAAAGAAATATCGTGAACAGCTTGAATCACTACAGAAGGAACGTGCCAAATGGGTCAAAGAGGTACTGACAGATGTAAACAGAGAACTTTCCGTTAAAGAGGAAGCTCCGAAAACCTATGCAGAGGATTATGAGCAAGCGCGCAAGGACTGGGAGGAAGCAAAGAAAGAATTGGAAAAGATTGAAGCAGACAAGGACAATTTCACCAGCAAGCAATACGAAGATGCCAAGAAGCGGGTAGAAACCACCGAAAAAGCATACAAGAACCTTGGAGGACTTACAGGAACATCCCTAATCAAACAACAAAAGGACGCCGAAAAAAAGAAAGAAAACCAACAGAAAGTATCCGATGAGCTTCTCAGCCTTAGGCAGAAGAATCAAGAACAGGAAACTGCCCTCATGGAGGAAGGCACGGCGAAAAAGCTGAAACAGATAGACGATGACTACGAATCGCAGAAAGCGGAGATAGAGAAAAAGGCGCGGGAACTCGCCGAACTGAACAGAAAATCCGGAATATCAGGCACAAATGCAAACGGACTGACTGCAGAACAGCAAGCCGAAATAGACCGGGCGAACAAACTTAACAATGAAAGCCGCAATAAGCAATCGGATAAGGTATACAAGGCAGAACGCGAAGCCATGCGCAACTACTTGCAGGAATACGGCACGTTCCAGCAGCAGAAACTGGCCATAGCCGAAGAATATGCGGAAAAGATAGCGAAAGCCCAGAGCGAAGGTGAAAGGATAACACTGGAGAAGCAACGAGATGCAGCCATTGCTCAAGTAAATACCAATGCGCTGAAAATGGACATAGACTGGGCCACTGCTTTCAGCGAGTTGGACGGAACTTTCTCGGAAGTCATAAAGCCGGTTCTTGATAAGATAAAGGAGTATGCCAAGACCGAAGAGTTCAGGAGACTTGACGCTTCCGACCAGCAAAGCGTAATCAAGGCCATATCACGCATGGAAGAATCGGTCGGAGGTCTTGGAAAGGTCAAGTTCAGCGATCTTGGGAAGCAGGTTGATACGCTCCGACAGAATGTCCTTGACCTCAATTCCGCCAAGGAGGAAGAAGCCGAAGCCGTGGAGAAGCTGCAGAATGCTCAGGAAGATTATGAAAAGGCTCTGAAAGACGGGACGCAGGAACAGATTGACATTTCCAAGCTTGCCCTTGACGATGCGCAGAACAAGGCGGATGCCGCGTCAAAGAACGTAGAAAACCAGCAGAACATTGTCAGAAACAGCAGCAACCAGCTGAACAGTACCGTAACGACACTTGACGCAAAACTGAAAAACGTGACGCAGGGATTCCAGCAGCTTTCTTCCGGGGGGCTGTCCAACCTTTATCAGGGAATCACGAAACTCGTCAAGGGATTCGGAGGAACTGCTGAAAAATTGGGAGATGTAGAGTTTATTGGCGCAATATTCTCCGCGCTTGACGCTTTGAAAGAAGGCATCAGCCCAATTGTAGAAGACGTTATAGGGAATGTGTTCGGAGTGCTGAACAATACTGTTTCAGACATATTTTCCGGCGATATATTCGTGTCCCTGTTCGATTCTCTCCGTGACGGAATCGGAGGATTTTGGGACGCAATCACTTTCGGAGGTTTCTCTTCATGGACCGACGGCAATGCCAAGGAGGTGAACGACACAATCAACAGGCTCACGGAAAGGAACGAAGCGTTGCAGGGAAGTATCGACGCGTTGAACGATACCATCAAGCAGGGACGCGGAACAATTTCCGTTGAAGCGTCAAGACAGGCATACGAATACCAGAAGGAACAGAACCGGAACTATCTTGACATGGCACGGGCACAGGCTGGGTACCACAACTCGCACCATTCATGGCAGTATTACATGGGATGGTCGCAGGACTGGATAGACTGGATCCGTGAAAATATAGACGAAACGTTTTCAGGCACCGATTCCCTATGGTCATGGACTCCCGAACAGATGCAGATGCTGAAAAGCAATGTGGAAATATGGACCGCAATGCAGAATGCCGGTGAAGGAGGATATGGAGGACGTGTAACGGAAAAGCTGGATGCCTACATAAAACAGGCGGGCAAACTGGAAGACATCACGAATGACCTGTATGAAGGTCTTACACAGATTTCATTCGATTCTATGTACAGCAGCTTCATAGACAGCCTCATGGACATGAAGTATGATGCGGAAGCGGCTGCAGACGATATATCCGAGTACTTCATGCGCGCGATGCTTTCCAACAAAATAGGCGAAATGTACTATGACAAGCTGGAAGGATGGTGGAAGAAGTTCGGAGAATCAATGGAAGACAACGAGCTTTCGGAATCGGAAAGGAATGCCCTTGCGAACGAATACATGAAATATGTCAACGAGGCATTGAACCTCCGTGACCAGCTTGCGGCGGCTACGGGATATGACAAGATAGGCGAAGAGGCCAAGGAACGGCAGTCCGCATCTTCCGGAGGATACGAGACCATGACGCAAGACCAGGCATCGGAGCTTAACGGAAGATTTACAGCACTCAACGAAAGCTCGCTCAGGCAGGAGGCAATCCAGCAGGGAATCAGCGATATTGCCGACGATATGCGTAACATCATCGCCCAATCGTACATTGAACTGCAACAGATAAGTGAAAATACCGGGGATTCTGCAAAGTACCTGAAGGACATAAAGGCGGACATTTCCATTGTCAAACAGAATACATCAAGAATATGACAGGAGAACTATTCATAAACGAAAAGGACGCATACACCACATGGGGCGTGAACATGAGCGAAGGGTTCCTTGACGCGATAGACGCGCC
Organism: Bacteroides sp. An322; assembly: GCF_002161765.1. Lineage (GTDB taxonomy): Bacteria > Bacteroidota > Bacteroidia > Bacteroidales > Bacteroidaceae > Phocaeicola > Phocaeicola merdavium. Next base: position 87,935 of record NZ_NFIN01000003.1, on the reverse strand, counting down.
TCTTCCCATGAAAGAATATGTGGAGGACGAGAGCAGGCTGGAGGACGGCATAAGGATAGACACGGGCAACCCGAAAGTGGACTCACGGGAGATAACGCTCGGGTTCACCATCATGGGGTCGTCGGAGACGGAATACCGGAGCAAGAAGGCGGCGTTCCAGACGGAGCTGCAGAAGGGGGCTTTCACCATACGCATACCGGCTCTCGGCACGCAGAAGTACAAGATGGTGTATACCGGAAAGAGCATATCCTACGGTCTCAGCAGGAGGCGTGACTTCGGACATTTCACGATGAAGTGCACGGAGCCGAACCCTGCCGACAGGGAATAACGAACAATCCCTCCATTGTTTCGTATCGGAAGTGAAGATTCTCGCGTTTAAGGATCCGTTTGGCGAACTTTGGGAAAGATTTTTCACCAACGGGCTGTGGTGAAAACAGGGGATGTGGAATCTCCACAACCCTATGAAGATTATAGATAACTTCGAAGCATGGCAACACAGGCTAAAATCGACATAAAATCCGCAGGCGGAACCACCCTGCTCTCCACTTCAATCAACGAGGGAGCCAAAGGCTACTACAGCCTGATGCAGCACGACTACATCGTGCTCCCGTTCAAGCTGCGCACGCCTATTGATTTCAAGATAGGCTCGTACGTGGACTTGCGGGGCGTGTTCGATGATGCGCTGGGCGGCAAGCTGGCGAAGATGTATTACGTGACGGAGCTTCAAAACCCGTCATACAACACGTCTACCGGCGCGTACGAGTACCAGCTCAGGCTGAACGCATACTACTGGCTGTGGAACAACTTCATCTTCAAGTACACTCCCGAATCGACAGCCGGAGAAGCGTCATGGAGCCTTACCGCCCCGCTTGACGTGCAGCTTGGAGTGTTCCTCCGCAACCTTTCCGAACTGGGGTTCACGTACAACGGCGTCCCCTACGAATACAGCATAGATTCCACAGTAGAGAACAAGGCGGTGGCGATGACGTACGACAACACACGCCTGTTGGACGCCCTGTTTTCGATGGGCGGCGAGAACGCATGGGACTGCGACGTGTGGGTCACGGAGAACGTGATTCACTTCGGACGTTGCGAGCACGGCGATGCGGTGAAGATTGAAATCGGCGTGGAAGCATCGGACATGACACGGAACGAGAGCAAAGGCACGTTCGCCACCCGTATCTATGCGTTCGGCTCCGACCGCAACATACCTGAGAACTATAGGGAAACCAACAATCCTGACCTTACTGTCAACGGCATAGTCCAGAAACGGCTGATGATGCCGGAGGATACCCCGTACATAGACGCTTACCCGGACATGCACCCCTTTGAGGTGGTAGAAGCCGTGGTTGTCTTCGATGATGTCTATCCTAAACGTATAGGCACGCTTTCGGACGTTAAACCCGTAGACAGAGCCATTGAGGGTGAAGGCGGAGAACAGACCGGGACATTCAAGGCTTATCAATATAAGGACACGGGACTGACGTTCGATGAGAAGTACATACTTGAAGGCAAGGAGCTTCGCATTGTATTCCAGTCGGGCAAGCTGAACGGGCTGGACTTCGGGGTGATATTCGAGCCGGAAGGTACGGCGGAAGGAAGCCAGATATGGGAAATAGAAGCCAACGAGGACTACGGCAGAAGACTTCCCGATGAGGTGATGAAGCCGGAGGACGGAGACAAGTATATCCTCTACGGATTCAATATCAAGATGGTGTCAGACCTGTATATCCCCGAAGCGCAACAGGAGTTAAAAGAGCACGCACAGAAGTACGTTGACAAGACCAAGGTGGATGACGGTACATACACCGTCACTCTGCGATGGAGCTGGGTAAAGGAGGACATGATAAGCCGCACGTTCGATGTAGGTCAGAAAATAAACCTTGTAAACCCCGGCTTCTTCGGGGAGGAAGGCCGCATATCACGTGTGATAGGCTGGGAAATGTGCCTTGACATTCCTTATGACAACCCTGTATACACCATTGGCGAGAGTGCGCAATATTCGCGCCTGAACGAGATTGAGGACAAGGTGGATTCGCTCACGTTCAACGGTCAGACCTATCAGGGAACGGGAGGAGGGTCAGGAGTTTATGTTATCAAGACCAACGATTCAACTCCGGCATCGGACACGAATGTGTTCTCTGCGTTGCGTTCATTGGCTACATTCCTCCGAAAGGACAAGGAAGACAGTACCAACTACCTGCTCCGCATGCTGGGTGGCGCGCATTTCTTCCCGTTTGTTCAGGGCATGATAGGCGGAAGCGGGGCGGCTTTCTACAAGAATGCTGCTGGTAAGACCTATATGGAGGCGGACGGGGCTTATCTGCGTGACGAACTGGTTGTGCCGAAGATTACGTTCAACTGCATTGATGTCATTTCGGGCGATAAGGCGAACACCTTCGCTTTCGGTACAATCAAGTCAGTGGATACAGATAACAAGACCGCTGAACTGGACTTGCTGGAAGACCAGACAGGTACATTGCACGTGGATGACATCTGCCGTGGCGTGTTCCATAACCTTGACGGAGGCAACCAGCAGGATGATATGGAGGATGATAACGGGTTCTACGGATATGCCGGATTCTCCACTTCTTACTTCACGCCTACTGAAATTATTACGAACGAGCCGGGTAGAATGGTGTTCCGTTACGCCTTGCAGGCAGGCACGTCGGTACATCCGATGAAGGGCATGAACTTCTTCGCCTACGGCAACTTCACCGACAAGACACGCCAGTCGATAACCTACGAGACACGATATTACACGCGTCGGTTGAAGGACGTGAACACGTGGGTGATAGACCCCACAAAGAATATATCCATGCAGGACGGGCTGCTCGAAGGGCTTACTATTGGCGGCATGGTGATGCACGGCTACGGCACATTCCAAGAGAACTGCTACTTTACGGGCGTGAACATCCAGTTCACTCCGGACACCGAAGAAGCGTTGAAAGGACAAGACGCTTATAATGTATCACTGTCCTCTTATGAACGCACCGTGAAAGTTGATGAGAATTTGGTCACTTCCGAGTTTACAATTTCAACACACATACAGGCGTTTAAAGGCGAGACGGAATTGCTATACTCAACGAGCGTTGAGCCGGGCAAATACATAGCTTCCCTGAATGCGCATGGATGTACGGCTCATATTGATGCCGGTTCTGTTATAATCGATTCAATTACGGACTACAACGGGTGCTACGTTGACATAGAAGTGAATTGTGAGGGGAACGTTGTCTTCGACAAGCGTTTCTCGGTTTCCATCATCCGTGACGGGGCGGACGCCTATACCATAGACCTTGACAACGAAATGGCTTCCGTAGCCTGCGACACCGAAGGCAACGTGACCGCAGGACTGCCGGTAACTTCGGGCGTGGCGTTCTACAAGGGCACGAAGTCGCTTGCCATCTCCAGCGTGGTGACGGATGCCCCCGAAGGGGTAACGTGCAGCGTGGACGGAGAGACGCACGTGCTGTCGGTCTCCGCCGTCGGCAAGGACGTGGCGGAGAGTTTCGGCATTACGGTGACGGTAACGGCTGACGATGACGGCATGCCGGTGACGAGAAGCACGGTGATGACCGTACTGAAGATGAAAGCCGGGGAGAACGCCACGCTGTACAGGCTGGTTCCGAGCGTGAATGTCGTCAAGATAGACAAGGAAGGCAATTATTCCGAATCCTACGTGGCTTGTTCTGCCAGCAGGATAAACGGCAAGGAAATGGAAACCCTGTCCGCGCTTCCCGAAGGGTTTACGATGACGGTGCGCAAGGACGGGCTGGCGGAAACCGCCTATTCGCTGAACGATGACATCGTGACCGGCGGGATTGTGCGGTCGGTCGAGTTCCGGCTGAAAAAGGGCGATGTCCTGATTGATGCGGAAACCGTCCCTTTCGTGGCTGACGGACTAGACGGGCTAGGCTCAATAACACTTGACCTCGATAACGAAATGGCGTCCGTGGCGTGTGATGCGGAAGGAAAAGTAACCGCAGGACTTCCGATTGTATCTACTGCAAGCCTATATTATGGAACAGAGAAACTAGTGTTAGATTCATTGGACGTAGACCCGCCCGCAGGAGTGACACAGGTAAGCGTAAATAAAGGGACTGGGCAGATTACTATAAAAGCTATAGCTAGTTATGCGCCAGACGTGATTAGCGTACCTGTAACTTGTTCTGGCACATATAACGGACAGAGTTATGAACGAACAGCCTACATAAAGATAAACAAGGTCAAGCCGGGTGCTAACGGAGAGAATGCGGTAATATATAGTCTTGTTGTGGAGCCGTCCGCAATAAAGGTGGATAAGAATGGAGATTTATCTGCATCTTCCGTGTCTTGTAACGTAAAGAAGACAGACGGTAATAGCTCGTCTGTGATTGAATCGCTGCCTGAAGGGTATTCCATACGTATGTACATAGACGGTGAGTCCATTGGCATATATACCAAATTGCCTGTAACTACAAGCGTGAATAATGCGATGCAGTCGGTAGGTTTCCAGCTTATAAAAGGCTCGGAAATTATGGACGAAGAAACCGTTCCTGTAGTCCATGACGGACTAGACGGGCTAGGCTCAGTAACGCTTGACCTTGATAATGAAATGGCTTCCGTTGCGTGTGATGCAGAAGGAAATGTAGTAAACGGGCTGCCCATCACAGTGAACTTCTCCATGTACTTCGGTACGGAGGAGATGGAGATTACTTCGATTACAAATAGCCATGTAACCGGAGTGGGTGTTACAAATAGTGCATCGGGGTCAAGGTCTACAATTACAAGCATTAGCAGTTCCGCACCGGATACTATCGAATTGGAATATAATGTAAAAGGAACGCATGAAGGGAACACGTACGAACGTAAGGCGGTATTCAGGATATTGAAGATACAAGCCGGGGAAAATGGGAAAGACGGGGAAAACGCCGTCATCTACCAGCTTATGCCTTCGCTGAACGTCATCAAAGTGAACAAGAACGGCATTTATGTCAATTCTTCCATTTCCTGTGGCGTGACAAAGAATGACGGAGGTACTGTTTCGACGGTGACTGTTTTGCCTTCCGGCATGACAATGGCATACAAAAGGGACAACAGTAGTTCAGAAACTCAGATAGGTCCCGGAGACTCCATAAGCACAACTAGCGTGTCATCTAAAATGACATTTAAACTATACAAAGACAATGTTCTGGCAGATATGGAAACGGTGCCTGTAGTGAAGGACGGTCAAGACGGGCAGGACGGCAGACCGGGTTCTGACGGCAGACCGGGTTCTGACGGAGCGGACGGAAAGCAGGGCATACAGGGTTGCGTGATACGCACATCCATTTGGACTACCGGGCGAGAATACCGGAATGATAGTGCTATTAACGATGACTCTGTAATCCGGTATATTGACGTGGCAATGGTTCGGAATAACAGCTATTCGACCGGATGGCGGGCATACCTATGCTTAAGAACTCATACTTCATCTTCGAGCATAGGCGTAAGCAACACTACTTACTGGTTAGAGTTCTCGCAGAACGTCACGGCGATACTTACAGACCTTATAATTGCGAAAAATGCGCAGTTGCAGTTCATGCAAGGTAATCGGTTGTTGATACAGAAAGATGACGGTACGATTACAGCCGGCATATCTGGAAGCACATCCGGGGATAAGATACGCTTTTGGGCTGGAGCAGAAGAGCCGGACAGCGCGCCTTTCCGTGTAGACGAAGAAGGAAACCTTATTGCACAAAACGGAAGGTTTGAAGGCGTTATTGCCGGAACGCTTGAATCATTAAAGACAGCAGGCGGTGAGATAGATTTAGACGCCGATAAGGCTTGGTTTAATGGCATTGACCTACAGAATCAGGGCACAGTAGACGGAAGACCCCTCAGATTCTACTCAAGCTCAATATGGTGCCGTAATCAGTTCGGAGCATACAGTCGGATAACCGCGCGTGTATTGACTAACTCAGTGTACTACTATCCTAACGGTACAGACAAGGCGAGTACAATATATAATATGACCGCGAAGACATCCACTTCCGGGCAACGTTACTACTCTATCCCGTGTTACGGAGGCTCGGTTGGTACACCTGATAATATTGCAGGTATGCCCGTTGATACGATAGTCTTGTCTAACAGCGGTTCATACTATTATGAACTTGAACTTGGTCCTACGCAACGGGTATTTGTCATTCATGCAAATGACGGTGCTAGTAGTGGATCATACATTTATGTAAATGGACATGCTGTGGCAGTTCAAGGGGGTGGTAGTATAATAGTGCAGGCTATACCATCAGCATGGGTGGAGCCGTCAGTGGCTTCTTCCACTTTGGGTGCAAATCAAATTGTAATCTCGGAGCATGATTTTAATTGGTAAATAAAGATATATGGAGAATATAGACATTTATATAAAACCAAGTGGAAAGTTTAACATAACAGTAGTGGATATTTGATATGGGAGCATTTACAGACAAAATCATCAGTAAGTTCGGTGCGGACAAGGTTCTGCACTTCTTAGGCGGCGCATTGATTTGTGCCGTAGTGTCAATCGTAATGGACGTTCAGGAGGGCATTACAAGCTGGCGGACGCTGCTTGTTCCTTTGGCAGGGCTGATTGTCGCCTTGTTTGCGGCATGGGTAAAGGAGCGGTTTTTTGATTCTTCTGTCGACAAGAAGGACCTTTTGGCTACCGTGCTGGGCTTTGTCCCTGTATGGCTGGCTTTTGCCATTGGCACATTGTTTAATTATTTATCGGAGTGAGGGTATGAAGATAGTAAGGAACAACATCATCCCCTTCAAGGGGTACAAGGCAATTAACATTTTCGGCATCCTGTTCGTAAGGGGTGACGCAGTGATAAGCAGTATAGACATCAACCACGAGGCTATACACACCGAGCAGATGAAGGAAACGCTGTACGTGTTCTTCTACCTATGGTACGTCATCGAGTGGCTTGTAAGGCTGGTGATGTACCGGAACGCACACACGGCATACCGGAACATATCGTTCGAGCGTGAGGCGTACATGAACCAAGGGAGCATGAGCTACCTGCAAGTCAGAGGGCGTTACGCTTGGTTCATGTACCTGAAAGGAGGTGCTGAATGAATGATTTTCAAACAGTGGTGACCATCATCAGCTCGCTGGTGTCTTCCGTAGCGCTTCCGCTTCTTGGAGTTTTCCTTTTCTATGACTCCAAGAAGCGCAAGGCGAATGCCGAGGCACGCCGGGCGGAAATGGAAAATCTGACGGGGTATGCCGATGAATGGAAAGCTCTTTACGAGCAGCGGGACAAGCGGGTGGACGAGCTGAATGCCAAGATAGACCAGCTCTATAAGGAGAAGGAGGAAGACCGGCAACGCATACGCGAACTGCAGGAGAAAAATACGACACTTGCCCTTGAGAACACTTCACTCCGTATCAAGGAGTGTCAGGTGAAAGGATGCAAAGGCCGTGTTCCGCCAAGTGATTATTAATTTTAAAGGAGGGAAATATTATGGCAACATTGAATTTTACGAAGAACGGGGACAAATGGGTAGCTGAATCCACAGTGAACAAGGACTATATCCTCCACGTAGAAAGGGCAAGTGGAGGATCTTTCTCCATTTATCAGCGCAGCACTTCCAGCGGTCAGTACAAGGCGTGCTCCCCTCTGCCTGCTTCAATAGTGTATGATGCGGGGCAGGTGATTGACTACGCCTTCGGGCACGGTGTATATCCGAGCGGAGGCATACACCTGCGTTTCGAAAGCGGTAGTGAGGTGACAATGGCCGAGATAAACGAGGGGGCTTGACATGGCACGGGAAGGACTTAACATGGAGGACCTGAACGCATCGAGGCTGAACATCGTGGTGCTTAATTACACGATGCTCAATGCATCCATCGAGGTGAGGGACACGGGTGTAATCACCCCTTCCCCATCGGAAGACGTGTATATATTGGAGAATGCCATCCTGTTGGATACGACTGATACCGTTCTTCTGACAGAGGACGGGACACCGATAGTTTATAACTGATTAAAAAATGATTGATTATGGCAGAGATAAAGATACAAGGAGAGACGATAAACCAGCGCCCCGAAAAAACACAGTTGGATGGGACGGAAGCGTTATTGTTGCAAGACACAGAAGGGACGAAACATGTAAAGGCGTCTACGCTTAAAACGTTCGTGCAGCCGGAGTTGTCGGGATATGCTACCAAAAACGAAGTGAACGAAAAGGTAAGCACCGAGACGTACAATTCGGACAAGGCTACATTTGCCACGAAGACTGAATTAGGTACTAAATTAGACATTTCAACATACAACTCTGATAAAGAAAGTTTCGCCACAAAGGAAATGTTGGATAATACAACACAGATTGTAAAAGAAACAGACGAAGTAGTAATTTAAAAAAAATATCAGATATGGCAAAAAAGAATATAGTATATAGAAAAAACCCCTCTACTGGAGAAATAGAATACCCAGTAACATCAAGCGCAGCAGTCGGTATGTCTGACGGTAGTGGAAATCTTGACAATAAACTTTCCAAGCTAGAAGATTATATCAACGAATTACAAATTCTTGAATATGAAAAGATGTCGGATATTCGCCTGATAGATATAAAATCTTTTCAATCAAGCAATACATTGGCAAAAGGAGTTGTTACTACTCAGTCTAATTCAGGCATTTATTTCCGTTTTAATGATTATATAGATGAAACTTTTAAAAATTCCCACGTAGATGATGAGTATGTGATACTGTCTGTAGTGAGGTTTAATAATGTTTCTGCTGATAAAAGTAGACTGAATTTACTTTTTTCTGGCGATTTAACTCAAACGATTTTTAAAAAGAGTGATAGCTATGCTTATATTGCTTATTCTATTAAAGCATCAGATACTCTACAAACAGTTCAGTTCGGAATCTTTAACAATAATGTTGGAGATGTATTTGAAGTATTATATTTGAATATAATTCCCGCAGAATTGATATACGATAATATATATGATGACATATTTAAAGGGTATGGTATTAATACAAAAGGCAAAAAGATAGAAGAAATAGAAAATTCCATACCAGAGTCTACAGAAAGTGAAGAGCAATCCGCTGTTACTGAATTTGAAAATTTATGTGAAGATGTTACGAAGACAGATATATCTGGACAGGTTACAATGAGTAGCTTGAAATATGTACAAGGTACATTGACTGTCACGAATCAAACATCAGGTGGATTTTCTTATATAAACTTAACAGATTATGTAAATATTGAAAACAACAATAAATATGTTATCATAGCACGTTTAAATGTCAAGTCATTAAGCGGAACATTTACTTGCCTAAATACTGAAATTAATCAGACTGGTATTATTACAGTAGAAAAGGAAGTAACGCCAAACGGGAGCAATATTGTTTTCATTTTGGATATTATAAATACTTCAGGAGCAGCATTAAATGCTGAGATACAAGTATTGTCATACATTGTATTAAGTGCAGAAACGAAGAATTATCAACCTGCTTACAATGATATATTAGAGGGTAAAAAACCAGCACAATCAAGTATTGATGGGTCTAAGGCTTTATATTTTATAGAAAATTCTATACCTACAGGCAATAAAATTATAAAATGGAAGCATTGCGGAGATTCGTTAGCAAATAGCTTGTATTATGGAATACTAAGCGGAATACAAGATGGTTCCCAATCTATTGACTTGCAATATGACGGATATTATTTTGATACAAATTCATTTGGGCATGGCGGCGGAACAATTGATGCTATCGCTTCAGATATACTGAATAATGGTAATTTCCCAAACAATCCAGGCTCTTACGATTATAATAGAGATAATGACATAGTATCAGCGATGGTTGGCTCTAATGATTTTTATAGAATAAACAATCCAAAGTATGAGGGTTATTCTATAACTAAATTGGGAGATTGGGAAGATATTAACAACTTCGGAGAATTGGGTGCATCTGTCGGTAGTGAAACCATAATTCAAAGGTATGTTAATCTATGCAGAATTTTACAGTATAAATACCCGAACAAAATAATATGCCTTATTGGTATTCCCGAAGGAGACCTATTCTTAGATGGAGGTCTTAGCTATGATAAAACATTCTATCGCAGTGCTTTTAATGAGTGTGCACGAAAGGCGTGTATGGTGACTGGAGTGCATTTCATTGACATAACTGGGTGTGGTATATCCGCTCAAAATATGACTGGATATAATAACCTTTATGTTAAAGATACTATTACTAAAGGATATGTTTTAGACGAAAATGGCTCTGAAGTGGCAGAAGAAGGGGCATACTACACGGACTTTATTCAGGTCGATAATAATAAGACTTATAGGAGTACTAGTTTTACAAAGAATGTAGCACTTTACAATGCTAATAAATCTTTCATTAAAAGTCATATTGACATCACAAACACTTATGTTTCTCACCCTACACTTGCTCAACTCACAGAAGACACTAAATATATAAGAGTGTCAGTACATCCAGGTAGTGAAGATGTAGACGGCACTGTGATAGAAGCAAGCGAAAATATTTGGATAGCAGACGGTGAATATGCTACAATGTGTGACCGTACACATCCTGAACAATTAGGATGGAAGTTGATGCTAAAAGTAATTCTAAAGCAATTGGTTCAAATATACAAATCTTTTAACTCGTAGAATATCAAACAAATTTTATAATGAAAACATCAAAGATAAAAAGTGGAACTAATACTATTAAAGTTCCCAAAGACACAAAGTATTGAGATTGTAGAATAACTCGGAAAGTTTAAACAAAAAAAGGAAAGGGAGGCGAAAACAAGAAGGTAAAAACTGAAAAGTTCGCCACAAAGACGGAACATTGGAAGACCCGATACCGTACAACAACAATATGGAATTGGAGAAAGGTAAATACTATACGCAATACGGAGTGACATACAAATGCGTGACCGACTCTATCGTAGGTTACGATGCTGACCTGACGGAACTGCTGTCGCTGCTGGAAAAGGTGGAAGGAGGTGCAGCATGAGAGATATTAAGTACATAGCCGTCCATTGCACGGCGGGAAGGCAGACGCAGACAATCGCCGACCTTCAGGCGGAGTTCCGCCGCAAAGGCTGGAAGAATCCGGGCTACCATTACGTAGTGGCTCCGGACGGGAATATTACACAGTTACTCGACGAAGACAGGGTGAGCAACGGGGTGAAAGGCTTCAACAGTGTATCGGTGAACGTAGCCTATATCGGTGGTATCGATTCCAACGGGAAAGGCGTGGATAACCGCACGGAGGCCCAGAAAAAGGCGTTACGCCAATTGCTTGGCAACCTGAAGAAGAAATACCCGGCAGCAGTGATTCAGGGACACCGGGACTTTTCGCCCGATAAGAACGGCAACGGTGTTGTTGACAGCTGGGAGCGGATAAAGGAGTGCCCGTGCTTTGATGCAAAAACCGAATACTCCGACCTATGAAAGCACTTCCTTATATAATTATAGGTATAGCCTGTTTCGTCTTGGGCTGGTTCGTCCGTCCGACAGGCAGGCAACCGGCGGTAAAGACCGATACGATACAGGCACCGCCTATCGTGGTCACACAGACAAAGGTCGATACGCTGTTGATGCTTTCGCCAATGCCTTACATCGCCTGGCTTCCGGGAGATACGATAGAGGTGGACGGATGCAAGCACCTGAAGGAGGCGAAGATGTATACCGATGATTCCACCTACACGGCATGGGTGAGCGGCGTGCGCCCTTCGCTCGACAGCATCCGGACATACCGACAGACGCAGTATGTTGACAGATATATCTACCGTGATGTCGTCCATCAGCCGAAGCCCAAGCGGTTCGGCATCGGTCTGAGTGCCGGATATGGTGTGGGTAAGAGCGGGCTAACTCCCGTGCTGTCCGTGACCGTGAACTGGAATTTGTGGAACTTTTGAGAAAGACAAGTATCTCTGTGTCTGTAGAAATCGCTTTATCAGAACGAAACTCCAACCGAACGGCATTCCGGAAGGAGGTTCTCTGTAAATTCGTTTACTTCTTTTCACAAGAGAACATATACTCTAACAGTCTAAAATTAGCCTCATTAATCGGAGTGAAGTCTTTTTTTATATAAAGATCAGTAACTTTCATAGACAAGTCCGTATGGCAAAGCATTTCATTTACCGTCCATTTGTCTATCCTGACATCATTAATCGCTATCGTGGCCATTGAATGTCGGGCCGAATAAAACTGAATGTTTTCAATTCCAAGTTCCTTCCCTATTTCTTTTAATCCTATATTGATTGAGCGGTTAAGGTCTGCCATAGAAGAAAACCGTTCATGGAAATTGAAAACCCTCTCCTCTCCTTTGTATTTATCAACCAACTCCTTAATCATAGGATGTACCCTGACAACCATTTTTGCATGATCATTCCGGCGGTCTTTGGTCTTTGTACGACAATAAGTGATGTATTCACCGTCATAATCCGTGGCATTGTACAAGTCGGCAGAGTTCATTCCCATAAGGCAGAACGACAATTTGAAACAATCCAAAGCCAAATCACGGCGGCATTGTTTCCCCTTTACCTTTATGCCCGAATACGGCAAGGCAAAAATCCGGCGTATGTCATCAACTGTTAATGCACGTTTCTCCGCCACGTTCATTTTAGGAGGTTTGTATTTTGAAAGACTGTTCTTGATTCTGATAATGTCATTTTCTTCATCATTGTAATACTCTCTCGCTTCATTAAAAAGTTTGACTATCTTCGATATATATAATGATTTAGCGCGCTCTTTCCCTGACAGAAACTCTTCATAGGACTTCATCGTCTTTGCCGTTATCTCGCTACAATAAATAATGCTTCTTCCCATAAATAGGCAGAAAGAGTTCAATGCACTGCGGTAATTCTTCAACCCTTTCAGTTCGCTGTGCTTGTCAAACCATTTATGCGAAAACTCCACAAAATCAATTTCAGACTTATTCCCTTTATCAGATTTCATAACCTCAATGATGGAATCTATGTCCATATCGTTCACCTCAAGAAAAAGCCCGTCTATCTTTTTTCTGTATTCTCTTATAAGCATATCGCACCTATCGAGAATCTGTTGGTTCTTTATCTTGAGACTTGCGGTAAGGTCTTTTTTCGTTACATACATTGTTGTGGAAAGATACCTTGTCTTTCTGTCATGCGTGAATCTTATCGTTACATTCCATGTTTTATCTTCACGCTGCCTGTCTTTAAATATTGTCGGTTTAAACGTAGCCATATCGATAAGTTAAAACAATGCTAAAACATTTTACAGTTACTTGTATACTAAAAATACTACTTGTAAAAATACAATTTTGCAATACTTTTTATTGGTTCCTTCCATAAATGCCTGATACAAAATAAAAAGGAGGAAGATCATTGCTGAAATTCCTCCTTTCCTTTGAGCGGCAAGCGGGACTCGAACCCGTGACCCTCAGCTTGGGAAGCTGATGCTCTACCAACTGAGCTACTGCCGCATTTGATTTTCCTTTCGGGGCACAAAAATAAGCCTTATTTATGAAATAATCAAATAAAATCGAATCAAATATTCGATTTTTCAGTTCCAAAGCGAAAAAATATCATTTTCCCCCCAATACAAATGAGTGTATCCGGCAATCAGATTCTTATACCGGAAGATTTGTGTAGCGGTTTCTGTTCCTCTAAGCCCATATAAAGCAATCGAAGGAATCTGCATATCCGATGACGTTGCCAACACTGAATAATGGTTTTCATATCCTTTGAATGTATCATTTCCACATTGAATGAAACGATAACCATTGCTTGGATTAGCATCTACCAATGTACAATCGAAAGGCAAAATTCCAGCCATATCGTATGCAGTCCCCCCTTGACGTACAGTCAAAGAACGCGAAAGCAAAGTCATCCCCTCACCTTCTGCCAATAAATACCCGCCTGCTTCTACATATTCACGCAATTGCCCCATCAAACGTTTTCTTCGATGAAGCTGGCGAGCAAACAACTCCGGACATCCTCCCGGAATATAAACATAATCAGCTTCAGGCAAATCACTTCCATACACAGGACTAAAATAGCTGATTTTACCAATGCTGGCTAATTTATCCAAATTTTCCCGATATAAGAAAGAAAATGCCGGATCACGAGCTATGGCTATATGCAACTGCTTATCAGAGCGATGTATCATCTCAATACCTACTTCTGACGTGTAAGGCAATGTATAAGGACAAGGGAAAATACGTGTACACAAGTTCAAAAGTTTATCTACATCAATATGTACTTCTACCAAATCAGCAATTCTATCTATCAATTCGCTAAACGAACGCCTAACCGAAAGAGTCAATCCCTGATGCCGTTGAGGCAAACGGATATCCTCTGCCACAGGCAAGCATCCTAAACATTCCATTCCTGCATCTACACAAGCTTCACGCAAAGAAACTTCATGTGACTGAGAAGCAACTTGGGTAAAGACCACTCCAGCTATCCGAACTGAAGGATTGAACCGCTTCATCCCAAACAAAACCGGAGCAATAGCATAGCCAACAGCACGTGCATTTACAATCAATACGACAGGCACATTCAGCATCCGCGATAAAGCCGCGCTACTGTTTTCCATTCGGTTATACCCATCATACAATCCCCTGTTTCCCTCTATTATACATACATCAGCTTGTTCGGCATAATGATTGTAGACTGACTGTATATGTGTGCGTGAAGCCAGCCAAGCATCCAAATTCACCGATTCATAATCACAAGCAATAGCGTGATACTGTGGAGCAATAAAATCGGGACCACACTTAAATGGCTGTACTTTTACGCCTTTCCGTTGCAATACACGCAACATCCCTAACATAAAAGTTGTTTTCCCGCATCCGGAAGTAGGTGATCCTATTAGAAATTGTGGCTTCATATCAATATTCTTTTTTCGACAGCAAAATTAATACAAAATATTGAAACGGCAGGCATAAAAAAAGAAGGAGAAAAGCATTGGATTCTCCAACAGCTTCTTCTCCTTCCTTTATGGAATTTCTAACAATTAATTACAAAATAGACTTTACAGTTTCCAACATGCCTTTTTCTTGAATGCTATCCAAATCCGCCTTTACAGCTGCGGTTAATCCTGGAATCTGATTCAAATCTTCACCCCAGATAAATTCAGCGCCTAATACACCTTCTGCAATCTTTTGTGTATCACCTGTAGCCCACAATTGTTTCAGCAAATCCATGATTTCCGGAGCATCGTTCGGAACGATTTCGGCACCGTCTTCACGTACACCACCTTTATAATAAGTAATGATAGCAGCCAAGCCCAGTACCAAACCTTTCGGAAGTTCACCTTTACGTTCCAAATATACTTTCAAGCCCGGCAGGTCACGAGTCTGGTATTTCGGGAATGAATTCAGCATAATAGAAGTTACCTGATGGTCAACGAACGGATTGTTGAAGCGTTCCAATACATCATGGGCGAATTGTTCCAATTCGGCTTTCGGCAAATTCAAGGTTTCCATCAATTCATCGAACATCACTTTGTGGATGAACTTACCGATAACCGGATGCTGGCAAGCATCGCGAACGATATTAACTCCTGACAGGTAAGCGACCGGCGACAATACGGTATGAGGACCATTCAGCAAAGTAACTTTTCTTTCATGATACGGAGCTTCAGACGGAACGAACAATACATTCAAGCCTGCTTTATCTGCCGGGAATTCTTTTGCAACTTCCTGCGGAGCCTCGATTACCCACAAATGGAAGATTTCTCCCTGAACTACCATATTATCATCATATTGGAGCTTTTCCTTAATGGCATCGATTTCCTTGCGCGGGAATCCCGGAACGATACGGTCTACCAATGTCGCATAAACACCGCAAGCATTTTCGAACCAATTCTTGAAATCTTCGCCCAAGTTCCACAAATCGATGTATTGATAAATAGTTTCTTTCAACTTATGCCCGTTCAAGAAAATCAATTCACATGGGAAAATAATCAAACCTTTTGACATATCGCCATTGAATGTCTTGAAACGATGATACAACAATTGGGTCAGTTTGCCCGGATAAGAAGAAGCAGGAGCGTCTTCCAATTTGCAAGCGGGGTCAAAAGCGATACCGGCTTCTGTCGTATTTGAGATAACGAAACGCATTTCGGGTTGTTCAGCCAATTTCATAAATTCATCATTCTGAGAATATGGATTCAAGGCACGGCTTACTACATCAATCAATGTCAGGCTATTTACCACTTGACCTTTATCAAGTCCTTGCAAATTAACGTGATACAAACAGTCTTGATTGTTCAATGTATCAATCATACCCTTGCCCAACGGCTGCACGATAACTACACTGCTGTTGAAATCGGTCTTTTGATTCATGTTGTAGATAATCCAATCTACAAATGCACGCAAGAAGTTACCTTCACCAAATTGAATGATTCTTTCAGGACGAACAGGCTTGTTCGCAGTTTCTTTGTTTAATGGTTTCATACTTATAATATTTTTAAAGTTCTGTATTTTGATATTCTTTAATTAGCAATCATATATCAGCAACAACACTTATACGACCCCTTATAGGAAAGCAGTAATAAATATTGACACTTATTTTCTAATTCAATTATTGAAGTGATTAATTTTACTAAATATTCGCTGCAAATATACGAAATATTTTGTTATTCCAAATAAAATTTCTACTTTCGTGTTCGATAACGATAAATAAAACGATATTTGTGTTCTTCAACATAAAAAATCACTCGATTATCGATTTAACATGAAAATACCTAACAAAAAAACATAAAACATAAACCAAAAACAAAGCTTTATGAAAAAATTTATGGACGAAAATTTCCTGCTGAAAACAGAAACAGCACAGGAATTGTACCACAACCACGCAGCTAAAATGCCGATTATCGACTATCACTGTCATTTGATTCCAAAAATGGTAGCTGATGATTATCAATTCAAGTCAATCACAGAAATTTGGCTGGGCGGTGACCACTATAAATGGCGTGCAATGCGTAGCAATGGTATAGATGAACGCTACTGCACAGGCAAAGACACTACCGACTGGGAAAAGTTTGAAAAATGGGCAGAAACAGTTCCTTATACATTCCGTAATCCGTTGTACCATTGGACACATTTGGAACTGAAAACCGCTTTCGGCATCAACAAAATCCTGAACCCTTCTACAGCACGTGAAATCTTCGATGAATGTAACGCAAAACTTGCTACTCCCGAATATTCAGCACGTAACTTGATGCGCCGTTATCACGTAGAAACCGTATGTACGACAGATGACCCAGTCGATTCACTAGAATATCATATCGCAACACGCGAAAGCGGTTTCGAAATCAAGATGTTGCCGACATGGCGTCCCGACAAAGCCATGGCTGTAGAAGTTCCGGCTAACTACCGTAGTTACATCGAAAAACTTTCTGAAGTGAGCGGTGTGAATATCTCTTCATTTGACGATATGGTTGAAGCACTGCGTAAACGCCATGCATTCTTTGCTGAACAAGGCTGTAAATTGTCTGACCACGGTATTGAAGAATTCTATGCAGAAGACTATACTGATGCCGAAATCCGTGCCATCTTTAATAAAGTATATGGCGGCACAGAATTGACTAAGGAAGAAATCCTGAAATTCAAGTCGGCTATGTTGGTTGTATTTGGTGAAATGGATTGGGAAACAGGCTGGACACAACAATTCCACTATGGTGCTATCCGCGACAACAACAGCAAGATGTTCAAGCTATTAGGTCCTGATACCGGTTTTGATTCAATCGGCGAATTCAATACAGCCAAAGCTATGTCTAAATATCTTGACCGCTTGAATTCTGAAGGCAAGCTGACCAAAACGATCTTGTATAACCTGAACCCATGCGCCAATGAAGTAATCGCTACAATGCTGGGTAACTTCCAAGACGGTTCAATCCCCGGAAAAATCCAGTTCGGTTCAGGCTGGTGGTTCCTTGACCAAAAAGACGGTATGGAAAAACAAATGAACGCCCTTTCATTACTGGGCTTGTTGAGCCGGTTCGTTGGTATGCTGACTGATTCACGCTCCTTCTTGTCTTATCCGCGCCATGAATATTTCCGCCGCACATTGTGCAACTTATTAGGAAACGATGTTGAAAACGGTGAACTTCCAGAATCAGAAATGCCGCGTATCCAACAAATGGTAGAAGACATCTGCTACAACAACGCAAAGAGATTCTTCAATTTCTAATCGTTTTTTCATTATCAGATTCTATAAGAGAAGTCCGCTTGCTTGGCGGACTTCTTTCTTTTTCGTATCTTTGCATTCCTTTTAAATATAAAGATAGAAAAGCATGAAGGTACAATTTATGAGTTTAGGTAGCGGAAGCAGTGGAAACTGCTATTATCTTGCTACTGAAACATACAGTATATTAATAGATGCCGGCATAGGTATCCGCACAATAAAAAAGATATTCAAAGAATACAACTTAGAACTGGAAACGATTAAAGCAATTTTAATCACACACGACCATGCAGACCACATCAAAGCGGTAGGCAACTTATCAAAAAAGTACAATATCCCCGTTTATGCCACACAAGAAATACACAAAGGCATCCAACGAAGCTATTGTATGACGGAAAAACTCGCAGCAGAACATACGTGCTTGATTCAGAAAGAAAAAGACATACAATTAGGAGATTTCAATATCACATGTTTCGAAGTACCCCACGACGGTACTGACAATGTAGGCTATTGCATTGAAGTATACGGCAAAACATTCGCATTCCTCACCGATATGGGGCATATTACACCTACAGCTGCAGCTTATATAGCGCGAGCCGACTACCTCATTATAGAGGCGAATTACGATGATGCCATGTTGCAAATGGGTCCTTACCCACCCCATTTAAAAGTACGTATCGCCGGTGCCAACGGGCACATGAGCAATCGGGAAACAGCCCAATTCTTGGCTGAACATTTCCCGCCTAACCTAAAATACGTTTGGCTATGCCACTTGAGTAAAGACAATAATCACCCCGAATTGGCTTACAAGACAGTAGAATTGGCTTTGCGCGAACACGAAATCATAGCTGGACGAGATGTGCAAATCATACCACTAAAACGAACATTACCCTCCGAACTCTATTGTTTCGAATAATCCTATAACATAAAAATGCATACAAAAAGGGGCTGTATCAAAATGAAAGTGGATTTTTATTTTGATACAGCCCCTTTTTTGACAATAACCTTTCAGCACTTTATCTGTAGTTCGTTCAGGATGCGACGCATCTCTTCGAACGTAGTAATGCGGGTAGGAACTAATGGAAGACGCAAACGGTTCTTAATCATTCCCATCATACTGAGCATCGCCTTTACTCCCGCTGGATTGCCGTCGACGAAAAGCAATTT
Organism: Bacteroides sp. An322; assembly: GCF_002161765.1. GTDB lineage: Bacteria > Bacteroidota > Bacteroidia > Bacteroidales > Bacteroidaceae > Phocaeicola > Phocaeicola merdavium. Next base: position 68,633 of record NZ_NFIN01000003.1, on the reverse strand, counting down.
GAAGAGTTCAGTGAATTGGTGATGAATCGCCAATGCACTAGGATAATCGCCAGCCAATGCCAAACGGACCATTCGGCTAAACTCACGCGGAAAGGCATTTCCAATAACCGAAATCACACCCACAGCTCCAAGAGTGATAAGCGGGAACGTAATGCCGTCATCTCCCGAAATGACATCGAAGTTGGCAGGTTTGTTTTTGATAATGTCGTCCATTTGGGTAATGTTGCCCGATGCTTCCTTGATAGCCACAATGTTCTCAAAATCACGTGCCAAACGCAAAGTGGTTTCTGCCGTCATATTCACTCCAGTGCGTCCAGGCACATTGTAAAGCACAATAGGCAAGTCCGTAGCTTGAGCAATGGCTTTATAATGCTGGTAAAGACCTTCCTGCGAAGGCTTATTATAATAAGGTACGGCTACCAATACGGCATCCACTCCCGTCATATCGTCATTCTTCAATGTATCGACTACCGTCTGCGTGCAGTTGCTGCCCACTCCCAACAGGATAGGCACCCGTCCGTTTACCCGTTCGATAACGACTTGTTTTATCTTTTGTTTTTCTTCGGAAGTCAATGTCGGTGTTTCGGCGGTCGTTCCCAATACACAAAGAAAATCAATTCCATTCTGTATTTGGTATTCCACCAGTCTGAGCAGTGAATTATAATCCACGCTCCCGTCTTCGTTGAAAGGAGTGACCAATGCCACTCCCATTCCTTTCAGTCTCTTTCGTATCATAAATCAAACTATAAATGCTACATTCTTTTCGCAAAAGTACGAATATTTTCTTTTCAAATGACAAATATGCTATTAATTATTTATATATTGCGCCATTTTATCAAACGCAGAGACGCAAAGACGCGGAGGACTATTTTTGAGAAGACAAAGTTTACAAAGTTTTATGCGCCCTTTGCTTTCTCTAAATTGAAAACTTTGCGTTTTTGCGCCTCTGCGTTTGATAATATATTACGATTCTCCCACCATCGCCAAGAATTCATCTTCGTTCATTATCGGAATATTCAAAGCTTGGGCTTTCTCCAACTTGCTGGGACCCATATTGTCGCCTGCTAAAATGAAGCTGGTCTTTTTCGAGATACTGCCCACATTCTTACCTCCATGTTTCTCTATCATCGCTTTATATTCATCGCGCGAATGGCGGGCGAAGACACCGCTAATGACGATTGACTTGCCTTGCAGCTTGTCGGTATGCCCCGCAAGGTCTTCCTCATCGGCTTCCAAATTCAAGCCAGCCAAGCGCAACCGTTCGATAATATTGCGGTTTTTCTCATCGGCAAAATAGCGCAGGATACTGCCCGCTATCTTTTCGCCAATTTCGTCTACATGAATCAAGTCATCGAGCGTAGCTGCCGCCAATATGTCTATGGAACGGAAGGCGCGCGCTACTTTCTTGGCTACTGTCTCTCCTACAAAGCGGATGCCCAACGCGAAAAGTACCCGCTCGTAAGGCACTTCACATGAACGGGCAATGCCTTGGATGATATTCTCCGCCGACTTTTCGCCCATACGCTCCAAGCGCACGAGGTCTTCTGCCTTCAGCGTATAAAGGTCTGCTACATCGTGTATCAATCCCTCTTGATAAAATTGGTCAACGGTTTCAGGTCCTAAACCCTCGATGTTCATCGCACGTCGGCTAATGAAGTGTTCGATTTTTCCCTTTATCTGTGGCGGACAAGAACTTTCGTTGGTACAGTAATAAGCAGCTTCGTCTTCATAGCGCACCAGCGGGCTTCCACATTCGGGGCAATGAGTGATGAAGGTCACTTTTTCGCTCCCTTCGGGACGAGAAGTCACATCCACACCCGTTATTTTGGGGATAATTTCGCCTCCCTTTTCCACATATACATTGTCGCCGATATGCAAATCAAGCGAAGCGATGATATCGGCATTGTGCAGCGAGGCACGTTTAACTATCGTACCAGCCAACTGTACAGGTTCTAGATTGGCAACCGGTGTAACGGCTCCCGTGCGTCCCACTTGGTAGGTGACTTTCAGCAAACGGGTCAAGGCACGTTCCGCCTGAAACTTATAAGCAATTGCCCAGCGGGGTGACTTGGCGGTATAGCCCAGATTGCGCTGCTGGCGTTGAGAGTTTACCTTCAATACGATGCCGTCGGTAGCCACGGGCAAGTTCTTCCGTTCCACGTCCCAATAATTGATAAAGTCGAATATCTCCTGTAGAGTCTTCACCTTACGTGATACATGTGAGATTTTGAATCCCCACCGGGCAGCCTCTTGCAGATTCTCGTAATGCCCGTCGTAAGGCAGGTCTTCACCCAACATATAATAAAGGTAAGAGTCGAGCTTACGAGCAGCCACTTCTGCAGAATTCTGCAATTTCAGTGTACCCGAAGCCGCGTTTCTCGGATTAGCGAACAAAGGCTCTTCGCGCAGTTCGCGTTCACGGTTCAATTCTTCGAACACTTTCCACGGCATCAGTACTTCGCCACGCATTTCGAACTGACGGGGATAGCCTTCGCCGTGCAACACCAACGGAATGGCGCGAATGGTCTTCACATTGTCTGTTACGTCATCTCCTCGCACACCGTCTCCGCGTGTTACGGCACGCACCAACTTCCCGTCTTCGTAAGTCAACGAAATGGAAGTTCCGTCGTATTTCAGTTCACAACAGATTTCGAACTCCTCGTTCAACGCTTTTGCGATACGTTCATAAAACTCTGTCACTTCAGCTTGCGAATACGTATTCCCCAACGAAAGCATCGGATAGCGGTGTTCTACCTGAACGAAGTTCTTGTTGATGTCGCTTCCCACCCGCACCGAAGGCGAATTAGGGTCGTAATGTTCGGGGTGCCGTGCTTCAAGGTCTTGCAACTCACGCATCAACCGGTCGAACTCCTGATCGGAAATGACGGGCGCATTTTCTACATAATATTTATAATTGTGAAGATGCAGTTCTTCACGCAACTGGTCGATTCTTTCTATTTCTGTCATAGTACTCATGGATGATGTTTCACGCAAAAGTAGAAAAAATCTACGGAATAAACTGCGGATAGTGCGGATTAATTCTCATTCATTTGGGCTTCTTTTTATACGCATACGGCTTCATCTGCCGATGAAGCCGTATGTAATAAGCAACGAAGCAGGCTTCGATGACCGATGAAGCCTGCTTCGTTTAAATGTATAGTTTTATACTTATTGTACAGCAATCCGATAGATAGCAAAAGTCTGTGCACCAATTTCTGCCTGCAAATTCTTTCCTTCTACCGATACTTTACTTTCTTTCGGAACAATCAAATTCGGGTTATCCAATGTATTTTCTGCATCAGGTTCATCCGAATGGAAAAGAATACAAGTAGCTTGTTCTGCCAATTTCTTCTTCTTCAATCCGTCAAACTCGATGCTGACCGGCTGTGCCTTATCCGATACATTCACTACCTTAATTATATAGCTCTTTGTCGGTTCATCCCAAACGGCACTAGCAAACAAACCATTCTGGTCTGCTTGTCCGCTTACTGCTTTTCCGTCCATTAACAAAGGTACTACTTGTGTTCCCTTATTGTGACCATACAAATATTGTACATGCCAACTGCAAGAACGTACACTGCGCAAGTTATCGAACCAAATCAAGTCCGGACGCCATTGCCAGCCTTCTACATGAGCCAACAGCGGAGCGTAAGTAGCCATATAAACCACATCAGCATTGCGTTCTACCCCTGTCAAGAAAGCGGCTTCGAGCAAAGAAGCATGGAAATGATTCCATTTCTTGCCCTTTCCGTGACAAGCATATTCGCCTGCAAATACTTTCGGTCCCTTACGGTCGTAATTATCATAACGGTTTCCTGATTTCAAGAACCAATCTTCCGGACGGTAGAAATGTTCGTCTACCAAATCCACTTTCAGTTTCTTCATTTCCGGCCACAAGTAATCGAAATCCTTACCTTCTGAGTTAGGACCAGATGAACCGATAATCTGAATGTCTGGATATGCCTTACGGATAGCATCAACAAAATATTTCAAGCGTTCGGGATATTCAGGTCCCCATTGTTCGTTGCCCACACCGATAAACTTCAGATTAAACGGTGCCGGATGTCCCATATCGGCACGCAATTTTCCCCATTCAGTCGATTCGTCACCATTAGCAAATTCAATAAGGTCGAGCGCATCCTGGATATAGCTGTCCAATTGGTCTACGGGTACATGCGCTTTCGGGTCATCATTCTGATACTGGCAAGCCAAACCTACATTGACAATCGGAAGCGGTTCTGCCCCCATATCTTCTGAAAGCAAGAAAAGTTCGTAGAATCCCATACCGTATGTCTGATGATAATCAGGATAATAACGGTGCGGGAAGGTATATTCCCAACGGTTTGAGTTCAACGGACGGTTTTCTACCGGACCAACTGAATTTTTCCATTGGTAACGGTCGTCAATTTCCGTTCCTTCTACAATACAGCCGCCCGGGAAACGGAACACACCGGGTTTCGTATCAACCAATGCTTGCACAAGGTCTTTACGCAAACCGTTCTCACGCCCTTTCCATGTATCAACCGGGAAAAGAGAAACGTGCTCCAAGTCCACATCACCGCCTGATGCCAAGAAGATGCGCAGATGCGCCTTAGCAAAGGTTTGAGGAGCGGTAAGCACCAATTCGTACTTCTTCCAGTCGGCAGAATTGATTTCGATTTCGCCCGAAACCATTACCTGAGTCTCGCCCATCGAAGCCGGATCAATCAATTCAACCAATATTTTCTGACCGTTTCCTTTTGCCCATACGCTAAAACGGTATTTCTCATTCGCCTTCAAACCGATACCAAAGAAGCCTTCGTTTTCCAGTCCGGTACGCTTGTGTGCATGCCCCGGATTAGAAAGGCGTACATAGTGAGGATTACGGTCGAACGGCCCGTTATCTAACACTGCTACCTTGCCGAAAGTTTTCCAACCTTGCAAACGATTCGGAAACTCAAACGAACGGTTTTTTATCAACTCAGCATACAGACCTCCATCAGCACCATAATTGATGTCTTCAAAAAAGTGTCCATACATAGTTGGCTGTATTTCCGCCCCCAACTTATTAGCCTTTACCACAAAATGGTTGGCTTCTTGTGCAGACAATCCTGCAAAACAGCAAGCTGACAGCATCAAACTAAAAACAGTTGTTTTTTTCATGGTTCAATTATTTAATTTCCAATACAACAATTGATTTAGCAGGAATCTTCACCAACAATGCACCTTTCTGTATCTTTGCATCCTTAAATGCTTTCGGTGCAATGACTTCAGGATTTTCAAACGTATTATAATCATCAATCTTATCAGCAGTTAGAATACGTCCTGAAACTTGCTTGCCGTTTATACCTTCCAAATTAATGGTTACGTCAGCTGATTCGGTCAAACTGATATTCGAAAGCGATACATGAATACGACCTTCTTTGTCACGCGAAGCTGTAGAACTAATCATCGGCACATTACGCGCATCACGCACATTCTTATAAGCACATTGCAAATCAGCCGGCAAGAATGTCGCGTCTTGATGTACATTATACATCTCAAAGACATGATAAGTCGGAGTCAACACCATCTTATCCTCTTTTGTCAGAATCATAGACTGGAGTACATTGGCAATTTGAGCGATATTCGTCATCTTCACACGGTCAGTGTATTTATGGAAAATATCCAACGACAAAGAAGCAACAAAGGCATCACGCATGGTATTTTGTTGATACAAATGTCCGGGCACTGTTCCGGGTTCTTCATCCCACCAAGTACCCCACTCGTCTACAATCAACGCGATTTGCTTCTTTGGGTCGTATTTATCCATAATAGCAATGTGGCGTTTCATCACATCTTCTATCTCGCGGCATTTGCCCATTGTCCAATAATAGTCATCCGTAGAGAATTTGGTTGCAGAGCCTTTGCTTCCAGTCCAACCCGGAACAGTATAATAATGCAAAGATACTCCATCCATACGATGACCGATGTTCTGCATCAACACTTCTGTCCAGTTATAATCATAATCACTGGCACCGCTGGCAATCTTAAACAAAACATTGCCATTGTAATTACGGCAATAAGTAGAATAACGGCGATACAAATCCGCATAATATTCCGGACGCATACTTCCGCCGCATCCCCAGCTTTCGTTACCTACGCCAAAATATTTGACTTTCCAAGGTTTCTCGCGTCCATTCTCTTTACGCAATTTAGCCATCGGGCTGCCTTGTTCGGATGTCATATATTCCACCCATTTTGCCATTTCTTCTACACTTCCACTGCCTACATTTCCACTAATGTACGGCTCACATCCCAACATTTCGCAAAGATTCAAGAATTCATGAGTACCGAAACTGTTGTCTTCAACCGTACCTCCCCAGTTATTGTTTACCATGCGGGGACGATTTTCTTTTGGACCAATTCCGTCCATCCAATGGTATTCATCGGCAAAACATCCGCCGGGCCAGCGCAATACGGGTACTTTCAGCTTCTTCAAAGCTTCAAGCACATCGTTCCGATAGCCATTTGTATTAGGGATAGGAGAATCTTCGCCTACCCATAAGCCACCATAAATACACGTTCCCAGATGTTCGGCAAACTGTCCGTAAATTTCTTTCGGGATAATTTGTTCTCCTTGGTCTGCGTGGATTGTAACAATTGCTTGTTGCTGAGCAGAAAGAGTCATAGCCGCACTCAACATCAACCCACTAATAAAAAATTTGGTTTTCATAAGTATTGTTTTATTTCTTCTACATTCAACATTATTCACTGATTTTGCATTTTACAGCAGCTTCTTCGATAGGCAATCCAGCCTTATAGCTTTCAATATAAGCATTGAATCCTGCTACATCTTCAGGTACAGGCTTGATTTCTACGCCCGTATTTCCAGCAAAGACCCGTTCGTCCAAGAAATCGGCAAGCGATTGTTTCTTAGTATTGTTTACAAGATAAGAGCCTAACAAAGCAATACCCCAAGCACCGCCTTCACCAGCTGTTTCCATAACTGAAATAGGTGAATTAAGAGCAGCTGCCAAAATACGCTGGCCTACCCCTTTGGTCTTGAATAATCCGCCATGACCTGTGATGCGGTCTACTTTGATTTTCTCTTCATTGAAAAGAATGTCATTACCAATCTTCAATACAGCAACAGAGGCATAAAGATTCGCGCGCATGAAGTTGGCTAGATTGAATTTATCATTGGCAGAACGTACAACCAAAGGTCTTCCTTCAGCCAATTTGGTCACCGGTTCGCCTGAAATATAGTTATAAGATATCAATCCGCCACAATCAGCATCACCTTCCAAAGCATGATTATACAATTTCCCGAATACTTCATTCATATCTACCGGAACTCCCAACAATTCCTGATATTCCTTGAAGAGGTTCACCCATGCATTAAGGTCGGAAGTACAGTTGTTACAATGTACCATTGCTACCAGACTTCCATCAGGTGTGGTCACCATATCAATTACTTCGTATGGCTTCGACAAATCTTTCTCCAATACAATCATTGAGAACGATGAAGTACCCGCAGATACATTTCCGGTACGTTGCTTTACTGCATTGGTGGCTACCATACCCGTGCCTGCATCACCTTCGGGAGGACAAAGCGGGGTTCCAGCTTTCAAATGTCCTGACACATCAAGCTTCTTGGCACCTTCAGGAGTAAGGAAACCGGCATTTTCACCTGCCAAAAGCACTTTAGGAAGAATGTCTGTCAATTTCCAAGAGAATCCTTTCGGAGCAATCATTTTATCGAATTTTTCTACCATTGCAGCCGAATAATTCTTAGTTTCCGGGTCAATAGGAAGCATACCTGATGCATCGCCAATGCCTAAAACCTTTTTCCCCGTCAATTGCCAATGAACATATCCTGCCAATGTAGTCAGATAGTCTATATCCTTTACATGCGGTTCGCCATTCAAAATAGCCTGATATAAATGGGAAATGCTCCAGCGGAGTGGAATATTATAAACAAAAGCTTCAGACAAAGCAGCAGCAGCTATCCCCGTATTGGTATTACGCCATGTACGGAAAGGAACAAGAATGTCTTCTTTATCATTGAACGCCATATAACCGTGCATCATAGCACTGATTCCAATAGCCGCTAATGATTCGATTTCAGTATCATATTGCTTTTTCACATCTGCACGAAGGTCTGCATAACAGTCTTGAAGCCCGCTCCAAATGGCATCAATACTATATGTCCAAAGTCCATCAATCAATTGATTTTCCCACGTATGGCTTCCTTGGGCAATAGGTTTGTTTTCCGGGTCAATCAACACTGCCTTAATACGGGTCGAACCGAATTCAATACCTAAAATAGCTTTACCCGATTCGATAATCGATTTTGTGTTTGTATCCATGATATAAGAATTAAAAAAGTTAGAAATAAACACAGAGACACAAAGGCACAGAGGATAAACATCATTTAAGACTCAGTGTCTCCGTGTCTCTGTGTTCCCTTTTACAATCAGCAAAGTGCCTTATTCAGCATATAATAAACTTCATTCATGCGAAGTTCTTTCTTGAAATCGCTGATAGTGGTATCTTTATTGATATGTACCATTTCGATTCCTGCAATTTCTGCATAATCTTCCCAATATTCAGCAGTCAGGTCGTATGAGAAGCAAGAATGGTGTGTACCACCTGCCAAAATCCATGCACCGGCTCCGACTTCAAAGTTAGGCTGCGGAATCCACAAAGCAGAAGCTACCGGCAACTTAGGCAGCGGTTTCGGTTCGATACATTCTACATCGTTTACAATCAGACGGAAACGATTGCCCAAGTCTACAACTGTAGCCGTGCAACCTGCACCGGTCTTGCTGGTAAATACCAAACGTGCAGTCTGGCTCTTGCGAACGCCAATACCTAAGAAATGAACTTCCAAACGAGGTTTCTTAGCTGCAATCAACGGACATACTTCCAACATGTGAGCCTGCAAGATAGCACTGTTTTCACCGTCGAAGTTCAAGGTATAGTCTTCCAAGAATGAGCAACCGTTAGGCAAACCTTGGTTCATCACCCACAACGTACGGTAAAGAGCAGCCGATTTCCAGTCGCCTTCTGCACCGAATCCATAACCTTCTGCCATCAAACGTTGAGAAGCGAGTCCCGGAATTTGGTCGAAGTGGCTTCCGTCTGTCTGACCCAAATCATCGAAATTGGTAGTGAAACCTTTCGCTCCTTTAGCCTTCAAGATAGCACGCAAAGCAAGTTCTGCCTTAGCTGCATTCCAAAGCACAGTATATTCAGCGGTACGACCATCATTATTGATGTCGGTATCATACAAGCGGAAATATTCGTCTACCAAAGCTTTGACATCCTCATCCTTCACCTGAGCATGATATTCCATCAATTCACTCACTGGACAATAATCTACATGATAACCCATACGTACTTCGGCTTCTACTTTGTCACCGTCAGTTACGGCTACGTTGTTCATCTGATCGCCGAAACGGATAATCAACATATCCTGAGCATCTGCCCATGCAGCGCAAACACGCATCCAGACAGCAATCTTGCGTTGAGTTTCTTCGTCTTGCCAATAGCCTACAACCACTTTACGACGGATACGCATACGGGTACAAATGTGTCCGAATTCACGGTCGCCATGAGCCGACTGGTTCAAGTTCATGAAGTCCATATCCATGGTATCCCAAGGAATTTCCTTGTTATATTGAGTGTGCAAGTGAAGCAACGGTTTCTTCAATTGTTGCAAACCGTGAATCCACATTTTAGCAGGCGAGAATGTATGCATCCATGTGATAACACCGATACATTTTTCATCGTTGTTGGCTGCCTTCATTACAGCTTCTACTTCTTTTGAAGAATTTGCTGTACCTTTATATACTACTTTCACCGGCAACTTTCCGCTATTATTCAGTCCGGCTACCATTTCGTTGCTATGTGCGTCTACTGCAATAACTGCATCACCTCCGTACAGAAGCTGTGCTCCTGTTACGAACCATACTTCAAATTGATCAAATGTGTTCATAGTTGTTTATTGTTTTAAATTGGGTTTCTTAAATTTCTATTATTTTTTCTGTCCGTAATAAGCGTTCGGTCCATGCTTACGGCTGAAATGTTTCTCTACTAACAACGGATTCATGGTCAGATGCGGATTAACAGCATAAGCAATGCTTGCCATTTTAGCTACTTGTTCCATAACTACCGCATTATGTACAGCATCATGTGCATCTTTACCCCACGAGAACGGACCGTGGTTCTTTACCAATACACCAGGTGTATGCACCGGATTTATACCTTCAAAACGTTTTACAATCACATTTCCGGTTTCCAACTCATATTCACCTTTTACCTCCTCTTCGGTCATATCATCCGTACAAGGAATGGCTTCGTGAAAATAATCAGCGTGTGTAGTTCCTATATTCGGAATATCACATCCGGCTTGCGCCCACGCTGTAGCGTATGTAGAATGAGTATGTACCACTCCCCCGATTTCCTTGAATGCTTTATAAAGAACCAAATGAGTAGGTGTATCACTTGACGGACGCAAATCGCCTTCTACCACGTTTCCGTCCAAATCTACCACTACCATATCTGAAGCCTTCATTTCATCGTATGACACTCCGCTAGGTTTGATGACCACCAGCCCTTTTTCACGGTCAATGCCAGAAACATTTCCCCAAGTGAAAATAACCAGTCCGTGTTTCACTAAGTCGAGGTTAGCACGGAATACTTTTTCTTTTAATTCTTCTAACATAATCTTTATAATTTGAATTTCGGGTCTTTCCGGTAAGCTTTGCTATTAAATTTATAAAGCGAAGCTCCTCTTTTCGACCCTGTTTTATCTATTTTATCTGTTTTTTCTATAAACCCCATATCAGCAATGCGTTTCCTGAAATTACGCTTATCCATCGTTTCCCCATAGATAGCCTCATACAGACTTTGCAGTTGGGTGAGCGTAAACAATTCAGGAAGCAAATTAAATCCGATAGGGGCCGTTGAAGCTTTTTCTTTCATTGCAGTCCTTGCTTTTTCCACCATCTGGTTATGGTCAAAAATCAAGTCAGGCAACTCTTCAATATTGACCCAATGCGCATTATGCCGTTGGACTAATTCGCGATCATATTCGTTAATGTTAACCAAAGCATAATATGCCAATGAAATAACCCGTTCACCTGGGTCTCTATGAATTTCGCCAAAAGCCCCAATATGCTCCATATATACATCTTTTAATCCAGTCAATTCATACAGCACCCGCTTTGCCGCATCATCCGCACTTTCGTTTTCTTGAACAAAACCGCCCATCAACGACCATTGTCCTTTCGCAGGTTCAAAATCCCGTTGAAGTAACAACAAGCTTAACTGTCCTTTCTCGAAACCGAATATGATGCAGTCAACGCCTACATAGAATTTAGGATTATTACTGTAATATGAAGCCATAATCATTATGTCTTTTATTCTACACCAAATTGGAAAATACAATGACTTTGATAAGTTTCTCCCGGTTTCAGAATAACAGAAGGCCATTGCGGATTATTAGGGCTATCGGGATAATGCTGAGTTTCTAAACATACCGATGCGCGTTGCGGATAAACTATGCCTTTCTTACCCTTCACTGTCCCATCAAGGAAATTACCGGTATATACTTGAATGCCTGGTTCGTCCGTATAAACCGTCAATGTGATTCCTGTAGTCGGGCTAGTCAGTTTTGCAGCAACTTGACTAATATCACCTTTTGTTTTCAATACCCAGTTATGGTCAAATCCGTTTCCGAACTTCACTTGTTCGTTATCAAATTCCGTTACCGCAGGAGCAATAGCTTTCGGAGTATTAAAGTCAAATGGAGTCCCTTTTACAGCCATCATCTTTCCATTGGTCATATAAGTACTGTCTACAGGTGTAATACTGTCAGATGCAACATACAGAATCTGGTCAGTTCCAGGCTTAGAAGGATCGCCATTCAAATTAAAATATGAATGGTTTGTCATGTTAATGACTGTAGTCTTATCAGTCGTTGCATCGTACTTAATATCAACGGCATTATCAGCAGTCAATGAATAAGTTACATGTGCAGTCACATTACCAGGGAAATTGTTGTCGCCATCTGCTGAATTCATTGTCAACACCAAAGTACTGTCGTTCGTCTGGTTAGCTTCGTACACTTGGTACTGCCAACCCGTAGGACCACCATGCAAACAATGTCCGAAGTTATTTGTAGGCAATTGATATAATGTACCTTCAATCTTCATCTTTCCTTGATTAATGCGATTGGCATACCGCCCGATTGAAGCGCCAAAATCACTTGGGATATTTTGATAATCGGCAATACTGTCAAAGCCTAATACGACATCAGTCATCGTTCCATTTTTATCGGGAACCATCAACGAAACGATTCGTCCTCCAAAGTTCGTTATACACACTTCCATACCCTTATGGTTCTTTAGTGTATATAATTTTGTCTGCTTTGTTCCGTCAATAGTTGTTTCAAAATTAGCAGGATTCAAACCCGAAAGGGTCAGAACAGGTTCCTTTTCTTGCGTAGCACAACCAGCCAATACAGCCAATACTGCGCCCATACCTAAAACAGATGTTCTAATGTTTTTCATAATCACTATTTTTTACGATTGTGTATATACTATAATAGAGACGTGGCACAACCCACGTCTCTACAATATTTTACTTACCAGAAATACCAATAGAATGCAGCACAACAAGCTACAACGCCCAATGTAGCGATAACATCCCACTTGTTCCAGCTTTCCTTAATAGATTTTTTATAATCACTTGTAAATGTAATAGCTTCCACTTGCTCTTTAGAAGGAGCCGGAGTAAAGCAAGAAACTACGACCATCAGAATAATGATGAAGACGAGCAACCATACTTCAAATATCAGCCAATTGGTTTGCCAGAACCAAGATGTGTATTCCCAAAATGCACCGTCCATCACTTTCGTACCTGATTCGGTGAGAACATTGGTCAACAAACGTACCATACCAATCAAGAAACCACCGATAAGTCCCCATTCACCGGCTTTCGGAGTAATTTTCTTCGAGAAGATACCAAGAGCGAATACAGCTACCATAGCCGGAGCAATTAAAGACTGGATGTCTTGCAAATAAGAATACAAGTTACCCATATTCATCATAATCGGCATCCATGCCAAACCTAAAATCACAACAACCACTGTTGCCAAACGGCCTACAAATACATAATGGCTTTCGCTCATGCCCTTCTTCATCGGTTTATAGAAGTCTTCCGTAAACAAAGTAGCGCAACTATTGAAGAATGCAGCCAAAGAAGCAACAAGTGCACAAACGAAACCGATTGTTACAATACCTTTCACACCTGCGGGCAAAATATTCTTCACCATCATGGCAAATGCACCGTCCGTATCGTGAGTATTGGTAATATCCATCACAACTCCACTGCCTGCTTTCAATGAAAGTGCGTATGCAACCATACCCGGAATCAAGAACATGAAAATCGGCAACAATTTAAAATAACCGGCTGCGATAGTACCACGGCGAGCACGTTTCATTACAGTCGCATTGTCTTCACCTTTAGTCTGGCCAAGAACACGCTGTACGATATGTTGGTCAGTACACCAATACCAGAAACCGATAATAGATGCGCCCAAGAATACTACATATCCGGGGAACTTCGGATACATCGGGTCGGCAGGGTCAGTATGGAACATGTGTGTAGTTCCGAATCCGTCGTGCGCCGCATTACATACAGCCATCATCTGTCTCCAACCTTCCACAATGCTACCGTCTCCCAACATATTCAAGCCGAGGAACAGCACGAGGAAAGAACCTATAATAAGAATAGGAGTTTGAATTGCAGACAAAGTCATAACGCCTTTCATACCTCCAAATACAGTAAATACTGCCGTAATAGCAATCAATCCGATCGCTCCATACCAGAATGGTAAGCCTAAAAGGTATTCAAAGAAAATACCACCCGTAAACGCTGTAACCGAAACTTTAGTCAAGATATAAGCGATTAAGGTAATAATAGAAAGCCACGAACCGGTGCGCTGAGTATAACGGAACTTCAGGAAATCAGGCATCGTAATGATTTTCCCTAACTTGTTATTCAATAATTGATAGAACGGGACAAACAACCATCCAAGAATAAGAATCATCCATCCTTGCATTTCCCAGTGTGCCATGCCGACACCGTCTTTTGCACCTGTACCTGCCAAACCGACAAGATGTTCTGAACCGATATTTGCAGCAAAAATAGCCGCTCCGATAATGTACCAGGGTTCACCCTTACCAAAAAGGTAATCTTCACTGTTGGCTCCTTGTTGTAGCTTTTTGTCTTTTTGGATTGCACGATACACTGCCCATGCAATCAGAATGACTCCTACGGCTAATACAGCCCAATCGAGCCAAATAAATTCACTTGAATTCCAATTCATAATTACATTGTTTTTTTTAAATATTATGTTTTCAATTAGATCTCAAAGGTCACGCAGGCATCTGAAATCCCTGGTATTTTTAATTAGTGTATTATCTACACTAATTCGACTGCAATATTACAAATAAGTAGCGAACTTTGTACATAAATTAATGTGTTTCACAACATGTTTTTCAATTATCAAGCCATTTTCTTCATTTTTACCTGTCAAATGGCTTATTAATCATCCAAAATTCGCCTACAAAGATAATAAAATATGAATAATACTGTACCAATCTGCCAAAAAATAAACGGGCAATCTGCCCGACATTTCAAATAAAGCTCACAACAAAATAGAAACAAGCTTCAAATCAAAATTCTTAAAACAACAATTCCACATTACCAAGAAAATTGTAACTTTGCCCTATAAAATATCACTTATATATATTAAAGGAGAACATGTATCAGAAATTTATCATCAATCAAGAAGGGGTTTTGAAGTTCGGACACGTTTATTTACACAAAGACTTATTAAGTTTTGGCGAACAATGTCCCTACGGTGGCGGATTGTGGAAAGCAGACGAAAGTCGAAGAGCCATTCTACTTTACGGTCGGTCATTCGACTTCGGCGCACCAGATTTCAGTCAAGTACGCCGTATAGATTGGTCTGGCATCAGTGGAAATCCCGTACCGCTTTTTTATCTGCCACACTGGCCCAATGAAGATTTATTCATACCCGTTTATGCAAACCCGTTGTAAGTTTATTCAAAATAAGCCACTAATCTGAAAAAACAACCATACTTCAAGCACATTTGCCTACAAAAACCGACAAGAGGTTTCTCTGTCATTCAGAAAAGTATTATCTTTGCATCCGTTTTTTAATATAAATAACAAACGTGTTACATGAATGACATTTGCTGCATCGGGCATATTACACTTGATAAGATAATTACGCCTAAACAAACAACATACATGCCGGGAGGTACTTCGTATTATTTCTCACATGGCATTTACCATTTAAATGACTACAAACACTACAAGTTGGTAACCTCATTGGCTGCGAGTGAATACCAATCTGTTGATGAACTTCGTGCCAAAGGCATTGACGTGGAAGTAATCCCTAGCCGTCATACCGTATATTTTGAAAACAAATACGAAGAGAATCAGAATAACCGTACCCAACGTGTGTTGGCTAAAGCAGATCCATTCACTGTAGACAAACTCAAACACTTAGAGGCACGCTTTTTCCATTTAGGCAGTTTGCTTTCAGATGATTTTTCGTTAGATGTTATCAAATATTTGTCTACCAAAGGCACCTTATCGGTAGATGCCCAAGGCTATTTGCGTGAAGTGCGTGGGGAAAAAGTATATCCGGTCGACTGGGCTGAAAAGAAAGAAGCACTGAACTATGTAGACATCTTAAAAGTAAATGAACACGAAGCCGCCGTATTAACCGGTTCCACTGATTATCGCGAAGCCGTTTCTTTACTACACGAATGGGGCGTAAAGGAAGTGTTGTTGACATTAGGCAGTGAAGGCTCGCTGATTTATGTAGAAGAAAAACTATATCGTATTCCCGCCTATCCTCCGAAAGAAGTCGTAGATGCCACCGGATGTGGAGACACTTATATGTTAGGCTATTTATATATGCGCAACAAAGGTGCATCTTATCCTGAGGCAGGCGCATTTGCCGCAGCATTATCTACAATCAAGCTGGAAAAGTCCGGGCCCTTTAGCGGAACGGAAAACATGGCATTAGCCATTATAAAAGAAAGCGAATTAAAGCCTGAAGAAATAAAATAAGAAGAAACCGTTGTTTTTCTTTGTTTTTTTGCCAAATAAATCATAGCTTTGTGAATCATCAACCTATAAAAAAAGATTTACTACTATGAGCTTTGAAAAAACATTGGTCATCTTAAAACCCAGTGCCGTACAACGCGGACTGATTGGAGAAATTACAACCCGTTTTGAACGAAAAGGACTTCGCTTGGCGGGCATGAAAATGATGCAGCTTACCGATGAGCTTTTAAACGAGCATTATGCACATTTGGCAGACAAACCTTTCTTTGCACGTGTCAAGAAGTCTATGATGGCTTCACCCGTTATCGCTTGTTGCTATGAAGGAGTCGATGCCGTGCAAGTTGTCCGTTCTATGACCGGTGCCACCAATGGCCGTGCAGCTACTCCCGGAACAATCCGCGGCGATTATTGTGTAAGCAATCAGGAAAACATTGTCCATACTTCAGATTCTCCTGAAAACGCCATTGTAGAGGTAAACCGCTTCTTCAAACCGGAAGAGCTTTTCGAATACAAGCTCAATACACTTCCTTTCCTGCACTATGAAGAGGAATACAAATGATTCTTTTAAGAAACTTTGTTTTTAACACAAAAATAAGAGGGTGTGCCGAAATGAAAATCAATTTCTATTTTCGGTACACCCTCTTATTTTTCAGACCTACAATTTTCTTCTTTTCCAAGAAAACACCTACCTTTGCAAAAATAAAACCTTATAAAATCATGCAGACAATTATTAAACTTTTCATTTTTGCAGCTATTTATATTGGAGCTATAGTCAATGTGGCACAAACCAATACTGTATGGACAGGAGACTTAAGCTACCGCATTATCCATTTATTATTGTTCATCACCAGCATCATTGCTTTGATAAGCCGTCCGAAGGTAAAAGACGGGAAACAAAGCCCTTGGCATACCATTTCACGTTGGTGTTTTCTGATAGCTTGTCTGACTTATGCACTTACTTACCTTTCGGCTGTAATTGTACACGACATTCCTTTGCTTACTGCATAACCGGAAGTCAACGAGCTGCTATAGCATACATTTTCCGGGCATACAGCCATACTATCGCATACGCTACCCAAGGTACGGTAAACGCCCAGACCATGGAATCGGTATGGTCGGCAACAAACCCCATCAATAAGGGACCGACTACACCTCCTACAGGCGACATCATCAAAAAAGAAGACGCCCGTTTAGTATGGCTGCCCAACCCTTTTAACGAAAGAGCAAATATGGTAGGAAACATAATAGCTTCGAATGCATAGCCTAAAAGCAAGGCTATCAAAGAGACGATGCCTACATCAAGCAAAACGACTGTTGTAGTAAGAACCGTACCTGTTGCACACCAAAGCAACATCCGTTCGGCACAGACCCGTTGCATAATCCAACTTCCCGCAAAACGCCCCAGCATAAACAAGCCCAAACCACCGAAAGATAATATCAACGAGGCATAGCGGGCATCCATCCAATTTTGCTCCACCACATAGTTAATAAAGAAACTGTTAATGGATATCTCAGCCACTTCGTATGCAAACAAGGCAAACAATCCGAATATGAAAAGCCGATGCGACCATAGGCTGACACGCTTTCCTTGATCGTCCACTTCCGCCTGATGCGTAATTTCGGGTAATTTTACCCGCAAGAAAATACAGGCAACCAATAAAACCAACACTCCCATACATACATAAGGGAAAGCGACACTATTAGGATGTTCCTTATTCTCCGAGAACAAGAACAAACCTACCAATAAGGGAGCACAAATACAACCTAATCCATTAAACGACTGGGCAAAGTTCAACCGGCTGGCTGCTGTCTCTTTAGCTCCTAATTCGGTGACATAAGGATTGGCAGCTGTCTCTAGGAAAGTCAATCCGCATCCGATGACAAAAAGAGCGAATAAAAAAGCATTAAACGAAACGAAATACTGTCCCGGAATAAAAAGCAATGCCCCTATCCCATACAACAACAGCCCGAAAACGACTCCGCTCCGATACCCAAAACGGTTAATGAATAATCCGGCAGGGATTGCCATAACGAAATATCCCATATACATCGTGACCTGAATAAAGGCAGAATGCGTTTTCGAAATGTCCAGCAATTCCTGAAAATGCTTATTCAATACATCTAAGATAGCATGTGCAAACCCCCAAAGAAAGAAAAGGGAAGTTACCAATATAAATGTAAAACGGTATTGCTTCCCCACCAAAGCTATGTGTTGTTTATTCTTCATCTGTCGAATCCAATTTTAATTTATCGCTATCATCCCGTTTCTCATAATATTGTTTCCGCAACGGATGCGCACTGATTTCTTCTTCCATCCGACGATGACGGAATATATCAATCGCTGCATAGACAGCTTGTCGGAACGAATCTTCCGAAGCAATACCCTTTCCCGCAATGTCGTATGCTGTTCCGTGTGCAGGAGAGGTACGTACGATAGGCAATCCGGCTGTATAAACAATGCCGTCATTCATTGCCAATGCTTTAAAGGGCACTGCACCTTGGTCGTGATACATAGCCAATATGCCATCGAAATGCCGGTAATTGCCGGAACCCATAAAACTGTCTGCAGGATAAGGACCATAACACAAAACCCCACGCTGCATCATAGCCTCTATCGCCGGAATGATGATTTGCTCTTCTTCCGAACCTGCCAAGCCATTATTGCCAGCATGAGGATTCAAGGCAAAAACGGCAATGCGTGGGCTACCTATACCGAAATCTTTCTTCAAAGAGCGGTTGAAGATGTCTATTTTCTCCATAATCAGTTCTTTGCTCAACGTTTCGGTTATTTCGCCTACCGGTATATGACCGGTTACCAAAGCGATTCTTAGGTCTCCTTTCAGCATCATTGTCAATGCTTTCCGGTTTTTCCCGATTTCTCTTTCTATGTATTCAGTATGACTTGAGACATGTAAATCATCCGCCTGAAGCATACTGCTATTTAACGGGGCTGTGATTAAAACATCGAATAAGCCTTCCTGATATTCATTCAATGCTTTTTCCAAAGCATCCATTGCTGCCCGTCCGCCTTCCTGTGTCGGTTTAGACAATTCTACCTTCAATTCATCTTCCGTACAATTGACCACACTCAACCTGCCTTCTTGGGCTTCGGATGCAGAATTGACAATACTGAAATTGGTTGATATATCCATTGCTTTCCGATGATAAGCCGCCACTTTAGGCGAACCATATACGACCGGTGTACATAATTCCAGCATCAACGGGTCTGAAAATGTTTTCAGAATAACCTCGTAACCTACCCCATTAATATCTCCATGGGTGATTCCCACCTTTATTTTATTTCCTTCCATTTTTCTCAATTATTAATCGTTTATATTTCGTTTTCTCTTACACGTCTATGGAATTCCTCTTTTTTTCAGCCTGTTGTTCTGCCGTTGAAAGCATGCCGCATGCTGCAAATATGTCTTCGCCACGCGATGCGCGAATCGTCGCAAAAATGCCATGCTGGGTCAGGTAATCACGAAAAGCAAGCATCGTATGCATATCAGCCCCCTGCAAATCCACATCCGGGATAGCATGAAAACGAATCAGGTTGATACGGCAATCCAGTCCGCGCAACAATTTGACCAGTTCCTTCGCATAAATCAACTTATCATTCACTCCTCCGAATACAATGTATTCGAAAGATAAACGGCGTTGTTTGCTGAAATCATACTTCCGCAATAATTCCACAATTTTGGTTATCGGGAAAGCTTTTTCGGCAGGCATCAGTTCTGCCCGTTGTGCCGGAAAAGGAGAATGCAGGCTGACCGCCAAATGGCAATCACTTTCATTCAGGAAACGCTCCAATCCCCGGCGCAAGCCTACGGTTGAAACCGTAATCCGTTTCGGACTCCAGCCATAACCATATTTCGCTGTCAGAATCTCCAATGAGCGTAACACAGCATCCAGATTATCAAGCGGTTCACCCATTCCCATAAATACAATATTGGTCAACGTATCCCGCTCTGGAATCGAATAAATCTGATTGATGATTTGTGCTGTGGTCAAACTGCCTGAATATCCTTGCTTGCCGGTCATACAGAACTTGCAATTCATTTTGCACCCCACTTGAGAAGAGACACACAAGGTAGCGCGCTCGCCATCGGGAATATAAACCGACTCGACAAAATTGCCTTCCGGCGTACGGAAAAGGTATTTTACAGTCCCGTCAACCGAACGCATGGCGTGCACCGGAGCCGTAGCCCCTACTTCGTAATCTTCTTTCAGCCGCTCACGGTTCTTGAAAGACAAATTGGTCATTTCGTCTATCGAGCCGACTTTCTTGCTATATAACCACTGGGCAATTTGTCCAGCCGTAAACTTAGGCATACCCAATCTGTTTACGATTTCAACCAGTTCACTCTGTGTCTTGCCCAATAAGGCTATCTTCATTTCACTCATTCGCTTTCGGTTATTTTGATGACAAAGATAATGCTTTTTGATGACATATCCGTTATAAAACGGACGAAATATCCGACTTTTCAGGCACCTGCCAGAATGGCAGTTTTCTGCTGCCAGAAATGCATACGGCTTCATCAGCCAACGAAGCAGGGTGCATCAGCCAACGAAGCAGGGTGCATCAGCCAACGAAGCAGGGTGCATCAGCCGACGAAGCAGGGTGCATCAGCCAACGAAGCAGGCTTCGTTTACAAAGGCAATTGGCTTGGTTTATCCTCTACCTTAAGAAGAACGCATTTTTTACCTTACTCTGATGCAGGAACTAAATATTTTCGTACATTTGTCCTGCTATATAAAAACGAAGTACGATTATGGAGAAAAACATAACTTGTTTCATTGCTTGTAGCGAAGAAACAAACCTGAACGACATTATAAAAGGATTGCCCGAATGCAGGACGGTGAAAATCCCCTGTGCCGACAATACCGAGACATACCGCTACATTGCGGCAGAGAGCCATACCCCTTATACCTTAGTATGCCGCACCAAGCAACACGTCCGGTTGGGAAGCCAGGCTTTGGAGCGTATGACAGATTACTTATCCGTCCCTTCGTGCGGCATGGTGTATGCCGACCGATACGAAGAAACCGAAGGAGAATTGCGCCCGCATCCGGTTATCGACTATCAGGCGGGAAGTGTGCGCGATGATTTCGATTTCGGGTCACTCATCCTCTACCGCACCGAAGCCCTGAAACAAGCCGTATTCGAAATTAGCACGGAAAGCGATTATACCTATTCGGCAAGTTATGCCGTAAGGCTCGCCTTATCCCGCCGGTATAGCTTGACCCACATCCGCGAATTTCTTTATACAGAGACCGAAACGGACACCCGACGTTCGGGAGAAAAACAATTCGACTACGTAGACCCGCGCAACCGCTCAGTACAAATAGAACGGGAGACCGTCTTTACCCGATACTTGAAAAAAACCGGTGCTTATCTGCCTCCGGTTGAACATCGCATCGACTTAAACGAAGGCGATTTCCCTTGCGAAGCCTCGGTTATTATCCCTGTCCGGAACCGGGTACGGACCATTGACGATGCTATCCGTTCCGTATTGGAACAAGAAACGACATTCCATTATAACCTGATTATCGTTGACAATCACTCTACCGACGGAACTACCGAAGCCATCCGCCGCTATGCCGGAGAAAAGAAAATTGTCCACCTCATCCCCGAACGCACCGACTTGGGCATAGGCGGATGCTGGGACCTTGCCATACGCGATGCCCGATGCGGACGGTTTGCCGTGCAATTGGATAGCGATGACCTGTATAGCGGTCCAGATACCTTGCAACGAATCATGGATACATTCCATAAAGAGCAATGCGCCATGGTCATCGGCTCGTACCGCATGACCAACTTTAGCCTGGAGACTTTGCCTCCCGGCATAATCGACCACCGCGAATGGACCAGCGAGAACGGGCATAACAATGCCCTGCGCATCAACGGACTGGGAGCGCCACGTGCCTTCTTTACTCCCTTATTGCGCGAAATCGGTGTGCCTAACGTGAGCTATGGCGAAGACTATGCCCTCGGCTTGGCATTCTCCCGCCGGTACCGCATCGGGCGCATATACGATGTAGTCTATCTGTGCCGCCGTTGGGAAGGGAACTCCGATGCTGCCTTGAGCATCGAGAAAGTGAACCGCAACAATGCCTATAAAGACAGTTTACGTACCTTGGAACTCGCCCAACGCCGTGCGCTTATCGCTCAAGGGAAAGACCTTCCGGGCAACTGTTTCTTTAAACAGCAATTGGCGCATTGGGAATTGGCTCGCACGAATCACGAGGCTTTAGACCATATTCAAACCCGGCGCATCCAATTAGGGGACAATGTGGTTTTCATACAGTTCAATCCTGCCCGCGCCGTCTCTACCTGCGCCAAGCTCGACCAAGCCAGCATCGCAAAGCGTCCCTGCTTCTTGTGTCTGGAAAACAAACCTGCTGAACAAGACTCTCTACGCATCGAATTGGACGAACCGTTCGACCTGCGCATCAACCCCTACCCCATTTTGCCCAATCACCTGACTATCTCCAGCGAACGGCATCAGCCTCAGACACTTGCGGGGAAAACCGAACGTCAATTGCCGGGCAGATTAGTGGAATGGTTAAACGAACATTTCGCACCGGGTTATGCCGTATTTTATAACGGAGCCAAATGTGGGGCATCGGCACCCGACCATTTCCATTTCCAAGCGGCACGAATGCAGGATATTCCCCTTATCTTGCAATGGGACCGATTGATGGAAACCGCCACACTCGTCGGACAAGCATCCTTATCCGATGGGAATATATGCCGAAGCTATCGCATCGAAGGATATACCTGCCCCGTTCAAGCATTCATGACCGAAAGGGCTTCGGCTTCTGATGTCAGATTAATAGAAGATTATCTTCACTCCTTGCCCTTACATCCGAATGAAGACGAACCCCGTTATAACCTCTTCGCTTGGACCGATGAAAAACGAGGATTTACCGTTGTATACATCCCCAGAGACAAGCACCGCCCTTCCTGCTACACGGCAGAAGGCGAAACGCAACGCTTGGTCAGTCCCGGTGCATTGGATATGGCTGGCTTGATTGTAACGCCACGCCGCGAAGATTTTGAGAACTTGACAGAAGAAGAAATACGACAAATATACCAAGAAGTAAGTTTATGAACAAGACTCCCCACAGAGCACACAGAGTTTTTACATTGAAATCATTCCCTCTGTGATACTCTGTGTCCTCTGTGGTGAATAAAAACACATAACAATGAAAGAACCCGAAATAAGCGTAGGCATACTCAACGCACAAGAAATAGAATTTAAGCTGAACGGACGTTTCCTTGCCAAAGGCGAAAGCGTAGAAGGCGAACAACGCGTGTCATTCAGCGAAGGAGGCATCCTGTGGAACGGCAATTTGTATCAGGAACTGACTTTCACTCCATTGGAAAACGAAGCTTCTTTTGCTATCCACAATGTAACGATTGGCATTAATTTCCATTGGGAACGTCAGGAGACCCAACATTTCATCGGTGTGCTGAAATTGGTAGTAGACGAGGGAAAGATTACCGCTATCAACATCCTGCCCGCCGAAGATTACCTGATTAGTGTCATCTCTTCGGAAATGAACGCCACTTCCTCTCCGGAGTTTCTGAAAGCACATGCCGTCATCTCCCGAAGCTGGTTATTGGCACAGATAGAAAGGCGGAAAGCCCTAAGCAAGAAAGACAACGGTTTCTTCTCTTTCATCAAGACCGAAACCGAATACATCCGTTGGTACGACCGCGAAGACCATACTATCTTTGACGTATGCGCCGATGACCATTGCCAGCGTTACCAAGGCATCACCAAGGCATCAAACCAACGGGTAGAAGAAGCCGTGAAAGCCACCCGCGGACAGGTATTGATGTATAAAAACGGCATTTGCGACGCACGTTTCTCGAAGTGTTGCGGAGGAGTGACCGAAGAGTTCAGCACCTGCTGGGAAGACAAACATTATCCTTATTTAAGCGCGGTGCGCGACACGGAAGAAGAACAATCCGTTCCCGACCTGACCCGCGAAGAAGAAGCTGAGAAATGGATTCGTTCCACCCCCGAAAGTTTCTGCTATACACACGATAAAGCCATTATCCGCCAAATCCTGAACAACTACGATTATGAAACCACCGATTTCTACCGCTGGAAAATACGTTATACCCAAGCCGAGATAGCCGAACTTATCCGCGCTAAAACCAAAAGCGATTACGGAAAGATACTCGACCTCATCCCCATAGAGCGGGGAAAATCGGGACGCATCAGCAAGCTGAAAATCGTAGGTTCGGAAAAGACGTTGATTATCGGTAAGGAATTGGAGATACGGCGCACCCTCTCGCCCACCCACCTGTTCAGTTCGGCATTTGTAGTAGATAAAGGTGAAATCGTAGACGGAGCACCCACATGGTTTCAACTGACCGGAGCCGGATGGGGACACGGTGTAGGCTTGTGCCAAATAGGAGCCGCCGTCATGGGCGAACAAGGATTCAGCTACAACGACATCCTGCTGCATTATTACAAAAATGCGGAAATAAGAAAACTGTACTGATTTACCACATTATGAAGAAACGCAGATTTCCGCAGATTGAATTAACTAAGTGTCACACTGGATTTGTAATCAGACGTAACAAAAAAATTACATCTGCGAGAATCCGCGTTAATCTGCGTTTCAAAGCGAACATAACAAACATTCTAAAATATCAGATTTATGAGAACTGACTTTCTTGAACTTATCCAAACGCGCCGTAGCTGCCGCAAATATCAAGCACAACAGATTACGGACGAAGAACTGAAAGCCGTGCTCGAAGCCGGCACGTATGCACCCACTTCGCGCGGACTGCAAGCACCCTACATCGTAGCCATACAAAACGAAGACTTACGTAAGAAATTAGGAGAAATGAATGCGCAAATCATGGGCGTAACCTTTAATCCGTATTACGATGCGCCGACCTATGTACTGGTATTCGCTCCTGCCGATGCGCACAACCCGATACAAGACGGAAGCTGCATCTTAGAAAATATGATGTTGGCAGCCCATGCTATCGGATTAGGAAGCTGCTGGATACATCGCGAACGCGAAATGTTCGGAACAGAAGAAGGGAAACTATTAATGAAAGAATGGGGATTACCCGACGGACTGATGGGCATCGGTGCCCTTGCCTTAGGCTATCCAGCTGAAGCTCCGGCACAAGCCAAACCCCGCAAAGAAAATTATTATCGAATCATCAAGTGATTGGGTTTTCTTTAATTTGAAACGCAGATTAACGCAGATTTTCGCAAATATAATTTTAATAATTAATTTAAACTGCGTTAATCTGCGAAAATCTGCGTTTCAATTATCCTATCGCAACCTTAATCACTCCGTCCTCCCTATTTTCGAAAAGCCGATAGGCTTCTTCGATGCGGCTAAGCGGAAAACGATGAGTAATAAGCGGAGTCGTATCAATCTTACCAGCCTCTATCAAACGAAGTATCTCCGCACAATCGCATCCGTCCACTCCTCCCGTTTTAAAAGTCAAATTCTTGCCATACATATCAGGCAAAGGCAAAACTTGAGGTTCATCGTACATAGCTACCACGGTCACAATCGCATTTGGTCGGGCGCATTGCCATGCCAACTGAAACGTATCACGCGCACCTGCCACTTCCAACACTACATCAGCTCCTCCATGGTCGCTATGCGTACGCACAAAGTCGAGGCATTCATCGGGAGTAGTCACTAATACATCGGGATAATGGTCACGTACAAAATAGATGCGTTCAGGCGATTTCTCGCATACGATGATACGGCGAGGACATTTCAACATTGTACACAGAAGCGAACAGATTCCCGTGGGACCGGCACCGATAATCAATACCGTATCTTCGGGCGTTATCTCGGAAATACGAGCCGCCCAAAATCCGGTAGCAAGAATATCGCCCACAAACAAAGCCTGCTCATCGCTCACACTATCAGGTATGCGGCTCAATCCTTGGTCAGCATGAGGGACCCGCACATATTCCGCCTGTCCTCCGTCAATCCGGCATCCTAATGCCCAACCGCCGTCAGGGTCGGTACAGTTATTCACATACCCATGCTTGCAGAAAAAACATTCTCCGCAAAAAGTCTCCACATTAACAGCCACACGGTCACCCGGCTTTACATTCTGTACAGCATCGCCTACTTCTTCCACAATGCCCACCATTTCATGCCCTACGGTAATGCCCGGCACAGCACGCGGCACACTTCCGTGCTTAATATGCAAATCGCTGGTACAGATACTTCCTAACGTGACCCGCACAATAGCGTCACGTTCATTCTCCAGCCGAGGTCTCGGCTTTTCTCTCAACTCAAACTTTCCTTGTTCTATATACGTATATGCTAACATTTCCTCACCACAGATTACACTGATTAAAATAATTCATTCTTCACTCTTAATTAAATTCATTTCTTCCCAAACTCCGGGTCTATCTTCAACAATGCCGTGACGGCAAAGGTTGCCACACAACATACCATAATCCAAATGAAGAACAGCTGATAGCCCAACTGCTCCTGAAGCCAGCCCGCCGCCATACCCGGAAGCATCATGCCTAACGCCATAAACGCCGTACAGATGGCATAATGTGCCGTACTGTGCGTCCCACGCGAAAAATAAATGAGATACATCATATAGGCGGTAAAGCCAAATCCGTATCCGAACTGTTCGACAAAGATACAGACATTAACCCACAACAAACTCGTTTCGGGGAAATAACTTAAATAGACATACACCAAATCGGGCAAGGAAATCGCCCAAACCATCGGCCATAACCAATGCTTCAGCCCATGACGGGACACGGCAATTCCACCCAAGATTCCTCCTATCGTCAGCCCGATAATACCTACCGTTCCTTGGGTGAAACCAATTTGTTCGGTAGTCATCCCTAATCCGCCTTCAGACACAGGGTCGAGCAAAAACGGAATACCCATCTTTGCCAACTGTGCTTCGGGGAAACGGTAAAACAACATAAACAGCAAAGCCACCCCGATGCCTTCTTTCTGGAAAAACGAACGGAAAGTAAGCAAGAACTCACGCCACAAACTACTTGCCGACAAGGTTGCAGCCCTCCGGTCTGACTTCGGATGCGGAAGGACGAACGTATGATAAACAAACACAGCCAAAAACAGTCCTGATAAAAGAAGGAACGTCATGCTCCACGCAAAAGGAATGCCACGCGCCGATTTCTCTAAATATCCCGCAAACATGATGAGCAAACCTTGTCCGGCTATAGTAGCCAAGCGGTAAAACGTACTTCGGATACCTACAAACAAGGCTTGCTGATGAGGAGTAAGCCCTAACATATAGAATCCGTCGGCGGCAATATCGTGTGTGGCAGACGCAAACGCCATCAGCCAAAACAATGCCAATGTAGACTGAAAGAAATGATCGGCAGGTATCAGAAAAGCGATGCCTGCCAATGCCGCGCCTATCAGCAACTGCATCGTGACAATCCACCAACGCTTGGTACGCATCAAGTCGATGAACGGACTCCACAAAGGCTTGATGACCCAAGGTAAGTTCAGCCAGCCCGTGTACAAAGCCACCTCTGTATTCGAAATGCCCATGCGCTTGTACATCACTAACGAAAGGGTCATCACCGCAATATAAGGCAAACCTTCAGCAAAATAGAGTGTAGGCACCCATGCCCACGGGGAATCTTTCTTCATATCCTTCTCAAATCAAACCATTTTCAATCTTCACCGTCATCCCATTCATCATCTCCTTCATCGAAATGGTCCTCACCATCGTCTTCTCCACAACATCCGTGATGCCAATGATTACGGTGCGGACGGCGGACATGATGACGGCGGTCGTCCCATTCATCGTCTCCTTCATCGAAATGGTCTTCCCCGTCATCCCAAAACTCGCCTTCCCAGCGTCCTTCATCCCATTCATCGTCCCACTCGTCATCATAAAAACGCTCAATAATGTTGCCTCTTTCCGATACCACCAACACATAACTTCGGTCGTTTCGGTCTGCCTGCACGATGTAATACATCCCCCTGCGGTTCTCCATCGCCTTATTGTCGTTATCATCAATCTCCTCGTAAACAAATCCCGAACGCTTCAATACATTAATAACCGCATGCGGAAGACGGCTTCGATGCACTTCCCACATCGTACGCAACCATCTGCCCTCGGGATTGAAGATAGCGATTTTCTCCGTTCCCCGATGTTTCATCTTCACTTCGATAAATCCGTCATCGTAATCCTTATCCAAGATACGGGCATCCGGATAGCGGTTCCGAACAAACGAAGTAGGGTCACTTTCGGCATATACACCTAATACAAAGCACATTACCAGCATTCCTAAAAATACACGCATTTTCATAAATCGTCTGTTTTTATGGTTTACAGCAAATGTACAAAGCTTTTCTTATTGATGAAGGGATTGCTGTGTTAAGAAAGCCAAAAGCCCATCGCCTAATCATCACAGAATTTACAAAAGGAAATTCCTTATCTCTCATTCTTAATCCTTCATTAAAAACTACCAACCTGCCAAACGTATTTTCCGCGTGGGAGGAGGAAATGCTGCATCTATCTCACGTAAATCTTCTTCCGTCAAGATAATATCAAGGCTTTGCGCGTTTTCTTCTACATGAACAACGCTGCCCGCCTTCGGTATAGCGATAACATTCGAAGTACGCATCACCCAAGCCAATATGATTTGCGTGGGAGTGGTATGATGCTTACGAGCGATTTCAATCAACGTCTTATGATTCCTCAAACGCCCTTCTCCGAGCGGCGTATAAGCCATCACGGGGATACGGTGCGCCTCGCTCCATGGAATAAGGTCATACTCGATTCCACGGCCTTTCAAGTTATAAAGCACCTGATTGGCTGCACAATCCGTCCCGTGCGGAAGCGAAAGAATATGCTCCATATCCGCTACATCCAAGTTGCTCATTCCCCATTGCAGAATCTTCCCTTCTTGTTGTAATTCCACTAATGCACGGACGGTCTCTGCAAAAGGATACCGCCCAATCCAGTGCAGCAGATAAAGGTCGATATAATCCGTTCCGAGCCGTTGCAAACTCCGTTCGCAAGCACGTTTCGTTCCTTCGTAACTGGCATTGCTTGGCAAAACCTTACTCACAATAAACGCTTTATCACGGCAGGGACGGACAGCTTCGCCCACCAAATCTTCCGTACCATACATTTCAGCTGTATCTATCAGTGTCAATCCCAAATCAATGCCCCGCTGCAAGGCTTTTATTTCCTCACCTCGCCGATGTCCCATTTGATAAGTGCCCTGTCCGAGCGGACAAACTTGCCGCCCGTCAGGAAAAGTAATCAGTCTCTTTTCCATCTTCTCCTATTTTATAAATACAAAATTACGAGAAAAGCCCCACAACAGAATTGCTGTGAGGCTCAAAAAGCATTGTTGAAAAGGTCAAAGATTCTATCCTTACCTTTTATATAAAAAAGAACCGGAACCTATGCATCACACACAGATTCCGGCTTCTTCATTTATTTATCTATTAAACAACAGGTAGAGAGTATTTAACGAGATAATGTATATGATCCTGCTGAATGTTCTTCTGTGTCATCCAACGGAGAAGTATATGTTCCGTCTTCGCCAATAGAGAATAGACTAATACCTAATTGATGATATCCACTAATCATACGTACAACACCACCCGGATTAGTTTCAAGTCTAAAGGTATAATCAGGCTCTGCTACCCAAGGTTGATAATTTCCTCCATACGTGGCAGCAGACATCGCATATTGCTGACCGTTCAATTCACCAATGGCACCATTGGTTACAGTAGCAGTACCGTATGTCGGATCATAAACCATTTCAAATGGAAGTTCTTCAGTTATTGCAGCCACGTCTTCCATATCGCTATCCCAACCATATACATTGTAGGTATTTTCACCTTTAGCTTCGATGCGGATAGTAAAGTTATGACCACCACCCCATTGCCACCATGGACCTGAATCAAATAAAGACGTATTAGAAGATACATTCCAAGTACCAATATACGATTCATAAGACGGAGTAGAGAACTGAACTGGAGTCATTTCGGTACGAGCATATACATTTCCTGTCCAATCTACAGTTTGTCCATTATACAGAACCTTAGCAACCTCATCAAAAGTTGGAGTGTAAAAACGATTCGATTTCAAGTTGTAGAATGCGAAATAGCCATAATTTTCTTTCACCGTATTCAAATATTCCTCATTTACCGGAACCATAATCGGATCGCCGCTATCTTCACCTACCAAAGTAATCGCATACGGAGCTTCCATTTCATTGTTAATGTCTTGGCTGTAATAATCACGGAAAGCACCATACGTACCATATACAGTATAGTCAATCAAATCTTCCAAATTATCGCCCACCGGATGGTCATCACTACGATACCAATAGATACCAAATGCACATTCGCTCTTCGGCAATACTTCACGACACACTTCCAACATACGGGTGTAGTTTGCACCTGTACATTCGTCTACCGAAGCTACAACACCCGAACCCGATTGAGCACTTCCTTTAAAGGAACCTTCAGCATAAGAAGAATATTCATCATCGAAATCAAAACCGTCAAATCCATAAATATCGGCATACATCTTCAGTTCTTGTGCGAAAGCTTTTGCACCTTCTTCACTCAAACTACGCATACCGGCATCATCATGATTACCCAAAATAGAAAGGTGAACCTTGATACCTTTTTCCTGCAACGGACGGATGATTTCATCTGCATGTTGCAATACAAAAGTCACTTGGTCATTGCAATAGATATAAGGCTTACCGTCTGCACTCAAGTTCATGTTAGCAGCAAATATGCTCACGATATCGAAGAACGGTTCACCACCCGATAAGGTGTATTCACCTGCGTTCAACGGATTTTCATTATTTACTTCAATGTAGCATAAATTCTTGATAGCTTTATTGTGTTGCGGGATGGTCACTTCAGCAACCTGATATACGTACATTGTATTGTTTTGCGAAACCGTCACGCCATCATTGGCTGTAGCCGTGATAGCAACCGCATCACCGTTTCCACCAGCCGGAATGTTGACAGCTACGTAATCTGACTTACGCTGTCCTGCCGGAATAGTTACCGTACCACCATTTTCCAAAGTCACGCCATTATAAGCGGTATAGCTTGTGCCATTTTTTTTGTTATACGATTGCAACGAGTCATTGTTTACCGTAAAGGTCACCTGCGTGTCGGTATCCGATGTTTTGCTTAATTCAAAATATACATAACCTGTAGCCGCCTCACCATTACGTACAGTCAAAGTTGTACCCATTCTTGCTCCGGCAGCCGAACGTACCGCACCAAATGCCTCACCAACGTTCTCCCAAGGATTCGGCGTATTGTTAGGCACTTCGATATCATCTTCACAGGCTGTAAAAGCCACTCCCGAACATACGAGAGCCATTGCCATGAAAGCTGATTTAAAAGTTATATGTTTCATAATTCATTCTAATTTTTAAGGTTGTTACTCCTTTTATTATTCTTCTGAAGGCAAGCTGACAGAAACCCATTTCAATCCTGCAACTTCAGCCACGCCATTATTGCCATATTGACTGTAGTCTTTAATCTCGTCAACACCATCGTTCAGTTTCCAATACATTAACAGATTTGGTTCATTTTCGGGTTCCAAAACTGCATAGAAATGATTCTCAGCATTGATTTCTTCTTGAGTCAACACTTTATCCCAAATGCGGACTTCCGACATTTCACCTTCAAACCAACGTGAAGCACTGTACGAGTGTCCTACCCAGAAACTGCGTGCCTTACCGTCGTTATCATTTGAATATTCCGGGCTCCAGTCTACTGCACCTTTTGTAACCCCGGTAAATGTATCTACTAAGTTACCGTTAAAGTAAACCTTAATTTCCTGCACATCGCTATCATAAGTAATGGCAACGTGTGTCCAAACATTCTCTTCTACCGCACGGCTTACAGCATAATTGCCTGCCGAAGTAGCAATTTGCAGGATATTAGAAGCCAATCCTGCATCACCAAAACGGAACAGGAAGTTGCCTTCAATACCCATCAATGTACTGATACCCGATTCGTGACCTTCACCGCTTAATGAATACGGATAAATCAACGCTTCACAAGTCAGTTTGGTCAAATTCTTAAACTTATCGGGAGTAGCCCATGCATTACCTGGACGAAGAGCGTTGTCATCCACATTTGCTACTACATTAATCAATGCACCTTTTTGGAATACATAGTAACGAGTATTCTGTGAACCCAACACGCCAATACTACAACTAGTCACTGTAACTGGCAACACGTAAGTTTTCGTGTCATCCATTGTGCTCAATCCCATGAAATTAATAGCAATCGGATCAGAGTTCAAACTTCCAGCTCTTATCACACCTTGTGTAGTAGCCAGTTCATAATTTTCACTCGGAACCATTTCTATCTCTTTCGTGCCGTCCGTATAAATATCTTTATACGTCTGAACCTTATTTGCGTCAGCAGCAATGGTAAACGTTACATCCGAATCTTGCGGTTTCGGAATAGAGAATGTAAATTCTTGCGTTTCGTCCTCAGCCGTAGCCATCATCAACACCACTGCGGGTGTTGTATCGGTCACAAACATCTGATTATCGAAATTCTCGATGTCATCCGAGCAGCCAGTAAATATACCACCAGCCACTGCCATCAAAGAAGCGAAATAAATATGTTTCAGTTTCATAAGTCAATCTTTATTTAGTTGGAGCTGGATTCAAAGTATTAATAGCCTCTTTCACGTATGTGTACAGACCACCAGTAGCATAGTAATCATTCTGCACATTGTAAATAGCAATGCCTGCACGAGTAAAGCCATCGGTTGCCGGATAACCTGCAGACACCCAATTAGCTACTTCACCCAATGCACGTGTGCTACCCCAATAACCATACGAAGTATCCGAAGAACTTTCAGGTGTAGTTGATACGGCAATCAGAATATTGTCAGTAGGCACACCTTCGGTCAATGCCTGTTGCACTGTAAGCATCAAACGATTGGTGTCTTCTACATCATCGATATCCAAAATAATGCAATCACACGAAGTCAAAATACTTTTATCAGTCAAGTTTTGCGGCTTGCCTTGCCAAGTCAAGATTTTATCGGCATTTGCATTTTTCCATGTACTTACCGCATTCAATACGATGTTTTGTTTAGCCTCGTATGCAGCAAGAGTGGTCTCCGTCATGAATGTCGGATCTTGCCCGACAAATTCTACAATCACACCGTCAAATGAAGCGGAACAAGCAAATAACGCATCCAATTGAGTCTGCAAATAAGCATTAAATTCAGATGTCATGGTAGATTGGTCACCACCATTGGCAAACTGCTGATCAACCCATGCCTGCTCAATATCAGGAACACTAACAGTGTAAACCACCTTTGTTCCTTTTCCACGCACTTCTTCCATATCGTTCAATTCAAACTCTGCTAACGATTCAGGATACATCATTGAAATGACATCCACGCTATCGGGTATACTCGTGATATGTTGCCCTGCGCTTTGAGGCACTTTTTCACTATTATCAAACCATGCATATACAATCTTATGGTCAGATGCTTTATATTCATTCAAGGCTTGTACGTAAGCCGCGTAAGATTCCGGGTAGGTTTCTTCCACCGTAGGTTGTACAATCTCCACGCTTTCCACATCCGTACAAGAAACCATCGCCAGGCTTCCCATAGCGAACAAGCCCAAAGCTGTTTTCAATTTATTTTTCATATCGCTTTGAATTTTAGGTTAATTGTTTTAATTGGCACTACCGGCATAGATGTTTTCTCTTCCCGGCTTCTTATCCCACCATACGTGAGTGGTGTAATTGTTGCCCGAACCTTGCGAAGATTCACTGTTCAATGTAACTACAGCAGCATCAGCGTTTACTTTATTGCTGACAAACTCATTGGTCGGATACGGGATACGGTTGGCACCTACGTTCGAGTTAACAGCTCCACCACTTTTGTTTCCACTTGCAGTAGCCGGCATCAAACGCGGATAACCTGTACGACGATGATCTGCCCAAGCTTCATTTCCAAGCATCCAGTTGGCAATCCATTTCTGTGTAATGATGCGTTCAAGTTTCACCTCAGTAGTAGCATTCTCATCCCATGCAATGGTAATAGTTGACAACGGAGTAGCAAAACTATTCGTTCCAGTCGGGTCATTGTATGCTGTCGGAGTTGAGGTGGAATTACTCATATATGTATCAGCGCCACTTACGCCCCATTGTTCGAATGACAAACGGATACCATCTTCATAATAACTTTGTGCTGTACCACCACCTATCTCTGTGCCTTTGTGTCTTTGTGTTCCATTATTATCCTATTTACTCACCCTTAAACCTGAAAGACATGAAACATCTGCTCACTTGCATAGCCAGCCTATTCCTGTTGACACCGCTGGCAGCACAAGAAGCCCCCGCCGACTACGTGAACCCGTTCATCGGCACTACCAACTTCGGCACTTGCAATCCCGGAGCCATTTGCCCCAACGGCATGATGTCGGTCGTACCATTCAATGTAATGGGTTCGCCCGACAATACCTACGACAAGGATGCGCGCTGGTGGTCTACCCCCTACGAATACACTAACAGTTTCTTCACCGGTTTTTCGCACGTCAACCTGAGCGGCGTGGGATGTCCCGAATTAGGCTCACTCCTGTTGATGCCTACTACAGGCAAATTAGATGTAGATTATCACAACTACGGAAGCAAATACGAGAAAGAGAACGCCACACCGGGTTATTACACCATCTCGCTCACCAAATATGGCATACAGGCTGAAGCTACCGCTACGCCACGCACCGGACTGACCCGTTTTACTTTCCCGAAAGGCGAAAGCCACATCCTGCTCAACTTAGGCGAAGGACTGACCAATGAGTCGGGTGCCTATATGCGACGAGTCAACGACCAAGAGATAGAAGGCATGAAGGTCTTGGGTACATTCTGTTACAATCCGCAGGCTGTATTCCCCATTTACTTCGTGATGCGCGTCAGCCAAACCCCGAAAGCTGCCGGCTATTGGAAAAAGCAACGCCCCATGCAAGGCGTGGAAGCCGAATGGGATCCCGACCAAGGCAAATACAAGCTCTATACCAAATACAATAAGGACATAGCCGGCGACGACATCGGTGCATGGTTCACTTTCGATACCGAAGCGGGTGAACAAATTGAAGTCGCCATGGGAGTTTCATTCGTCAGCATTGAGAATGCGCGCGAAAACTTGGAGAAAGAGCAACACGGACAACATTTCGACGCTATCCGCAACGAAGCCCGTACCCGCTGGAATGAAGACTTGGGACGCATCTTGGTAGAAGGCGGGACCAAAGACCAAAAGACCGTATTCTACACCGCACTCTATCATGCGTTGATTCATCCCAACTTGTTGCAAGACGTGAACGGCGAATATCCGCAAATGGAAGGAGACCAAATCCTTACCACAAAAGGAAACCGTTACACCGTATTCTCATTATGGGACACCTACCGCAACTTGCACCAGTTGATGACCTTAGTCTATCCAGAACGCCAAATGGACATGATAAACACTATGATCGATATGTACAAGGAACACGGCTGGCTGCCCAAATGGGAACTGTACAGACGTGAGACCTTGACCATGGAAGGCGACCCTGCCATTCCCGTTATTGTAGACACATGGATGAAAGGATTGCGCGACTTCGATATGGATGTGGCTTACGAAGCCATGCGCAAAGGAGCTGACACGCCGGGAAAAGACAACTTGCTCCGCCCCGACAACGACGATTACATTTCACTGGGCTATGTCCCCTTGCGCGAACAATTCGACAACTCCGTATCGCATGCATTGGAATATTACATTGCCGACTATTCGCTTTCCACCCTTGCCAAAGCGCTTGGCAAGAAAGACGACGCCAAGCTGTTCTACGACCGCTCAATGGGATACAAGCATTACTACTGCAAGGAGTTCGGCACTTTCCGTCCTATCCTGCCCGACGGCACCTTCTATTCGCCATTCGACCCCAAACAAGGGGCTAACTTCGAACCGAATCCCGGTTTCCACGAAGGATGTGCCTGGAACTATACGTTCTACGTACCTCACGATGTAATGGGGCTTGCCAAACTGATGGGCGGAAAGAAGAAGTTTGTCGACAAACTGCAAATGGTGTTCGACAACGGCCTGTACGACCCTGCCAACGAACCCGACATCGCCTATCCTTACCTGTTCAGTTACTTCAAGGGCGAAGAACACCGCACGCAGCTTTTGGTTAGAGACCTGCTTGCCAAATACTTCACCACGAAGCCCGACGGTCTGCCGGGCAATGAAGACACAGGCACGATGTCATCGTGGGCAATCTTCAGCATGATGGGCTTCTATCCCGACTGTCCGGGTGTACCCGAATATACGCTAACCACTCCCACATTCGACAAGATCACGATTAAGCTTGACCCGAAATACTACGGACGAGATAAGTTAGTCATCGAACGTGTGAACGAACAAGGTAATTCCGACTGGGGCTTCATCGACTACATCCGTATGGGAGACAAGAAATGCGGATACCGCATCAACCACAACGACTTGGTGAAAGCCGGTACACTAACCTTCAAAGTAAAGCCCGCTGTACCAACGAAGTGACAGCAGATAGGCAAACAATGAAGACTACCCTATCTATTCATTGAAGAAACAAAAAATACGAGGCTATTTCAATATGAATATCAACTTCATTTTTGAAATAGCCTCGTACAACGTCTAATACAGAAAATTATTCTTTTTCCTTCTTAGTTGTCGTTTTCTTAGTTGTTGTAGTTTTCTTTGCAGCCGGTTTCTTTGCTTCTGCCTTCTTCAATTCGGCTTGAAGCTTAGCAACTTCCTCATTCAGTTGAACAAGCTCTTCACCTTGATTCTTGATAGTAGTAAGCAGAGAGCCTAATTCTTCGTTATCCATATCTACAGGATACAATGCATTGACACGTGCCAAGAAATCACCTAAGATGTTCATATAATTCGTAAATGCATCGTAAGGCGAATCATAAATGCCGCGGTTCAGACCTACACCTGTATCTTTGGTAGTCATAAAACGGAAATTATTACTTGCTTGCAAATAATACCAGTCTTGCTTGATACGACGGTCATCACAAAGATGTACACGTTCTGCTACACTATACAATTTATTGAATGCTTCACGTTGCATCACATTACCCAACCACGGGCTGATGTCTCTTTCTTCATCTGACCATGACATCGGATAAGGTACATCCATCATGTCAACTGATTTCAACTTAGTCACAATTTCAGTCGGAGTAGAGAATGTAATGCCTTTCTGTTTTGCACATCCCGGTAATGCCTTCAAGAATTCAAGGATATTGGATGAAAGCGGCTGGGCAACACCCAAAGCAGAAAGTTCCATGAAAATATTGATGACTTGTTCGTTTTCGGGCAGCGATGCAATCCAATCAATATAGGTATCGGCAAACAACGGGTATTCGCTCCATTCTGAATTAGAGAAACGCAAACTGATATCGTCCGAAAGTTTGAAGTCGCGCATCAAGAGCTTCAGATTCGGATTCTCGGTGCAGTGGTAGAGGTAATGCGGGCTCTTCCATCCCAAAACGTGCTTAGCACCTTCTATCAATTGTCCCTTGAAGCCCATGCTGGCAACGATGCCTCCAATTTCATTGTCGTAAATCAAGCTGGAGTTGCGGAATACCTTCGGGTCTTGGCCAAAGTAATCCTTGATTTTCTTGCGCATCACTTCTACTTCTTCGCGGAAGCACTCTTCATTTGCCAATGCGGACAAGCCATGAGAATAGGGTTCGCAAATAAATTCGCAGCAACCTGTAGCATTCAGTTCTTGCAAGAGTTCGATAACGGCAGGCGCATGAATTTCCAATTGCTCGAGTGCTACTCCTGAAATAGACAAAGCAACCTTGAAAGCTCCTTCGTTATTTTTAGCCATTTCAATCAGGGTGGTCAATGCCGGAATGTAAGAACGTTCGGCAACATCGTTGATACCCTGCTCATTGGCATAATCATCATAATAATAATGGTCTGTACCGATTTCAAAAAAACGATAACGTTTTAAATGTATAATCTGGTGTATCTCAAAGTAAAGACAGATTGTTTTCATATCGATTTTGTATAATTATAGTTGTCCACAATTTTTTAAAGTCTGTTCGTATAAGCCACGGATTTTCACGCCTACTTTTTCCCATACAATACCGTCCACTTCCTTCTTTCCTTCATCGCGGAGGTATTCGTATAATGCCGGATAAGTACAGATGGCATGGATAGCATCTGCCATAGCATGGATATCCCAATAATCGGTTTTAATACATTTGCTTAAGATTTCCGCACAACCCGATTGTTTCGAGATAATCGTAGGCACGCTGCACTGCATTGCTTCCAGCGGAGAAATACCGAACGGTTCGGAAACCGAAGGCATGATGTAAACATCACTGGCTTTCAGCACCTCGTACACTTGTTTTCCTCTCATGAAGCCGGGGAAGTGGAAACGGTCGGCAATGCCTCTTTCTGCAGCCAGACGAATCATGGCATCCATCATATCGCCGCTACCAGCCATTACAAAACGTACATGATGCGCACGTTTCAGAACCATAGCCGCTGCTTCAACAAAGTACTCAGGACCTTTTTGCATGGTGATACGTCCTAAGAAAGTAACGATTTTCTCTTTCGGATTCTTATGAGGCACAATATCCTGAATTTCCTGCGACAACGGAGATACCGCATTATGTACGGTAAATACCTTACGCGGGTCTTGGTAGTATTTGTTGATAACCGTCTGGCGTGTCAATTCACTTACACACATGATGCAATCTGCATGATCCATACCGTTCTTTTCAATCGAATATACAGTCGGATTTACATTACCACGGCTACGGTCGAAATCGGTTGCATGCACGTGGATAACCAATGGTTTGCCCGAAACTTGTTTTGCATGGATGCCTGCAGGATAAGTCAGCCAGTCGTGTGAATGGATAATGTCGAAATCCTGTTGGCGTGCAACAACTCCTGCCACAATCGAATAATTGTTGATTTCCTCATGCAGGTTATCCGGATAACGTCCTGAAAATTCCATACAGCCCAAGTCATTGGTGTGCATATAATTGAAATCAGCATAGATGTGGTCACGCAAATCATAATAAAGTTGCGGGTCCATATAATTGCCCACACGATTCTTTACATAATCCCATTGTACATCACGCCATACGATAGGCACACTGTTCATACCGATGATTTTCAAGAAGCTTTGGTCTTCGTCTCCCCATGGCTTAGGGATGCAGAACGTAATCTGCATGTCCTCTTGTTGTGCCAATCCTTTGGTAAGTCCGTAACTGGCTGTACCTAAACCTCCCAAGATATGGGGAGGAAATTCCCATCCAAACATTAAAACTTTCATAGTATTTCCTCCCTTTTACTGATTATCATATTTTTCTAACAGATTTAAAGTTCTCAATATTTGTGCCACATTCATAGCAAACGAAATGGCTCCTCTGCCTCTAAACGGCGGGTTTCCATCGAATAATTCAGGAATAGAACCTACGCAATGGAGTGATAATTCATCTTCGAAACTAATCATCTGGCGTTCTACGAAGGAAATAGCACTACGCTTGTAGATGCGCAAATAAGCTTCCAAATAGAATCCTTCCAGCCACGGCCAGGCAGTACCTTGATGATAAGCATAATCACGTTGAACCTGAGGACCTACATAATTCGGATTATATCCACCGCTCTTCGGACTTAACGAACGTAAACCTTTCGGGGTAAGCAATTCTTTGGTTACAATATCAACGACACCTTTCTTTTGCTTTGCATTCAACGGAGAATAATCAAAAGCTGCTGCAAATATCATATTCGGGCGCACGCTCCAATCCATCATGTCTCCATCTACGTAATCAAGCAGATAACCGTATTCGTTCAAGAATGTATCAACAAATGCCTTACTAGCCTTTTCTGCCAATTGGGTCAGGGTTCCTGCAAATTCAGTATCGCCTCCTTCACCCAACAATTCTCCGACAAACATCAATGCGTTATACCACAAGGTATTAAATTCAACAATGTATCCTGTACGTGGAGTAACCGGACGTCCATTTGAAGTGGCATTCATCCACGTAATGGCTTTATCTCTACCTTGAGCATATACCAATCCATTGTCACAAACTTTCAAGTTCGGATGTTTCCCTTCAGACAGATAAGCCATGATGTCTTTCAGCAATGTTCCATATTTGCTTCGTGCCGCATCACGTGACACCATTTTCGCATATTGCTGGATAGTCCATACAGCCCATAGCAACACATCCGGATGTTCCATTTCATAGACTTTCAACGTAGCAGGCTCCCCTTTCATGAATTCATAGATAGCCTTGGATGCCGTATTCATCACCATTTCAAACTTATCAACCTCATTAACGGCAAGCATCAATCCCGGCAATGAAATAAACATATCACGCGCACGGCATTTAAACCACGGATAACCAGCCAAGACGTACGATTCATCGCCTTGCTTGTTCAAGAACTGATGAGCGGCATTAATCAAGCAGTGCTTGAAATTGTCACGTGGAGTACGGCGGTCTGCCTCTTCCGAGAAGAGCTGATCCAGATTTGCCGTTTCAATTTCAGAAATACCTCCAGAGAACACAACCGGCTGGTCTTTGGTGATTTCTATTTCGAAATAGCCCGGTACGTACAAATCTTCATTGAAATCGTATCCACGTTCTTGTTCTTTCGGATACTCAATGCCTCTGTACCAATCCGGCTGGAAATGGAATTCATTCGGACAATTGGTCTGCATGAACAGTTCGGGATATCCCGGATACATACAAGTCTTGATTCCGTTTTTCACAACATCATAATGACGGCTTGCCTGTGCGTTTTCATGAGTGTACTGACGTACGCTACGGAAAGCTAAATACGGACGCAAGCGGAGTGTGGTTCTGGAATGAGCTTCCAGCAAAGTATAACGAATCAAAATCCGGTTCTCGTGGTGAACGAACAGTTTTTCTTTCTTCAATACCACTCCTCCTACACGATAAATAGTCGTAGGCACTTTCTCGCATTCAAATTCACGGATGTATTTATGTCCGCGGGGACTAAAATTATCTCCATGATATTTATGGAGTCCCAAATTAAACTCTGCTCCATGCTGGATTACCGTTTCATCGAGCGAAGATAGCAACACATGGTTCTCATCATCCAATTCCGGAACCGGAATGACTAAAAGACCATGGTATTTGCGAGTGTTACAGTCTACTATCGTAGAGCAATGATACGCACCAGAACGATTCGTCCGGAGAATTTCACGAGTCAGCGATTCTTCCAGATTCGTCATCAGCGTTTTGTCAAATCGTAAATAACTCATAGCTGTTATATTAAGGTTATTAATTCTCTAAAATATGTTATTTCATTAGCACCTCAAAATTAATAATTAAATAAACAACACAAAATGAAATTGCTCTTTTTTTTTTATTTTCATATAAAAAAAGACATTTATGCCCGTTTGAGGGCATCGTTTTTACAAAATCATCACAATTTTAATCGTTCTCCTAATCTAAAACGAATAAAAAGACCGCCCGGCATCTCTTTGCTTCAAGTTGCAGGACGGTCTTTTTCTCCTTATTATATATATCCTTATTTTATCATATCGAAACCGCAATACGGAACCAACGCTTTCGGAATGCGGATGCCTTCAGGTGTTTGGTTGTTTTCAAGCAATGCTGCTACGATGCGGGGCAAAGCCAGTGCCGAACCGTTTAATGTATGGCAAAGTTCGGTTTTCTTATTTGCTGTACGATAACGGCATTTCAAGCGGTTGGCTTGGTAAGTGTCAAAATTAGATACCGAGCTTACTTCCAACCAGCGTTTTTGTGCTTCCGAATACACTTCAAAATCATAACAGATAGCAGCGGTAAAACTGATATCACCTCCACACAAACGGAGAATGCGGTACGGAAGTTCCAGTTTCTTCAACAGGCCTTCTACATGATCCAACATTTCCTGATGAGATTGGCGTGAATGTTCAGGAGTATCAATGCGCACGATTTCCACTTTCGAGAATTCATGCAAACGGTTCAAGCCGCGCACGTCTTTCCCATACGAACCGGCTTCCCGGCGGAAACATTCGGTATAAGCACAATTCTTGATAGGCAATTGCTTCTCATCAAGAATCACATCACGATAGATATTTGTAACAGGCACTTCGGCGGTCGGAATCAGGTAAAGGTCGTCCAAATTGCAATGATACATCTGTCCTTCCTTATCAGGCAACTGTCCTGTACCGTATCCCGAAGCAGCGTTCACTACCGTAGGAGGCATGATTTCCTCATAACCGGCTGCACGGGCTTCATCAAGGAAGAAATTGATTAATGCACGTTGTAAACGGGCACCTTGTCCGCGATAAACCGGAAAACCGGCACCGGTAATCTTCACACCCAAGTCGAAATCAATCAGGTTGTATTTCTTAGCCAGTTCCCAATGAGGCAGGGCATCTTTGGGAAGTTCAGTCTCCATACCTCCCATTTTTACTACAAGGTTATCTTCGGCACTGACACCTTCTGGAACTTCCTCGTATGGCACATTCGGAATGGTGTACAGCAAGTTCTGCAAATCTTCAGCCGCTTGGTCCATTTCAGCCTGAAGCCCTTTGCAAGCTTCCTTGATTTCTGCCACACGAGCCTTGGCTGCTTCTGCCTCTTCCTTCTTGCC
The DNA here is from genome assembly GCF_002161765.1 of Bacteroides sp. An322. Lineage (GTDB taxonomy): Bacteria > Bacteroidota > Bacteroidia > Bacteroidales > Bacteroidaceae > Phocaeicola > Phocaeicola merdavium. Next base: position 25,834 of record NZ_NFIN01000003.1, on the reverse strand, counting down.
CTCTTTCATTAACTGACCGATTGTTTTCGAAGTGGCATTGACTTCTGCCAAGTTAGTATCTAATTGCCCTTGTGCTGTGCGGCGTTTGTTGTTCAATTCAATTACTTTCGCAATTGTTTCTTTCGCATTGGCGAAATGCTTTTTCTCCAGTCCACGGATTACCTTGTCGGTATCCTCTGTAATTTGTTTGATTGTAAGCATATCTTTCTTTATTTAAATTTCGTGCTGCAAAGATATTCTTTTATTGAAACATAAACAATGAATCTTACAAGATACTTTGGCGGATACGCACCAGTTTTTCCAGCAAATTTTCCAACAAGTCAAGTTTCAGCATATTGGCGCCATCGCTTTTTGCCTCTGCCGGATTCTCGTGCGTTTCCATAAACAAGCCGTCTACTCCTACGGCAACACCAGCCTTAGCTATGGTTTCAATTAACTGCGGCATTCCTCCGGTCACTCCAGAAGCCTGATTGGGCTGTTGCAAAGAATGGGTCACATCAAGGATTACCGGATGACCGAATGATTGCATCTCTGGTATGCCCCGGTAATCGACTATCAAGTCATGATAACCGAAAGTCACTCCTCGTTCGGTAAGCATCACCTGGCTATTCCCTGCTTCTACCACTTTATCTGCCGCAAAACGCATAGCCGCCGGAGAAAGGAATTGCCCTTTCTTGATATTGACGATTTTCCCAGTCCGTGCGGCTGCTACCAATAAATCGGTCTGACGGCATAAGAAAGCCGGAATTTGCAACACATCGACATACGCCGCAGCCATATCCGCTTCAGCCGCAGCATGAATATCGGTCACGACCGGCACGCCAAACGTCTTGCGCACTTTTTCCAACACCTTCAAAGCCTTCTCATCCCCGATTCCCGTAAACGAATCCAGCCGAGAACGGTTTGCCTTCCGGTACGAACCTTTAAATACATAAGGTATATGCAAACGGTCGGTTATTTTCACTACACGCTCTGCAATACGCAATGCCATGTCTTCGCCTTCTATCACACACGGTCCAGCCAACAAGAAAAAATTGTCCGAACGGGTCAGGTCTTCTATTGTCTGTATCATAATTTCTTGAATTATACTATCTTGGTATTATCAATGTCAACGCTTCGGGAGCAATGGTCACCTCTATAGGGAAATGGCGGTCGAACCAAATACGTCCGTCCAGGCTTATCTCGGCATTTTGTGCCCGCAAGATTTTGACCATACGGGTGCGGTAAGGCTTAACGGTCTTATGGTTCAACAAACGTCCTTGTTGCATCATCCACAAACCTTGAATCAACTGGCGAAGTTCCGGACGGTAAATCAAGGAAACATCAAGCCAGCCGTTATAAGGCACCGCACTGGGGGTAAGCCCGTATCCGCGCGCACTTCCGATAGCTACCGCCATCAGGCGTCCCCGGATATGTTCATCGTTCACTTTTAAGTGCATCCGGTATAATTTCCGTTCGAATGCCACCAAGAAAAGTGAAGACAAGTAAGAGAAAAGAGGGATACCCCAAAAACGCTTGGTTTCGTTTGTGATAATCACGATACGGGCACCCAAGCCAATGTAAACGGCATTTAAGAAATACCGTTTTACGTGAGCTTTCCCGTCGAAATAACCGAACACGCCTACATCCACTTTCCGCAGGCGGCGGTTGATGAGTACATCCACCGCTCCTTTATAATCATCGGAATCCAGTCCCCAATATTTGGCAAAGTCGTTTCCGATGCCATTCGGAATAATCCCCAAGGCTATGTCTTGCTTATTCTCGGCATCCGAAAACATAATGCCGTTTACGGCATCATTCAAAGCCCCGTCTCCTCCTACCACTACGATGGTCCGATAGCCATTATTCGCCATGGTGCGCGACAAGCGTTCCACCGAACCGAAACCTTCCGATTGCACATAGTCGAACTGGACTTCACGGCTTTCCATGTAGTCCCGGATTTCTTTCCAACGCTTTTGTGCCTTCCGGCTTCCGGCTTTCGGATTGTATATCACACCCCAGCGGGTAGGTTCTATTGCCATAAGCTTTTCCGTTTTTTATGGGAACACAGAGACACCGAGGCACAGAGTTTTTCTATTTAAAATTAAGAATTAAAAGATTTTCCCTTTGTGTCTTTGTGTCTCTGTGTTCAATTTAACAATTTATCCATTCCATTATTCTCTCTATTTTTTCTTCCATGGGCAAGGTCGCGTCAATCCAATGAATGGTAAATCCGCGTCTTTCCATGCCTCTGAACCAGGTCATCTGCCTTTTGGCAAATTGATGGATGGCTATTTCCAGTTGGCGGAACATTTCTTCGTAGCTCAGTTCTCCTATTATATATAAGGTAAGGAATTTATATTCCAAACCGTAATAAATCAGGTCTTCGGGCGCAATGCCTTCCTCTATCAGCTTGCGCACTTCGTCCACCATGCCCTCGTCCAAACGTTGCTTTAACCGGCGCGATATTTTCTCACGTCTCAATTCCCGGTCGATGTCCACCCCGATAATCAAGCTTTGGATTTCAGGGAAATCCCTTGCGTCAACGGGTTGGGTGCGATAATATTCCTCAATTTCAATGGCGCGTATCGCACGTTTTGCCGTGTCCACATCCGTAGAATTATGCAACGTCTTATAGGAAGCCAATATTCCGGTCAACTCTGCCAAAGACTTTCCTGCAAGCTTTTCGCGCAATTCAGGATTCTCCGGCACGGGAAGCAGCTTGTATCCTTTCAAGACCGATTCCAGATACATGCCCGTTCCTCCGCAAAGTATGGGAATCATGCCTCGCCCTCGGATGTCTTCGTATGCCCGAAGGAAATCGTGCTGGAACTCGAATACGTTGTATTTGGTTCCCGGTTCCGCGATGTCAATCAGGTGATAGGGAATCTGCTCGCCACGAACTGTATAGTCCGCTAAGTCCTTTCCTGTACCCAAATCCATGCGGCGGTACACCTGACGGCTATCCCCGCTGATGATTTCCGTATGCAAACGGTATGCCAGTTCCGCGGCTAAGGGAGTCTTTCCCGATGCGGTCGGTCCCAATATGGTAATCAAGTCGTAAGCCATTCGAGTCTCCCTTTAATTGGTCAGGCTTGCCGCACGTACACGGCTCAATGTCTCCGGCGTCATCTGGAGCAAGGAGGCGATGTACACCAGCGGAGCGCGTTTCAATATCTCCGGATGCATCTGAAGCAACTTATTGTACCGCTCGTGGGCTGGTTCGAAGCGCAATGTATCGGCTTTGATTTGCGACTCGATTAAAGAATCTTCCAAAATCTTACGGTACAACACGCCGATAACGCTATGCTCTACGGCAAGCTTGTCTATCTGTTCCTTATCAATTTCCCAAATCACGCTTGGCTCCAATGCCTCTATCATCAGGCGGGTAGGTTCTTGGCGGAAATAACTTTCCAGACAAATCACCACACCTTTTTCGTATGAAATGTGCTCAGTCATGTCTTTTTCGTACTTGAAATAATACTGGCGGAGCATACCTTTCTCTACATAGCGCATGCATTTGCACACTTCGCCTTCATTCAATATCATTTCACCCTTCTTATATTTCTTGCAAATCAAAATATCAGCAAGGGCATGCGTGCTTTCCTTATCTGCCTGCAAGTGATAATCACTTACCATTTGTCTCGCGATGTCAATGCTTGTTGTTGTCATATATTGATTTTAACACGTTCTTATTCTGTTTATTTCACTTTTATCCGGTCGAACCCTTCGCCGAATACGCCGATAACCGCGCTTTGCGATACGAACGCATGGGGGTCGATGTCTTTTATCAGGCGGAAAATCGTGTTCGACTCGCGCTTCTTTGCCAGTACAAACATCATTTTCACTCCTTTGTTCGTATAGCATCCCACGCCATCGATGAAGGTCACGCCCCGGTGCAAGTCTTTATTAATATGGTGTCCGATTTCCTCGTACTTACTTGAAATGATGAAGAACTGCACCGATTGGCGTGCGCTGTTCACCACTTGGTCGATAACGAAACTGGTAATGAACAACACTACATAACCGTAGACAACCCGTTCCCAATCGTGAAGCACCAGGTAACTGGACGAAATGATAATCACATCACACATCAGGATGACCCGCCCCAGCGATATGTCGCGGTATTTGTTTACGATAGCTGCAATGATATCGGTACCTCCCGTACTTCCGTTTGCCGAAAAGGCAAGCCCGATGCCTCCGCCGCAAAACGAAGCGCCTAAAACACATGCCATGAAAGGCTGGTCGTGTATCAGTCCGTCACCGGCTATCCGTTGGATTACTTCCAAAAATATAGTTAACACCGCTACCGCCCAAATGGTTTTCACGCAGAACTTGAGTCCTAAAATCTTTAAAGCCAATAGCAACAACATACCGTTAATCCCCAAATATGTGTATTGCACCGGGAACCCTGTCGCCCAATAGATAATAGAGGCGATACCCGGAACGGCTCCCGAAGGAAGGTCATTCGGTAATAAAAACACCGTCCACCCAATTCCGTACATCATCATGCCTAAAGCGATAAACACATAATCCTTAGCTTCCCTCCATACGGATTGAGTTCTTAAATTCATAATCCGATTCATTTTCCGTTTTTAGTTTATTTCTAATTTTCGAATTACAAAAGTAGGAAAAATCGGTGAAATAAACGAATAAATTCGGGAAGGTAAATAAGAAAACTTGTAAAAAACCATGCAATGTTTTACGTTTCTGTATCTAAACTTATATGAAGCAGGCTTCGACGGCTCACGAAGCAGGCTTCATCGGGCAACGCATACGGCTTCATCGGGCAATGCAGCCGTATGCATATTTGTCAGCATCCGGCTGACAAAATGGCATGACACAAAATTTCATGCCATCACTACCTTACGATTCGAAAAAATTAGATATTTTTGTATCCTTGACAAGCAAAAAGCCTATGAAAACTTATCTGACTATCCTCCTATCCATTTTTTTCACTTTCTCTGCAAAAGCCTATCCGGCTTTGCGCGAGCAGATACAGCACATTATCGGGAATGCAGAAGCCGAAATCGGCGTAGCCGTTATCATCAACGGGAAAGATACGCTTACGTTTAATAATGAAGCGCATTATCCGCTTATGAGTGTGATGAAATACCACCAGGCATTAGCCGTAGCGCATTATCTAGACCAACGAGACCTTCCGCTTTCTACCCACATACGAATAGAAAAACAAGACTTGCGCCCCGATACGTACAGCCCTCTGCGCGATAAATATCCGAACGGTGGCATCAGTCTTTCAATAGGCGAACTGCTCACCTATACCCTCCAGCTAAGCGACAACAATGCATGTGATATCTTGTTTGAATACATCGGAGGAACCGCATCAGCCAATCAGTACCTTCAAACATTAGGCATCGAAGGCTTCTCGATTTCCGCAACCGAAAATGATATGCATCAGAATCCTGAAAGATGCTACGAGAATTGGAGCACTCCCCTTTCCGCAGCCCGGTTCATGGATAGTCTCATTGCCGGGACATTGCCCATAGATACGGCATACACCCACTTTATTCAAGAAACCCTTCTCTCCTGCCAGACCGGAAAGACACGCCTTCCCTCCCCTCTGCAAGGAACAGATGCCCGCATCGGACACAAGACCGGCACCTCCGACCAGAATGAGAAAGGCGAATGGATTGGCATAAACGATGTAGGTTTCATCTTGCTTCCCGACGGGAAAAGATATACCGTAGCCGTGCTGGTAAAGCATTCCAAACTCAGTTATGAAGAAACCGAAAGAATCATAGCTGACATCTCAACGCTCATTTATCAGGCATATCTTACCACAAATCAATTTTATCCGGTTATAAATAAAAACATACGATTGAGAAACGAAAACCTTAAAAGATAAGCCATCCGCAATGACAAGAAGGACTAAATAGTTAATATAATTAAAAAATGCGATATATAAAGGTTACGTTCGATTTCTTTTTTCCTTAATTTCGCACCCGAAAACAAGAATATAGCAAACATAAAATGAAAGTACATATCGTACATTACAAGAATAAAATTCACGATTTTCACGCATGGGGTGCAGCGGCTTTGATTTAGCCGTTGACATCTTTCCTATTACTATATTCATTCGATAATTATAACATAATCCAAGTAACTTATGAGCAAAAAGAAAAGGCTCATAGGGCTGTTGTGCATTACAGTCCTATGCAGTCAGGGTTTGTGTGCCCAAACTCGACAAATGGGCATAGAGGAACTGTTCCGTCTTGCCGACGAGCAGAGCAAAAGTATTCAAACGTACCGGACGGGAAAGGAAGCCGCCGAGGAAGCCCTTAAAGCGGCCAAGGCGCAACGGCTACCGGATGTGAACATGTCTCTTTCCGCCAGCTATTGGGGCAACGGCAAACTATGGGACAGGGATTTCGGCAACGCCATGACGATCGATATGCCTCATTTTGGCAACAACTTCGCATTGGAGGCGCAGCAGGTCGTCTATGCAGGCGGAGCCATCAGCAGTGGCATCAGGCAAGCGGAACTTGGCAAACTGTTGGCAGAACTTGACTTGCAAAAGAATGTACAGGAAATACGTTTCCTGTTAGTAGGGCATTACCTGAACCTCTACAAACTGGACAATCAAATCAAGGTACTGCAAAAGAACATGGAACTGACCGATGAAGTCATTGCCAACATGAAAGCCCGCAGGGAACAAGGCACAGTCCTGAAAAACGACATTACACGTTATGAATTGCAAAAGGAGCAGCTGAACCTGCAATTGACAAGGGTTAAGGATGCACGGAGAATTGCCAACCATCAACTGGCGACCACCTTGCATCTACCGGAAAGCACGGAGATATATCCGGACTCCTTATTATTAAGGGAACAAATCCAAACCTTGACGGAAGAGGATTGGCAGGAACTGGCGGAAGCCAACCATATTGTCTTGAAACAGACGCAAGCCACCATCCGAATGAATGAACAGAAAGTAAAACAGGAACGTGCGGAACGCCTGCCGCATATATCCATTGTGGCAGCAGAGCATTTGGACGGTCCCATCACCATTGAAGTGCCTGTGCTGGACAACAATTTCAATTATTGGTATATAGGGATAGGCGTAAAATACAATCTCTCTTCCTTATTCAAGAACAACCGAAAACTGAAGCAGGCTCGCTTGAATGTCCGTCAGGCACAAGAACAACGCCAGTTGGCGCAAGAGCAAATAGAGAATGCCGTGCAGGAAGGATATGTGAACTTCCTGACCGCCTTTACCGACTTGCGGACACAGGAGAACAGCGTAAGGCTGGCTGACGAGAACTATCATGTCACCGACAACCGCTACAAGAATGAAATGGCGTTGCTGACCGACATGCTAGATGCCAGCAACATGAAACTCACCGCCGACTTGGGATTGGTGGATGCCCGCATAAATATCCTGTATAATTATTATAAGATGAAATACATCACACATACTTTATAAACTCAAAAGCATTATGATTACAAGAAAGACTAAAAAATTGGTTTACAACATAGTTGTTATTGCGTTGCTGGTTATCGGAATGGCATACGTGTGTTCACGTTTCATCCATTTAGGGAATGTGGAGTATACGGACAATGCGCAGGTAAAACAACATATCACCCCCGTCAATACGCGAGTACAGGGTTTCATCAAGAAGATTTATTTCGATGAATACAAGCCTATACACAAGGGCGACACGTTGCTCGTGATTGAAGATGCGGAGTTTAGATTGCGTTTGGCACAAGCCGAAGCGGACTTGGCAAACGCACTGGCAGGACAGCAGGTTACAAGCGCAGGGATAGCCACTACGCAAAATAATCTAACGGTCAACGATGCCAGCATTGAGGAAGTCCGTGTGCAACGGGCTAACGCAGAACGTGAATTACAACGTTATAAAAAACTACTGGAAGAAGATGCCGTCACCCGTCAGCAATACGACAACATTAAGACGGCATACGATGCCATCAATGCGCAGTATGAGCGGGTACTTCGCATAAAACATTCCACATCCTTGACCAAAGAAGAACAGACGCATCGGTTGGGGCAAAACGAGGCTGCCATCCGTTTGGCGCAAGCTGCCGTGGATTTGGCTCGTCTGAACCTGTCCTATACGGTCATAGTCGCTACCTGTGATGGTGTGACCGGACGTAAAGACATCCACGAAGGGCAGTTGGTACAGCCCGGCCAGACAATGGTGGACATTGTGGACAATGGCGACTTGTGGGTCATCGCCAACTATCGGGAAACCCAGCTTCCGAATATCAAGGAAGGAGCCGAGGTCACTTTTACAGCCGATGCCGTTCCGGGCATAACCTATAAAGGTGTAGTGGAATCCATATCCGATGCTACCGGAGCAGCGTTCTCCTTGATACCGCAAGACAATGCCACAGGAAACTTTGTCAAAGTGGAGCAAAGAGTCCCCATCCGCATCCGTCTGCAAGGCAATGGCGCGGACAAAGTGAGCCGTCTAAGAGCCGGATTTAATGTAGAATGTAAAGTGGAATACTGATATGAGCGGAACTGCACAACCTATACCTTTCTCCATGCCAATGTTCAGGAGTTTTGTCCCTGAGCGGATACGGCCTTGGATATATGTGTTCATCGCCTTTACTTTCCAATTTTCCGGAGGGCTTTATTTGGGCACGCTGAACCAGATGATGGGGGAAACGACCCTGATGCGGGAAGACCTGCTGATGTGCCTCTACGCAAACTTGGCAGGGATGGCTATCTATTTTCCTTTGCTGTTCCGTATGAAATTCCGCTTCACCAACAAGACCTTGTTGTGTGGGGCAGCTACCGGGGTATTGCTCTGCAATCTGGTTGCACCGCATATCACTTTCCTACCGTTGCTGTGGCTGGTATGCTTCATCGAAGGCATGTGCAAGATACAAGGCACGTTCGAGTGCATGTCCAACATCCAACTTTGGATGAGTCCGACACGCGACTTTACCGTGTTCTTCCCCGTGCTGCATATCATCATCTTAGGAAGTATGCAATTGTCCGATTTGCTGGCCACTTATCTGATGTATTATTACCATTGGGATTACATGCAATTGTTTATCTGCGGCATCATGATGATTGACTTGCTGATACTGACCCTCTGCACACGCCATTTCCGTATGTTCAAGAAGTTTCCTTTGTTTGGCATCGATTGGCTGGGAGCGGTGCTTTGGGCGGCACTCGCCTTGGAAATCACGTTCGTCTTCAACTATGGCGATTATTACGACTGGTGGAACAGTCCCGTGATTCGCATGGTCAGTATTTCCGCAGCCGTTACATTTGTGTTTTGCTTGGGGCGTATGTTTTCCATCCGTCATCCGTACCTTGAACCCAAGATGTGGACATACCGTTATCTGGCTCCGATACTTGTGCTGGTCGCCTTGGTGGAAATGTTGCTTGCCACCGAGCATGTATTGGAAGAAACATTCCTTGAGGGAGTGATGCACTACGGCACGATGACCGGCGTGCAGTTGGATTGGCCTGTGCTTGCCGGATGTCTGGCGGGATGCCTGTTTTCCTATTGGTGGATGCACATCAAACGGTTCAACTACCTGCGGCTGATTATCATTGGACTGGCAGGAGTGATATGTTATCTGCTCGGATTCTATTTCACGGTTTCAGGCGACATACATATCTCCCAGTTGTGTCTGCCTATGGCTTGCCGTGGGTTCGGGTATGCCGTGTTGAGCGTGACTTTCCTGACTTGCGCGGAAGAAATCATGAGCTTCCAGCATTTCTTCCAGTCCCTTGCCGTGTTCCAAATGCTCCACATGGTCATGGGTGGTGTGATTGGGGCTGCCATTTACACTCGTGGCTTGAAGTATTTTCTTCCCGACAATGTGGCACGTTATGGAGCGACCATAGACAATGTTTCGGCAAGCAGAATGTCGGTAGATATACCACATTATATGGAAACATTCATGTCGCAGATGACTGAAATCAGCGTCAAGCAAATCTACGGATGGGCTGCTTACGCCTGTATTTTCCTCTTCTTGCTGTTCCTGCTGTATGATGCACCGATACGGCGAGAGCTCAAACAGATACCGAGTTGGCAGAAAATCAGAAAAATGGTTGCCGAATCCTTTAGTGTCAAGAAAAAAGAATGACAATAGAGAAGAAAAACAAACGACCACACTTTGTCGTAAGAAATTTCGAGAAAGTGTGGTCTCGGCTAAATAAATTTCAATTATAACGACATATAATTACTTCCTTCATGCAATTCTATTAAATTTCGACGGTTATTTCATGGATTTTATATACCTTTGCACACGAAAACAGGCTAACGCATAAAACTAACATCGCAACATGGCATTGGTTAACGAACATTTCCTGAAATTGCCGAACAATTACTTTTTCTCCGATTTGGAAAAGAAAGTCAATTCGTTCAAGGTCACCCATCCGAAAGCTGATTTAATCCGCTTAGGTACAGGAGACGTTACCCTCCCGCTTCCTCAAGCCTGCATCGAAGCCATGCACCGTGCAGTAGATGAAATGGCTCATGAAAATACTTTCCATGGATATGGACCGGAAGAAGGGTATCCCTTCCTTATTGACGCCATTATCAAAAACGATTATAACCCGCGCGGTGTGCATCTGGAGCCAAGCGAAATCTTTGTGAGTGACGGAAGCAAAAGTGATACGGGGAATATCGGAGACATCTTACGCCATGACAACAGCATCGGAGTAACCGACCCGATTTATCCTGTTTATATTGATTCGAACGTATCGTGTGGACGTGCCGGCGAACTACAGGCAAACGGAAAATGGAGCAATGTGGTCTATATGCCTTGCTTGCCGGAGAATAATTTCATTCCGCAGCTTCCCCAACAACGTGTAGATATCATCTATTTATGCTATCCCAACAACCCTACGGGCACCGTATTAAGCAAAACAGAATTGCGCAAATGGGTTAACTATGCTTTAGAGAACGATACGCTTCTCATCTTTGACGGAGCATACGAAGCCTATATCCAACATCCGGACATTCCGCATTCGATTTACGAAATAAAAGGAGCTAAAAAAGTAGCAATTGAATTTCGGAGTTTCTCGAAAACGGCTGGATTTACAGGAGTAAGATGCGGCTATACCGTTATTCCTAACGAACTGACCGGAGGCACATTGGCAGGGAAACGCATTCCGCTTACCCCGCTATGGAAAAGGCATCAGGAAACGAAGTTCAACGGCACTTCCTACATTACCCAACGCGGAGCGGAAGCCATTTATACACCGGAAGGCAAAGAACAGGTGAAAGCCCATATCCAATATTATATGAATAACGCCCGGATTATGAAGCGGGCACTCACTAGCATCGGACTAAATGCAACAGGAGGTGAAGATGCGCCTTATTTATGGGTAAAAGCTCCAAACGGACTTTCCTCGTGGAAGTTTTTCGAGAAGCTATTATACGAAGCTCAAGTAGTAACCACTCCCGGTGTAGGCTTTGGACCGAACGGAGAAGGTTATCTGCGTCTCACGGCTTTCGGGAAAAAAGAACGCATTCAAGAAGCTATGCAACGCTTATGCCAATGCTTGTAACAAAAGAAAAAAACGCAACCTATTATAATAAGAAACAACAAAGGTAATTATGTCTAAGTTAAGATTCAGAGTAGTAGAGAAAGCTTTTCATAAAAAGCCAGTAGAGGTAATCCCCCCTTCGGAACGTCCCAGTGAATACTTCGGGAAATATGTATTCAACCGTGAAAAGATGTTCAAATACCTGCCCAGCAAGGTATATGCCAAACTGGTAGATGTCATTGATAACGGTGCGGCACTCGACCGGAGCATTGCCGACGAAGTGGCTGCGGGCATGAAAAAATGGGCAATAGAAATGGGCGTAACCCATTATACCCACTGGTTCCAACCCTTGACTGAAGGTACAGCAGAGAAGCACGACGCTTTTGTGGAACACGACGGCAAAGGAGGAATGCTGGAAGAATTTTCTGGAAAATTGCTCGTACAACAGGAAGCCGACGGTTCTTCTTTCCCGAACGGTGGGGTACGCAACACGTTTGAAGCACGTGGATACAGTGCATGGGACCCTTCTTCTCCGGTATTCATCGTAGACGATACGTTGTGCATCCCTACAGTATTCATCGCCTATACCGGAGAATCGCTGGACTATAAGGCTCCGCTATTGAAATCCATCCAAGCCGTGACTAAATCGGCACTCGACGTTGTACACTATTTCGACCCTTCCGTAAAAAAGGTTATCGCATATTTAGGTTGGGAACAAGAATATTTCCTCGTAGACGAAGGCTTGTATGCAGCCCGTCCTGACCTTTTGCTTACGGGACGTACCCTGATGGGACACGAGGCTTCTAAGAACCAACAATTAGAAGACCACTACTTCGGAGCCATACCTCCCCGTGTAGCCGCCTTCATGAAAGACTTGGAAATTCAAGCATTGGAATTGGGCATTCCCGTAAAGACCCGCCATAACGAAGTGGCTCCCAACCAATTTGAATTGGCGCCTATTTATGAAGAATGCAATCTTGCCGTAGACCATAACATGTTGATTATGTCATTGATGCGTAAAGTGGCACGCAATCATGGTTTCCGCGTCTTGCTCCACGAAAAGCCTTTTAAGGGCATCAACGGTTCGGGCAAGCACAACAACTGGTCATTGGGTACAGACAACGGCATTCTGCTCATGGGACCGGGAAAGACTCCGGAAGAAAACCTGCGCTTTATTACATTTATCGTCAACACTTTAATGGCTGTATATCATCATAACGGATTGTTGAAAGCATCGATTATGAGTGCAACCAACGCCCATCGTCTAGGAGCACACGAAGCGCCTCCAGCCATTATTTCTTCTTTCTTGGGTACGCAACTCAGCAAGGTGCTCGACCACTTGGAAGAAAGCACCAATAGCGATTTGATAGCGTTGGGAGACAAACAAAGCATGCGCTTGGATATACCTCAAATCCCTGAATTGCTGATAGACAATACCGACCGGAACCGCACATCGCCTTTTGCTTTCACCGGAAACCGTTTCGAATTCCGTGCGCCAGGCTCTGAAGCCAATTGCGCAAGCGCGATGATAGCCCTGAATACTGCTGTAGCCGAGCAGTTAATTCAATTCAAGAAAGATGTAGACAATTTGATAGAACAAGGAGAGCCGAAAATCTCTGCTATCATTGAAGTGGTCCGCCGATACATCAAAGAATGCAAGCCTATCCGCTTCGACGGGAACGGCTATAGCGAGGAATGGAAAGAAGAAGCCGCACGCCGTGGACTGGATTGTGAAACCAGCTGCCCGTTGATTTTCGATAATTACCTGAAACCGGACACAATCCGTATGTTTGAATCAACCGGTGTCATGAACCGCAAGGAACTGGAAGCCCGCAACGAAGTGAAATGGGAAATGTACACGAAGAAAATCCAGATTGAAGCACGTGTATTGGGAGACTTAGTGATGAACCACGTGGTACCGGTAGCCATTGAATACCAAACCAAACTGATAGACAATGCCTACAAGATGAAATCGTTGTTCGATGCCGATGAAGCCAAAACTTTGTCTGCCGAAAACATCGCTATCATCAAGCAGATAGCCGAACACACAGGCTACATCAAAGAGCATGTGGATGCCATGGTGGAAGCCCGTAAAGTAGCAAACAAAATCGAAGACCAACGTGAGAAAGCCATTGCTTACCACGACACGATTGCCCCCATGTTGGAACAAATCCGCTACCACATTGATAAGCTGGAACTGATTGTGGACGACCAAATGTGGACACTTCCGAAATACCGCGAATTGTTGTTTGTAAGATAATTAGTTATCGATTGAACACAGAGACACGGAGACACAGAGCTTTTAGTACTAATATTAAACTCTGAGGCTTTGTGTCTCTGTGTTCAATAAAAGAATAAACCAAATGGAATGGTTATATAATTTGTTTTTTGAGCAAACCGCCCTACAGGCGGTCATCATCATTTCCCTGATTATCTCTACGGGACTTGCATTGGGGAAAATACATGTCTGCGGTATCTCGCTGGGTGTGACATTCGTATTCTTTATGGGTATCTTTGCCGGACATCTTGGTTTTGCCATTGACCCGCAAATGCTGAATTATGCCGAAAGTTTCGGATTGGTATTATTTGTTTATGCCTTGGGATTGCAAGTCGGTCCCGGATTCTTCAGTTCGCTCCGGCAAGGAGGATATCAGCTAAATTTGTTAGGGCTGGGTGTCATTGCATTAGGAACGGTTATGGCGGTTGCTTTAACCACTATCACTCCTATCTCGATGTCGGATATGGTAGGGATTCTTTGTGGAGCCACAACCAATACTCCCGCTTTAGGTGCCGCACAACAAACCTTAAAACAATTGGGAGAACCGACGAGCGGAGCCGCATTGAGTTGTGCCGTCACTTATCCTTTAGGCGTTGTAGGGGTCATTTTAGCCATTATTGTGGTCAAAAAGCTTTTTGTGCGTCCCAGCGATATGGAAGAACATCCGCATGACGACCCGAATCATACCTATATAGCCACTTTCCAAGTACATAACCCTGCCATTTTCGGCAAAACCATTCACGAATTAGTCCACATGGGATATAGCAAATTCGTGATATCCAGACTTTGGAGAAACGGACAGGTATCTATCCCTACATCTGATACGATGCTGAAAGAAAACGACCGGCTATTGGCAGTAACCACCGAAAAAGACGTGGCTGCACTTACTATCCTGTTCGGCGAACAAGAACAGAAAGACTGGAACAAGGAAGATATTGATTGGAATGCCATTGATAGTCAGCTTATTTCGAAACACATCGTTATCTCCCGCCCCGAAATAAACGGGAAGAAATTAGGCTCGCTCCGCCTGCGCAACATTTATGGCATCAACATCAGCCGGGTATTGCGAAGCGGAGTACAACTATTGGCTACCCCTGAATTAGTACTTCAATTAGGCGACCGCCTGACCGTAGTAGGTGAAGCCGCCGCTATCAAAAATGTAGAAAAAGTATTAGGCAATACGGTAAAAACATTGAAAGACCCGAACTTGGCATCTATCTTTATAGGCATCGTATTAGGATTGATAGTAGGCTCTATTCCTATCGCCATTCCGGGCATCTCCTCTCCCGTCAAATTAGGATTGGCAGGAGGCCCTATCATTGCCGGAATCTTGATAGGCTCATACGGTCCCCGGTTCCACATGCTGACTTATACCACCCGAAGCGCCAGCCTGATGCTTCGCGGCATTGGATTATCCTTATATTTGGCTTGTCTGGGATTGGATGCAGGCGCACATTTTTTCGAAACTGTGATGCGTCCAGAGGGTGCATTGTGGATTGGTATCGGATTTATTATTACCTTTGTACCCGTAGTCATCATGGCACTTGTTGCTTTGAGATGTTATCACCTTGACTTTGGCAATACCTGCGGAATGCTTTGCGGAAGCATGGCGAACCCAATGGCATTGAATTATGCCAATGACATCATCCCGAATGACAATCCAGCCGTGAGTTATGCTACCGTATATCCGTTGGGCATGTTTACCCGCGTAATTATTGCCCAACTGATACTGATGTTGTTTTTGTAAAACCATTTTAACCTAATAATGACCATGAACCCTTACAACCAAATCACTCCGGAAATAATTCAGGAAGACATGCGTTACCTTGAATTGCTTTCGCATAACTTTCCGACCATAGCCGCAGCCAGTACCGAAATCATTAACTTGAAAGCAATTTTGAACCTGCCTAAAGGCACCGAACATTTCCTTGCAGACCTCCATGGGGAGTATGAAGCTTTCCAGCACGTATTGCGCAACGCTTCGGGAGCCATAAAACGGAAGGTAAACGAAATATTCGGCAATACCTTGCGCGAAGCGGAAAAGAAAGAGCTTTGCACCCTGATTTACTATCCCGAACAAAAGCTGCAACTGGTGAAGGAAAAAGAAACCGAACTGGAAGACTGGTATGTCATTACCCTGAACCAATTGGTAAAGGTATGCCAAAACGTTTCTTCGAAATATACCCGTTCTAAAGTACGGAAAGCCTTGCCGGAAGAATTTTCGTATATCATTCAAGAATTGCTTCATGAAAGCAGCATAGACCCCAATAAGCAAGCATACATCAATGTGATTATCAGTACTATCATCGAAACCCACCGTGCCGATGATTTCATTGTAGCCTTATGCAATCTTATACAACGGCTGACAATCGACACCCTCCATATCTTGGGTGATATTTTCGACCGTGGCCCCGGCCCGCACATCATTATGGATACCTTATGCGATTATCATAAGTTTGATATCCAATGGGGAAATCATGACATTCTCTGGATGGGAGCGGCTTCGGGAAACAATTGCAGCATAGCAAATGTATTGCGCTTGGCAATGCGTTACGGAAACCTTTCCGTATTGGAAGACGGATATGGCATCAATCTTTTGCCACTCGCTACGTTTGCCATGGAGACATACGCCAACGACCCTTGCACGCTCTTCGGTCCACGTATCGACGAAACCACAAATACGGATAATCAGAAAACCATCCGCCTCATTGCTCAAATGCACAAAGCTATCAGCATCATTCAGTTCAAGCTGGAAGCCGAAATCATCCGCCGCAGACCTGAATTCAATATGGAAGACCGGATGCTGTTACACCGCATTGATTTCGAAAAACATACGGTTCTGATAGACGGAAAAGAATATCCGTTACGCGACAGTTTCTTCCCTACTGTAGACCCGAAAGACCCGTACCGCCTAAGCGAAGAAGAAGAAGACATCATACAAAAACTGCACAATTCATTCATCAGAAGCGAAAAATTGCGCAAACACATGAAATGCCTGTTCCGCTACGGATGCATGTACAATGTATGCAACTCGAACCTGTTGTTCCACGCTTCCATGCCGCTCAATGCAGACGGTACGTTGAAAGAGATAGACATCTTAGGCAAGAAATACAAAGGACAATCCTTATTGAAACGGGTAGGTCAGTTGATTCGTACTGCCTATTTCGATGACAGCAATAGCGAAGAAAAAGCATTTGCCTTAGACTATATGTGGTATTTATGGTGCGGAAAAGACTCGCCTGCTTTCGATAAGAACAAAATGGCGACTTTCGAACGTTATTTTGTAAGCGATAAAGAAACACATGTAGAAACAAAAGGATATTATTACCAACTCCGCGACCGGGAAGATATCTGCGACATGATTTTGGATGAATTCGGCGTAGAAGGCGAACACCGGCATATCATCAACGGACATGTACCCGTAAAAGCCGGAAAAGGTGAAAAGCCGATTAAGGCAAACGGGAAATTAATGGTGATAGACGGAGGTTTCTCGAAAGCCTACCAACCCGAAACAGGCATTGCGGGCTATACATTGGTTTACCATTCACGCGGATTCCAATTAGTGCAACACGAACCGTTTACATCAACCCAACGTGCCATAGAAGAAGGACTTGACATTAAATCAACCACCCAAATCGTAGAAATGAGTGCCAAACGCATGATGGTGAAAGACACCGATAAAGGAAAGGAATTGGCAGTCCAAATAGAAGATTTAAAGAAACTTTTGCTAGGATACCGCACCGGACTTATCAAGGAAAAAGCGGACTAGAACAATTGAAACAGAAAGCAATTATAGTTGGTCTTTAAACGAACCCTGCTTCATTGTCCAATGCATACGGGTTAGAAAGCTGACGAAGCTAGCTTCATCAGCTTTCTAACCCGTATGCATTTTTATCTGTATTTAACTTCTCACGCGAGTTTGTTCGTAAGCGTATCAGGGAAAATAACCGAAGGCTTGAATTGTTTGGCTTCTTCAAAATCCATCAAAGCATACGACATAATGATAACCACGTCCCCTACTTGCACTTTGCGTGCAGCAGCACCGTTCAAGCAAATACATCCCGAACCGCGTTCTCCTTTTATTATATAGGTTTCGAAACGCTCGCCATTATTGTTATCCACAATCTGGACTTTCTCTCCTGCTATCATATTGGCAGCATCCAACAAATCCTCGTCTACCGTAATGCTACCCATATAATTCAAGTTTGCTTCGGTCACCGTCACGCAATGTATTTTTGATTTCAACACTTGTATCATCATCCCGCTATCACTCCTTATATTTAATGTTATCAATCAAACGGACTTCTCCACAAAATACGGTAATACATCCTACAATATAATCGCTTTCTTCCCACGCATGTACGGTCTGTAACGTATTTCCGTCCACGATTTCAAAATATTCCAAGCGCAAGCCTTCCGCATCGTCAATACATTTTTCTACAAAAGCCTTAGTATCAGCCAATGTATGTGTCTTAGCATAATCTACACTGGCAAATAACGTCTTGGATATTTGCAAAGCCTGTTGCCGTTGCTCTTGGCTAAGCCGTGCATTCCGGCTGCTCAATGCCAAACCATCGGCTTCACGCACAATGGGGCAACCCACAATCTGCAAGTCGAACGGATATTTCCGAACCATTTCACGGATAATAGCAAGTTGCTGGAAATCTTTTTCTCCAAAATAAGCACGCGTAGGTTCTACAATCAAGAACAATTTACTCACAATCTGACATACCCCATTGAAATGCCCCGGACGGTATTTACCCTCCATTACAGTATCCAGCGGTGCATAGCTGAATGTACGCATATCCGGTTCCGGATAAATCTCTTCTACCGAGGGAGCAAATACGAATGTCACTCCACACGATTCCAACAATTGGCAATCGGCATCCAAAGTACGCGGATATTTAGCCAAATCATTCTTATCATTAAACTGGGTGGGATTAACAAAATCGCTTACCACCACTACATCATTCTCAGCGACGGCGCGTTTCACCAACGAAGCGTGACCGGCATGCAAAGCCCCCATAGTGGGAACCAGCCCAATGGTTTTCCCTTCTTTGCGAAGCAAATCCAGCTTCGAACGAAGTTCCCGAATAGTTTGAATTAATTCCATTTTTTTGATAATTAAACGCAATGCTTTTCAAAAATCGGGTGCAAAGTAACCACATTTTTGGCAGATAACGAAACAGATTGCGAAAAAATGCACGTATAACCCATACATTAACAAACTATAAGGTAAATAACACTTATAAATTAAAGGTGACGTCTGTTTTTTTTGTATCTTTGCACATCTTTATATGAGCAATAGTAAAAACATGAGCGCAAAGAAAGTTTTATTCATTACACAAGAAATTACTCCTTACGTACCCGAAAGTGAACTATCGTTAATTGGGCAAAACCTGCCTCAGGCTATCCAGGACAAAGGACGGGAAATCCGTACTTTCATGCCCAAATGGGGAAATGTAAATGAACGGCGTAACCAGTTGCATGAAGTCATCCGTTTATCGGGAATGAATATCATCATTGATGATACAGACCATCCTTTAATTATAAAGGTAGCGTCTATTCAGGCTGCACGCCGGCAAGTTTATTTTATCGACAACGATGATTATTTCCAACACCGCTTAATGGAAGCCGATGAAGACGGAAAAGAGTATGAAGATAATGGCGAACGTGCTATTTTCTATGCCCGAGGCGTATTGGAAACAGTAAAGAAACTTCGTTGGTGTCCGGATATTATCCATTGCCATGGCTGGATGAGTGCCGTAGTGCCTCTTTTTATAAAGAAAGCATATTACGACGAACCTTCTTTCCGGGATTCAAAAGTAATATTCTCTGTATATGAAGACGGATTTAAATCGAATCTGACACCAGACTTCACCAAACAATTAATATACAGAGAAATCACTCCGGACGATGTAAGCATGATTCAGAATCCTGTCAACTACGAAGAATTGTGCAAACTGGCAATCACTTATTCAGACGGAGTTATCCAAAATAGCGAAAAAGTAAATCCAGCAATTATGGACTACGCACGTAGCCTGAACATTCCTGTTGTAGACTATCAAGCTGATGAAAATGAATATGCGGAGGCTTGCAATACTCTCTACGACAAAATATGGGAAGAGGCTGAATAACACGAAAATATAACAATTAATCAAACGAAAATGAAATTCAAGTTCTTGGCGGCATTGGGATGTATTGCCGCTACACTCTATAGCTGTGACGATGAAACAACGGGTATCGGACAATTTATCGTGAATGAAGATTTTATTCAAGCTAAATCCGATTCGTACACGGTAGAAACCGAGTCTTTTCTGCTTGATTCGGTATATTCACGTTCCAGCACAGCCTATTTAGGCAAATTTACAGATGAAGACTACGGGACTTTCACTTCCGACTTCTTGGTGCAAATCAATTGTCCCGAAAGTTTCCAACTTCCCGACCGTTTGCAAAGCATTGACAATGCGACATTAGGATTATATTACACAAGCTATTTCGGCGATTCATTAGCAACACTACGGGTACAGGTCGATACATTGACCGTTCCCATTCAAGACAATGGGACGGACAAAAACTTATATTACACAAACTTAGACCCAACACGCTATTACAACCCGCAAAATCCGCCTTTAGCTACAAAAGATTATACTGCATACGACCGGACTGAAAGCGACTCCATACACCAAACAAGCGATTATTACCCGCATGTATCTATTGAATTGGGGGAAGCTTTCTGCAATAACTTTAAGAGCAAATACGATGTGACAGCTATAGAAAACGGAACAACAATCCATCCGAACTTCAAAGATTCTGAGGCTTTTATTAATAATGTGCTGAAAGGATTTTATGTACATGTAACGAATGGTGAAGGCTCTATCCTATATCTCTCAGACATCTACTTGCACCTCACCGTATCTTATATGGGACGCAATGAAGCGGATACTGCCGACTCTTTGCTTAGTGCAGTCATCCCCATGACCGCAACCAAAGAAGTCTTCATGTCTACCCGCTTCCAAAACGCAGGTCTGAAAGAACTGATGAAGGACCGTACATGTACATATCTAAAAACTCCTGCCGGGCTTTGCACCAAAGTGACACTTCCTATCGAAGAAATGTACGAAGAACACCGGACAGATACATTAAACTCCATTTCACTCTCGTTCCAAAAGATGAGAGACCCAAGCACCAGCCCGTATAAAATGGGAACTCCAGCTAACTTGTTAATGGTTCGGGCGGACAACATGAAAAGCTTTTTTGAAAACAATGAAGTATACAATGAACGCACCTCATTCCTTTCGTCATACAATAGTTCAACCAACTCGTATGCTTTCTCAAGACTTAACCGTTTGATTGCGGCTATATTCAGCGAAATCCGTCCGGAAATAGAGAAAGGCGAAGCGGAATGGGAACAATGGAAAGCAGAACATCCGAACTGGAATAAAGTGCTGCTCGTTCCGGTAACTACCGAAACGGACTCGCAAGGAAATATTATCGGAGTAGGAAACGACTTAAGTGTCAACTCCGCTATGCTGGTAGGAGGACAAGACCTCAACGAATCTACCGACGAGAGCGGAAAGATACACATGGATGTCATTTATACACAACCCAAGCAAGAGTAAGTAAAATTTAAAAATGAGAATTGAAAGTTGAAAATCAACCACACGGTATTGCTATTTTCAACTTTCAATTCTCATTTTTTTCAATTAATAAAAGATTATGAAACTAGGGAAATGGATTGGCGGAATAATGGGCTTTATGACCATGGGACCGTTGGGAGCTTTGGCTGGTTATGCTATAGGTTCCTTATTTGATAAAGCAAACGATGCACAAGCGGAGTTCGAGGAAGGAGGACAAGACACGGCATACACCAATGCCGGACACCGCAATAGCTTCCTCTTCTCTATGCTCGTCATGGCTTCGTATATCATTCGCGCCGATGGAAGAATCATGCATAGCGAAATGGAATTCGTACGCCGTTTCCTCCGTGCGAATTTCGGAGAAGATGCAGTAAACGAAGGGCAACAAATCTTATTAAATCTGTTCGAAGAACAAAAGCGCATGGACGCTTCCAATCCTTACGCTTTTCGTAATACCATCCACGAATGCGGCGCACAAATCGCTGCCAACCTCTCGTATGGCGAACGCTTGCAACTTTTGGATTTCCTGGTCAAAATCTCTCAAAGCGACGGGCACGTATGTCAGCAAGAGATAGAAGCCCTGAAAGAAGTGGCACAAGCCATGCAGCTCTCCGAAAAAGAAGTGGAATCCATGCTGAATCTCGGAGGAGATTCGCTTGCCGATGCCTATAAAGTACTGGAAATCGACCCGTCAGCCACTGACGAAGAAGTGCGTGCCGCTTACCGCCGTCTTGCCCTAAAGCATCACCCCGACCGGGTAGCGACATTAGGAGAAGACATACGTAAAGCTGCCGAAGAGAAATTCCAAAACATCAACAACGCAAAAGAACGCATCTACAAGGCAAGAGGAATGAAATGACGATAGTTAATAGTTAAAAATTAATAGTTAATAACGTAGGTATTGCCTTTAGAGGTTAGCTTCCGTTATTAACTATTAATTTTTAACTATTAACTAATCACGTGCGGCACAAATTCTGATAGATTATCGGTAATTTCAGTACGGTTCTCACGGATGCCGATACCTGCAGGCTCCCCTCCTACTATCCACGAACCGATAATCGGATAACGTCCACCATATACCGTAGGCTTCACATACTTCTGATAGACGTATGCACCTGTATTATAATCACCTTCCGTCTCACGTATCAGCGGACGTTCTTCCCAATTACGAATATCCACCACACTTACGTTGTGCCCTTCGCGGGCAAATACCGGCTTCTTGCAATACACTCCTGACTCGGGACGCGACAAGAAACAAGGCAACACATAGGGAGAATCGGGATATAACTCGAACAACGTAGCTAAAATAGCTTTGTTCGACATCACTAACTTCCATATCGGCTCTATCCAAGCCACCGAAGCCAAACATCCGTCCGGACTTTCGTCTACCATCCATTCCCAAGGATACAACTTGAAGCAATGTTCCACCCGCTCACCGCTCGGATCGTAAAAACATCCGTCCTGCAAATTCATGTCGTTCATATCCAACACACGGGTCGAATATCCGGCTTCCATAGCCGTACTTGCCAAATATTGCAATGTCCCCGTATCTTCATGATTCTCCAACACACCGGCAAAATGCACATTACTTCCTGCCGGAATCATGTCCTTCCACGACTGAACCAAACCTTCATGGATACCGTTATACTGGTCAAGCTCCGGGAATACATCTTCCTTCCATTGCCATTGGATTACCGATGCTTCCAACAACGATGTAGGCGTATCGGCATTGAATTCCAAAATGCGAGGCACACCGTTTTCGTCTAACATGAAATCGAAACGCCCGTATAAACTCAGTTCGTCCGCATCCCACGATTCCCGGATTCTCTGGCAAACTTCAAATGGAAGTCCCAAAAAGCGTTCCATCCATTCCGGATTCCGTTCGATGATATGCCCCGCTGCCTCACAATACATGCGGTAAGCCTCTGCTGTCGCTTTTTCCAGCCGCTCGACTTCTTCCGCCGTAAAGCGGTAATAGGCTTCCTCACGCCAATAATCTCCATGAAAATCAAAGCCTAAAGCCTCTATCTTATCTTTATAGTCCCAACGCGGGGAAACAAGTTTTCTTTCCATACGAAAATAGTTAATAGTGAATAGAGAATAATGAATAATACTACAATCATTAAATCGTTATTAATTACTAACTATTAATTATTAACTAATACCCGATGACCGCCGCGTTGTACCAAACACATGTCCGCTCGATTTCGATTTACTTGTTCCCGACGGGCTGACCTTCACTCCCGAAGGCGCATTTACCCGCGTACCATTGGCATCCGTCCATGAGCCTGTATTCGGATAATAATAGTGAGTCGTAGAAAGCCCGTTCATCGCCGAAGGCATCAATGCCCAGCGCATCAGCATGGCGTTATAAATCCAACTATTCCCTTGACTATCACGATATTCTTCTTTATCTTTCGGATTTTCGGGCAATTCCGTCTTTTGCGTACAACTGGCAAGCGTCATCAAACACATAGCAGCCACCAGATAATGCCTTTTCTTCATATTCTTGCTTCTCATTTTAAGTTTACGCCACAAATATAATCTTTTTAATTGAAAGAAATCTTTGCCGATATACAAAAAAAGATTTACTTTGCAACATCTAATCAAAATATACACAACATGAAAGGTATAGTTTTAGCCGGCGGTTCGGGCACACGCCTCTACCCTATTACAAAAGGAGTATCGAAACAATTGTTGCCCATTTTCGACAAACCAATGGTTTACTACCCCATTTCAACCTTGATGCTTGCGGGTATACGTGATATAATGATAATCTCTACACCGTATGATCTTCCGGGATTCCGCCGCCTGCTGGGAGACGGAAGCGATTTCGGCGTACGATTCACATACGCTGAACAACCCTCGCCCGATGGACTGGCACAAGCCTTCATTATTGGAGAAAAGTTCATCGGAAACGATTGCGCCTGTCTCGTATTGGGTGATAACATTTTCCACGGGAACGGATTTACACACCTTCTGCAAGAAGCTGTGCGCACCGCTGAAGAAGAAGGCAAAGCTACTGTATTCGGATACTGGGTGAGCGACCCCGAACGTTATGGTGTAGCGGAATTCGATAAAGAAGGAAACTGCCTAAGCATCGAAGAAAAGCCTGAGCACCCTAAGTCCAATTATGCCGTCACCGGACTCTATTTCTACCCTAATAAGGTAGTAGACATAGCCAAGCACATCAAGCCCTCAGCACGCGGTGAACTGGAAATCACCACCGTCAACCAAACTTTCCTCGCCTCAGGTGAATTGAAAGTGCAAACCTTAGGACGTGGATTCGCATGGCTCGATACCGGCACGCATGATTCACTTGCCGAAGCCTCTACCTACATCGAAGTCATCGAAAAACGACAAGGGCTGAAAGTGGCATGCCTCGAAGGAATTGCCCTCCGCCAAGGCTGGATTACCCCTGAAAAGATGCGCCAGTTGGCACAACCCATGCTCAAAAACCCCTACGGGCAATATTTGCTCAAAGTCATTGACGAAATAGAACGAACAGGAGAAAAGAACTTAGACTAACCATTATCAACTAAAGAACTATCAACTAATTAAAGGATGAACATAATTAAAACAGAAATAGAAGGCGTAGTTATCATTGAACCACGCCTCTTTAAAGACGAACGGGGATATTTCTTCGAATCATTTTCAGAAAGGGATTTCAACACCCAAGTGCGTACCATACACTTCGTACAAGACAACGAGAGTAAGTCATCTTACGGTGTATTACGCGGTCTGCATTTCCAAAAGCCCCCCTACGCTCAAAGTAAACTAGTGAGAGTAATTAAAGGTGCCGTGCTCGATGTAGCCGTAGACATCCGTAAAGGTTCGCCCACCTTCGGACAACACATAGCCGTAGAACTCACCGAGGACAATCACCGCCAGTTCTTCATTCCACGAGGCTTCGCCCACGGATTCAGCGTACTCACTCCCGAAGTCATCTTCCAGTACAAATGTGACAACTTCTACGCTCCTCAAAGTGAAGGAGCTATCGCATGGAACGATCCTGACCTGCATATTGACTGGCGCATACCGAAAGACAAAATAATTCTTTCGGAAAAAGACAAACATCACCCTTTCCTGAAAGATGCCACAGATTTGTTCGACTACACAGAAAAGCTGTATGATTGAGATTTGAAAATAAGCATTGTTTTTATGCTATCTGCCGAATATTATTAAGAATGAAGAATTCCCCTCCGGCATTCTTCATTCTTAATTCTTCATTTCAAAGATTCTTCTATTAATCGTTGTCATTATCCATATCAATGAGGTTGAAGTTCAGATCGAAAGTCAATTCCCAAAAATTGGAGAGCTTTACTTCGTATTCGTAGCGGTCTTTCTCGATTTTCAGCACCTTAGCTTCGGGATAATTGCTCTTTACAAACTCCTGAATCTTAACGGGAACTACGGCTTGCGGCACCGTCATGCGGCGGCAAC
>NZ_NFIN01000029.1 GCF_002161765.1 Bacteroides sp. An322 | reverse complement strand
GGTTAAGATTGCCGCCATTTACACATCGGACATCAAATGGAGAGACTACTACTTACCGGACGATGAAATCGTTTAAGGTTTGTTAGTACATTTATCACCACACGGAGTTAGTTTTCTTACGAGCTTTTACATTTTTGCCATTGACAATATGTGTTTTTCCTGTCTGTTCCAGTCGCTCAATACCAAAAGAGAGAAGATATCTTTTTACAGCAGGAAACATTTCTATGTCATAATGCCGTGAGGGGAAAGTTGCAATAAGGTATAAACCAGCCCAGTCATATCCATATTTCTTAATATCCCTGCCACGCAGAATCGGTCGTATTAATTCCGCTGTTTTAGAACGTTCCTCTTCAGTTTGACAGTTGGCAAGAATTTCATCTCTTTTCTCAGTGGAAATGATGAATGCATCATTATAACCAGTAAGAACTCCACGATAGATATTAATATCCCAATCTTTGAGTGGGACTCCCACAGCCTCAATCTTTCGTTTTATACTTTGCTCTATGGGTGACAGTATCACCCATAAGTCAGATCCCGTAAAATCACATTCAACCCCCTGTTGCTGCACGAATACGCTCAAATTTTTGACGCTATCCTTGTTCTGCTTATTGGTGACAGCACATAGAGTTTTATGTTCGTTTGTGGCTTTAGCGAATAATAATATGTTGGTGTCTACTGTCGCACTTTCAAAAATTTTCACTCCAGCAAAGTCTATGAGCAATTGAGGATTGGTATTCTTGGCAAAGAAATCGCGTGTTTTCTCACCATAACCTGCACGCATCCATTTATTAGATGTGATATAGCAAAGATGTCCATTGGGTTTGAGCAATTGGTAGCCACGCTCATAGAAGAGACAATAAATATCCCCAGTCTTAGCAAACGTCTTATAACCACACGGCTCATATAATTTAGCCAATTCTCCACCATTGTTTTGCAATTGGATGTAAGGTGGATTGCCAATTACAATGTCAAAACCATCATTGACTCCAAACATCCAAGCAGGGTCGAAGAATGGACTCTCTGCATTTTGGTCGTATGGATTCCATGCGGCTAACTGTTTTGCATCTTCTGGAGCAAAGTCTTCATCATCAGCTAACAGTTTTGCCAATTTTTCACGAAGAATTTTGTCTTGTTCACGTAAGGTGCTTTTGCGATTGGCCGTCTTTGCAGAAAAATGTTCATGACGTATCCTTGTCAATTCATCCTTTGTTGGCTCTATTTCAGGATTCTCAAAAAGGTTATGAGATTCCTGCTTTTTCTTTGAAATCAGAGAGTTTGCCGCAACAAATTTGGTTTCAAGATTAGGCAATGTGGGAATACCAAAATTAGGCTTATTTACATCTTTCTCGCAGTTGCAAATGAGCGAAATAAAAAAACGCAGTTTGGTTATCTGTGCGGCAATTCGCTGTATATCACTGCCATAAATACAGTTTTCTATAATCGCCAATTTCAAGTCATACACTTTCTCATTTGGCGAAATACGAAGAAGAATGTCAACCATTCGATTGAGCAATCCCATAGGAAAAGCCCCTGACCCACAGGCAGGGTCGAGAATCTTTATATTTCTCAACTTGTCCGCGATTATTTTGTAATCTTCTGTATGGTTCTTATCGAAAGAGAAATCTTGCTCAAACAAGGAACGAACCAATGGCGTGTCGCCTAAATATGCAATAAGGCTTTCGTCTACCATATAATTGACAATCTCGCGCGGAGTATAGAACGACCCACTTTGATTCCGTGCTGTTTCTTTCGTCTCGGGATTGTATGCACCTAACAAATTTTCAAACACCTTACCCAATAGTTCCGGGTCAAGAGCCACTTGTTGCTCTTCTGGAGAGTTTTCTTCTATCGTAAAATTATAGCGGTTTAGAATAGAAATCAATCCCTTTTCTGGTTCAAAAAACAAGTTGTTGGGCACAACTGCACGATTACGGTATCGTCCGTCTGCAAAGCGTTTGTCGTTGCGGCTAAAACCGTCGTGATTGAAAGCTTGTTCCACACCATCAATTTTCTTAGTCTTATCAAGACACTCAAAAAGACCACCATTGAGAAATGGTACTTCTGCAAAAAGATTAATGACTTCATTCTCACTAATGCTGAACATTTCCGCATAGCGATAAAGGGTCTTAATGTCTTTTTTTACATTGGTAGCAAACTTACGTTTGTTCCCTTGTTCATCTTCTATAGCACGGTTTAGCGTAGCAAAAAATAAATTCTGAAGAATTGCGTTGTAATAGTCTCCAACCGTCTTGTTATAAGGGTCAAAATCTTTTAAGATAGTTCCCAAGTATTCAATATCAAATATCTTACTTGGTACTAAATCTTTTTGTTTGATAAACCATACAAACATGATACGGGTTATCAGACGGATAATTTTCGTTTCCAAATCTTCACGATCGTCTTCTTCAGTTGTAATATTGTTAGGGAAGGATACATTGGAAGATGGCTCGATTGCCCATTGGTACCATTCAAACAAGTCTTTGTAGAATTGCTTGGTCAGAACTTCGACGGAGAATGCGGCAGTAATATCGCTAAGTGTTTGTTTGCTATTTTTAAGTACGCCAAACTGTTCTATTGCCGTACGACAGCCGCGTCCTTCGCCAAGCAGATAGGTATAACGCTTCGTATTGGTCGAGATTTTTTCGTAATTCCCTTGTTTGTCGAATCCCCACGTTTCACTTACATACGAAAAGCGGAGTACGCTTTCATTCTTTCTATAGCAAAACATAAAAGCACCTGCATAACCCATATTGCGCCAGTCAGAAGTAAGCATATCACGGATTCCACGCCGATTGCGCTCAATGTCAACTTTTTCTGTCAGTTCAACTTCATATATGGCGATAGCTTCACCATCGGCAAGAGATATTTTGCCAAGATTCAATGCTTCTTTTGCCAAACGGCTGTTTACGTGTACAGCCGACGGACGGCTCCAAAAACTTACTTTATTTCTAAATATGTCATGGAGTAATTGTTGCCATGCTTTCCGATTATATTTGGATTCTATAACTTCCTTGTAGTTCATTTCTATTACATTTAATTAAACGATTCAGATAAGATAATCTCTGCTTCAGTTTCCTGTTTATTCAATAATGATTCCTGTGCAGTGTAATATGGGGCATATTTTTTAGCCATTTCTATAATTTCGGCAAGGGCCTCGTCGTGAGTCATACGTGCTCTTCCACCTGCACGGAGTAAGTCTTTTTGAATGCGTTGTAAACGTTTAGCAATGTAAGTAATAACACCACGTTCTGCTAAAGTTTTCAGTTGCGCAACTTTTATAAATAAGTCGTTATCATCAATTTCTCGCATAAATCTATTCAATAAATTGATTGCTATATTAACCTGTGCTCCCATTGCAGTCTGCTCGTCGTGGGTTGTTTCTTGCGAACGTATCTCATCATCTTGCATCTGGCGAAAGTTTTTTAAAGCCATATTGATGTGTTTGTGATGCTGTTCTATACGCTCTACAGGTTGTTCATCCTTTTGAGCTTTAAAGTATTTGAGTGCATCAAGTACAGATAATTCTTCAGGGCTTTCGGATACCAAGAAAAACACTTTGCGGAAATTCGTTTTAAGAAACACGAGCGTATCATTTGAGAGTGTAACCCCATCAATATTCTTTGCTTTACGCCCTGTGCGACTACGCAAAGAAAGTTTGGCTATACGGTTGTACTCTCTACGGTTAGTTTGATAAAGTTCACGCAGTTCTTCATAATAAGGAAGTTCTTGGTTGCATTCCTCTTTCTGTTGTTTCATGCCTTCATCAAAGAGTTTGCTAAGGTCGCGGTCAAGGATTTCTTCTTGTGAGTAAATCTGGTTGTCTTCTCCAAATGTAGAATGGAAAGTTTGAATCTTGCTCAATGCAATCTGGTTGAGGTTGATTTCACGATTTCCTTCACGTGAGGGATAGAACACATAATTATAAATGTGTTTAGATGCAGAACCAATACGGTTTACACGACCTATGCGTTGCATCAAGCGTGTGCTGTTCCAAGGGGTATCGTAATTCACAATCACATTAGCGCGATGCAAGTTAACACCTTCTGCTAATACATCTGTGGTAAGGATGATATTATAGTCATTCATTTTTACCTTGTAGTTTGCATCGAAATTCTCACGGATCGTCTTGAATTGTTTGCTACGATTATCAGCAGAAATAACCAATACATCCTTGCGATTGATACGGCGAGCTAAGTACTCAACCGTATCAACTGATTCTGAGAACACAACTAATTTTTGCTCAGGATTGCGTTCTGTCTTGAAAAACTCATGTTTAAGTAATTCTTCAAATTTCGCAAATTTGGAATCATCCTCATCCGTTATATCCGCCCATGCCGCACGCAGCTTTTCAAGTGTGTTTTGGTCATTGTGTAGCATCTCAATAAATTCAGGCTTGAAATCAACCGCAGCGAATACTGCATTTTTGGGATTATCTTCCGCCTTGGCATTTAGCTTTTCCTCTATCTCTTCATCGCTTAACCCTGATTCTAACAGCATATTGATGTCAAGATCGGGAGCTATAAATATTTTGTCACGTTCAAACATGTCTATCATATTTTGATTTGCCTGACAGAAATTATCTAATGATACTTGAAAGGCATAAAAGCTGCTTTCAAGACGTTTCACTAATCCATTTTTACGAATACCTGCCAAGCTTCGGCTTATCAGTTCCGCATTATCATACAAACCTTGGGCTGCTTCTGGTTTCAAATAAGCTATGGCTTGATAACGCGCATAAGTCAGACTCTTTTCAAGTGTAAACATTGCGTGTTCAAACAAATCAGCAAGATGCTCATTCAATTCATAACGGCTCTCTATGGGGCGTTCCACCTTTGGAAATCCATTCACATCCTTATTGTAACGAGATATGCTTTCAATGTCTGTTCTGGTACGCCTAACGGTCAACGGTTTTATTATTCTATCGCGTACACGCTCAGCGAGCTTTTTGAAATGATTGACATTAAAATCTGGTTCCCTTCGTAATCTTTTAAATTCCTTAATAAGAGGTGCAAAGAAAGCAGTCAGATTTGACACACCATCAATTGTACAATGGCGTGGATCTTGGAACAGTTGTATTTCATTATATATATCTGCCGGAGTATTATTCATTGGTGTTGCAGAAATGAGCATGACTTTCTTTTTATATCCCGGTATGTTACCTGTTTCAATGCGAGGCATTTTGCATATTTCTTGCAATTGCTCAAACGCTGCTGTTGTATGAGAACGGAATTTATGAGCCTCATCCACAAGTATAAGATCAAACTCGTCTGCATTCCAATAGTTGTAGTTATCTTCATCCAAGATTTTTGATAAACTTCCGTTGGAAACAAAATTTGCATACTTATCAATTCCAAAATCCTTAAATGTAGCTTTCCAGTTTTGTTCAACTGCTGGTGGATATACTACAAGAATTTTAGTTTTGTCTCTACCGTTTTCTATCAAGAATTTTTTTGTTATCATAGTCGCAATGACCGTTTTGCCAAGACCCACTACATCTGCAAGAAAAAAACCATCATAACGGAGCAGTTTTTGATATCCCTCTTCAACAGCATCCATCTGATAGTCATATTTTTTATACCCCTCTGGCATATCAAACGGATTATTATCGTCTGTAGCCATTACTCTGTCTGAGAAATATTCCATCAGCATTTTGATATACAGTTCGTATGGTGAAACATCTCCTTTTAGATATGTACGGTCAATGGAGATTTTCACATCATCAGCTGTTATTTCACACCCTTCAGCTTCTTTCCAGAGTAGTTCGAACTCGTCTTTTGCAAACTTGACATCATCATATCGATTCAATTTTACATTAAACTCATATTGGCGGTCTTCCGAAATGCCAAGACCATTGCCAGACAGGTTGCTTGAGCCTGTTATAGCTACACCTTGTGTGTACTGATTAAAATCATTAGGATAGAGTACATAAATTTTAGCGTGAATTTTCTTTGAAGGATGGGCGCGCATCTCTAATTTCCCGTCTATGAGATCTTGTACCATTTGGAACATTCCATCTTCAACCTCCTTGCGATAATTTGATTGTTCTATGTCCTGACGTATTTTGCGTAGGCAGTCTTCCTTTACTTCTTCTTCAGCCCCGAAGAACATTCTTCCTTGTCTTACTGCTTGTGCAATATATTTATCTACATCAATGCCTATTAGTACCCTTACTTTATTGATGCCATCAAGGAATGGGCGCAAAGAAAAATAACCAGATGCTCGCAGAAATCCGACAACAGCATCCAAATTACGAATATTGGGATTATGTTGCAATATGCCCTCAAATTCTTTCATAAGGGTGTTATTGCTTCTATTCGTAAAAAAGTTAGAGTTGATATTGGTGTTTACAGTATCATTCATGTCGTTATATGTTACAATGTTTCCGAATCCTTTTCTTTCTCTCTTCTCTCCTTAACCTTATCCAACCCTGGCATCTTCTTTGATACAGAAGCCTCACCAGCAGGAAAGTATGCCTTAAAAACCTGAGATAAGGAACTCACAATGTCGCTGCGTTTCTTGCCTATGTTGGAGAAAGCAGAGTAAACGTAATACATGAGTTCTTGCTGACTGCACATCTCGTTTGGCTGGATTGTGATTGAGGGTGGAAGAATCAAGTCGTGTTCTGCAAATGCGTAGGAACTGGCAAGAATCGCCTTTTGCTCCTCTTCACTGAACATCTTGATTTTTCCAGCAAACCATTCAAGTTCTCCTTTTTGGAGTGCCTGTTGCTGCTTGCTTTGACGTTCCATCAGAATGGATACTTTCTCTTGCTCTTTTTCAGTAAGGGCGTCTTCAAGCATGCGGTTCTTACGCTTTAGGACATTGTACTTTTCCATACAAGCAATGGCAATACAGAGATAACCTACGGTTACGGTAAGCACCCATACTACATGAAATCGGAACTTAGACGGAAAATCCGGCAAAGTATCAATATAGTCGCAGACGACAAGAGCAACTACGAGCATAAGCGCAGCTCCGACATACATTGTCCGGACTTTGACTTTTTGGCTCGCAGGAGGAACGCCCATAAGCAAGGCTATTGCCAAGGCTGCGACCAATAAGATGGAAACCAAGATAAAGATTGTCATGTGTCACGCCCTCCCTATTATGGTTTTACGATGATACGCCAATAGCCTGCCTTGTCAGAACCTTCATGGACGAGAATGCCTCTCTCACGCAACTCTTTGATGTTCTTTTCAACTGCTCGTTTGGACACGCCAATTTTTACAGACATTGCTTCTGCTGTTATAGAAGGGTCGGAAATAACTAAGTCTATTATTTTTTGCCCTGTCCTGCTAACTCTTTTAGATGCATCCTCTCCTTTTACACCGAACCTTTCAGCATTTACACCGAACCTTTTCACCGAACTTTTTCCGTTTACACCGAACTTTTTCTCCGAACCTTCTTCGTTTACAGGGTACTTTTCGAGGGTACTGTTTACCCTTTCAGCTACCTCCTCTACTGGAATTCTTCCGTTCTCTCCCCAGTTCAAGTTATAGAAGGTGGTGAAAAAAGAGGATGCTTCGGTTTTATAGAGAGGCTCTTTGCCGGGCAGGAAATTGGGCAGCTTCTCGGTCAGTTCGCGCATCTTGCGCAGACCGGAACCACGCTTCTCCATGTAGTCGAGTTGGGTAAACATATCGGCGATGACTGGATTGCGGCGTATGGACGGGACGTTATAGATGTCGCGGTCTTGAATCTGTGTGCCGTCAAGCATAGCTCCGGGCGACACCAGTTCCACACGGTCGTCGTAAATGTCGATATGTACCTCACCACCCATAACCGTGTAATCCCGATGGATAAGGTGGTTTACCAACCCTTCAAAGATAGCACGGTCGGAATAGTCTGGGAGATTCAGGCGATAGTTCGGCATCTTCACCCATCCGCTCATAGTATAGTTCTTGATGAAGTCCATACCATATTTCAAAAGCAATACAAGATTTGCCCGATGCTCTACGGAACTGATTGCATCGTCTTTATAAAGTCCTGTCCAACGGGTGCAGAAAATACGTGATTGGAATACAGTGCAATTGTCTACAAACAGCAATCCGGCATTGGTCAACTTACCGTCAGATGTGACAAGTCCGAATGATTCCAAATACTTATCATTCCATTCCTGATGTGTCTGTTCGCGGAATGTGTTGGCAAGAATAATAAAGGAATGTTTGTTGGCATCCACCTGTGTAGGGAGCGAATCCCACGTCATGTGTGTACCTTTCAGCACCAGCGAGAGAAGTTGTTGCGAATTGCATTCCACGCTTTCATTGCCAACTCTTACAAAAGCCGTGCGCGTTCCGTCTTGATAGTAATAATAAGGTGTCAAAACACCAGCCTTGACTTTCACTTCAAGCAGGGTGCGTCCTTCGTGCTCAATCGGGATAAGTTGTACCTCCGGTACAGGGTCAAGCCTTGCCTTTATCATTTCGCTGATAAAATCGGCATCCGCCTGCACGTTCTCCAACCCCACAATTTCACCTTCATCGTTTACGCCATAGAACAAGCTGCCGCCATCCGTATTGGCGAAAGCCGACACGGATTTGAGCCATGACTTCACTTTCTTGCGTTCCAGCATCTCCTTGAAATCGTAAGACGTACATTCTGCTATGAGTCTGTTATCGTGTATCTGCATGATTTTCTCGTTGTTATAAAGGTATAATACCCCAATATCGTTTACAAACATACGGAAAAAAGTTCGTTTTCCGTTCAATTAGAATGGGAAAAAACGGATTAGGGAGAAGAAATCTTCGTAAAATCCATTCCTAAATGTGATTATATGATAGATTTTCCTAAGATTTTCTATACCTTTGTATTTGTGATAATTAATAACCAAAGGAGTCGTGGCTAAGAATTTTGAAATACGGAACAGTACGGCAGAGTTTCTTACCTTTATTGCCGAGGGTAAGGAGAATGGTGTTCAAGTGTTGTATAAGGATGAAACAATTTGGGCAACACAAAAAGCAATGGCGACATTATTTGATGTAGGTGTTCCGGCCATCAGCAAACATTTGAAAAATATCTTTGAGAGTGGAGAGCTTGATAAGAATACGACTATTTCCAAAATGGAAACAGTCGTGAATAGGGGCTTCCGTGGAGAATCAAAAGAAGAAGTTGAGTTCTACAATCTTGATGCCATCATATCCGTAGGCTATCGTGTCAATTCTGTTCGTGCCACGCAATTCCGCCAATGGTGTACATACGTTCTACGTCAGTTTGCAATCCGTGGATATGTCATAGATAAAAAGCGGATGGAAAACGGCTCATTTATCGGAGAGGATTATTTTGAGCATCTGCTTGCCGAAATTCGTGAGATACGACTGAGTGAACGGCGTTTTTACCAGAAACTTACAGATATATATGCCACGGCCATAGATTATAACAAGAGTGCGCCCACAACACGGCTTTTTTACAAAAAGGTGCAGAACAAAATGCACTATGCGGTACATGGGCATACCGCTGCGGAATTGATAGTTGACCGTGCGGATGCACAGAAAGAGCACATGGGCTTGACCACATGGGAGAAGGCTCCGGACGGAAAAATAGTAAAACCGGATGTAAGCGTTGCCAAGAATTACCTTAAAGAAAATGAACTGGAGGCAATGGGACGTATTGTCAACAGTTTTCTTGATATAGCGGAAGATATGGCGAAACGCCATATCCCGATGACGATGGAGGATTGGGCGAAACGTATTGACAAATTTCTGGATATAACGGACAGACCTATTCTTTCCGATGCAGGAAAGGTCACGGCTGAATACGCCAAAGAGTTTGCCGAAACGGAGTTTGAAAAGTATCGTATCATTCAAGACCGCCTGTTTAAGTCCGACTTTGATAAATTGGATGACAAAGATTTGCCTTCACTTGATTTTACACCAGAAAATTCTTAATCAAAAGCTATGCGATGAAGAGTTTAGAAACTTTTGAAGAAACCTTTAGTGATGCTGTTTTAGGTTATCTTTCAATATTGATTTTTTCCTCGTTTTTCTTTCGTTATTTTCGGTGAAAAATCGTACTTTTGCGGCATGGAGCTGTGGTTGCTTATGGATGCTTATTTTCGAGTTTGCATGATATTTGCAACACGTTCACGCAAGTCGCTGAGAGATATAACGTATTGATTTTGAGGAAGTGAAGTAAGTATCGGTAAACAACGATAACCAACCATAGGGAAATAGGGTGTAGCTCAATGAGTTACGCCCTATTTTTGTTTTTAAAAAGCGATAAGTTAGTGATAGAATAATGCAGGTTTTCCATAAGTATGGCTATTGCCAAAGCTGTAATTAATAAAATGGATGCCAATATAAAGATTATCATGCGCAACGTCCTTCCATATTTATGGCTTTACAATAATGCGCCAATAACCAACCTTGTCAGAGCCTTCATGAACGAGAATGTCTCTATCACGCAACTCTTTGATACTCTTTTAACTGACCGTTTGGACACGCCAATTTTTACAGACATTGCTTCTGCAGTTATAGAAGGGTCGGAAATAACCAAGTCTATTATATTTTGCCCTGTCCGGCTAACTCTTTTGGATGCTTCTTCTCCTTTTTCACCGAACTTTTTTCATTTACACCGAAGGTTTTTCTCCGAACCTTCTCCGTTTACAAGGTACTTTTTGAGGGTACTACAATCCCACAATTTCACCTTCATCATTTACAAACATACGGAAAAAAGTTCATTTTCCGCTTAAGTGAAATGGGTAAAACGGATTTAGAAGCAAAATTCTCTATCTCAAAAGATCAATTATGAAATGATTAGCCCTTATCTGTAACTTTTTTCAATGCCGGACACATTACGGCTGAGTTCGCCAAACAATTCGCCGAAGCTGAGTTTGAGAAGTACCGCATTATTCAGGACAAGAACTTTTCTTCCGACTTCGACCGGTTCTTCGGCGACAGTCCTTTACCACTTGATTTTGCACCGGAGGATGAGTAAAAATCCCAATATAAGGAAAAAGCAACGGCTTCTAGGGAGAAACTCCCTGATGCTATTTTAGGTTATCATTTAACATTGGCTACTCTACCCAATATACCAATACAAGCTCGAAAAAACAAAAATCATTTGCAAACAAGCAGAAGTTTCCAAAAAAACTGTATCTTTGTTTCAAATATACTATCCGTCACAACAAGCGAAAGCGGAACAAGGTATCTTTATTGTATTAAACAAAGCAGATTATATCTATGGCATCGTCTATACTGATAGTTGAAGATGATTTGGTATTCTCTACCATGATGAAAACATGGTTGACGAAAAAAGGATTCCAAGTAGATACGGCAAGTGCTAATGCACGTGCCCGTAAATTGCTTACCAGCCATACTTATGATTTAATCTTATCCGATTTGCGGCTGCCTGACCAGGACGGTATTCAACTATTAACTTGGCTCCGAAACCAATCATGCAATACTCCTCTTATTATTATGACGAGCTATGCCGAAATTCAAAGTGCGGTACAAGCTATGAAACACGGAGCAAGCGACTATATCGCCAAACCTATACAACCAGATGAATTGCTGAACAAAATTGAAGAAACAATTCGAAAATCTGAAATTCCCTTATCAGCCATACAAGAAAAAATTTCCCCAGTTACACAAAACTTTCTAGAAGGAGAAAGCGAAGCAGCACACCAACTTTTCAACTACGTGCGCCTTGTAGCTCCTACCCAAATGTCTGTACTGATAAACGGATCCAGCGGAACAGGAAAAGAATATGTAGCCCATCGCATCCACGAACTGAGCAAGCGAAGCGACAAGCCTTTTATTGCCATTGATTGTGGCTCAATTCCCAAAGAACTGGCTGCATCTGAATTCTTCGGTCATGTAAAAGGCTCGTTTACAGGAGCATTAACAGACAAGACCGGAGCGTTTGAAGAAGCCAATGGAGGAACACTTTTCCTTGATGAGATAGGGAATTTAGGATATGAAGTGCAAGTTCAACTCCTACGAGCTTTGCAAGAACGGCGTATCCGCCGCATCGGCTCAACCAAAGAAATTGAAGTCGATGTCCGTCTTATCTGTGCTACGAACGAAAACTTGAAAGAAGGCATAGCCAAAGGAATTTTCCGAGAAGACTTATACCACCGCATCAACGAATTTACCTTACGTATACCTGATTTAAAAGAGCGTACGGAAGACATCTTGCTTTTTGCTAATTTTTTTCTAGACCAAGCCAATCAGGAACTGGAACGCAATCTCATTGGATTTGATGCTGAAGCTAGCGAAGCTCTTCAACGCTACACATGGCCTGGGAACCTCCGCCAATTGAAAAATATTGTAAAACGAGCAACTCTTTTGGCACAAGGCAATTTTATCACGACCCGCGAACTAGGCGAAGAAATTTTAACACAGAATGTTGAACCAGCAGTTGCCTCGTTCAATTTGCACAATGAAGATTTGGAAAAACAACGCATCATACATGCACTGCAACGTACAGGAAATAATAAGACCAAAGCTGCCCAATTATTAGGAATTGACAGGAAAACTTTATACAATAAGATGAAACTGTATGATATAGGAAATGTGTAAAATGTGGAATAATTCCACAAAACAACCTTGCAATTCCACAATTTCCACACCACACACCAATAAAGCACCAGATACATCTAGTTAAAAATCAGCGTATTACCAAAATAGTTATTTTTGGCACACCTTTTGCTCATAATATTAATGATGAGTGAGAGAATTGAAGATACAAAAATAAAGTCAAAACTAAACTTAAGACTGAACTATAACCCAACCCCATAAGAAACAAAATCAAAAATAATATTCATAGTGAAATATTACTTTTTGATAAAATGAAGATGCCTATGTGTTAATACGAAAAGGGGACGCTGTGAAGCGTCCTCTTTTTACTTTATCAATCTATTGATTGAAATGCTTTCCATAAATTTCCTTCCGGTAAAGGAGCAGTAACTTCAATCCGTTCTTTTGATACCGGATGTATAAAACACACTTTTCGTGCATGCAAACAAATGCTTCCGTCAGGGTTAGAACGCGGGAAACCATATTTAAGATCACCTTTTATGGGAGATCCGATCTTTGCCAACTGACATCGGATTTGATGATGACGCCCAGTCTGAAGATCGACTTCCAATAAATAATAGTTTTCCGAATGTCCGATTAAGCGGTAACATAACACCGCTTTTTTCGAATTTTTCACCTCCTTATCATGTGCATACGATTTATTTTGCTTTTCATTACGCACCAGATAATGCACCAATTCACCTTCTTCTGCCGGAGGGCATTCCTTCACTATTGCCCAATATGTCTTCTTCACTTCACCATTACGAAACATATCGTTCAAACGTGCCAAAGCCTTGCTGGTCTTGGCAAAAACCACCAAACCACTTACTGGACGATCCAAACGATGGGCAACGCCTAAAAAGACATTGCCCGGTTTGTTGTATTTTTCTTTCAGATATTGTTTTACCGTTTCCGATAAAGGCACATCTCCGGTCTTGTCTCCTTGAACGATTTCAGAAGCCGTCTTATTGACAATAATGAGATGATTATCTTCGTACACAATAGTCATACACGCAACAAGCCTGTATTACATATTCATACCGCCGTCTACCTGAATCACTTGACCTGATACGTATGACGACATGTCTGATGCTAAGAACAACGCAATATTTGCAACGTCTTCAGGCGTACCACCACGACGCAACGGAATACGTTTGTTCCATTCAGCCTTCACTTCTTCCGATAACTGAGCCGTCATATCAGTAATGATAAATCCAGGAGCAATGGCATTGGCACGAATACCGCGCGAACCCAATTCCTGAGCTATTGACTTAGCCAGCCCGATCAGCCCTGCTTTCGAAGCCGAATAGTTACATTGTCCGGCATTTCCGTGCACACCCACAACCGAAGCCATATTGATGATGTTTCCACTACGTTGACGCATCATAATCGGTGTACATGCATGAATAAAATTGAATGCAGATTTCAAATTAACATTGATAACAGCATCCCACTGTCCTTCACTCATACGCATCATCAAACCGTCTTTGGTTATACCGGCATTGTTGACCAAAATATCAATAGAGCCAAAATCTGCATGAATCTGCTCTACCACTTTGGCGGTATCTTCAAAACTGGCAGCATTTGACGCATATCCTTTTACTTTTACGCCAAAAGCTGCAATTTCGGCTTCCGTATTTTTACCGTTTTCATCAATTACCAAATCTGTAAATGCAATGTTTGCACCTTCTGAAGCAAACTTCAATGCAATCGCCTTACCAATACCACGAGCAGCACCGGTAATAATTGCTGTCTTTCCAGTCAATAATCCCATAATTATTTTTGTTTTTAGTTATTATGTTTTTAATTCTAAATTTTTCTTCCCAATGCTCCGTAGACTATTTTAGCCACATAACGCCATCCTATTTCATCATCCAAATCCTCACCAATCTGACCACGGATATAAGGCACCTCTATTCCCTTTATACAATAATGCAGGATATCTGCGGTTATCTCGATGTTATCAATATCGAATAAACCTTGCTCTTTTCCTTCTTTTAATACAGAACGAAACAATTTTACTTCGTTTTGGTCAAAATGCTTTCGCATTGCCTCTACCCTCCAAATATCACGAAAAAAATTGGCACGCAATGTTCCGTTACGGTAAACTGCAAGTTTAACGATATCCAAGTGGGTCGATATCAATTCTAGAATCTTCTCATCCGGAGATATGTCTTTCTGTGCCACTTTCTCCATTGTATTCGAAAGCATCTCTAACTCCGACTCGACTACTGCCATATAAATCTGCTCCTTACTTTTAAAATAAGTATAGAGTGTACGGCGTCCCTTTTTCGAAGCCATAGCAATATCATTCATTGTCGTAGCATCCACTCCTTTTTTGGCAAATAGCTGGCGGGCTACATCCACTAACATTGCTTTTGTCTTCAGTACAGTCATCGTAAAAATCCTCTAAAATTGCACAACTTTCAATCGTGTGAGCAAAAGTACAGTTTTTCTTCCGACTACACAAATATTATTCTATCAGAATTGAAAAATAGCTGTCATTACCAAACGATGATTCAAAACAGTATGGGAATGAATAGCTTTTGCCTTCGTATCAAACTCATCGCCATACCAAGCGTTGCACACCGAGTATTCGGCTCCGAATTTCCAATGCGGACGGTTATAAGTCAGCTCGGCGGTACCCGTGAAAAGCTGGTCGAGCGTGGTGCCCGTACCCAATGTCCCGTAGGGTACATCCTTCGCCGCACCCAATCCTTTCAGATAGCCGAAGAACAACGCCGGACGCCACGTCTTGCCGTATGCCACGTTCACCCACGTGGTAGACGTACGGAGAGGCGCATACGTCTGCTCGCCCGTTTCGTTATTGATGCTCCGGATGCCATATCCGCCTACGGTGCTGGCTTGGGTAAGGTTGGTGCCCAACACGGTTTTAGCCGCCACCAGCCAGTCACGATGCGTGTATTTCACGTGCGCTTCGCCCGAAATGCCCGTGATGCGTTCGTCTACATGATACGTCCCGTGGTCGGTTTCCGACTGGGTGCGCGGCGTGATGGAACTCAGATGGACGCCCGCTCCGGCTATCAATCCCGGCTTCTTGTAATTCATGCCCAAATAAAACTCCGGAACACAGCTCCACTTGATGAAATCCTGATGCTTGCGGGTAGCGGTAGTGCCCGGCGCATTCCCGTTAGGACCCACCGAAAGGTATTGCGATTGCCAAATAGCGGCGGCGGTCAACTGGAAACTCTTCGAAGTAAACCGATAGCGGATTTGCGGGGCACGGCTGAAGGGCTGGTAAGGCGCACCCATGTTCAAGTTTAATATTTCGGGAGCCACATCGCCATAAAGCGGATGCCAGGTCTGCCCGACCAGCAATGCCGACTTGCCCCAGTCGAGATTGAAATACACGTGGCGGATGCGGAAGAGCGAATACGTAGTGCCTGAGCCGCGGAAATCCACCTCCACCTTTGCCGAAGTCTTTGCCTTGCCTAACATCGGTCCGGTCACGTCTACGCCCAAACGGGTGTAAAGGGTATAGAAATCGCTATTCCCGTTCTTGTTCAGGTCGTTCCCGTTCGGGTCCTTCACCTCATCAAGCGGATACATGTAGAACAATCCGTCCACCGTCTCCGAGTTCGACCGGCTATTGTAAAACAAATCGGTACGCACTTGCCCGTAAAACTTATAGTCGAACCCTTTCTTCTGCGCATGCCCCGCCAATGTTCCTCCTAACAGGGCTGCCAACAATACAATTTGCTTTTTCATTTCTTTTATATTAAAAAACGCAAAGACGCAAAAGCGCAAAGCCCATAATTAAAAAGAGAAAACAAAGCACGCAAAATCTAAAAAAAATAGTTCTCTGCGTTTTTGCGCCTCTGCGTTATATGATTATAAACATTGCCGCAAAAGTAATAAAAAAGAAAAATGTTTGTATCTTTGCCCGCCTAAAAAACATCAGACATGACACACAAGCTACGATATACGATTTTTTCCCTGCTGCTTCTTCCCTTCCTTGCCGCCTTCGCTCAAACGGCATCGAAACACGAGATACGCGCCACGTGGCTCACCACCTTGGGAGGCATGGACTGGCCCTCGGCAAAAGCCACGTCCGCATCCGGCATCCAAAAACAAAAAGAAGAGTTATGCCGCATCTTAGACGAATTGCAACAAACCCATTTCAATACCGTCCTGTTTCAGACACGCCTACGGGGAGACGTGGTTTACCCTTCGGCATTCGAACCGTTTGCTGAATCGCTTACGGGCACAGAAGGACGGAATCCGGGGTACGACCCGCTCCGGTTCGCCATCGAAGAATGCCATAAACGAGGAATGGAACTGCATGCGTGGATAGTCGCTATCCCCATCGGCAACGCCCGTCAGGTACGGACATTGGGGAGAAACGCCTTGAACCGGAAACACCCGTCGCTCTGCAAGCAATTCAAAGGAAGCTGGTATTTAGACCCCGGCAATCCTGCGGTGGACGATTATTTAGCAAGCATCGTGCGCGAAATCGTATCGGGATATGATGTGGACGGCATCCACCTCGACTATATCCGCTATCCGGAGCAAGGAGAACGCTTCCCCGACCAAGCCACCTACCGCAAGTACGGGAAAAGACAAGACCTGAAACAATGGAGGCGGAACAACATCACCCGCATCGTGCGGAGAATCTATACCGAGACCAAACGGCTCAAGCCTTGGGTAAAGGTAAGCAGCTCGCCCATAGGGAAATACCGAGACACCGGACGCTATTCCTCGCAAGGCTGGAACGCCTACGAAGAAGTGTACCAAGACGCCCAGCAATGGCTCCGTGAAGGCATTCATGACGCGCTATTCCCGATGATGTATTTCCAAGGAAACCATTTTTACCCGTTTGCCCTCGACTGGGAAGAAAACAAGAACGGACGCTGGATTATACCCGGACTGGGCATTTATTTCCTGCACCCGTCGGAACTGAATTGGAAGCTAGACGAAGTGGTGCGCCAAATCTATTTCATCCGTACCATCGCACTGGACGGGCAAGCCTATTTCCGCACCCGCTTCTTGCTCGACAACACGAAAGGGATTTTCAATGAACTAAAGCAACATTTCTACCCGCTTCCCGCCGTAACGCCTCCTATGACATGGACCGACAGCATCGCTCCGGCTAAGCCCTCAAGCCCCTCCTTTACGCTTTTGGACCGAGGCATACGTTTCCAATGGAAAGCCTCAACCGACAACCTTTCTCCGGTATATTACCGCCTCTATGCCTCCGACACTTATCCGGTAGACACCGATAACCCGGCAAACCTGATTGCCCCACGCATCGAGAACACCACCTATACCTACGTGCCCGAAGTGCCCTGGCAAGAATATCTGTATTGGGCGATAACCGCCGTAGACCGGTGCGGGAACGAAAGCGGAGCTGTGGAGTTTTTTCATTAAAACCAAACGCAGAGACGCAAAAGCGCAAAGATTTATTTTTTAAAGCGAGCAAAGAACGCAATGTTTTTCACATTTCTCTCTGTGCCTTTTGCCCTCTCAATTATAAACTTTGCGTTTTTGCGTCTCTGCGTTTCTTATTCTCATAAATATTCACTACCTTTGCAAATCAATAATTTATAACATAAATCCTTATGAGTAACCAACGATATATGCAACGCGGCGTTTCGGCATCGAAAGAAGACGTGCACAACGCTATCAAAAACATCGATAAAGGTATTTTCCCGAAAGCATTCTGCAAAATCATCCCCGACATCTTGGGCGGAGACCCTGAATATTGCAACATCATGCATGCCGACGGTGCCGGCACCAAATCTTCCTTGGCTTACATGTACTGGAAAGAGACGGGCGACCTCTCGGTATGGAAAGGCATCGCTCAAGATGCGCTGATTATGAACATCGATGACTTGCTTTGCGTGGGAGCCGTAGACAATATCTTAGTATCTTCCACCATCGGACGCAACAAATTACTGGTGCCGGGCGAAGTGATTTCAGCCATCATCAACGGTACGGATGAATTGCTTGCCGAATTGCGTGATATGGGTGTAGGCGTATATGCCACCGGAGGCGAGACCGCCGATGTGGGCGACTTGGTGCGCACCATCATCGTGGATAGCACCGTGACCTGCCGCATGAAACGCGCCGACGTGATAGACAATGCCAACATCCGTCCGGGAGACGTTATCGTGGGACTCGCTTCTTACGGTCAAGCCACTTACGAAAAAGAATACAACGGCGGTATGGGAAGCAACGGACTGACCTCGGCACGCCACGATGTATTCGCCAAATACCTTGCCGGGAAATATCCCGAAAGCTACGACCATGCCGTACCCGAAGAACTAGTTTATAGCGGACGTTTGAGCTTGACCGATGCCGTAGAAGGCTCGCCCGTCAATGCCGGAAAGTTAGTTCTCTCCCCCACCCGCACGTATGCTCCGGTGGTAAAGAAACTGCTCGACGCACTCCGTCCTGAAATCCACGGTATGGTGCATTGTTCGGGAGGCGCACAGACCAAAGTGCTTCACTTCGTAGGCGATAATTGCCGGGTGATAAAAGACAACCTCTTCCCCGTTCCTCCCCTCTTCCGTACCATCAAGGAACAGAGCGGAACCGACTGGGACGAGATGTACAAGGTATTCAACATGGGCCATCGCTTAGAGGTATATCTCTCGCCCGAACACGCCGAAGAGGTCATCG
The DNA here is from genome assembly GCF_002161765.1 of Bacteroides sp. An322. Classification (GTDB taxonomy): domain Bacteria; phylum Bacteroidota; class Bacteroidia; order Bacteroidales; family Bacteroidaceae; genus Phocaeicola; species Phocaeicola merdavium. The sequence goes on along the minus strand of NZ_NFIN01000029.1, from coordinate 20,597 downwards.
CCATCTCGAAATCGTTCAACATCGACGCGCAAGTCATCGGACGCATCGAAGAAAGCGACCGTAAAGAACTGATTATCCGGAGCGAGTTCGGGGAGTTTACGTATTGATTGAAAACATGAAAGAATCAATGCTAAAGGCAGAAAAACATCATACAATCTTAGAGAAAATAGACGAGCTTAAAACCCGCCTTGACTCTTTGCGCCCCTTGCCGCAAGAAGCGTTGACCAAGATTCGGGAAGCACTCGACATTGAATACACTTACGAAAGCAACCGCATCGAAGGCAATACCTTGACCTTGATGGAAACCGCACTCGTAGTGGAAGAAGGGCTTACCATTAGCGGGAAAAGCATGCGCGAGCACCTGGAAGCCATCAATCACCAAGAAGCCATCGCCTATATCAAAGATATTGCAAAAAGTGAGGAGCCGATAACCGAACGGACCATCCTTCAAATCCATGCACTTATCTTGCGGGGTATTAATCGGGAAAACGCAGGATGTTACCGCACGGTGCCCGTCCTCATCGCCGGAAGCCGTCATGTGCCTCCCCAGCCTTATCTGATAAGGAAACAAATGGAGGACTTCTTGCTCCGTTTCCAAGAAATGGAGGCGGAAGGCATCCACCCGATAGACATTGCCGCCTACTTGCACGATGAATTGGTTCGCATCCATCCTTTCATCGACGGGAACGGACGCACCTTCCGTTTGCTGATGAATCTATACCTGCTACGGCACGGCTATGTATTCATCATTCTGAAAGGGGATGCGGAAAGCAAGTTAGCCTACTACAAGGCACTTGAAGCCTCACACGTAGACAAGGACCCAGAACCGTTCCGCTTATTGGTGGAAGAAAAAGAGATAGAAGCCCTCCAAAGATACATCGAATTAATAGAAGAAAAAGAATAAACAACAGATATGTCAGACAACCATACACTCTTAGAAAAGCTCGATGGACTGGTTTCGCGCTTCGAGGAAGTATCGACCCTGATAACCGACCCTTCCGTTATTGCCGACCAGAAACGCTACGTGAAGCTCACCAAGGAATACAAGGAACTGGGCGACCTGATGAAGGCACGCAAGGAATACATGCAATGCCTTGCCGGACTGGAGGAAGCTAAGGAAATGATGAACGAAAACGATTCGGAGATGAAGGAAATGGCTCGTGAAGAAGCCGCCGCGTGTGAAGCACGCATCCCGGAGCTGGAAGAAGAGATCAAGCTCCTGCTCATCCCAGCCGACCCGCAAGATGACCGCAACGCCATCCTCGAAATCCGTGGAGGAACGGGAGGGGACGAAGCGGCTATCTTCGCCGGAGACCTGTTCCGCATGTACTCGAAATATTGCGAGCGCAAAGGCTGGAAGTTAGAAGTATCGAGCGCGAGCGAAGGCGCATCGGGAGGATTCAAGGAAATTATTTGCTCCGTTACGGGAGAAAAGGTGTACGGGACTCTGAAATACGAATCGGGCGTGCACCGCGTGCAACGTGTGCCCGCCACCGAGACCCAAGGGCGTGTACATACCTCGGCGGCATCTGTCGCCGTATTGCCCGAAGCCGAGCCTTTCGATGTGGAAATCAACGAAGGCGAAATCAAGTGGGATACGTTCCGGAGCTCCGGTGCCGGAGGACAGAATGTGAACAAGGTGGAATCGGGCGTACGCCTGCGCTATAATTGGAAGAACCCCAACACGGGCGTAGTCGAGGAAATCCTGATAGAATGTACCGAGACGCGCGACCAGCCGAAAAACAAGGAGCGTGCTCTCGCGCGCCTGCGTACCTTTATTTATGATAAGGAACATCAAAAATACATTGATGATATCGCCTCGAAACGGAAGACGATGGTAAGCACCGGAGACCGGTCGGCAAAAATCCGCACTTACAATTATCCCCAAGGGCGCATCACCGACCACCGCATCAATTATACCATCTACAATCTTGCCGCCTTCATGGACGGAGACATCCAAGATTGCATCGACCACCTGATAGTAGCGGAAAACGCCGAAAGACTAAAAGAAAGCGAATTATAAAAACATACCGACATGAACAAACAAGAACTTTTTGAGAACATCAAGCGCAAACAATCCTTCCTTTGTGTAGGACTGGACACCGACATCAAGAAAATCCCCGAACACCTGTTGAAGGAAGAAGACCCGATTTTCGCGTTCAACAAAGCCATCATAGACGCTACAGCCCCCTATTGCATCGCTTATAAACCCAACTTGGCTTTCTATGAAAGCATGGGCGTAAAGGGCTGGATAGCTTTCGAAAAGACCGTGGAATACATCAAGAAGAACTATCCCGACCAATTCATCATCGCCGACGCCAAGCGCGGAGACATCGGGAACACCTCGGCGATGTACGCACGTACCTTCTTCGAAGAACTCGATATCGACTCGGTAACCGTAGCTCCCTACATGGGCGAGGATAGCGTGACTCCCTTCCTCACCTACGAAGGCAAATGGGTCATCCTCTTGGCATTGACCTCGAACAAAGGCTCGTACGATTTCCAATTAACGGAGGACAAGGACGGAGAACGCCTCTTCGAGAAAGTGCTCCGCAAATCGCAAGCATGGGCAAACGATGAAAACATGATGTATGTAGTAGGCGCCACCCAAGGCCGTATGTTCGAAGACATCCGCCGCATCGTACCCAACCATTTCCTATTAGTACCGGGCATCGGCGCGCAAGGAGGCTCATTGGAAGAAGTATGCCGCTATGGAATGACTCCCCAATGCGGGCTTATCGTCAACTCCAGCCGTGCCATCATCTATGCCGACAAGAGCGAAACTTTCGCCCAAGCCGCCAAGAATGAAGCCGAAAAGGTTCAGAAACAAATGGCGGAACAATTGAAAGCCGCCCATATAATATAATAAGGAGTAAACCGGCTCACGCATCCTCTCATTGCACCTGCCCCGTGCGGTACAATGAGAGGGCTTATGCATCTCGGAACGCACGTGCTTGCATCGGCTCACTCAAGCGTCTGCATCCCCCGATGCAAGCGTTTGCACCGGCATGCGCAAGCGGTTGCATACGCCTCCGAGACCTGCCGTGTTCCGCAGGACTAAAGCAAAAAAAACATCGGTTAACCAGTTTTAGACCACTAAAAAGATAAATAATTGACATTTTGCACGGTTATATAAAAAAAAAATACGTAATTTGCATAATTAAACAAGGAGCGTACTAAAAGACACTAATAGAAAAACCAAAAGATACGATAAGTTATGGAGTTTTCAGCTAAACAAATTGCGGAATATATCCACGGAGAAATAGTAGGGAATGAGAATGCAACCGTACATACATTCGCCAAGATAGAAGAAGGCGTGCCGGGTGCCATTTCTTTTCTTTCAAACCCGAAATATACACATTACATATATACAACCCAATCAACGATTGTACTGGTCAATAAAGATTTCGAACCGGAACAACCGGTAAGTGCAACCTTGATTAAAGTAGACAACGCATACGAAAGCCTGGCTCAACTCCTGACTTTATACGAACAAAGCAAGCCGAAAAAGACGGGCATCGACCCGCTGGCATCCATTGCTCCGACCGCTAAAATCGGGAAAGATGTCTATATCGGTCCCTTTGCCTGCATCGAAGAAGGTGCGGAGATAGGAGACAACGCTTGCATCCACCCGCATGCGACCGTAGGAAGCCATGCCAAAATAGGAAATAACACAACGCTCTATCCCCATGTCACGATTTATCAGGATTGCCGGGTGGGAAACAATTGCATCCTGCATGCCGGATGTGTCATCGGCGCGGACGGATTCGGGTTTGCCCCCTCCGCCGAAGGCTATGACAAGATTCCCCAAATCGGTATTGTCGTTATCGAAGACAATGTGGAAATCGGTGCCAATACGTGCGTAGACCGTGCCACGATGGGTGCCACCATCATCCATAAGGGCGTAAAGCTGGACAACCTGATTCAGATTGCCCACAATGTAGAGATAGGAAGCCACACGGTGATGGCTTCGCAAGGAGGCGTGGCAGGTTCCGCCAAGATAGGCGAATGGTGCGTATTTGCCGGACAAGTAGGTGTAGCCGGACATATCAAAGTGGGCGACCGCGTGACTATCGGAGCCCAATCGGGCATACCGGGCAATACCAAGTCGGGCAGCACCCTGATGGGATATCCTGCCATCGACCCGAAACTTTTTGCGCGTTCAGCTGTTATATACAAGAAGTTGCCCGACATGTACGAAGACATGAGACGCATGCAAAAAGAACTGGAAGAATTAAAGAAACAACTTAATAAATAAAGCCCATGTTGAAACAAAAAACATTAAAAGGCAGTTTTACACTGAACGGTAAGGGTCTCCATACCGGAGTCAAGCTGACCGTGACATTCAATCCTGCCCCCGAACACCACGGATATAAAATCCAACGCATCGACCTGGACGACCAGCCCATCATCGATGCCATAGCGGATAATGTGGTAGACACCACACGTGGTACTGTTTTGGCTAAGAACGGGGTAAAAGTAAGTACCGTAGAGCATGCCATGGCTGCCCTCTATGCAGCCGGTATCGACAATTGCCTGATTCAGGTAAACGGTCCCGAACTTCCGATTTTAGACGGAAGCTCGAAAGCATACGTAGAATGCATCCAGCGGGTAGGCATTGAGGAACAAACCGCTCCGAAAGATTATTACATCATCAAATCGAAAATCGAAGTGCGCGATGAAGAAACAGGGTCTTCCATCATCGTCTTGCCGGATGATAAATTCAGCTTAAACGTATTAATCTCTTACGATTCCAAGATTCTGACCAACCAATACGCCACATTGGAGAACATGGATGAATTCCCTACCGAAATCGCATCGGCACGCACCTTCGTATTCGTGAGGGAAATCGAACCTCTGCTGAATGCCGGGCTTATCAAGGGAGGAGATTTGGACAATGCTATCGTTATCTACGAAAAGCAGATGACCCAAGAAAACTTCGATAAATTAGCGGATGTCATGAGAGTCCCGCACATGGACGCAAGCCATTTAGGATATATCAATCACATCCCTTTGGTATGGCCCAACGAGCCAGCACGCCATAAGCTGCTCGATATCATCGGCGACCTTGCCCTAATCGGGAAACCCATCAAGGGACGCATCATCGCCACCCGTCCGGGACATACCATCAACAATAAATTCGCACGCCAATTGCGCAAGGAAATCCGCCTGCACGAGATTCAGGCTCCTATCTATAATTGTAATGAGCCGCCTTTGATGGACGTGAACCGCATCCGCGAACTCCTTCCCCACCGCTATCCGTTCCAATTGGTGGATAAGGTCATCGCTATCGGAGCCAACCACATCGTAGGCGTGAAGAATGTCACATCGAACGAACCTTTCTTCCAAGGGCATTTCCCGCAAGAGCCGGTCATGCCGGGCGTGCTTCAAGTAGAAGCCATGGCACAAGTGGGAGGCTTGTTAGTGCTCAATTCATTGGCAGAGCCGGAAAGATATTCCACTTACTTCCTGAAGATAGACAATGTGAAGTTCCGCCAAAAAGTAGTGCCGGGCGATACCCTTGTCTTCCGTGTAGAACTGATGGCACCGATTCGGCGCGGCATCTCTACCATGAAAGGATATATCTTCGTAGGAGAAAAAATCGTTTGCGAAGCCGAATTTATGGCACAAATAGTAAAAAACAAATAACATGATCAGTCCATTAGCATACATACACCCCGAAGCAATCATCGGAGAGAACGTAGAAATCGGCCCCTTTGTCTACATCGACAAGAACGTCGTAATCGGTGATAATAACCTCATTATGCCCAATGCGAATATCCTCTACGGTGCACGCATCGGCAATAACAACCGGATTTTTCCCGGTGCCGTTATCGGGGCTATTCCGCAAGACCTGAAGTTCAGAGGAGAAGAAACCACGGCGGAAATAGGCGATAACAATACTATCCGCGAAAATGTAACTATCAACCGGGGTACCGCCGCTAAAGGAAAAACTGTGGTAGGAAACAATAACCTGCTCATGGAAGGCGTACACGTAGCCCATGATACACACGTAGGAAGCGGATGCATCATCGGAAATTCTACGAAAATGGCAGGCGAAGTCATTATCGATGACAATGCTATCGTAAGTGCCAACGTCCTGATGCACCAGTTCTGCCGGGTAGGCGGATACGTAATGATACAAGGCGGATGCCGGTTTAGCAAAGACATCCCACCTTATATTATAGCGGGACGCGAACCGATTGCTTATAGCGGAATCAATATCGTAGGCTTGCGCCGGCGCGGATTCTCGAACGAACTGATAGAAAACATCCACAATGCTTACCGCATCATTTATAATAGCGGGAAGAACGTAACCGATGCCCTGCAACAAGTAAGAGAAGAGATTCCGATGAGCCCCGAAATCGAATACATCGTTTCTTTTATCGAAAATTCGGAAAGAGGCATCATCCGATGAAAAAAATTTTGTACCTTTACGCATCAATTCAAGATTAACGAAAAACTATGGTATATAAATTTAGAATCATATCAGATGAAGTGGATGATTTCATAAGAGAAATCAAAATCGATTCGGATGCTTCATTCTACGATTTGCATGAAGCAATCCTGAAATGTACAGGCTATAAGGATGACCAGATGACTTCTTTCTTCATCTGCGATGATGATTGGGAGAAAGAAATCGAAATCACCTTGGAAGACATGGGAGGAGGAAGCTCGGAAGAAGATACGTTCGTCATGAAAGACACGCGCCTGAGCGAACTTTTAGAAGATGAAAAGCAAAAACTCTTGTATGTTTTCGACCCGTTGGCTGAACGTGTATTCTTCATCGAATTATCGGAAATTATTACAGGAAAAGATTTGCAACATGCCACTTGTTCGCGCAAAGAAGGCAATCCGCCTCAACAAACCATCGACTTCGATGAACAAATGAAGAAAATGGATTCGTCATTGGACTTAGACGAAAACTTCTACGGTGACCAAGAATACGACATGGACGACTTCGACCCCGACGGCTATGACATGGGAGGCGGAGGCAATCCGTATGACGAAGATAAATACTAAATCAATTGATAGTTAATAGTTGATAGTTAATAGTTTGCTGGCACTTTCAATTATTAACTATCAACTATTAACTATCAACTATTTTATGACTCTCATCGTCCTCATCGGTCCAACAGGCGTAGGCAAAACCGAATTAAGCTTATCTATCGCCGAAACCTATCATACATCTATCCTCTCGACGGACTCCCGCCAACTTTATGCCGACTTGAAAATAGGCACGGCTGCCCCTACTCCCGACCAATTGGCACGAGTTCCCCATTATTTTGTGGGCACATTGCAACTCACCGATTATTATAGCGCAGCCCAATATGAAGCAGATGCACTCAAGAAACTGGACGAACTTTTTAAAGCACACGATGTGGTGGTGCTGACCGGAGGCTCGATGATGTACGTCGATGCCGTATGCAAAGGCATTGACGATATCCCCACGGTAGATGCCGAAACACGCCAATTAATGATAGAACGTTATGAACAAGAAGGGTTGGAACGCCTCTGCGCCGAACTGAAACTTTTAGACCCGGAATATTATCAGATAGTTGACTTGAAGAATCCCAAACGGGTAATTCATGCACTCGAAATCTGCTACATGACCGGAAAAACCTACACTTCCTTCCGCACCCGCACACAGAAACAACGCCCTTTCCATATCCTGAAAATCGGATTGAAACGGGAACGAGAAGAACTATATGCCCGCATCAACCTTCGTGTAGACCAAATGATAGAAGAAGGCTTGCTGGAAGAAGCCCGCAAGGTTTATCCCTACCGGCACCTCAATTCGCTGAACACCGTAGGCTATAAAGAACTCTTCAAGTATTTCGATGGAGAATGGGAACTTCCCTTTGCTATCGAGAAAATTAAGCAAAACTCACGCATCTATTCACGTAAACAGATGACATGGTTCAAGCGTGACGCCGATATCACGTGGTTTCATCCCGACCAAAAAGAAGAAATCTTGCACTTTATCAGCCAGCACATTGCTGAATAAGTGCCAATTTGACAGAAATTTTGCATCATCTGCTCATCTGTCAGTTCTCGACTGACAAAATGTTCATCCCCTCCCCGTAAAGCATTCAGGAACCTCTGCATTTTTTGACTTAGGTCAATAAAACGGGCAAAAGTCTCAAATATATGCTATAAAACATATTTCATATCAAAAAAGGCAGTATATTTGCAGTGTAATTAAAGAACAACAAGTTCTAGAACTTAACTAAACTATAAGTTTTTAAGGTAAAGATTGAAAAGAAAAAACATCGAAGGCCAGCCGTGAGGTTCGCCGGAGATTTAAAGGGTAACAAAATTAGTAGGTATTAAAATTAGACTAAGTTAGATTTAAGTTTTCAGGTATTATTAACTAAACAAGAAAGGATAACATTATGAAAAAGGTAAAAAACATTTTTCACAAGATTGCCAATGCAGATCCTATGATCTGGGGTTATGTAATGCTGAACGACAGACTCAGCAAGTAAAAACAAGCTGAAGCAACAAAAAGCGGAAGCTTTTAAAAAAGAATCTGATAAATGCCGAAAGGCTTTTGTAAATAATCAAAAAAGCGATTGCGCCTCGTGCACAATCGCTTTTTTCCGTTTATCGAGTCATATTGTGACAAATGCAAGAGCCGCTCAACGGATAGAATCCATAAGTGCCAAATTCATCTCTTCAAGTTTTCCGTTAGAAAAATCGTCTAAAGTCCAACTGTCAAACCATTTGATAACGGGCTTTCCCTCACGGAAAAGGATAGGAAGCCAAATATACCGTGCATCGCTCGGATGCTTCGGACGCCAGTTATCTGCCATAAATATAAAAGCATCTTTCTTTCCGTGAACAGGAAGCACGTATGTACTTTGCCCATGGAAAGTAAGATGAGCATCATCACCTATACAAGGATTGGGATGCTGCGTCCAAGGTCCCCAAATACTCGGAGCAGAAAACATGCGTGCTTCGTTCGGCTCCCAACCCGTACAGCCGGATGTAATCATCCAGTAAGTACCGTCTTTCTTGAAAATAGCCGGTGCTTCATTGTGTCCGGCAGGTGCGATACGTACGTATTTCCCCGTATGAGTCAAATAATCATCGCTCAGTTCGGCTATTTGCAAAGTCAGATTGTCTTCCGATGAATAAATGTGATACCCTTTCCCGTCATCGTCTACAAAAAGCTGCATATCGCGTGCCATCTGCCCGCCTTCCAGATCTCGTTTCACAAACAATCCTTTAGCTATCGCATCATACCATACCGGAGTCCACCATTCTTTATACTTATCTATATCGAGCGTATCGAAAACAGCACGCTGTTCATCCGTCATGTCGAATGGCAACTTTCCCGGATTAATACGTCCCGACCGAAGGTATTTAAAAGGACCGGTCGGATTATCTGCCACAGCTACAGCCGAACGTGCCGCTGCATATCCTTTTCCCTTTAATTCCAAATGAAACCATAAAACGAATTTTCCGGTCTTTTCATTATAAATCACTTTCGGACGTTCCATAATACACCCTTGAGTGATGTCACTTGTTGTGTCATTTGTCACAACGGGCAATACTACCCCTTCGTTTTTCCAATCTGTTAAGTTCTTTGATGAGTAGCACATAATACCTACCATAGCCGCACTGGTAGTATCCGATTTATTCTCGCCATACCAGTAATAAGTGCCTTCATGGTAAAGAATGCCCCCACCATGTGCATTTACATGGATTCCTGCATCGTCGAGCCACAATTCCCCCGACCGGATTTCTTTCGCTTCCTGCCGTCCTGCACACGAAAAGAATGTCAGCGCAATCCCAAACGCTAGTCCAATAAACAAAGATGTCTTTTTCATGAATGATACGATTTAAATAAATACGATTTGACAAAATAAATCATTATTTTCTGAATAGACAAACTCTTATACATCTTTCTAATCTTTCCGCACAATCTCTGCCGCTTCACGCAATTCGATGTTCAGTCTCGCACCCTCGGTTTTCGGATACCACTCCAGACTACGGCTTTCGTTCTTTACCCAACGGCAATAATGCGTACCGCTGCCTGTAAGATGTTCGGTATCTACATGAAACGAGTCGGCATGAATGTACCATTCGTTTGTTGCATCCAAATCAATATGCAAATGTCCGGCACTACCGCTTTTAAAATGCAGACTGCCTCCCGATGCCGAAAGCGTTCCAAACTTGCATTCCGATAATTCTATACGGTTTTGAGTAGAGACTGAAAATGTATCCCGTTCAAGCCCTTTGACAAAAGTGGTGACATAAGGTGTGTGATTGTACACAGCATCGGCTTCTTTGGGAAGCTGCAAGCGCATAGACAAGAAACTGTGCCATTGGTTTTCAGGGAATCTGTCTTTAGGAAAACAGAAATGAATATTCAAGGTGCTGTCTTCCGATAAGTCCATTTTCATATAAGGTTCCAGCTCGGATACATAGGATATACTGCTTCCGGTTGAATCTGCCGGACACATCCCAATCGGGACAACAACCGGAGACATCTTTTCATCTTCCGTCGTGAATACGAGCCTTTTGAATGCGGGCAACGGTTCCGATTTTATGGAACTGAGTGTCCCGATTTCGGTAGCAGGCTTCTCCCCACAGGTTAGAAAATAAGCAAATGTGCCTGTCAGCAGCAATCCTGCCACTAACATCGCTATCAGAATATAAGTTGTTCGTTTCATACAGTTAAGATTGCTTTTCTTGATTCGTTTGTTTGTTGATAAAGTCACGGTACATAGCTGCAAGTTCTTCCGCCGAAATGCCCAGCATCACGCATTGCCTGAAAAAGGCATCCGATTCTTCCTGCAAGAAGTGTTTCCTGCGCAAGCCGTCAATCACCCGATGCGCACCTACAGCTACAAAATAGCCGATGCCGCGTTTGTTGTAAATGATGCCCAACTGTTGCAGGTAGTCGAACGAACGCATCACCGTGTTAGCGTTCACCTCCACCATGCCCGCATATTCGCGCACGGAAGGGATGCGCCCTTCTTCGGGATATACGCCGAGAAGGATTTCATCGCAAATACGGTCGGCTATCTGCAAATAAATGGCTTTACTTTCCTTGAAATCCATAGGCTACCAACGATTGATGATTTCCGACTCTTTAAACCGAAAGTAAGCCAACGTCCAGTTGAACACCGCAAACACGGCTCCGATAGTCATGACCAAGTAAGTCATGGCATCGTTATCATTCAGTATCGGATTATGAAACCCGCCCCACTCTTTACAAATAAAATGTCCTAACTGAATATTAGCCAAGCAAATCAGAACGATAGCAATCAATGTCTTGCCAATTGTTTTCTTAGGCCAAATGCTGCTTCCCAATACAAACAAAGACTGCACAAAACAACACATCGCTATCAATATCCCTGTACGTTGCAAACTCCAAGTACTTACATTGCCGTCTGCTCCATAAATATAACACGATAAATCCAAGGGCTTTATCTGTTCTGCCAAATCGCTGTAATACATCTTGGATACTACGACCCTCGTCCAGTCTGCCAATTCGAAGGCAAGGATATACATCAAGACAAAACCGACCGTAAACAGCAGCCAACGCGATAGATATTTCTCGAAAGCAGAAGCCGGCAGCATCAAGTAAGCGATACGTCCTTCCTTCGTCTTCATGCACTCCATAAAGCAAGATGCAAAAAATGCGCCCATGACAAAAAGACCAGCATGGACAAGGAAACGTAAATTATGTTCATAAGCGGGAAGTGATGGATTTGAATCGCCTAATCCATATCCGACCAACACAAAAGCCAATCCGGCATAACACGCCACAAACCTACGCAGATGCATCTTCCATGCTCCAATCCATTCCATACGGCACAACATCCCGAAACGCCGCAAATTAAAAAACTGATTGTTTTCCATTTTTACATCATTTTATCAAGAATGAAACATCGCCGCTATCCGTTCGGGCATGGCAAGTGCCGCCCCGAACAGTAACTCCAAATTAATCTCTGTCTCTTCGCCTCTTTCATTGGGCAACATCAGGCTATTGCCTTGAAGCGAAGGCAAGGCATAAAGCGCACGCTCCGCCAGCGCAGGGTCATCGCTCTCACGGAAGGAGAACGCGGCACAAATATCGCTTACCGAACGGTCGAGCAGCACACGGCTTTCATCGATAATGACTATATGGTCGAGCATCCGGTCGATGTCGCGCACCTGATGGGTAGAGATTACCACACACCGCTCTTCGTCCATGCCCGAAGCTATCAGCTTGCGGAACTGGCTCTTGCCGGGAATATCCAATCCGTTGGTCGGTTCGTCCATCAGAAGCAACGAGGTATGTGTAGCCAACGCAAAACACATAAACACTTTTTTCTTCTGCCCCATTGAGAGCGCACCTAAGTTCACATCGGTATCCAAGTCGAACAAGTCGAGATAACGTTTCATGTCCTCCGTACTGAAACGGGGATAAAAGCCACTGGTCAGCTTTATATAGCGGTTCAGCGTGACGGAAGGCAATTCAAATTCTTCGGGCACCAAGAAAAGGTCGCCTAACGTAACAGGCAGACGGCGGCGCACATCCGTGCCGCGATACATCACTTGCCCTTTCCGCGGGGTGAGCAATCCGCTCATCAGGTAAAGCAAAGTAGATTTTCCCGTCCCGTTCTTCCCCAATAGTCCATACACTTGTCCGGGCTGAAGAGAAAGGGAAAAATGGCTTAGCACGTCTTTCTTGCGTCTACCATAACTAAATGAAAGGTCTTTTACTTCTAACATCATCTTTTTATCTTTTATGCTATGACTGTTTTCTGTTTTATGTGTATTAGTTAAATAGTACACTACAAAAGTATGGATTCTTGTTTTCATAAGCAAGCATGAATGCAAAAAATTAACAGACTTTTACCTATAAACCCGATGCATTCCATTTAGAGACCTAGGGTATTTATCCAAACAGCAGGGTCCGTTTTATATTCCGCCAGCCGGAATGTACGTTCCAGCCCGTGGAATATACGTTCCAGCCCGCGGAATGTACGTTCCAGCCCGTGGAATATAAAATAGATAAGAATATGAGATGAATGTCCGCATTTCACCTTATTAATTGTAGGAGGGTGTATCAAAATAAGCGGTCTTTTCCGAAGCTTTCTTTCATATTTCTTCCGCTTTTCGTATCTTTGCCTTCATAAGGGAATAGAAAAACCAGCCATGCAATCACCTATCGAAATAGATACCAGCAACGCCGAGTTTCAGAACGCATTGAAACTCATCCAATATACCCGCCAATCTGTATTCCTGACCGGGAAAGCGGGGACGGGTAAATCTACGTTCTTGAAATACATCTGCCAACATACGAAGAAGAAATATGTGGTGTTGGCTCCTACGGGCATTGCCGCCATCAATGCGGGCGGAAGCACCTTGCATAGCTTTTTCAAACTTCCTTTCCATCCTCTCCTGCCCGATGACCCGAATTTCAGCCTGAAAGGAGGGAAATTGCATAGTTTCTTGAAATACTCCGCCGACCGCCGCAAACTGATAAAGAACATCGAACTGGTGATTATCGATGAAATATCCATGGTGCGTGCCGACATTATCGACTTCATCGACAAGGTATTGCGGGTCTATTCGCAAAACATGCGCGAACCTTTCGGAGGGAAACAACTCCTGCTGGTAGGCGATATGTTCCAGTTAGAGCCGGTGGTGAAAAACGATGAGCGCGAAATCATCAACCGCTTCTATCCCAATCCCTACTTCTTCTCGGCACGGGTGTTCCAGCAAATGGAATTAGTATCTATCGAACTGACCAAGGTGTACCGCCAACGGGACAATGTTTTCGTAAGCGTGCTCGACCATATCCGCACCAATAGTGTGGGAAGCGCCGACCTGCAATTGCTCAACACCCGATACCAAGCCCCCGCAAAATCGAACGAGAATGATTTATACATCACCCTCGCTACCCGAAGAGACAACGTAGACTTCATCAACGAGCAACGCCTTGCGGCACTTCCGGGAGAAGCCGTTACGCTAAAGGGGGAAATCCACGGCGAGTTTCCCGAAAGCAGCCTTCCCACCCTTATGGAACTCACCGTAAAGCCCGGCGCACAGATTATCTTCATTAAGAACGACCCTGAGAAACGTTGGGTGAACGGTACTATCGGTATTCTTTCGGGCATTGACAAGGAAGGGGTTCTCTACGTAATCACCGAAGACGGAAAGGAATTCGACGTGCGGCGGGAAAGCTGGAGCAACATCCGGTACCGGTATAACGAGCAAGAGAAAAAGATAGAGGAAGAAGAATTAGGCACTTTCACGCAATACCCTATCCGGCTGGCTTGGGCGATTACGGTACACAAAAGCCAAGGATTGACCTTCAGCCGGGTTATTATCGACTTTACCGGAGGCGTATTTGCGGGAGGCCAAGCCTACGTGGCATTGAGCCGGTGTACCTCGCTCGATGGCATTTGCCTGAAGCGGGAAATCACCCGTGCCGATGTATTTGTGCGTCCCGAAATCGTAAGCTTTGCCCAAAAGTTCAACGATTCGCAAGCCATCGACCGTGCCATGAAGCAAGCCCAAGCCGATATTGAATATGCTGCATCCGTCCAAGCTTTCGATAAAGGGGATTTTGAAACCTTCCTGCATCACTTTTTCAAGGCAATCCATTCACGGTACGACATCGAAAAACCCTTGCAACAACGATTTATCCGCAAGAAATTAGGCATCATCAATCGTCTGAAAGCCGAGAATGCGCGCCTGAAAGAAGAGATGCGGGAATCGAAAAAGAACTTGCAAAAGTATGCCAAGGAATATTACCTGATGGGAAACGAATGCGTTACGCAAGCCCATGACACACGGGCTGCACTGGCGAATTATGACAAAGCCCTCGAACTATATCCTGAATACGTGGACGCATGGGTGCGGAAAGGCGTGACGCTTTTCAACACCAACCGGATGAGCGAAGCCAACGAATGCCTGAACCAAGCCGTCAAGCTCCGCCCCAATGAGTTTAAAGTCGTGTACAACCGGGGCAAACTCCGCCTGCATATCCATGACATAGAAGGAGCCGTCACGGACTTGGATAAAGCCACCTCGCTCAAGCCTCAACATGCCGGTGCCCACGAATGCTTTGCCGATGCACTGATGCAGGCAGGAAAAGAAACGGAAGCGGAAATACATTACCGGCTGGCAGAAGAAATCAAAAAAAAAGCCCGTCATTGATGCAGGGTGCATCAACGACGGACATCATTCATACTTAAACATCAAAGTTTGAGCCGTACCGAAACAATGCTCTTTCCAGATAAAGATAAAGAAGCATATTCGCCAGTTACCTCTACACTCACAGCTTCCATGTTCTTTTCTTCATTTGTCTCAACAGCTGTAGCCTGGCTGATACCCGATACCGGAATGGCAATGGTCAATGCACGGTCTGACTGATTCAATAATACGAGCGTGATTTCATCACCCGATTCATTGATATAAGCAGTCGCATCAATGTTTTCACTGCCCGAAGTAACGGCAATACGGGTCGTATTGGTTGCATATTGTGCATAATGTGCCAAAATGTAACCGTTCTTCGAAACCTCGCCTTCTTCTTCTTTGCAACGCTCGTCGGTATCACCAATCATACCGTAGAAGCGTTTCAAGTACCAGTACACATACGCACTGCAATAGCCGTCCATACACATGTGGATTTCTTTCGCCAAGTGTGAGAAGTTGTAATCCCAGTTCCAGAATTGCCACAACGACGGGTCTTCTTCATTTTCTCCGTCATTGAAGAGGTGCTCTGTCATCCACCAAGTCTTTCCGCCCAAGCGTGGGTAAAGTCCGCATACATAGTCGTGACGGTCTTTTACATAGCTGCTGCTCAGGTCGATGAAGCCTTGATAAAGGTGACCTGCCACGATGTCGGTTTGTGCAAAAGCATCTACATCATTCAATACAGCATCGGTATATTCGGGCTGGTAACCGCAAGCTTCAGGCGACATCAGTTTCACACCGGTTTCGCGGATGCGTGCGCCTTCTTGTTTCAAGAAAGTCACCACTTCCTGCGGAGTCCAAGCGGTAAAGTCCATATCCGGTTCGTTCTGTACCGAGATAGCGTAAATGTTCACGCCGTTCTCTTTCATGAATTCGACGTAACGGATTAAGTGGTCAGCATATTCCGTATAGCATTCGGGTTTCAAGTGGTCTGTATCATCTACTTTATCTGCCCATTCGGCTTTAATGTTCCACGGGCAAGCGAAGACAATAGCACCGTGGTTCTGTGCGATTTTAGCTCCTGCTACATCGTCTATCCAGCGGTTTTCGTCGGAATAAATCATCAACCGAAGAATAGAATAGCCCAATCCGTCGGGACTGTACATCTTGTTCATTTCATCGGCTGTAATGACCGGAGTGCCCCAAACGCTGACCGTGTTCATACCGCCAAAGCCAACTACTGGCTGGTATGTAGTAGACGGGTCTACAGCCAATACGGTACCGCTTGCCCCTTCTTGGGTCACGGTTAATTCGGTTGTTGTTCCGTTTTGGTCAGTTAAGTACAATACTTGTGTACGTGTTTCTGTCACCGAAGGATTGGCATTGCAAGTCAAGACAACTTTCGTAAACTCTTGTCCGCCGTTCGCATTCCCGCCCAATGCAGGAGCTACATTGCTTACAATATCTCCTTCGCCTAAGGTAATTTCCCAAGTAGATTGTTGTGATTCTACTATCGCTTCAGCAGTTCCGTCTGTCCCATTAACCGTCATAGCAGAACGGACAAAACGGGCATACGAGTCTCCCCATACGCTCTTATTCACCGTATCATCGTCTGAACAAGCCCAAAACAAGGTGCTTGTCAAGAGAAGTGTAAAAATTGTTTTCAGCTGTTTCATGTTATTTTCCAGGTTTTGTATATAGTTCTTTCATTTAAAATGCTAAATAAATATCCGCATTTGCCAAATACCTGTAGAGGCAGGGTTTGCCTGCCCGAATGCACCTACAAATAGAGCGGTTGATGTCTTCAGGCGGGCAAACCCCGCCCCTACAGTTAAATGAAAGAACCTAAGTTTTGTATACATACGATTCTTATCACAGAGATTACAGAAGCACACAGAACTTTTCAGTTCTTCTTTGTGCGCTCTGTTCTCTCTACGATGAGTCTTCCTTTTTCAAGGAAGTTGGGAAACTATTATATGAATGTCCGCAATACGCCCCTACAATTAATTTGATGAAATGCGGACATTCATAAACTATTATTTCAATCCGTTCACTACACCTTCATAGAACAGGTTGCGGTTCCAACCGGAAGTCCACGGGCAGAGCTTGTTCGCCGATGACGATTCGTTCAAGCCCGAAAGCGAAATGCCGTATTGGTTCTGCTCGCCGATGAGGGTGCGGTATTGCTGCATAATGAACGACAGGTATTTTCCGGCATAAATGCGGTCGTCGGTTGAAACCTGACCTGCCTGGATGAGACTGCCGTCAGCATTTTCTACGCAAACACTCAAGTCGGATATACGTACCGGTTTGTTTTCCTGAGCCAAGCGAGTGAAGAGGGCAGTAATCTTTTCCTCGTTTGCAGCCTGGATAGTGGCATCTTTCGAATAAACCGTATGAAGTAGGATGGTATATCCGTCAATAACGGTTTCTCCGTCTTCTTCATACGAGTTCACCAATGTAGCTAACTGGTCGGCTTTCGATGCCATATCATCCGTTTGTTCGAAGGTCTGGCTTACGAAGAGCTGTACCGGAACTGCTGCCGTGTCGCGTGCCATGGCTACAGCCGTGCGGGCGAATTCCACATCGCCACCCAGGTATTCACCGAAGTTGAATGTATTGGCATCTTGTGTCTGGCTGAGCGGTTCGCCGATGATGTTCCACATCGTTACAGCTTCGCCTCCGGCATCCATCATACCGCCGATCCAGGCGTTCATATCAGCCGTCAAGATGTCTGCTTTTTCTTCGGGTGTCTTTTCGATGATGGTGTCGTCCATCTTCCAGTACAGGGTGATGTTGTCGATGTAACCATGCCAAGCACCCGAACCGGCACCGATTGCCAGTGTGATTTCAGTCAGTCCTTTCAACTCTTCCGGTATCATGACCGAACCGTTCCCGTTCTCAGTACCGAAGGGGATATAAACGGTGCCGCGTCCCCAGGCGTTGTCGGGACATCCGAAATTGCCCGGACCTTTGCCCGAGTTCATTTCCACACCGTTGATGATGACTCTTACACCGTCACCCCAGATGCCTTGGCTGTTGATAATGTACATATCCAGTGCGATGGCTGTATAGTCGCCTAGGGTTCTGCCCGGTTGCAGCTGGAGTGTGAAGGTGGGGTAGGAGTGGCTGGAAGGGTCGCTTTCCGTGCCTACATGGAGCACCTTGCCGCTTTCGCCTGCCGGGTCGTTTTCTACAACCGACGAGCTGTTGCCGGTCATCGGGTAGGTCTTGCCCAGTTCGTCGCCTTCAAAGTCGATGACGGTGGTGCCTGTACCTGCCACTTCGTAGTTCATGTAGATATTGTCCAGGTAGTAGTAGGCTTCACCTGAAGCAGTACCTACCTGCAGTTCGAATTCGGTCAGTTCAGCTAAGCTGGCGGGCAATACGAATCCTGGAGCAGTAGCGTCTTTCATCTTGATGACGGCACCGCGGTTCCATTGGTTTGGATTGCAACCTATTGTCGCCGCATTCATACCCACGTTGAACTCTTGTCCATTGATGTAGACTTTCATGCCGGCACCGTAAATGCCGTGGCTGTCTACCACTCGCATGTCAAATTCCAGGCTTACATAGTCGCCCAGCTTGCGTCCTTCGGGCAGTTTTACATTCAGTTTGGCAAATGAATAACTTGCAAATTCGTCCGCCCTGCCTACGCACAACACCTTCTTGTTCGGGTCATCCGGGTCGGTAGTTACTTCAGCACTACTGTTTCCGCTCATGGGATAAGCTGTACCTATTTCGTCCGCTTCGAAGTTGAAGAGCACGGTGCGTCCCTTCTCCGGTTCGTAAGGGATGATGGTCGGCTCGAACTGTTCGGCATAGTAGGAAGCACGTTGTCCTTGGTAGGAGGCAAGCGTTCCGCCGTATGCCGTTACGTCTGTTCCTGCAAGTGCATCCGCCAGTGTCGACATGCCGCCGAAGTCGTATGCGCCTTGGTCATTGACAGAGGTAGCAGGCATATAAGTTGTGCTGCCCACGTCTATTCCGTCGAAATTGTTGATAATGGTGCTGTAAGCCACTTCGTGTGCGGTGAAATCGCTTGGATTCAGGTTCGCCGTCAATTTGAAAGGCGAATTGGCATCCCGGCTGATGTATGACTTCAGCACATCGAAAGTAGCCAGATACTCGCTGCCTGCCACCTCTTCGGGTTTTTCTACCTGCAGGTTGCATTCGTACTCGTCTACGCAAGCGGTAAACAGAGCCGTCGCTACAGCGAGACCGATTAACTTATGATTGATGTATTTCATGTTCTTTTTGTTTAAATGTTAAACCTGTAGTTTTATCGTACTTCGGCATTAAAAGCCTTTCCGCCTTGTACACCGCGGGTACGGAGCACCAATGTATCTTTCGTGGCATATTGCATGCCCAAATTATGAAAGTCCACTTGATAGTCCAAGTAGAGGGCATCCCGGTCTTTACCCCCCAAGCTATTCTTTTCACCGTCTTTTATGAATTTACCGGTTCCGCTTACTGTAATGCCATCGGTTATACTAGACAGGGTGCAATTGCCGTCTTCGCCAAAAGCAAGAGCAATGTTGTAACTGACGTTATTTCCATTCGTATCTTGAGTGGTCAATGCCAGGGTGGAACGGCTCAGGCTATTGGTAGTTAAATACACCACTTCATCGTCTTCGATATATTGTTCGTGACGTATATTCGAAGTTGTTGCGCCATTTGCCGTCATTTGATCAATGCCTCGACGTAAGTATTCACCGTGCCATTCGTTGACATATTTGATGGCATAGATAACGTAATTCTTAGGTTGCGTTGTCCAATGGTTAGAATTGGTCAGTACCGGATTCTCTACTCCTGCTGTACCTTGCAGGATAGAGTCTGCCCCTTCTACATGCAGCATCCGTAAGGGGATGGCGTAATAGTTTTCAATAGCATGTTCGTCGGCAAAGAATGCATTGGTCAATTGAACTTCCACTCCTCCGCCTATTTGACCTTCTGGGATATGAATCTGATTGGATGCCAACGTATAATACTCAGCCGGCATAGGAACTACCGGACGATTCTCGTCTATGAAGTAGAGGTTGTCACACAATGACTCGTCTACTTCGAAGTCGATGGTCACGTTTGTCGGATTGTTGTATCCTCCTCCCCATGCTGCCTTGATAGACACTTTATGCTCGTTGTCTATAGCGTTATCTGTAAATTCGTCTTCGCCCAACACCAGTGTACGCTCGGCAAACTGGTTGGCGAAGTACACGGTGCTGTAATCAAAGTTTTCGAATTCATTCGTTCCGCTTTCGCAAGAGGTTGCGATACCTCCAACAAGCAGCGAAGCCATTCCTACGTATAATAAATTCTTCTTTTTCATGTCGGTCATCTTTCTTTTTCTCCGTGTGGTGATAAATGTACTAACAAACCTTAAACGATTTCATCGTCCGGTAAGTAGTAGTCTCTCCATTTGATGTCCGATGTGTAAATGGCGGCAATCTTAA
>NZ_NFIN01000028.1 GCF_002161765.1 Bacteroides sp. An322 | reverse complement strand
GTCCGTCCAAATTTCAGGTACTGCCCAAACGTTGGATTGTGGAACGCTCTTTCTCATGGCTGGAAAACTTCAGAAGGCTGACCATCGATTACGAATTCCTTGCTGAAACTGCGGAAGCTATGGTACAACTTGCATTCATCCAAATCATGCTTAACAAATTTATCGAATGAAATCAAAACAGCTTCTAAAAATGTTTTAAAAAAGTAATTCGACGGACGGGGCATAAGAGGCTTAGAAGGTGAGGGTACTTCTTGTTGGCTGCCCCGCGCGGTGCAACTATTTGTTTTCACGCAGGCAATTGTATGGCATATTTTAGGCATATATATGCGTATGTAAACAAACAGTCTAACAAATCTAACAACTAACAATTAACTTTTTTGTTAGTCAGTGTCTTTTCCTAAAATCAGTAGACACATTCGGCGGTTAAAACTGAATAACTGGTCAGGTGTTTTCCTGATGAGGTAGACACCTACACTGATGGCATAGACACCGGCACTGGGAAAGTTAACAGTTAGGTGGAAATTGAAAATGGGAAATTGAGAATTGAAATGAAAGTTTACGGTGCTGCATGGGTATTTTTTATTTTCAACTAATATAAGAAGCTGATAATCAATAGCCGAATACGATTTATCCCGAAATATCCGCTTTGTTAACAGATTTTCACACCATAGTGATGCTCGATTTTTGGCGGACGGAGGAGAATGGTGTACCTTTGCAATATGGAAATTGAAAATTGAAAATGGTGGTGGATGACAAATGAGAGAAAACTATGAAGTATCAACTAAAGAACTTTCAATTTAAAAGTCGTATCTTTGCGGCGCAAACAAAACTTTATGACTTATGGACCAAACTAAGACGATAGCCGCTCTTTTCGATTTCGACGGGGTGGTGATGGATACCGAATCGCAGTATAGCATTTTTTGGAACGGGGTGGGAAAGAAATACCATCCGGAATACGAGGAGTTCGGCAAGATGATCAAAGGGCAGACTTTGCGCCAGATTTACGACCGCTATTTTGCCGGAATGGAGAAGGAACAGGAGGAAATCACGGAGGCTTTAAACCGGTTTGAGGCGCAGATGAAGTATGAGTATGTGCCGGGCGTGGTTGGTTTTATGCGTGAATTGCATACGCAGGGGGTGAAGATAGCCATCGTGACCAGCTCGAACGAGCAGAAGATGCAGAGCGTGTATGCCGTGCATCCTGAACTGAAAGAGTTGGTAGACCGCATTCTTACGGCAGAGATGTTTACCCGCTCGAAACCTGCTCCCGATTGTTTCTTGTTAGGTGCGGAAGTGTTTGATACGGTGCCCGAAAACTGCGTGGTATTCGAAGACTCGTTTCACGGATTGGAAGCAGGCAATGCGGCAGGTATGACGGTTGTAGGGTTAAGCACGACCAATCCGGCGGAGGCTATCCGGGACAAATGCAAGCTGGTTATCCCCGACTTTACTTCGTTCGGATATGAAAAGATGAAAAGCCTGCTTGCTTAATTCGTTAAAAAGCCTTACTTTTGCCGCGTGTATTTGAATTAAACGCAGAGACGCAGAATCGCGGAGCCTGATGTTATTCTCTGTGCTTTTTGCTTTCTCTAAATAAAAACTTTGCGTTTTTGCGTCTCTGCGTTTGATGATATAGATTAAATAAAGAAAGGAAAAAGATTATGGCTGGATATCTTGTTAGTGACGCACGGAAAGTGACGACTCACCGTTTGATGGAAATGAAGGAAAAAGGCGAGAAAATCTCGATGCTGACTTCATACGACTTTACTACTGCCCGCATTGTGGACGAAGCCGGAATGGATGTTATCTTGGTAGGCGACTCGGCTTCGAATGTGATGGCTGGCAATGCCACTACGTTGCCGATTACCGTAGACCAGATGATTTATCATGCACGGTCGGTGGTGCGGGGCGTGAATCGTGCCTTGGTGGTGGTGGATATGCCTTTCGGATCTTATCAGGCAGACCCGTTCGACGGTGTGCGCAATGCGATGCGGATGATGAAGGAGACGGGGGCTGACGCCTTGAAACTGGAAGGCGGAGAAGAGGTGATAGAAGTTATCGGCAAGATTATCGGGGCAGGCGTTCCGGTAATGGGACATTTAGGCTTGATGCCTCAGTCGATTAATAAATATGGTACGTATGGCGTGCGTGCGAAGGGCGATGCGGAAGCCGACAAGTTGTTGCGCGATGCGAAGCTATTAGAAGAAGCCGGATGCTTTGCCTTGGTATTGGAAAAGATTCCGGCTGCATTGGCAAAACAAGTGACCGAATCGTTGCGCATTCCGGTTATCGGCATCGGTGCCGGAGGGGCTACTGATGGGCAGGTATTGGTTGTAGCGGATATGTTAGGTATGACCAAAGGGTTCAGTCCGAAGTTCTTGCGCCGTTATGCCGACCTGAATGCGGTGATGACCGATGCTATCGGGCAGTATGTGACCGATGTGAAGTCGGGTGATTTTCCGAATGAGTCGGAACAATATTGATGTATTATGAAGAAACGCAGATTTTCGCAGATTAACGCAGATTGAATGAATGATTAAATTATTATCTGTGAAAATCCGCGTTAATCTGCGTTTCTAAGCTTAGTTATATTATAGAATGGTGTATGCTGTGGAATAGAAACTTTACCTCGCTTGCAGCGGCAAATGTGTTTTTTCATGCAGCCGTTTACATGCAGTTTCCTGTCCTGCATCGGTGGATGACGGATGTTTGGGGATATACCGGAGTGGAGGCGGCATGTATGGCGGTGGTGTTTGGCTTGTCCCTGTTCGTCCCGGGAGTTTTCAACAGTTATTTGGTCGATACGTTCAGCCGGAAACGGGTGTGCGTGTGGAGTATGATTGTATTGGGATTGGCGACGGTTGCTTATACGGGCGTTTCGTCAAGTTGGCAAATCCTTGTTTTGCGTATCTTGCAGGGAGGAGCGTTCGGGATTGCTTTGATGTCTACGGGCAGTACGTTGGCTATCGACGTGGCTTCCAGTCATCAGCGGGACAGGGCGAACCGGGCTTTTACCTGGTCGGGCATTGTGGGGATGTTAGTGGGTATCCTTATCGGTTTGACGAGTGTGCCGCATCGCGGCTTTGAGTTTTTGTTCAGTTATTCGGCTGCGTTGTTGGTTCCGGCTATCGCGCTTATCGGAAGCGTGAAGGTTTGTTTCCGTGCCCCGTTGGATTTGCCCTTGTGCTCGTTCGACCGTTTCCTGCTTTTCCGTGCCATTCCTCCGGGCGTTAATATGATGGCGGTGCCGTTGGTGATAGGCATGATTTTCGTTTCGGTTTCCGATATTTATTTTTATCTTTGCATGGGGCTTGGTTTTCTGCTCTATTTATTGGTGAGAGAGATTGTGAAGCGTTCTGTGGACGGGCGGATTCAGGTCGGTATCGGGCAGGTATTGCTGATTGCCGGATTGGCGGTCTTGCATAGCCGTGTGGGTGTTTATCCTTTTTGGGTAAGCGGTGCTTTGATTGGTTTAGGTACCGGCTTTTCCATCGGTCAGTTCCTTCAGCTGATGATTTCGCTTCCGTTGCATTGCGAGCGGGGGACGGGGTATCATACCTACCGCTTGTCGTGGGAGCTGGCATTGGCATGCGGCATACTGTTAGGCGTATATTTGCAGGCGCAAGGCGGGGATTTGTTCTTGACCGAATCACTGATAACCGTGGCAGGGCTTTTGCTGTATCTGGCATTTACCAATCGTTATTTCAAGAGACATTATCAGAAACATTAAAAACATAAAAGAATATGGCAGACGATAAAAAGATTATCTTTTCGATGGTGGGAGTGAGCAAATCCTTCCAAAACAACAAACAGGTATTGAAAGACATCTACCTATCCTTTTTTTATGGAGCGAAAATCGGTATCATCGGTTTGAATGGTGCCGGTAAATCTACGTTGCTGAAAATCATCGCCGGGCTGGACAAGAGCTATCAGGGCGAAGTGGTGTTCTCGCCGGGCTATTCGGTTGGTTACTTGGCGCAGGAACCTTATTTGGACGATACCAAGACGGTGAAAGAAGTCGTAATGGAGGGCGTGCAAGCCACGGTAGACGCATTGGCGGAATACGAGGAAATCAATCAGAAGTTCGGATTGCCCGAATACTATGAAGACCCGGAAAAAATGGATGCATTGTTCGCTCGTCAGGCAGAACTGCAAGACATTATAGACGCTACGGACGCATGGAACTTGGACAGCAAATTAGAGCGTGCGATGGACGCTTTGCGTTGTCCGCCCGAAGACCAGCCGGTAAAGCATTTGTCGGGAGGCGAACGCCGCCGTGTGGCTTTGTGCCGTTTGTTGCTTCAGAAGCCTGACATCTTGTTGCTGGACGAGCCTACTAACCATTTGGATGCCGAAAGCATTGATTGGCTGGAGCAGCACTTGCAACAATACGAAGGTACGGTAATCGCCGTAACCCACGACCGTTATTTCCTCGACCATGTAGCCGGATGGATTCTTGAATTGGACCGTGGTGAAGGCATTCCTTGGAAAGGAAACTATTCGAGCTGGCTGGAGCAGAAGACTAAGCGAATGGAGATGGAAGAGAAGGTGGCAAGCAAACGCCGCAAGACTTTAGAGCGCGAGTTGGAATGGGTGCGTATGGCGCCAAAAGCTCGTCAGGCGAAAGGAAAGGCTCGTTTGAACTCGTATGATAAGTTATTGAATGAGGATGTCAAGGAGAAGGAAGAAAAGTTGGAAATCTTCATCCCGAACGGTCCGCGCCTCGGCAATAAGGTCATCGAAGCCAAGCACGTGGCAAAGGCATACGGTGATAAATTGCTCTTCGATGACCTCAACTTCATGCTTCCGCCTAACGGCATTGTGGGCGTAATCGGTCCGAACGGTGCCGGAAAGACTACCTTGTTCCGCCTGATTATGGGCATAGAGCAACCCGATAAAGGTGACTTTGAGGTAGGAGAAACCGTAAAGATAGCCTACGTAGACCAGCAGCATAAGGACATTGACCCTAATAAGACGGTTTATCAGGTGGTGAGCGGAGGAAACGAATTGCTCCGAATGGGGAATCGTGACGTGAATGCCCGTGCTTACTTGAGCCGTTTCAATTTCTCAGGCTCCGACCAGGAAAAATTGTGCGGAAAGCTTTCGGGAGGTGAGCGCAACCGCCTGCATTTAGCTATGGCATTGAAAGAAGAAGGAAACGTATTGTTACTGGACGAGCCGACCAATGATATTGACGTGAACACCCTGCGTGCCTTGGAAGAAGGTTTGGAAGATTTCGCCGGATGTGCCGTAGTCATCAGCCACGACCGTTGGTTCCTCGACCGTATTTGTACCCACATCCTTGCGTTCGAAGGAAATAGCGAAGTATTCTTCTTCGAGGGTTCGTACACCGAATACGAAGAGAACAAGATGAAGCGGATGGGCAACGTAGAGCCGAAGCGCGTGCGTTACCGCAAGCTGATGGAAGACTGATTTAGTGAATAATTAATAGTTGATAGTTAATAGTGAATAACAAAGAGTTATATTCGCTATTAGCTATCAACTATTAACTATTAATTATTAACTATTAACTAATGAACGTTTTTCTTGCCCGCCATGGGCAGACAGAAGAGAACTTGAGCCGGATATTCCAGGGACATTTGCCCGGACATCTTACGGAAGAAGGAAAGCGGCAAGCGGTGGTATTGGGTGAAAGCCTGAAAGATATAGCATTAGATGCTATCGTAAGCAGCGATTTGCAACGGGTGGTTGATACGGTGCGGCTTGCGGTAGGCAATCGGGACTTGCCGTGGGAAAAGAACGCCTTGTTCCGTGAGATAGATTGGGGAAGTTGGACCGGGCTATTCATCCATAGTGTAGACCGTTCCCGTTTACCGATTGATGCAGAGACTCCCGAAATGTTATATGCACGGGCAGGGCGGTGTATCGAGTACCTTCGTGCGCATTATGCGGATAAGTCGGTATTGGTAGTGGCTCATGGTCAGATAAACCGTAATATCATAGCTCAGGCAAAAGGCATTCCGTTGAGCCGTTTGAAAGAAATCCCGTTGATGAAGAACGCATCGGTGGAAGTGCTGAGGCTGTAATAAGCGGAAAGAAAATATGAACACAGAGACACAAAGTCACGGAGAAAATATTTTGTATATCAGGAAGATAAAGAGCTCTGTGCCTTTGTGTCTCTGTGTTTATAAATATAAAACTCACAAACTTAATTATGCACAAGTGTACCGATATTTTCGCCTGCAATTACTTTTTTCAGGT
Source organism: Bacteroides sp. An322 (assembly GCF_002161765.1). Classification (GTDB taxonomy): domain Bacteria; phylum Bacteroidota; class Bacteroidia; order Bacteroidales; family Bacteroidaceae; genus Phocaeicola; species Phocaeicola merdavium. The sequence goes on along the minus strand of NZ_NFIN01000028.1, from coordinate 34,539 downwards.
TGCCTACCGTGTCCATGTCGAATACGATGATGGGCAGGTTGTTTTCCTTGCACATGCAGGTGGCGGTCAGGTCCATCACCTTCAGTCCCCGTGCCAATACTTCATCGTAAGTGATGTCGTCGAACTTGGTAGCGGTCGGGTCTTTCTCCGGGTCGGCGGTATAGATGCCGTCTACGCGTGTGCCTTTCAGCATCACATCAGCCTCGATTTCGATGCCTCGCAAAGAGGAACCGGTATCGGTGGTGAAGAAAGGATTGCCTGTACCAGCAGACATGATGACCACTTCGCCGTTTTCCATTGCCTCGATGGCTTTCCATTTCGTATAAAATTCGCCGATTGGTTCCATGCGGATAGCCGTGAGCACACGGGCTTTCACGCCATTAGCAACCAGTGCCGAGCTTAATCCCAAGCTATTGATGACCGTAGCGAGCATACCCATTTGGTCTCCTTTCACCCGGTCGAATCCTTTTCCTGCACCGCTCAGTCCGCGGAAGATATTTCCTCCTCCGATGACGATGCCGATTTGCACGCCCATGTCGTGTATCTCCTTAATTTGCTGGGCATATTCTCCCAACCGTTTTTCGTCGATACCGTATTTCTTTTCTCCCATCAGGCTTTCGCCGCTTAATTTTAACAGAATGCGTTTAAACTTTGCCATATTTCTGAATCTTTTAGTTGCATGTTTTCTGGGCAAAGGTAAAAATAAATCGATAGATAATAAAAAATAACGGGCGGAATGATAGGGGATGAAGTGAATTTTCTTATATTTGCGTCACCTTTCTAAAGTGAAGGAAGGTTCTTATTAAGCGTTTTGACATTATCCGAGTTCAGGAAATCCCCAATTTCACAAAGACAACCCGAGGTAATACGATGCGCTCCGCCTATTGTATCTGTATTTGCCATTGAGACGGATGGCATTTCTTATATATATACAATATATAGCGTGGGGCTTTGTGTATTATTGAGTTGTCGAGTATGGGGATACTTCTGAACAAATAATACCAAAGTTCCCCACGCTTAATCTTATAAATTAGACTTAAAACAACTTCCGGGGCGGGGTTGTGCCACTTATTTTATGAAACCTTTAAAACCGATAGGGTATAACCCTTCTCTTCGAATGGATTCGTTTTTGTGTCCGTTTGTACATTGTTCTTTTTATCGCAGGTTCTTCTGCAAATTATGTGCCATTGTTTCTCCTTTTATTTAAAGTTTACGGCAATGAATGCTGAGGATAAGTTTCATTTGGATGCTGATTTCCGGCAGAATATTTCTGATATGCTGGAAGAAATAGACCGGATGAAGTCGTATTTGCATCAAAGCTCATGGGATTTGATTTTGTCTAAATTAGAACAAATGGAGAAAGAACTTGAAATATTGATGACACTATTTCAGGAAAGTAAGGGTAAATAGTAATATAATGTCGGATTAAGTGACAATATTTCAGTAGGATTAGAATATGGATACATTTGAATTTGAACAGAAATTGCTTTCCATACGTGATGTGCTTCGTTTTTTGGCTTACCGGCTGACGGGAAGTGAGGAAGAAACGGATGACCTTGTGCAGGAAACCATGTTGAAAGCATTGGTCAATAGGGAATTGTATCACAACGACATGAATTTCAATGGGTGGGTATATACCATCATGCGCCATATTTTCATTAATGATTATCGGGCGAAAAGCAAGCGGCCGATGAAGAGTGAGTTGCCTGCGGATATTGATTTGTCGAGTAGGGCGGAGGAGTGCGAAGAGTGGATGGTAGAAGACCAGTATGACAGCATGGATTTGAAAAGGCTGATAAACGGGTTGCCTGAGATTTATCGTTTGCCCATCTTGATGTATCTGAGCGGTTTCAAGTATCGGGAAATTGCGGATAAAGCCGATGTTTCCATTAATACCATTAAAAGCCGTATTTTCTTAGGAAAGAAACTCTTGAAGAAATGGTTAGATGACAGGATGAATCCGGAATAGGGTCTATCTGCTTATGCGTAGGCATATAACTGCTTCTTGATGACGATTAGTAATCGTACTGTCTACACAGTTATATTACATCCCGTACCATTACGTCCATTCTTCCGGATTGATACGTTTTTAAGTAAGCATAGGAAATAAATCGGTAGGTGCGAAAAAAACGCCGCGGCATTTCTGGCATGCGGCGACGTCCGAAAGAGAGAATCCGTTTTTATTTATTAGTCAGTGCTTATTTATCGATGCTTTTGATGATTTCAGATGCGATTTTCGATGAACTTTTGCGGCTGGCTTTACTTAGCTTGGCTTCCTTTTCCAGGTTCATGCAAGTGAAGTAGTTGTTCCCTTTGGTCACTTCGTGCTGGTTGCGGTCGTAGAGCGAATAGCTGACGAAGTGGAACAAGGTGCGTAGCGGGGTGTCTTGCCATTTCAGGTAGTGCTTGTTGAGGAAGAGCACGTAGTCGGCATCCGCTTCGTTTAGCACTTTGTTGTATTGCTCTTTGTTTACCTGGCTCAGGTCGGCGTATGTCTCTTCATCCTCTCCGTTTACTTTCACCTCGTCTACTAACGTGTTTATTTCGGGAAGGTCTTCCGACGAAACGAAGGTATAGTTCTTGTTCTTGTTTCCCGAGATGATATTGTCAGTGATGATGCGGTTGTATGTTTCGCCGATGCTGTCTTCCGGAATACCTGTTTCTTCAGTAATCATCGGAGCAGGGAAGTAGTTCGAACTGACATTGTCTTCCAATCCTACGATTAGTACTTTTACCGTGTTTGCCTCGTTCGATGCATTGTTTCCTTTGTTACTGTCTTCTGCGGATGCGTTTGCCGTGAAAGCCAGGCAGGCTAAGCCTAAAACCGTACTTTTAATCCATGTCGTTTTCATATCTTTCCTCCTTTTTGTTTGATGCTACAAAAATAGGGATGTTGTGTTACATCCCTATTTCCCATGTGTGATAATCCTGTTACAGAAGTTCTTTCGCTTCCAGTGGTTGGTCGGTGGTGATGTAGTCCACGCCCAGCTTGACCAGCTTCTGCATGTCTTCGTTTTGGTTTACCGTCCATGCGTTGACTTTCATGCCCAGGTCGTGCGCTTCTTTCACCCATTCAGGATGTTTGTCGAACACTTTATAATAATAGTCGATGCCGGTCAGCCCTTTTGCCTTGACCTCTTTGGGGGCAATGTCACTTTTTAGGTAAGCGATTTCCGAACCCGGAGTCAGTTTGGCAAGCTGTTCGCAAATGTTCATGCTGAATGAAATATATTCCACCTGTTTCTCCAGCCCGTATTCCTTTACTAATTTCACGCAAGCGGAAGCGGCTTGGTCTTCCAGTTCCTTGGTCTTGTGAGGCTTGATTTCAAGGATAAGCTGGATGTCGGGCAATTGCTTTCCGACTTTCAGATAGTCTTCCAAAGTAGGAAGGGTTTCGCCGTTTTTCAGTTTCAGGTCTTTCAGCTTTTCGTATTCGGTTTCGGCAATGGTCATGCCGGCGATGGTGTCATCGTGGTTTACTACCACTATACCGTCTTTGGTCAGTTGTACATCGAATTCAGAGCCGTACACTTGGGCTTCGGCTGCTTTTTTCAGTGCTGTGATGGAATTTTGTGCAGAGCCTTCTGCTTTCCAGAATCCGCGGTGTGCGATGACTTGTGTTTGTGCTTGTGCTGTCCATGCGAAAAGTACGCAGGCGCAAGTGAGGAAAAATTTTCTTGTTTTCATATTCGTTTTATTGTTTTTTTGTTAGGTGACGAGGTGTCAGTTGACAAGGTTTCAGTTGACGAGGCTTTAGATAGTCTTGAGTATTCAGAACCTTGTCACCTTGTCAACTGGTACCTTGTTAATTTTAAAAAATCAAAACGCGTAGCGCAAGCCGATTTGGAACTGATACGGAGTTCCGTTGAGACTTGATACGCCGGTGTTCGGATTCACGTTGTAGACGAATTGTTTTTTGTCTTGGTCAAAGCTTTTGATGGTGTAGATGTTCTGCTTGCCCAAGGTATGTCCTGCTCCCCAGTCTTTGTTCAACAGGTTTGCCACGTTGAAGATGTCGACCGACAATTCCAGGCTATGTTTCTTGTACAGGTTGAATTTCTTAGCCAGACGCAAGTCAAGTGTACCGTAGAATCCGTTTACGCCACCGTTGCGTTCTGCCACTTTACCGAAACTCTTGCGGATGTAATCTTTCGTGCTCTGTTCCACTTCGGGATTGTTCAGGATATCATTGATTCCTTCGCGTAGGTATTCAGGAGTAGCGGGATCATTCGGGTCGTAAATATAAGCCAAATCATTGGAATTAACAAAGTCACCGTTCAGGTTTCCGCCTACAGCCAGCGAGTATCTGGTTCCGCCGATGCCCGAGAAGCGTGCGCCGATGCTGATTCCCCAGAAGGTAGGAGCCGTACCATAAACCACCACTTTATGGCGGAACTGGTTATTCGAGTAAGTCATCTTGCTTAAGTCACGCGGGTCATCCACTACCATTTGCGAGAGAGTCGCCGAGTTGGCTACATTTCCGTTATACGAAGTGTTGTCTTTCGTATCGTTCCAAGTATAGCTTACCGAAAGCTGACCATCCTTGAAGTATCTCCAGGTTCCTTCTACCACGAAAGCAAACTGGTTGACTTTTCCTTCGCTCACCATTTCGAGCACACGACCTACCTTGTTGGTCTTACGTCCGTTTGCCCAATGCAGTTCTCCATCGGTCGGATCAATGCTTTCAGCTGGTACGTAAACGCCACGGTTGCCTTCGGCGGTAAGGCGGAAATAAGGCTCGTCTACCATATTGCGGTCTACATACATGTAGTTATTACGTCCTAAGGTCATATATCCTCCTACGGTCACTTTCAGACGGTCGTTGAAGAAGTGGGTGTACGAGACATTCGCTTTATAGATAACCGGCACTTTACAATCTGCCCCGTTCAAGTTGATGGTAGAGAGCTTTTCGATGTTAGGGTTATTAAACAGTTCTGCTCCCGGTGCTTTAGAAGGGTCTTGACGATAAGCAGGAAAATCGGGGCGGAGCAGGTTTAGCAGTTCATTATAGTTCTTGTCTCTAGGATCTAACTCAACATCTATAGAAGCGGTACGTGTCCCGTCAAATACCATGTTGTTGATCATCGCATAGTTATTGATATCCGAGGCAAAGATACCTCCGCCCAAGCGGATGATATCTCGGTGTTTGTCGTTAATATCCCACGTGATTTGCAAACGGGGCTGCACTTGGAATGTAGAAAGCCCATTATCGGTACGCAATCCCAATTCATCGTAAACGGTCTGGTTGAACGTTCCTTTATTGAAATAGGTGGCGTTATCCAAGCGGAGTCCGGCGATGATTTCGAATCCGGGGAACGGTTTGGTTTGCAATTGAGCGTAAACGCCTGCATTCATGATGTTTTGCATTACCCGGTCGTTATCCGTCAGATAGAGTTCGCGTACATAACGCGAAGGAGTCAAGCTCTCGAATGCGTCTATCCCGTTGAAGTAGAAGCGTCCGTTGGTTTCGCTTCCGTAGCGTGAGTTCATGTGGGTGTACATCAGATCTACACCGAAAGTATAATTGATGCGTTTTGTGTTGTAGTAGAAATTGTCTACCAATTGAAGCACGTGGTTGTAGAAGTTTTCGGGACAATAACGCTGGCCGCCTAACTGAATATCTGTATGTACGGTTTTGCCGTTTACGGTAGAAGCTACGTTCTGTACGATTGCACGTGGAATGTTGGCGGATGGCAGTTCATCGCCCGGCATCGATTTCTCTAATGTATAAAGGTGTTGCACTTTCAGTTCGTTCGTGCCTCTCGGACCTACTACCGAACGCAGGGTGGCCAGAGCACTGTTGTTTAACGAATGTACGTTTCCATACGATTCATACATTGTGATGCTGGTGTTGTCACTCAATCCCTGATTGTTCATGTCGTTCACAAAGTTATCAGTGAAAGTCAGGAGGTTGGTGGCATTGATTTGCCAGTCTACGCGGGCAAATACAGCATCCGTGCTTTGTTTCTTGTCGAATGCCCCGAATTGTGGTGTGTTTGCCACACCGTATTTGTCACGTGCGATTTGCAGGAAACGGTCGCGCGTGTCCGTGCTCAGGCTGTATCGTTGTTCATCAGTTGCATTATGGATGTCGGCGATGTAGAGTGGACGAGAGTCTGCTTGATGATCCCACGTGATGAAGAAATGTGCGCGGTCTTTTACGATGGCGCCACCCAATGAGGCTCCGAACTGATACGTGGAGAAGTCGTTATCGCGTTTGTTTCCACGGATGTCGTATGGGCTGGATAGCCAATTGGCACGTCCGTACACAAAAGCACTACCTGTCAAGGTGTTGGTACCCGACTTGGTTACGGTGCTCACCGTACCTCCTCCGGCACGTCCGTTGGTTACATCGTATTGGTTGGTTACCACTTTGAATTCGCGAATGGCTTCCATTGAGATGGCGTAAGGCACTCCGTTGCGGCTTGTCGTACTTCCTCCCGAAGTAGGGTTCTTGGCCGTCATGCCATCGATGGTATAGTTGGTAGAAGACGCCAGCTGGCCCGAAAGGCTCGACCCGGTGCTGAGCGGCGAGAGGTCGACTAATGAGGTGAAGTTACGTCCGTTCACCGGAAGCTTCTCCAAGTCCTGTTCGGTCACCGAAGTAGCCGAGCCGGTTGTGGCAATGGTATTCTTTAAGGAGTTGGCAACTACTTCTACGGCTTCTATCGTGATGGATTCTTCTTTCATCTGGAAGTCCACACGCACTTGGTCGCCTTGGTTCAGGGTATATCCGCTCTTGGTCTGGTCGCCATAGCCGATGTAAGAAACCTTGATAGAATACGGTCCGCCCAGCGGGAGCTGTTTGAGGGTGTATTCTCCGTTTTCGTTCGTAATAGATCCGGTAGTAAAACCAGTAGATTCGTTTTTCACTTGCACAGTGGCGCCGATAACACCTAAATTAGTCTCATCGGTCACGATACCCGTGATAACAGCACGGTCATCTTGGGCAAACAAGTATCCTGGTAGGATGAGCAGGATACAAAGAAGCAATAACGCTTGCTTGGTTTTTGTTGTCATCATTTTTAGTTAAGTGTTTGTTAATTTGATGCAACAAAAGTAAAGCAAGCATATTACATCGCCGTGACCGATGTATAAAGAAACGGTGTAGTTTGTGTTACGGGGATGTTACGGATAGAAGTGTATTTTGTTTGGCAATGCATTCGCTTGTGTTTATGTCTGTGCGGTTATATAAATCTGCAAGTAGCAGTTAGATAGAAGTTGTTAAAAGGAGTCAGAAACCTGTACCATAGCGACATCGATTTCTAACTCCTTCAAGTTACATATTATATTTAACATAAGGGCTGGATAACGAATGTAAAACGGTAGTCTCCGTAAGGCATTTGGTATTTTTCCAACGGTTTGGCTCCCCAGCTATTGACACAGCCCAATCCAGCTTGCCGCAAGGCTATCTTAACTACACAGAACTCTCGTGGTATCAGTTCTCCGGAATGTGAGCGATAATCGAATTTGTTTATGCCGTCATCCAAGTCTTTGTCTAAGAAGTTCAATGCACTGCATTCCATGGGTGTCGTGGCATACAGACGTAAACCTTTTCCGTTTTCGTCTTGCATTTCCCAATAACGGATTTCTGTCTTGTTTCCGCTTTCCTGCGGACGGATGTATTCCCAATATTGTTCAGCTACTCGTTGGGTGTATACATCCAGTCGGTTACCTGAGTTCCGGTCAATGTAGTTTTCACCCGGTCCTTTCCCGTAAAAACGGATGTTGCAGAAAGCTTTTGGCATTATCAATTGCATGCCAAAACGTCTTAATTGTGGTTTGAGTTTGGCTTCAGGATTGACGGTCATCGCTTCGTCTATTATCAGTTTTCCTTCCGAAGTCAAGATATAAGTCATTATCAGGTTGGCTTCTGCTTCGGGTAACTTATATTCGGCTGTAATTTTCGCTCCGTTTTCGGTTTCCTGATATTTGAATTGTAGCAGTTCCATAATTGGATTGTGCCATACGCGTGACGTTTTCGGGTAGCCGGCACCGTAATCTTTATCGGTAGGTGCTCTCCAAAAGTCGGGACGGATGGCATATCCTTCTTCAAGCATTGGTTTTCCGTCGATATCGAGATAATCAATCCAGCCGGTATGTTTGTTGAAGGTGACTGATGTGTTGCCTGCTTTTACTTTCAGATAAACAAAAGAACTGTCACAGATGACGTTGGTTTTTTGTATAAGATTTTCAGCTTTCGGATATTCGTATTCGTTTATGATGAATTGTTCTTGGGCAATGGCGAAGCCTGCGTCCAGTAAAGGTTCCGCTTGTTTCAGCACAAAGTCGAGGTTTAACACGTATTCTTTGTGCTTGTCTTGCGGCATTTTGAATCCTTTCAATCGTATGAATTTTCTTTCTTGAGGTTGTATGTTCAGTTCTTCCCATCCCGATGCAATGATTGTTCCTTCTTGTTTTAGTGTCCATACCAATCCCACATGGTCTAATGTCCGGAAGAAATATTCGTTGAAGACTTCGATTTCTCCTTGTTTTAGGTTTACGGGCGATGCCCAAATGTCTTGGTAAAAGTAACGTACTTCATTGGCATCTGGATTCAGTTTCCGGTCGGGATTTACGATACCGTCACTGTTGCTGTTATGGCTACTGGGAGTATAACGTCCGAAATCGCCTCCGTATGCATAGATTTCTTTTCCTTTATGATTCTTTATTCGAAGTGCTTGGTCAACGAAATCCCAAATGAATCCTCCTTGATAATTAGGATATTTCCGTACCAGTTCCCAATACTCCTTGAATCCTCCCATCGAATTGCCGTTGGCATGGGCATATTCACATTGTATCAAAGGACGAGGATTGTTGCTCTTCACATATTCTTCACATCCTTTATAGTCGTAATACATCGGGCAGAAAATGTCGGTTTTCCCTTGTTGGCGTGCAGGTTCATATTGGCAAGGGCGGGTGGGGTCGTATGTCTTTACGAATTCGTATGATTTCTCCGTACTAATTCCTTCTCCAGCTTCATTGCCTATACTCCAAATGATGATTGACGGATGATTCTTATAAGTCATCACGTTGTTTTTATTCCGTTCGATGTGTGCTTTTGTGTAAGCGGGATTTTTTGCCAAATTTCCTCCTTGCAGCACGATGCCGTGGCTTTCGACATTCGCTTCTGCTACTACGTACAGTCCATATTTGTCACATAGTTCATACCAGTATGGATCGTTGGGATAATGGCTGGTATGTACAGCGTTGATGTTCAACTCTTTCATAATCTGGATGTCTTGCAGCATCCTTTCTTTTGTAATAATATATCCGTTTAGTGGATCCATTTCATGCCGGTTCACTCCTTTTATTAAGACGGGCTTGCCGTTGACCAATAATTGTGCGTTTTTTATTTCCACTTTTCGAAATCCTACATATTGGTTGATTGACTCTATGATTTGTGTTTCATCGGTTAGATTTATGTTTAATCGGTAAAGATTAGGCGTCTCTGCTGTCCATTTCAGCGGATTGGAAATGGTGAACGTTGTTTCTGCTTTATTGTCTTTTCCTATGGTCAGTTTTTTTTCAGCAATTGTATTTCCTGCTTTGTCTGTCAGCGTGAGATTGGCTTTTTTCCCTTTGCATGCTGATAGGTTCAGGTTAACTTTCAACACTCCCTCCTGGTATTCATTTGTCAAATCTTGAGTGATGCGGATGTCTTCTATGTGCGATTGGGGGCGTGCATATAAGTACACTTCACGAGCGATTCCTGTGAAACGCCAAAAGTCTTGGTCTTCCAAGTATGAACCGTCGCACCATCTCATTACTTGCATGGCTATCAGATTGTTTTTGCCTGGAATAAGATAAGGAGTCAAGTCAAATTCACCCGGCAGTTTGCTGTCTTCGGTATACCCGACGAATTTGCCATTCACATAGACAGTCAGGTTTGAAGTGGCAGATCCTACATGAAGCAGGATTTTCATGCCTTCCCAGTTGGCAGGAATCGTAATATGTTTTCGGTACGAACCGGTATAATTGTTTTTTTCTTCAATATAAGGGGGATTGTTTTTGAATTGGTTTTTCCAAGCGTATCCATCACTTACATATACAGCATCACCGTATCCGTTTAGTTCAAACAGTCCGGGGACGGGGAATTCATCCCATACGGAATCGTCATAATTGAGTTTGTAGAAGTTTTGAGGAGCTTCGTTGTGATTGGCTGCAAAGTTGAATTTCCATTTACCTTCCAATGACAGGTAACGTTCTGATTTTTCTTTCATTCCGGTGTGCGCTAAGTCTGCCGTTTCGTATGCGAAGAATGCGCTTCGGGGTTCCTCACAGTTTACCCTGTTTGTCTCCGGGTCAATCCAATAAGTTTTTTTCTCTTGTGTATAGGATGGTAAGGTAGCTGCTAATCCTATACAAAGTAATAGTGCAGATTTCATCATATTGTTACAGTTTGAATGAAAAGAGCTTGGAACGAATTTTAAAGGAACTTCTATTCCAGGCTCTTTTGTAGTTTATGTATTATGTGTTTTCGGGCCGATTTTTTAGGGATTCTTATTCGTTGGAAACAGCTTCTTCTAAGGTCGAGTAAGGCGGTTCGTTATATTCGTAACCGCTATAACCGTAGTTTTGGTTGATGCGTCCTGTGCGATTAGCGTCGATAGCCGATTGAGGAATGGGTCAGAAGATATGATACGGGCTGATTTTAAATTCGTTTCCATAGTTGGTAACTACACCTTTATTATAGAAATTATTGTATCTGTTCACCCGTTCATACCAATAGCTGTCTTGCGATAGGCGATTGTGCGTATAGGTTTTTCCGAATTCATCAGCTTGGCCTGTTTCGGCAAAGATATAAGAAATTCGTACAAGTTCTACATGACGAAGTTCTTCATAGGTCAGTTCTCTGGCTCTTTCGTCCATAATAGTGCCATGGTCATGTCGTTTGCGCTATACATTTTAGTACAATGTGCCCTTTTTCTTATTTCATTTACGTCATCTGCTGCTTTTTGTTTGTCTCCTTTCCAAAAATAAGCTTCCGCACGCAATAAATAAGTTTCTGCCAAGCGGAAAATATACCAGTTGGCTGCACCTCCGTTATAATTGTTTTGCAATTCCTGGCGTTTGTCTTCAATCCATAGTTTGTAATGTGGCCAGTCGAACCAGTTGGCGATGGTATCCGGACAAAGAATATTGCCTTTATCATCGTATAGTTGCAGATGTTTGCCATACCATTGGCTTTTGCCTTCTAGAGACGGTTCGTTGTAGACCAAGTCTTCCATACGCATCCAGTTGCCGGATTCTGAACTGTGCCGCAGGTCATTCGAATCGTCCCATATAGAGTGGGTAGAATACCATGTCCCTCCAAAGAAGGCTACTCCTCGTCCGTATGTTTTACGCAAATCTAATTTGTCGTGCGTATATACATAACTGCAACTCATTCCCACTTCTCCATCGGGGGTTAGTATGGCTTGGTTGTTTGTGGCAGACCACCAAGGTACAGCTGTACGCATGGTTTGTCCTGCTAAGCGGCTATTGTCTAAATCATCATCTTGTGTCATTACCCAAATGACTTCTGTATTTTCGGGAATCGCCTTATTTTCTGGACGGTGAAGATCCCAAATAACATTTCGTGTGATGGGATGGATATTAGGCATCGGATTGATGAATGTTCCGAAGTTATCTTTCATCAATGCATATCCCGATTGGTCTATCAGGATATTGGCTTGTTCTATAGCTTTGTCAAATTCTCCAGCTGCCAAATAGAATTTTACCAACAAGTGGCGGCAAGCACCTCGGGTGATATTTCCATAATTGGCTGTAACAGGAGCATGTTCTACGGCATATTCCAAATCAGTTATCATTTTGCCGATAATCACATCCATTTTTGTGGAGTGATAGTTGAACTTAGGTCCTACGGCTTCTTTGGTCAGGAAGGGGACATCGCCAAATTGGAATATCAAATTATAATAACGCCAAGCGCGATGGAAATAGGCTACAGATAGCATTTGGTCGTGTATTTCTGCGTCTAGTCCTTCTACGTTGTCTATATTTGATATGACTGTATTGGCGAAGCGGATAGCTCTGTACCAATCGTCCCAAAACCAGCCGGTCTTGTTGTAGTCTACGTTATTGTTATTTGAAGTCGGCGTTAGCGATATGTCCATGTTCTGTGCTGGGGTCGATTTATCCGTTTTTCTACTAACCACAACTTCCGAGAAAGAGAGGTCGGTATAAATGGGGGCACCTTCTCCCATAAATACATAAACAGCTTGCCTGTCACAACTGGTCAAGGCGGCCTGCAGACCTTCACGGGTGGTAAAGGTACTGGTCGGTTCGAAGAAAGATAAGGCTTTCGGCTCTAAAAAATCATCTGAACATGAGTTTAAAAGAGGTAATCCTATGCAGATTGCATATTTAATAAAATGTATGTAATTACGTTTCATAACAATTCGTTTTTTATAAAGTTAAACTTACTCCCAATGTGAATGTGCGAGGTGAAGGACCGTCTGAGATTTCAGGATCCCAATAGTCCCATTCTTTTGTCCAGCAAGCCACGTTTCGGATGCTTCCGTAGACTCTTAAGGATGAAATCGTAAGAGGCTTTAAGAACTTTTGCGGCACATTCCATGACAATGAGATGTTGTCTAATCGAATGAAAGACTTATCCAAAACTAACGGTGGGGTTACGTTCTGCGGATTAGTCGAATTCAGTCGGCAATAAGTGTTGGACGGATTTTCAGGTGTCCAATATTCGGTGACGTAAGCATTGGTGCGGTCAGCAGACCACCCGTTCACTTTCGAGTTATTCATATAGTCGGTTGTTGTTCCTTTATGTCCCCAATAAGAATAAATGCTTACCGACAGGCTTAAATCTTTGAATAAAGTAAAGTCATTGCGGAACGTCCATCTGAATTTTGGTGTTGTTTGTCCTAAGAATTCTTTGTCTTCGTTGGTATATCTATGAGACTCTACATCGTAATTATCTTTTATTTTTGCATCACCCGGAACCAGACCATATTTAGCAGCCTCTTCGCGTTCGTTTTCCTGATAAACTCCTATTACATTATAATCCCATATCACGCCTACCGGTTGTCCGATGAACCAGTTGTTGGTGATGTCGTCTTTTTCTTTACTGCCTACTACATGTCCATCTGCATCCAATACATCTTCGTATTCATAATAGAGATGCTTGATTTCATTGCGGTTCAACGAAAAACTGAATATAGAACTCCAATCGAAATTCTTACGGCTGATGTTCAGTGTGTTTACAGACAGTTCAAAACCTTTGTTGACAACTTCACCCAAGTTGGTGGTAACATTTGTGTAACCCGATACAGAAGGCAGGCTTTGGCTCATAATCAAGTCGGTGGTTGGCATATAATAATATTCCATACTACCGTTGATACGGTTGTTGAAGAAGCCAAAGTCAAGACCTACGTTCCATGATGTGGTAGTTTCCCATTTCAGTCCATGGTTTGCCATACGGTCGGCATAAAGCTGACTCAGTTCTAAGATAGAACCACTAGAGGTAATATAAGGATATTTGCCTTGTCCGGTTGTCATATTAGCAAGTGCTTCGTATTTACCGATGTCGCGGTTACCGTTTTTACCCCATGACAATCTCAGTTTACCGTAATTCATAGGTTTCCATTTGAAGAACTCTTCGTCAGCAAAGTTCCAAGCTAAGGCTACGGCAGGGAAAGTTGCCCGCGGATTGGATTTCCCGAATGCTGAATATCCGTCGCGTCGGATAGATGCCGTAATCATATAACGATTGGAATACGAATAGAATACACGTGCCATTAATGCATCTGCTGTCACTTGTTCGTCATTGGTCTCCATTTTCGAGCGTGTCATGTCCGCACCGTTAATGTAATGGAAGCCTAATGCATCGGTAGGCAATAAGTTCAGTTCCGTCATACGGTCTTGCCATGATAATTGCTTTTCTGCATTTTGCAGCAAAGTTACGTTGACCGTATGTTTGTCGGCAAATGTATAATCCCATTTAATCATATTATCCAATTGCCAACTAAAATATTGGGTCTGTTCACGTATGACTTCGCCGTTATGGGTATAATTAGGATTCTGTGACGATTCATGATAACGGTCATGATACCAACGTGAACGGGGTGAGAAATTCATTTGGTAACTAATATTGAATGGAAGTTTTATCTTGGCGTAGATTGTTCCATTAAATACCGTTGAACCTTTATCAAGGGATTTATATTGGCGGTCGAATGCGTCATTCCATCCGGGATTCATGCCAGATTCTCCCATTGGGTGACGGATTGGACTTCCGGTTTCATCGTAAGCCAAAGCATACGGGGTGTTTCGGATAATCTGTTCGCGCCATGATACTGTAAAGTCTCCGTCTGAACGGTTTTGGAAGTTGATGTTCAATCCCATTTCCAAGAAGTCAGTGACCTTTGCGTCCAATTTCAAGTTTGAACGTAAAGATTCGTATTCATTTCCTTCAATTACACCGGTACTGTTCATGTAGCCGAGCGACCAATAATAGCTGAAGTTTTCGCTGGAACCTGAAAGACTTGCGTTATAATCTTGGCGTATACCGGTACGGAAAGATGTATCATACCAGTCGTTTGTTTTTCCGGCGAAGTAATTTTCGCGTTCCGTATCAGTCAGGTCGATACGTTGTAACCAGATGTCTTCGTCACTTCCTTGCAGGTTATCCATGGCTCTCCATTCTTCTATACTCATACCGTATTTTTTCAGATTTTCGGTTGTCGGACGCACAAATTTGGCAGGAGTTTGGAAGTTATTCGAACTGTTAAAATAGTCTGAACGATATTGCAAGTATCCTTCAGGGTCGTACACTTCCCGATTTGCGCCCATGGTAGCAAAACCTATGCTTGCATCAAATCGAACTACAGGTTTGCCTGTTTGTCCTTTTTTGGTAGTAATAAGGATGACACCATTGGCTGATTTAGCACCGTAAATAGCAGCAGATGCAGCATCTTTCAATACATCGATACGGTCGATATCCGACGGATTGATTTCTGAAAGTTCGCCTAGAAAGATGATTCCGTCCAATACAGCTAGCGGTCCGTTGCCTGCTTTTAGCGAGCGTTGACCACGTATCTGCACCGAACTATTCAAATCAACATCACCCTTTGCTGTATTCGACAAGCCAATATTCAGTCCAGGGACACCTGTTCTCAACAAGTCTTCTACGCTACGTGGAGCGTCTTTCTCGAACTTTTTACTGTCGATAGAACTTACCGCACCTGTCAGGTCTCTTTTTCGCATACTACCGTAACCTACCACTACGACTTCATCTAACATTTCGGAATCTTCTTCCAACATCACATTGAATTCTTTCTTTCCTTTTGTATGGATGTCTTGTGCTACGTATCCAATATAAGATATTTGCAACACGGCGTCTTCGGGGGCATCTAGTGTGAATTGCCCGTCTATATCTGTGATTGTACCTATTGATTGACCTTTTACGGTGATGTTGGCTCCGATAATTGGTTCGCCATTAGTGTCTTTTACTATTCCTGTTATTTTGTTTGTCTTGCTGGTTGTGGATTTTTGTTGTGATACAGGCAAAATAATGATAAGGTTGTCCTGTACACGATAGGATAAGCCTTGTTTGGCAAGCTCGCGTGTTAATACGTCTTTCAAGTTTTCGTCTTGCGAAGAAACTGTTACATTCTGTTTGCCTTTGAGGTCTGCATCCCGATAAGAGAAACGATAGGAACTTTGTTTCTCTATTGCGTTGAATAACTCTTTTACTGGTGCATTTTCTATTTTTAGGGTTACTTTGCCCGTTTGAGCAGATGCTCCAATAAAAGTTAACATACATAAAGATAGCGCAAGATAGCGGGATATACCATGTTTTTCGCTACCTTTGTCATCTGAAAAGCTTTGATTTGTTTTCTTTTTCATGATATTGTGGATAATTGGTTCGTAAATGTAAACTATGCTGCAACATAGTTTGTGGACTGATTCCTTCCTCCGGGCGATTTACCGATTGTCCGGAGGTTTTTGCTTTTTCATGGGTCGTCATGTTTTCATAAGTTTCCGTTTATTAAGTTAATGCTCTAAATTATATTTATTTCATATCGATATGTATCGTATCATTGGTGCTAGTATAATTAAATCCGTAATGTTGTTTCAGTACGTTTAGTATGTCTTCTAGTGTCGATTTTTTGAATGTGCCTGTGTATGTATCGCTAAAGAGAGTTGTGTCAGATATGCTGACAGTAACGTTGAATTTACGCTCTAATGTACGGAATACTTCATGCAGTGGTGTATGTCTGAACGCCAATTCGGGTTTTGTCCATGCTGTTTCCGTGCGATTAGAAGTGGTTTCTAATGTTAATTCACCAGTATGTTTGTTATAGGTAATTTTTTCGTTTGGGCGGGCGTGCAGAGTTTTGTAAGGTGGCTGTATGGTATTTACGCATACACTTCCTTCCACTAATGCCATTTCTAAAAAGTCTTTGTCTTCGTAAGCATATACGTTAAACGAGGTGCCTAATACCGTAATATCAATAAAGTCTGTTTGCACTACAAATTGTTTTGTTTCATCGCGTTTCACATCGAAGTAACCTTCGCCTGAAAGTTCCACCCGTCTGTCTTCACGTCCGAAATCTTGTTGATAGGTAAGTGAAGAACGTGTGTTTAGTCTTACCTTAGTGCCATCGGGTAAGGTTACGGAAGAAGGAGATTCGCTAGAACGAATGACAACATTACGTGAAGTAAGTTGCTGTAATTCCTGCCGTTGAGAGTAGAACAAAACAGACATACCAACACTGAGTAGTAACAACAATCCCGCAGCAATTTGTGACCAATGTGTGCGTATTCGGACAAACATCGGGATATGCATTTTCTGTTCGATGGCATGATACAACGTAGCTTTTTTTGCTTTTTGCAACGGATAATCTTCTTCGTACGATTCCCAGTGTTTTTGAAGAAGGTTTTTTAAATTCTCATCATCCGAATGATTTACCTCTTCCTTCAATTTTTCGAATTCTTCTTTCGATAATTGTCCGAAGTGGTATTTCCGTAACAGGTTTTCTAAGTTGTTATTATGTGTGTTCATCTTTGAATTATCGTTGATTTACCAGTAATATCCGCAAAAAGAAGATTTATAACATGATAATTTATATGTTATAAAAACAGAAATAGAGTAAGCATTTATTCGAATGCTTACAACTAATACCATATGCAACATATAGGTCCAACAAAACAATAGCGACTGCAACTATTAGGTTCATAGTGACAGTCGCTATTGTTGTATATAAAGGTTCAAAACTTGTAGTTTATCGAATGCTTACTAAGATGCAATTATGTCATCTGAATAGTTACGTAACCGTTTGATGAATAGACTTTTAGATGACTATTTAAAAAGTAGTGGTAACGACTTAAAAACCGTACAATTTTCAGCGTTTTGCTATGCTTTGCTGTCAAATAGCTCTTGTGGAAAAGTAGCCAATATCCTTGATAGAACAAAGAGATTGGCTACTTTCCATATTCCATATCACTTTTCAATACTGACATATTTCTGATTTTGGCTATTGGGTTTATCAGGAATGGTCATTTGAAGTTTTGTGCCGATAAATGGAGCAATATATTTCTTTCGTACCCATCTTCTGTCATTCACTCCAAGCATTGCGGCTATTTCAACGATACTCTTCGGTGATTTACAAAATTCAAACACCTTATCTTGGGGTGTAATGATATTCGACTGATTATGTATTTCGTTATGACTTGAGGTGAAATCATCATCACTTGGGGTGTGACTTGGAGTGTAAGAATCTTCCACTTGGGGTATAGATGTTTTCACACCCCAAGTCAATGAGTGCTTAAACCATATTGTAAGGTTCACAAACGGTGGAACAACTTTTATCTCCGGTGTTGGAAGTACCTGCTCTCTACAGCTTTCCATAATAAGACCTATACCTCGTCCCCAAGCCTCCATCGTGCCACGCCGATAGAATACATTTGCTATAGTGGGGTTGGCTGGTAAAGAACCAATATGCTCATTCACAAAGTCCTGCCATGTCATACCCAGAGGAAATGATCCAGGATTCTGGAATACAATGCGGTCGTCGTAAATAGCCAGACTTGGAGTCGTATTTTCAGCATTCCAAGAACGATGGCATAACATGTTGATTGTAGCTTCCTTTATAGCTTCATAAGGCACAGTTAGTGTATCTTGTCTGAATTTACTATCCATTCTGCCAGATAGGTTCAAATGCTTCAAACAGAAATCCATAACAGCATCATACTGTTCAAACAAATTTCCTTCACAAACCGTCTGGTCACGAAATACTCTTTTGTCCGTTCCTTCAAAGCGAGCTAAACGGATTTTACACTGAGGGTGTAATAAAGAAGGCTCTTTACCGAACAATACATTTGCAGCATTCAATATCATACCATCCTTTCTTGCAACTCCGAGTTTAAGCATAATCTTCATTGGGTCTTGCAATGTCATTGCCGAAGCATGAATACGCCTTGATCCTATTCCGTTATGCAGTGTTTGGTATAAGAGTTCTGTATCAATATCATCAACGGTTATTTCGGAATTGGGCGTATTTTCCCAACTAAATCGCTGAGGATTGCTGATTCTCAGACGTTCCTCATACATCTGTCTTGGCATCAACGCAGTCGTACTTTCCACTTTATAGAAAGCTCTACCATCAAACGAATACGGTCCATTCTTGAAATTATTGGAATCGAAGTAAATGGCAATAACATAATTATCCGGTTTATCGGGTAACTCTACATATTCCACTTCCACATCTATTGCCGGTTCAATCTTACG
Organism: Bacteroides sp. An322; assembly: GCF_002161765.1. Taxonomy (GTDB): domain Bacteria; phylum Bacteroidota; class Bacteroidia; order Bacteroidales; family Bacteroidaceae; genus Phocaeicola; species Phocaeicola merdavium. The sequence continues at coordinate 15,794 of NZ_NFIN01000028.1, read as the reverse complement.
GATAGCATTTGCCACCTCCTGCCTTGTATTATCAGTTACATTTGAGCTCCGGAAATATTTCGGATGCCCAAAACACAACTTGCTATGTTCGCTTGAACATAAATTTAAAGTTTGGAAATTGCATGTGAAAATAGAAGAATTTGCATGTGGTAATGCTTGCTTGAGATTGGTCATATTATCTGTTGTTTTCAACAAATAATAGTCGGTTTACTTGACACCGATATAAGGTAGGCGTCTTTGGGTTTTGCAGCGGTGACATACCCGTCCGTTTGCATTAGTTCCTGATAATGGCGGTTCACTTCCTCTCGGATTTTCTTTTTTCAGTTTATTTGCTACGCTTTACCTTTTCTGCCACTTCGTTATGTGTTTATTTTATAAGTTAAGTAAGAAAATGCTCAGTAAGAAAGCATGGTTTTGCAATTCAGTGCGGATAGTTTTAAGTGCTGCTGAAAGTTGGTTGCGCACCACTTGTTCATTGATGGAAAGACGTGTAGCGATATCTGCTACGGGGATATCTTGTTCTTTATTTAGTTCGAAAATCTCCCGTTGCCGTGGAGAAAGTTTTTGTTTAGCTTGTATGAGAGCGATGCGGAAATGCTCGAAATCAATGTTACTCTCAATGTATTCTTCTGATACAGACAAATCGTTTTGGTACTCAATGTATTCTCCCATGGAAGGGTTGTTCAATTGTCTGCGCAATTCCTTTAAAAGAGATGCCAAGAAATGGTGAATAAATATGATTTAAACGAACTTTCAGGATTTAGTCTGCTACGGTTAATCCAAATACGTAGGAAAGTCTCCTGTACGATGTCATCGGTAGCGTCTTCCGACTTAATATAGCGGAAGACGAACCCATATAGTCGGGAAACCCATTGCTCATAAAGCTCTTTATAAGCAGCAGCCGAACCGGATTTAAGTTTTTGTATTAAGTCTTTTTCGTCCATAGTGTTTTCCGATACAATATTAGGTTAAATGCGTTGGGCAAAGATACGATTTAAAATGAAAACTTGTTGTATGAAGATACGAAAAACTTGCTGAGGCGGGGAGGTAAAGAAAAAAATAATTTTCTCTTGTTTATCATGAATAATGGTAATGATTTATTTTTTTATTTCATTAAAAAGTTCCGATTTCTTTCGTTTGACCAGCCATGCCTGCATTATGCCCCTCAAAGCGAGGTAAGAAATGAATGCGAGCCATAGGGCATGGTTGCCTAGCGAGCCGTTTAGCCCATAATAGATGAGGAAAAAGCCAGCGGATGCCGTGAACATGCCTTTCAACATGATGCCCGTGGCGGTAGCTCCGATACAGATGCCATCGAGCAAAAAGGCGGAGAATCCTGCCAACGGGATGGCAAGCACCCAATAGAAATAGGCGGATGAGGCTTCGATGACCGTCCGTTCGTTGGTTAAGAGTCCGAGGAAACCTTTTCCGCCGATGCCGTACAAGAGAGTGAAGGCAAACGCAAGAGTAATGCCCCAACCGAAAAGGTGGCGGACGGTGAGGCGGAGTTCGTTTGAGTTTCGTGCACCGATGCATTTTCCCGTTAAAGCTTCTCCGGCGTATGCAAATCCGTCCATGATGTAAGAGAACAGGGTGAAAAGTTGCATTAGCAAAGTGTTGACGGCAAGGGTTACATCGCCATACGCCGCTCCTGTGGAAGTGAAGAATACGGTGACCGCCACCAAGCAAAGTGTACGTAGGAAAATATCGCGGTTCACTTGAAAGAAACGTGACATAGCCTCGTGTGTGAAGACGTGTTTCCATTCGATGTATTTCCGCAAGGGACGATAGAAACGGAGCCAAAGTGCGTATGCCATGAAGAGTCCTGCATATTGGGCGATGAGGGTGCCCAATGCCACGCCCGCTACTTTCATGTCGCAGGCAAACACGAAGAACAGGCTGGCGATGATGTTCACCACGTTTTGCGTAAGGGCGATGTACATCGGGAAACGTGAGTTCTGCATACCGATGAACCAGCCTGTAAAGCCGTATAATCCCAATGTGGCAGGGGCGCCCCAAATACAGATGTGGAAATAAAGCGAGGCGAGATTGCGCACTTCGGGACTGGCGTCAATCAAGTGGAAGGCTATGGTGCGGATGGGATATTGCAACACTAACAAAGCAAGTGACAATGCGATGCCGATACCTAACGAGCGGAGCAGCGTGCGGGTCACTTCGGGCAAGTCTTGTGCACCGTATGCCTGCGCTGTAAGTCCGCTTGTCCCCATACGTAAGAAGCCGAATATCCAGTAAATCATATTGAATAGCATTCCTCCTACGGCAATGGCACCGATGTAGGATGCCGACCCAAGATGGCCGACTATGGTTACATCCACTAATCCCAATAAAGGAACGGTGATGTTCGAAATGATGGAAGGAATGGCTATATGGAGAATGCGTTGGTTGGTAGGTGACATATATAATAAGGTATAAGAGGGTTAAAGTTCGAAAGTAACTTCCTTGAACAGGTATTTGCGGCATTGTCCGTTCGAGTCTTCCAACACCAGTCTGCCCGAAGGTTCGATGTCGCGGAAACGGGCAAGGAAACTTCCTTCACAGTCCCGGTAAGTGTGGAGTCCTTCTTTGCGGTACAACATCCGTTTGTAGCGTTCGGCTATTTCTGTGGTATGTCCGTCTTGCAACAGGCGGTAATACCAGCTGATGCGTTGCATCACTTGGTGCAGGATGTCGGTCGGATTGTATGTTTGTCCGGTGATTTGCGTGAGCGAGACCGGATTGGGTGCATCGCTCAAAAATTGTGTTTGGTTCAGGTTGATGCCTGTGCCCGATATGGAACGGCTGATGGAGGTGCCGGTCAGGTCATTCTCAATCAGTGTGCCGCATAGTTTTTTGTCTTTCCAATAAATATCGTTGGGCCATTTGATGCAGATGTCTTCGGTGTAATCCGAAAGCACATTGGTAAGGGCAAGTGCAGTGATTTGCGAAAGGAAGAATTGGCGTCCGGCTTCCAAGAAGGAAGGATAGACTACAAAGCTGAACAGCAGGTTCGCACCCGGTTCCGATTCCCAACTGTTTCCCCGTTGTCCGCGTCCGGATGTTTGGTAGGAAGTATATACGCAGGTCAGTTCCGGTTGGGGCATGCGGTCGCATAAACCGGCAAGATATGTATTGGTGGAAGTGGTTTTTTGTAAGAAGATAGGTTCGGGATAGTTCATATATAAATTGAAAATTGAGAATTAAAAATTGTTTCCTCTGTGTCCTCTACGGTGAATTGGATTTTTACCAGATAGGAGGCAGAAAAGCTTCTTCAATGTGTTCGATGCGGAAAGGAGGTTCATTGCCTACAACCGTAATGACATCGAAACGCACCGGGAGGTCGAGCTTGAATTTCTTGATATACGAATCGGCGAGCGATACCAATGTGCGTATCTTGCGGTTGGTAATGGCGTCTTCGGGATGTCCGTACGCTTCGTTTCGCCGTGTCTTGACTTCCACAATAATCAGTTGGTTGTCTTTTTCCGCCACAATATCCAGTTCGTTCCGTCTTCGCCTCCAGTTCCGGTGCCGGATGTGATAGCCTCGTTCGGTAAGATAGTGTGCCGCTTCGTCTTCGCCTTCTTTTCCAAGCTCGTTATGTTCTGCCATATTGTTCTTTTTTGTGTGCAAAGGTACACAATCTAATTGTATTTTCTGTGCTTTTTTAAATTTAATCCGCATCTGTTTTGCAAATGAAGAAAATGCGTTAATTTTGTACGCATGATGACGAACAACGGAAAAAAGAGAAAGAAAGTGCCTTCCTCGGCTTCTCCGCGGAAGCAACGGATGGTGTGCCTGCTCAGCGAGGAAGAGGCACAGATTATCGACCGTTATCTGAAACATTATCAGATAACCAATAAAGCACGCTGGTTTCGGGAGACAGTATTGACGTTTATTCATCAGAAAATGGAGGAGGATTATCCCACTTTATTCAAGGAACACGATATGCGGAGGTGACGGAAAAGATGGCAGACGATATATTTTATATGAAGCAGGCATTGGCTGAGGCAGAGAAAGCATCGGCAAGGGGAGAAGTGCCGGTAGGTGCGGTGATTGTATGCCAAAACCGTATTATCGCCCGTGCGCATAATTTAACCGAAACGTTGAACGACGTGACGGCTCATGCCGAGATGCAAGCCATTACGGCTGCGGCAAATGCATTAGGAGCCAAATACCTGAATGATTGTGCGCTCTATGTGACGGTAGAGCCGTGTGTGATGTGTGCCGGTGCCATAGCGTGGGCACAGGTAGGTAAGTTGGTATTCGGTGCCGAGGATGAGAAGCGCGGTTATATGCGTTATGCTCCCGCAGCATTGCATCCGAAGACCGAAGTGGTTTCGGGCATCATGAAAGACGAGTGCGCCGATTTGATGAAAGAATTCTTTCGGAAACGGCGATGATAGGACGTTTCACCACAGAGAGATTTTTTGGATAGCCAGTCTGTTATTTCTTATGAGGAAAGCAACCAGCTATTTGAAAAGAAAGATGTAGAACTTTTGAAGAAGGTCCGCATGATTATTGAGGAGAATCTTGATAATCCTGATTTCAATATAGATTCTATCGCGCAATCAGTAGGATTAAGCCGTTCATCCTTCTTTAAGAAATTGAAGAATCTGTAGGGAGTCGCTTCAGTTGATTTTATAAAAGAAATCCGGCTGAATAAAGCTGAACAATTGATAAAGACAACAGAGCTCAGTATTTCTGAAATAGCTTACGCTGTCGGTTTTAGGGATGCGGGTTATTTTAGTAAATGTTTTCGAAGTAAGTATAATCATTTTCGTTGTTTACATTTATAAGTTTAGTGGTTCGAAGTTTTTTCAAAAACGATAAATAGCATCATGTAAAAATCCGAAAAGTATGATGCAAATGGGTGGGCTTGGTTTTGAGTGGAATCAAGTCCATTTATTGTAACTCAGGTTCAAGTTGGCTTTCAGACATTTTTTGTTGGCACTTGCCAAAATCATCAAAACCTCATAAATCATTAACTTTCAATCATATTTCCGTGATTTACTCAGTATCTCACTTTTTTGTATTATCTTTGTCCTGAAATAATATATAATAGGTATAGTAAAAAGATGATAACAGTTTCAAATGTTGCCGTTCAATTTGGTAAGAGAGTGTTGTATAATGATGTGAACATGAAGTTCACCAATGGGAATATTTACGGTGTTATCGGTGCGAACGGTGCCGGTAAGTCTACTTTCCTGAAAGTGATTTCGGGGGAGATGGAACCTACAAAAGGAAGTGTGACCTTAGGTCCGGGCGAACGTCTTTCGGTATTGAGCCAGGACCACTTCAAGTTTGATGCCTATACGGTGCTTGATACGGTCTTGATGGGGCATACGGTCTTATGGGACATCATGAAGCAACGCGAGGCTTTGTATGCGAAAGCCGATTTTACCGATGAAGACGGGCTGAAAGCGGCGGAATTAGAAGAAAAGTTTGCCGAATTAGAAGGATGGAACGCCGAAAGCGATGCGGCTATTCTGTTGAGCGGATTGGGTATCAAGGAGGACAAGCATTACATGCTGATGGGTGACTTGAGCGGAAAAGAAAAAGTGCGGGTCATGCTGGCACAAGCGTTATTTGGAAATCCGGATAACTTGTTGCTTGACGAGCCTACCAACGACCTGGATATGGATACCGTAACATGGCTGGAAAATTACCTTGCCGATTTCGAGCATACGGTATTGGTGGTAAGCCATGACCGGCACTTCCTTGATTCGGTATGTACGCATACGGTCGATATAGATTTCGGTAAAGTGAATTTATTTGCAGGTAATTATAGTTTCTGGTACGAATCCAGCCAGTTGGCTTTGCGCCAGCAACAGAACCAAAAGGCGAAGGCAGAAGAAAAGCGCAAGGAACTGGAAGAGTTTATCCGCCGATTCTCTGCCAATGTAGCGAAATCCAAGCAGACTACAAGCCGCAAGAAGATGTTGGAGAAACTGAATGTGGACGAAATCAAGCCTTCTTCGCGCAAATATCCGGGCATAATCTTTACCATGGACCGTGAGCCGGGCAATCAGATATTGGAAGTATCGGGTCTGCGTGCTGAAACCGAGGACGGGACTTTGCTTTTCAATGATGTCAATTTTACCGTAGAGAAAGGAGATAAAATTGTTTTCCTGAGCCGTGACCCGCGTGCCATGACGGCATTGTTCGAGATTATCAATGGTAATCGGAAAGCACAGGCTGGGCATTACAATTGGGGGGTAACGATTACAACCGCATATCTTCCTTTGGATAATACCGCTTTCTTCGAGAGCGACTTGAATTTGGTGGAATGGCTGAGCCAATTCGGCGAAGGAAATGAAGTCTATATGAAGAGCTTCTTGGGACGTATGCTTTTCTCGGGCGAAGAAGTGTTGAAGAAGGTCAATGTGCTTTCGGGAGGCGAGAAGATGCGTTGTATGATAGCCCGTATGCAGCTTCGGAATGCGAATTGCCTGATTTTGGATACGCCTACCAATCACTTGGATTTGGAATCGATTCAGGCATTCAACAATAACCTGAAGATTTATAAAGGAAATATCCTTTTCGCTTCACACGACCATGAGTTTATCGAAACCGTGGCTAACCGCATTATCGAATTGACTCCGAACGGCATTATCGACAAGATGATGGAATACGATGAATATATCGCATCCGACCATATCAAGGAAATGCGTGCCCGGATGTATGGTGATTGAATGAACATGAGTAAGCAGATATAATAATGTGGGTGTGTCGAATGAAAATTAATTTTCATTTTGACACACCCTCAATATATTATCGTATTTCAGTTTTGGTAATTTCACCAATATACATGGTATATTGTTTGGATGTATCTACATTCTGATTCAATGATTTCAATTCTTCCGCAGTCATTTTTTGTGCCATTGCTTTTTTGCAAGTAATGACAATTGCCGGTTGGGAATTTTGATTGAAATAGAATGAAACCGTGTAAGTATTGCTTTGTTCCATGAGGGCTGTAGCTGCTATACGGCTTTGGTCGATAAGGATATATGCAACATCCTTATTGAACATTTTACCGAATCCATTCCAGCTCTCGGACTTTATATCAATAGTTTCTCCATTTTCAGCTGTTAAAGTGATACGTCCTTGTGCTGTTAGTTCGTTTAAGTTCGAAGGAATCCGTTCAATGTTTACCTCTTTCAATTCGCCCGTTGCAGATATAGGTGTTGCTTGAGGAGTTGCCTGTGCTATTGGTTGGGTGGGGGAAGCATTATTATCCAATAATTTTTGTCCTAAAGCGTCAGCGACTTGTTGGAATAATTGATCTTTCAAGTCTATGGTTTCGCGTCTGAATTTTCCGCAGATAGGAGCCAGTTTGGTCTGTTTTCTATTCAGTGCCATGTCATCGGTAATCCATTCTTCTGCAGTATATTTTTCGCCTCCGTCACGTGCTTCATCATACCAATATCGGATTCGGGTCATCTCGATATTGCATAGACCGTCTTGGGCATAAATCAGGAACTGGTAGTAAATGCGTGTACGGTCTAGAGATAAGGCTGAAGAAGAAAAGACGATATATTCTTCAGCAGATACAGCTATTTCTCCTTTTTCTTCATCGGTATAGGCAACAAAACTGTTTAGTTTTCCTTCAGGTGTAAAACGTTTTTTTGCCCATTCCAATAACTGGTTGTAAATGTCAGTTTGGGATAGTCCAGGCGTTTTGATTTGTTTTTTGAATGTGACTCTTCCGTCGGTCATCGTAATGGCACCCGCTAAATATTTCGGGTCTGAATTGTCTTTTTTATCCTTAGCCATGCCGGTTAGGGGCAAACATATCATAAGGATGAGCAATAGTTTTTTCATGATGTTATGATTTGATTGATTATTATGGAGAGCAAATATAGGAAGAAAAAGGAAAATACGTTTGACTTCTGCCCTAAATAATACAAAAAGCCTATCAGAATTCTTGAAAAGTACAAAAAACACAAAGACACCGAGACGGATTTTGCAATCCATAAACTCAGTGTCTTTGTGTCTTTATATTCGGATAGAAAATCTGCCAGTATTAACGTACCGGCATCTTATCAATGCGTTTCTGGTGACGTCCTCCTTCGAATTCTGTATTGAAGAATTCAGTCATGATTTTATCTGCCATTTCGTTATCAATGAAGCGTCCCGGCATGACTAATACATTGGCATCGTTATGTTGGCGTGCCAAGTGGGAAATTTCGGGAATCCAGCAAAGTGCGGCGCGTATGCCCTGGTGTTTGTTCAGGGTCATGCTGATGCCTTCTCCGCTTCCGCAGATAGCGATACCCGGATAGCATTCGCCCGCTTCTACGGCAAGTGCCAAGGGATGAGCGAAGTCCGCATAATCGCAACTTTCGGCGGTATAGGTGCCGAAGTCTTTGTATTCCCAACCTTTTGCTTCAAGCCATTGCTTTACATATTGCTTCAATTCGAAGCCTGCATGGTCGGAAGCCAATCCTATCGGTTTCATATCAGAGCATGGCTTTTACTTGGTTGTACACGTTTTCTGCGGTGAAGCCTAATTTTTCGTCCAATACTTTGTATGGAGCAGAGAAACCGAATGACTCCAATCCCCAGATCTTTCCTTCTGTTCCTACCAATCCGAGCAAGTTTACAGGAAGTCCGGCGGTCAGACCGAATTTCTTTACTCCGGCAGGAAGCACGCTTTCTTGATATTCTTTGCTTTGGCTACGGAACAAGCCTTCCGACGGAACAGAAACGATGCGTACTTTGATTCCGTCTTTACGTAACAATTCTGTACCGGCTACCAAAGTAGATACTTCCGAACCTGATGCCAAGAGGATTACATCCGGATTTTCGTCTGAACCGGCTACGATGTAAGCACCTTTAGCGGTTTGAGTATAGTCATTGCCTTCGGGCAGGTTGGCGATGTTCTGGCGAGAGAGAATCAAAGCGGTAGGAGTGGTGGTGTTTTCCATTGCCAATTTCCATGCTTGAGTGGTCTCTTCGCAATCTGCCGGACGGAGAACCAACATCGAGTTGTGTCCCTTGTGGTTTTTCAGTTTTTCCATCAAGCGGATTTGTGCTTCTTGTTCTACCGGTTCGTGAGTAGGGCCGTCTTCGCCTACGCGGAATGCGTCATGTGTCCAAATGAACTTCACGGGCATTTCCATCAGGGCTGCCATACGTACGGCTGGTTTCATGTAATCAGAGAATACGAAGAAAGTACCGCATGCGGGGATAACGCCACCGTGCAATGCCATACCGATGCAGCAGCATGCCATGGTCAATTCGGCTACACCAGCTTGGAAGAATGCACCGCTGAAATCATCTTTCGTGAATGCATGAGTCTTTTTCAAGAATCCGTCAGTCTTGTCTGAATTAGACAAGTCGGCAGATGCGCAAATCATGTTTTCCACTTGTTCTGCCAATGCGCCGAGTACGGTAGCCGAAGCGGCACGTGTTGCCGAACCTGCTTTTTGCTGGATAGCTTCCCAATTTACTTGCGGTGCCTTGCCAGAGAACCAGCATTCCATTTTAGCCGCTAATTCGGGGTTGGCTTTCGCCCATTCAGCTTTAGCCGCATAGCGTTCGCTTACGATAGCTTTCAATTCTTCGCGGCGTTTTGCGTAGAGTTCTGCTACATCCGGGAAGATTTGGAACGGGTTTTCAGGGTCACCTCCCAAATTCTTAATCGTATTGGTATATGCGTCACCGCCAAGAGGAGCACCGTGTGTAGCGCAGTTGTGCTCATAGCTGCTATTGTCCGCCTTGCGTGCGCCTTTACCCATGATGGTCTTACCGATAATCAAAGTCGGCTGGCCTGTAACAGCTTTTGCTTCGGTCAGAGCGGCACGGATTTCATCGGCATCGTTTCCGTTGATAGTGATGACTTTCCAGCCCCAAGCTTCGTATTTCTTGGCAACGTCTTCATCGGTTACGTCTTTACATTCAGTAGACAATTGGATGTCGTTTGAATCGTAGAACATAATCAGGTTGTCCAGTCCCAAGTGTCCGGCAATACGTCCGGCACCTTGTGAGATTTCTTCTTGTACACCGCCGTCTGAGATGTATGCATAAATGGTTTGGCTCATTACATCGCCCAAGCGAGCTTTCAAGAATTTAGCGGCAATGGCGGCACCTACGGCAAAGGTATGTCCTTGACCTAACGGGCCCGAAGTGTTTTCGATGCCTCTCATTACGTCTACTTCTGGGTGTCCCGGAGTCGGGCTTCCCCATTGACGGAATTGTTGCAGTTCATCCATTGTAAATTTGCCGGTCAATGACAGTATTGAATACAGCATTGGCGACATGTGTCCCGGATCAAGGAAGAAACGGTCTCTACCTTCCCAACGAGGATTTTCGGGGTCATAAACTAAAAATTCCGAGAAAAGTACATTTACAAAGTCTGCACCACCCATTGCACCACCCGGGTGTCCGGATTTTGCTTTTTCTACCATTGAAGCAGCCAAGATACGGATGTTATCGGCTGCACGGTTCATAAGTTCTTTACTGTTTTTCATTATTGGATATATTAGTTTTTGCAAAGATAAAGAAAATCTTGGAAGAATAAATATTCAGACGCAATTTTCATGCGTTTATATTAAAAATTTTTTTATCTTGTCTTTATCGGATATTTTTCTGGTTTAAAGCTTGCTGATAGCGGCGGGCATTGGCAAGGTGTTGGTTTAAGGTGCGGGCAAAGTTGTGAGTGCCTGAGAAATCTTCTTTTGCGCACATGTACAAATAATCATGGTGCGTGTAATTTAATACGCTTTCCAGCCCCTGGATGCTGGGGATGCGGATGGGGCCGGGAGGAAGTCCGGCATGTTTATAGGTGTTGTATGGACTGTCGCTTTCCAGATGTTTGTTGAGGATTCGGCGTAAATCAAATGCTTGAAGTCCGAATTTTACGGTCGGGTCGGCTTGAAGCAACATATTCCGGTGCAGGCGGTTGATATAAAGCCCTGCTACAACGGGTTTTTCTGCGTTGTTGGCAGTCTCTTCTTCCACAATGGATGCCAATGTGCTGACTTCTGTAGGGGTAAGTCCGATGGCTTTGGCTTGATTCATGCGTTTTTCATTCCAAAACCGTTTATGTTCTTTTTGCATACGGGTTATGAATCCGTTGGCATCCATGTTCCAATATACTTCGTATGTGTTGGGAATAAACAATGCTGGAAGTGTATAGGCATTATAGCCTAACGTGGCACAATACGTACTGTCGTTCAATAGCCGGGCTATATCGGCTGAGTCTGCCATAATTTGCCGGGATACGGTCTTGCATAGTTTTCCGATAGTCCGTACACTGGGTATCGTAAGCTTTACAGGCGTTTGGACTCCTGCTTGCAAGCGTTTGAATATATGCCAAGTTCGCTCTTGAGGACCGAAACGATAAGCTCCCGTATGGATATGGTCGGCATAATGGCTGTATGAGGCAAGCAGGCGGAATCCGGTTGTGCTGGAAGCTTGCAGTTCTTTTTCCAGCTTATAGTATACCGAGTCTATATTGTCATCGTTGTCTATGTATATGAAGGTGTTGTTTTCTATCTGAAGCGGGCGGTTGAGGATGCAAGTGTATGCAATAACTGCACCCGATGCCGCAAGAACGAGCAGGATGCCGAAAGTGATAAGCAGGGTTTTCTTTTTCATGTTGTGTTTCAGTCCAAGTTTGGGACAAAGATAGTGTATTTCTTTTCATTATGCAAGTGCAGGATTGTCATCTGTTTGAAATGAATTTGATATATCCCGTGTTTATTTTTGCAAAAAAGAAAGTGGAGATATGGAAACAGGCATTTTTATAGGAAAACCCAAACCATGGCTGGTGGTAGTCGGAATGGTGCTCGTAGCAGGGATTTATTTGTTTTATTTAGGATGTAGTCTTTATCGGTTCGGACATTAGTCTCAAAAAGTAATGTCATTCTGAACGAAGTGAAGAATCTCGTGTGCATCAGCTTGTGCTTTCGAGATCCTTCACGATGTTCAGGATGACATTTATGTGTGCTATTGTGCGATTAGCTTAGTTTCGGAACTTCAGCCCGTCGGCACTGCGTTCTACCACAATCGGTTTCGTGCGGTCCACTTCCTGAGCCAAGAGTTTCTTCGACAAGTCATTGAGCAGGTAACGCTGGATAGCACGTTTTACCGGACGCGCGCCGAACTCAGGGTCGAATCCTGCCGTGGCAAGGAACTCGATGGCTTCATCGGTCATCTGAAGCGTTACGCCGTTATCCGCCAACATCTTCTGGATGCCGTTGATTTGCAAGCGCACAATCTGCTTGATTTGGTCTTTATCCAACGGCTGGAACATGATGATTTCATCGATACGGTTCAAGAACTCCGGACGGATGGTCTTCTTCAGCATCTCCATCACTTCCTTCTTGGTTTCCTCTACGATTTGGTCATGGTTCCGCTCGTCAATCTTTTCAAACTGGCTCTGTATGTACGAGCTTCCCAAGTTGGAGGTCATGATGATGATGGTGTTCTTGAAGTTCACCGTACGTCCCTTGTTATCGGTCAGCCGTCCGTCGTCCAATACCTGAAGCAGGATGTTGAACACGTCGGGGTGTGCCTTCTCGATTTCATCGAAGAGCACCACCGAATACGGTTTCCGCCGCACGGCTTCGGTCAATTGTCCGCCTTCATCATAGCCTACGTAGCCCGGAGGCGCTCCAATCAGACGGGAGACGGTATGCTTTTCCTGATACTCGCTCATGTCGATACGCGTCATCAAGGATTCATCATCAAACAGGTATTCCGCCAAAGCTTTCGCCAGCTCGGTCTTACCTACACCCGTCGTACCGAGGAAGATGAACGAACCGATAGGGCGTTTCGGGTCTTGCAATCCCGCACGGCTCCGGCGCACGGCATCCGCTACGGCTTCGATGGCTTCGTCTTGTCCGATCACCCGCTTGTGCAGTTCGTCTTCCAAGTGAAGCAGCTTGTCGCGCTCGCTTTGCAGCATCTTGCTTACGGGTATGCCCGTCCAGCGCGATACCACATCGGCGATGTCTTCGGCGGTCACTTCTTCCTTAATCATCGCATTATCGCCCTGCTTTCTCTTCAGGTCTTCTTGGATGCTCTTGATTTCGTTTTCCAACGCCTGCAATTTCCCGTATCGGATTTCGGCTACCTTGCCATAGTCGCCCTCGCGTTCGGCTCGGTCGGCTTCGAACTTCAGTTGCTCGATTTCCTTCTTGTTCTGCTGAATCTTGTTCACCAGTTCCTTTTCGCTCTGCCATTTGGCTTTGTACGAAGTCTCCTGTTCCTTCAGTTCGGCTATCTCCTTGTTTAGCTGGGCGAGTTTGGCTTCGTCTTTTTCCCGCTTGATGGCTTCACGCTCGATTTCCAATTGTTTCAACCGGCGTTCTATTTCGTCCAGTTCTTCGGGAAGCGAGTCGCGTTCCATTCTCAACTTAGCCGCGGCTTCATCCATCAGGTCGATGGCTTTATCGGGCAAGAAACGGTCGGTGATGTACCGGTTGCTCAATTCCACGGCGGCGATGATGGCTTCGTCTTTGATACGCACTTGGTGATGGTTCTCGTAACGCTCCTTCAGGCCACGCAGAATGGAGATAGAGCTTGCCGTGTCCGGTTCGTCCACCATGACGGTCTGGAACCGGCGTTCCAGTGCCTTGTCCTTCTCGAAATACTTCTGGTATTCGTCGAGGGTGGTGGCGCCGATGCTCCGAAGCTCTCCCCGCGCCAATGCCGGTTTCAGGATATTGGCTGCATCCATCGCGCCTTCGCCCTTGCCTGCGCCTACCAACGTATGGATTTCATCGATGAAGAGGATGATGTTGCCTTCCGACTTCTTCACCTCGTTGATGACCGATTTCAGACGTTCCTCGAACTCGCCTTTGTACTTGGCTCCTGCTATCAGCGCACCCATATCCAAGGAATAGAGTTGCTTGTTCTTCAGGTTTTCGGGCACATCGCCGCGCAAGATACGTTGTGCCAATCCTTCTACAATGGCGGTCTTACCCGTACCCGGCTCACCGATCAGAATCGGGTTGTTCTTCGTACGCCGGCTCAATATCTGAAGCACCCGGCGGATTTCCTCGTCACGTCCGATTACGGGGTCGAGCTTGCCGTTGCGGGCTGCCTCAATCAGGTTGATAGCATACTTGCCGAGCGACTGGTAGGTGTCTTCGCTCGATTGCGAAGTGACGTTCTGTCCCTGGCGCAATTCGTTGATAGCGGCACGCAATTCCTTGTCGGTCATGCCCGCGTCTTTCAATATTGTCGAGACAGTGCTCTTCACGTTGAGCAACGCCAAGAGGATGGCTTCCAGCGACACGTATTCGTCACCCACTTCCTTCGAGTAGTCTACGGCTTTCTGCAACACTTCGTTCGCTTCACGGCTCAGGTAGGGTTCCCCTCCCGATACCTTGGGCAAGGAAGCTATCTGCCTGTCGAGCACCGTAGCGATTTGCTGGCCGTTGACGCCGAGTTTCTGGAAAATAAAGTTGGTTACATTTTCGCCCACCTTCAGCACCCCCGTCATCAAATGTTCCGGCTCGATGGCTTGCTGTCCGCGGCTCTGTACCAGATTGACCGCTTCCTGCACAGCCTCTTGCGATTTGATTGTAAAGTTGTTAAAGTTCATATCGTATTCTCCTTTCTTAATTTCTTGGTTAAGTGATTACGCCTAATCTTCTTCAAATAGTTTGCCACGCAAGAAAATGGATGTATATCTGCCTAAATGTCAGTAGGTTAGAAAATAAATCTGCAAGAATGTCCGATGCATGTACAAATTGTCAGTAAAGTTTTCGTATCTTTATCCCGAAAACAGATAGATATAGATTGATATGGAAAAGAAAATACCTTTTGAACCCGTCGTGATGCTGGTCGACGCAACCTATTTGGAACGTGTAGGAACAGATTTGACCGAACATTTCGCCCCGCTTGTCAAGCGTGAATTGCCTAAAGCCCATTTGGCTGTCCTTTTGGAATGCCTTGCGCTGGATGCCGGAGTTCCTTTGGGCGAGAATAAGGTTCAAGTCATTTTCATCTACGATGAGGCGGATAAGCGTTTCTCGTTTTGCGACCCTTCCGATTTAGAGAAAGAGCTTCACGCCACGGCTTTCAAGAGCCAGTTAGGCGAATTTTCCCTGTACGCTTTCCAGCCTTCGGGTTTCGCCACGCGCGAAGATTTGTTCCTCGAGTCGTTCCAATTGTTAGGCGAGTCGAAGGAAGTGCGGCGGGTGATAGCCGTCCCCGATGAAGACGGATACGGGGAGCGGTTGGCTTCCTATATAAATAAGGTAGGGGAGGGCAAAGAAGGCGTGACCGTGTTCGGCATGAACCCTCCCGTTTACCAAGGGAAATACGCTTTCGAGATGTTAGGCTTCGCCGTCCTTCAGGCGTTAGGCATCCGTGCTGACGAATTGTAGGAAAATTTCTTACAAGCACGAAGTGACTCCTAATGAAGTCCCGATGGCGGTCAAGATAGTAATCAGCGTTTGGATAATAATCCCCCAAATGTTTTTCTTCTTGTTTTCCATAGTTCAGTAAAGTTTAGTAGTTAAACCTGTAGGGGCGGGGTCTGCCCGCCCTGAATACATCCGCGTATGCATCTGTGGGCGTATCCGGGCAGGCGAACCCTGCCCCTACAGTGTTAGTTCAGCATGACAATGGTTGGTAAATTGAAAATTTCCATATTGCAAAGGTACGCCATTCTCCTCCGTCCGCCAAAAATCGGGTATCGCTAAGGCGTGAAAATCTGTTAATAAACATGCGATTGGGAAGATAATTGCATATAGACATTGATAATCAATAGCTTATAACAACCAATTATCAACTAATCACTAAAACAACAAATCTAACAAATCTAACAAATCTAACAA
>NZ_NFIN01000027.1 GCF_002161765.1 Bacteroides sp. An322 | reverse complement strand
TCATGGATTCCAGAAGCGTAAAGACCTCCCATCATGTTGATTCTGACCGTGGTATAGACGGGAACAAGAAAATCAAGGGACGGAAAGAGCACATCATAGTCGATACGCTCGGCCTTCCGTTAGCCGTCGCAATCCATGAAGCCAACCTGCATGACAGCAAGGGCGCCCCACAAGCCATAGAAAAACTCGCTTATAAATTTCCGCGTTTGGTGAAAATCCTGGCGGACGGAGGCTATAGGGGAGATTTGGCTGATTGGGTCAAGAAGAAATTCGGATGGATATTGGAGGTCGTACTCAGACCGGACGAATGTCCATCCAAATTTCAGGTACTGCCCAAACGCTGGATTGTGGAACGCTCTTTCTCATGGCTGGAAAACTTCAGAAGGCTGACCATCGATTATGAATTCCTTGCTGAAACCGCAGAAGCTATGGTACAGATTGCATTCATCCAAATCATGCTTAACAGATTTATCGAATGAAATCAAAACAGCTTCTATATCAAAATAGCTAATTTGTATAAATATATCAGCAAATCAACACTATACAGTAAACATGTAGAAATATAAATTCTGGCAACTATAGCCTGTAATCCACTGATTTTTCCTATATTTGCAAAAAAATAAGTATAATGGATTCTATAGATATTCAAAACATATCGTCTTCTGATACAGAGGAGTTTAAAAAAAGACATGATGCAGAGGAGTTTCTTCAATCATATAAGGTTGAAGACGAGTCACCCACATCTATAAACGACTCTGAAGTCCCTATTGAAAGACCTTTTAATCCCAAGGAAATCAATATAAAAAGCAAGACAATGTCTCTTGATAACATAATCAAAAGAATACGTGAATCAGAAATAGACATGGCTCCTGATTTCCAACGAAAAGGAGATTTATGGACTCCTGACAAACAAAGTCGACTAATAGAATCTATGCTCATTAAACTCCCGTTACCAGCATTCTATTTTGATGGGACAGAAGATGAAAAATGGCTTGTTGTTGACGGTTTGCAACGTCTTTCTGCTATAAAAAATTTTGTTGTTGATGAAACATTACGTTTGCAGGGATTAGAATTCTTGGATAATATAAGTGGAAAAACCTTTTCAGAGCTTCCACGAAACTATCGTAGAATGATTGAAGAAACAGAGATTGTTGCATACATCATTAATCCAGGAACGCCTGCTGATGTTAAGTTTAATATCTTCAAACGCATAAATACAGGAGGTCTTGTATTGGAGCCACAAGAGATTCGGCATGCATTAAACCAAGGTATTCCATCTAAGTTTGTTGCCAACTTGGCACAACTACAATCATTTAAGGATGCTACGCAAAATGTCATTGCAACAGATCGAATGCTTGACCGAGAATTTGTTACTCGTTTTCTTGCTTTTTATTTGAATGGGGCTAAAGGATATAGACCGGATCTTGATACTTTTATGACTTCATCAATGGCACAACTTAACGCCAAAACTAATGATGAACTTGATAAAATACAAGTAGCTTTCGATAAAGCTATGAAATTGTCAAAAATTATATTTGGCAAATGGGCTTTTAGAAAGGTGTATTCGATAAATGAAAGAAGAAAACCTATAAATAAAGCACTTTTTGAAGTATGGAGTGTTGAACTGGCTAACCTTACGATGGAAGAGCAAAAACGTGCTATTTCACGTAAAAAAAGCATTTTTCAAGAGTTTATCAAACTTATGAATACTGACAACACGTTTGTGGCTGCTATAACATCGGCTACAGGTGATAAAGGAAGGGTAAATTATCGTTATAATAAGATTCACGAAATTTTGTATAAATGCATATCTGATGATTACAAAGATTAACATAGACAATTTCAAATCCATTAAGTCGTTGGTTCTTGTACCTACCTCTTTAAATCTATTTATGGGATTGAACGGAATGGGGAAATCAACGGTTATACAATCATTATTGCTCCTCCGTCAAAGCATGAAATCTGGTTTGAAACAGTTAAGTCTTAATGGGAGTATGGTTGAAATTGGGCGTGGTAAAGATGCTCTATATAATTTTGCTGAAACTGAAAAAATTCACTTTAACCTCGGCTTTATTCAAGACGAGGAAGAAAAAGAATTTTCTTTGAATGTAAGTTATGCATATTCAGCAAAAAGCGACGTCCTCAGTCAAATTGAAGGTTACATAGATTCTGAGATTTTCAGCCAGCCATTATTTACGACTGATTTTGTGTTTTTGAATGCCGAACGAATGTCCCCGACAACTGCATATAAAATGTCATATGATGAGGTAACGAATAATCACGCCATAGGCATCCACGGAGAACTCGCAGCACATTTTTTGTCTATGTATGGTGATTCCCTTATTGTTCCTGAATCAATGTGTATCAAAACTGCTTCTTCAAACAAATTGTTAGATCAGGTACAAGAATGGATGAAGGAAATAAGCCCCGGAATCAATATCACAACAGAAGAATTGTCTCAGATAGATAAAGTCGTTGTATCTTATGAGTTTCAAACGAACACTATATCGACTAACAAATTTCGTCCTACGAATGTCGGGTTCGGAATATCCTATATCTTGCCTGTCATTGTTGCATGTTTAAGTGGTATTCATAAACTAATAATCATAGAAAACCCAGAAGCACATCTTCATCCCAAAGGACAAGCCAAAATGGGAGAGTTAATTGCGAGATGTGCAACATCTGGTACTCAACTATTTGTTGAAACTCATAGCGACCATATTGTAAATGGATTACGTGTAGCTGTAAAAGAAAAAATTATATGCTCAAAACAGGTCTGTATCAATTATTTTACCAAGAAAGTTGAAAAAGATCAAAGTTACACGATAAATACTCCAATAAAGATTGGACTAAATGGAGAGTTAAGCGATTATCCACAGGACTTCATTGATGAATGGGAAAATCAATTGATGAAGTTATTATAAAGTATGCCTTATGGATTCTTTCAATCGACAAGCATGTTTCAATGAATTAAGTTTTCTTGATAAGGATGATAATGAAGACTCATTCCTCATATTTTCAAACTTTGCCAAGACTATTAAGGCATTGAAAGCAAAAGGATTTAATGGCATTAGATACGAACATGGTATTACATCCTTGACTAATGAAAACTTGCGAAATATATTTAATCTTCGGAATAATCCGAAGGGTAAAATTTTGTTCGATCTTATTCTTGCCACAGCCAGAAATCCTTATTTAGATTCGGATACGGAGGCAGAAGAAAGATTTGTAAATGAGAATTTTGAAGTAAAAGTCAATGATACGTGGTGCGTTGGACAAGGATTTACTGCAGCTCATTTACTTGACACGATAGTAATATCTCTTTACACACATCCTAAATGGGAAAATCCTTCTTATGTGATCAGAAATACCCAAGAAAAGCGGGAAGTAGGGCAAGTGTTGAACGTAGTCACGTCAGAATCATCAGAGACCGAAATCATCCAATCGTTCGTAGAGCAACGAACGCCGTTAAATCTTGAAAGATGTAATATTCTGCCAGAAAAGAAATCGTGCAAGTTTAGAAAAGACCATGGTAGTGATAAGTTAAAATTACTATGGGAACGATTGCGTAATTGTGAATTTATCATATCTGCCATCAATTCTTTAGAATTTAATCCAAATGGAAAAGAGTTTATAGAAAAATGTTTTGATGATGGTAAAATACATATAAGATTGGTAGGATCAGATGCCGGATATGGAATGGTAATTCAAACAACAGGAAAAAATAAACGCGAAACTATAGCTATAGGAGAAAGTATAATGCAGAAATATTCATAACGAATAGTGGATATGAGATCAAGTATATATCTTCTTCAACAAAAATTGGCATTAAAGCAGAATGTTGAACATTTTTACGAAAGTCTCTCCATTAATTTTTTTGATTACTATTTGAAACTTCCATACAGCCTTACACAAAACAAAACACACTGAACGGTGGAGCAAAAACACAAGTCATCTGCTTGTATTTCAAAATAAAGCATTACCTTTGTCATATAATAGGAAATCGACTCCGCAAGGCACTGCAAAATATTGCAAGCCTCCGGTGGAGCAATAGCGGGAGATTGCTTCTTTAGCTAAAAGATACATCAAAGATATTCAGCCACTTATCATTAGATTACGATTCCTGGTGGCACCACTATTAATGATGAACTCCTGATCTTCGTTTAGAAGTCAGGAGTTTTTATTTTTATTGGAAAATTTCCAAAAGTGTAGAATGTGTTCGGTTAATTCCGAAATCTTTATTACCTTTATACCCTTAAAAGTTCAAAAGACTATGGATGTTGAATTACAGAACGTGATTGCTCATTTCCCTCAGGTGAAAGAAATCAGGGAGATAGAGTCTATCCAATCGGGATTGATAAACCGGACTTATGGGATTGTGACCGAGGGGGCGGACGACTATATACTTCAGTGTATCAATCATTTGGTGTTTACGAATGTGGAATTGCTTCAGCACAATATTGAATGTGTGACCGAGCATATTCGGGCGAAGTTGCTGGAGCGTGGAGAGCAAGACGTGGAACGGAAAGTATTGCGTTTCTTGCCTACGCCAGAAGGGAAGACATATCATTTCGATGGTGCCCATTATTGGCGTGTTTGTGTGTATATCCGCAATTCGTATACACAAACCGAGGTGACGCCTGATTCAGCATATTTGGTAGGATTGAAGTTCGGCGAGTTCGAGTCGATGCTTGCCGACTTGCCCGAAAAGTTAGGGGAAACCATTCCCGACTTTCATAATATGGAGTTCCGGATGACTCAATTGAGGGAAGCGGTAAGTTTGGATAAGGCAAAACGTAGGGCTAAAGTGCAGGCGTTGATAGACGAAATCGAGCGGGATGCCGACGAGATGTGCCGTGCCGAACGCTTGTATCGCGAAGGTAAATTGCCGAAACGGATTTGCCATTGCGATACGAAGGTGAGCAACATGTTGTTTGATGCCGAGGGAAAGGTGCTTTGCATCATCGACTTAGATACGGTGATGCCTTCGTTTGTCTTTTCCGATTTCGGAGACTTCTTGCGTACCGCGGCTTGCACGGCTCCCGAAGACGAGCCGGATGTGGCGAAGGTGCATTTCAATATGGATATCTTCCGTGCTTTCGCAAAAGGCTATCTCGAATCGGCTATGTCTTTTCTTACGCCGCTCGAAATCGAGATGTTGCCCTACGCCGTGCGTCTTTTCCCTTACATGCAGGCGGTGCGTTTTCTGACCGATTACCTGAACGGGGATTCGTATTACCAGATTCAATATGCTGAACATAATTATGTCCGCACGTTGGCTCAATACCGATTGTATCAAGAGGTATGCAAGGCTGAGCCGGAGATGTGTGAGTTTATAAAAACGCAGATTAATGCGGATTTCCGCAAATAACATTTAATTATAATAAAGAATCTGCGTTAATCTTCGGAAATCTGCGTTTCAACTAAATGCAATTAACTATAAACAGAATATAAATATGAAGATAATCAAGACTTTGGCTTTGGGGATGTGCCTGACCCTCGGAGCTTGTGCTACACAGCCGGAATCAGCTGTGCAGACCAATGATAAAGGCACGCAATGGGAATGGAAAAA
Source organism: Bacteroides sp. An322 (assembly GCF_002161765.1). Classification (GTDB taxonomy): domain Bacteria; phylum Bacteroidota; class Bacteroidia; order Bacteroidales; family Bacteroidaceae; genus Phocaeicola; species Phocaeicola merdavium. Next base: position 36,633 of record NZ_NFIN01000027.1, on the reverse strand, counting down.
AGGAACTATTGTGGTGAAGACGCCCGAACGTCCCGAAGGGCAGAAAAGCGTGTTGGGCTTGGCTTTGCCTAAGATGGAAGTGGTGCGTGTAGGCTTTGTCGGGTTAGGTATGCGCGGACCCGGTGCCGTAGAACGTTTTACGTATATTCCCGGTACGCAGATTGTGGCTTTATGCGATTACGAGCAGGAGCGCGCCGAGGCTTGCCAGAAATTGTTAGAGAAGGCTTCTATGCCGAAAGCCGCTATCTATTCGGGCGAAAAAGGCTACGAAGAATTGTGCAAGCGGGAGGATATCGACTTGGTGTATATTGCAGCCGACTGGTTGCATCATTTCCCCATTGCCAAATGTGCTTTGGAGAACGGCAAGAATGTAGCCATCGAAGTGCCTTCGGCTATGAACTTGCAACAATGTTGGGAATTGATCGACCTGAGCGAAAAGACCCGCAAGCATTGTATGATATTGGAGAACTGTTGCTATGATTGGTTCGAAATGAATACATTGAACATGGCTCAACAGGGAGTTTTTGGTGAGGTGATTCGGGCGCAAGGGGCTTACATCCACAACTTGGATGAGTTTTGGGACCATTATTGGAAGAATGGAGAAGACGATAAATTGGGCTGGAGGTTGGATTACAACATGCGCCATCGGGGCGATGTATATGCTACGCATGGCTTAGGTCCCGTAGCACAGGCTCTGAACATCCATCGTGGAGACCGTATGGCTACTTTGGTTGCTATGGATACCAAGTCGGTGGTAGGAAAAGCTTTGGTAGAAGAACGCACGGATTCGGCTTGCACGAACTTCCGGAACGGTGACCATACTACGACTTTAATCCGCACGGTGAACGGAAAAGTAATCGAAATCCAGCACGATGTGATGACTCCCCAGCCGTATAGCCGTCTGTATCAGCTTACGGGTACGAAAGGATTTGCTAATAAATATCCTGTAGAAGGCTATGCACTGGACAGCAAGCAACTTTCCGCTTCGGGCGTACAACCGAAAGTGGACGATTTGAGTGCACATGGTTTCCTTCCCAAGGCAGAACAAGAAGCTTTGGTGGCTAAATACCAGCATCCGATTCTGAAAAAGTATGGCGAATTGGCAAAAGAAGTAGGCGGACACGGCGGTATGGACTTTATCATGGACAGCCGTCTGGTATATTGCTTGCAGAACGGTTTGCCTTTGGACATGGATGTCTATGATTTGGCTGAATGGTGTTGCCTTGCCGAATTGGGAGAATTGTCGATGGACAACGGTTGTGCACCGGTAGAGTTCCCCGATTTCACCCGTGGCGAATGGAACGTGATGAAAGGCTATCAGCACGCATACGCTTCTCCCGAAGAGGAAGCCATTGCAGCCGAAAAAGCCAAAGCGTTTACCGCGAAGTTGAAAGTAGAAGGGGCGCAAGAGTGGGGAAAATGATTTTATCAAACGCAGAGACGCGAAAACGCAAAGTTTTTTAATTGAGAGAAGCAAAGGTTATAGAAGAATATAATTGCTCTGTGTGCTTTGCCTTCTCTTAAAAAATGATTCTCTGCGTCTTTGCGTCTCTGCGTTTAAACCAATATATAAGTATTCATAACCTTAATTTTTTATCGTATGTATCCTTTAAAATTTAAGCCTATTCTGAAATCGACGATTTGGGGAGGCGAAAAGATTATTCCTTTTAAGCATTTAGATTGCCAACAGGCACAAGTAGGAGAAAGCTGGGAAATCTCGGACGTGCCGGGAGACGAATCGGTAGTAGCCAATGGGGCTGATGCCGGAAAGAACTTGACCCAGTTAGTAGATGAATACAAAGCCGCTTTGGTGGGCGAGAACAATTACAAGCGTTTCAATGGAAAATTCCCTTTGCTTATCAAGTTTATTGATGCGCAACAGGACTTGTCTATCCAGGTGCATCCGGATGATGAATTGGCAATGAAGCGTCATAACTCGATGGGAAAGACCGAGATGTGGTATGTCATTGGCAATGACGGAGGCAAGGCACATTTGCGTTCAGGCTTGAGTAAGCAGATTACTCCCGAAGAATATGCGCAAATGATTGCTGACAATACCATTTGCGATGCGCTTGCCGATTATGCGGTGCAGCCGGGCGATGTGTTCTTCTTGCCTGCCGGACGCATCCATAGCATCGGGGCAGGGTGTTTCATTGCGGAAATCCAGCAGACTTCGAATATTACTTATCGTATCTACGATTTCAACCGGAAAGATAAGAACGGCAATACACGCGAACTGCATACCGAATTGTCGAAAGATGCGATTGATTATACAGTAAGCGAGGACTACCGTACACATTACACTCCGAAACAGAACGAGCCGGTAGAATTGGTAAGCTGCCCGTATTTCACGACTACGGTGTACGACTTGACCGAACCGATGGAAATGGATTACAGCGAATTGGATTCATTTGTGATTTATATTTGTATGGAGGGCGCTTGCAGCATTGCGGACAATGAAGGGAATCAGGTAGAGCTTCAGGCTGGTGAATCTGTTCTTTTCCCTGCAACCACACAAGGACTTTCGGTAAAGCCTGAAGGACAGGTGAAGTTTTTGGAAACGTATGTTTAATTAATATAAGGAGTTAAAGGAGTTAGAAGAAGTTATGCTTCGCTTTGCTTGCAGGAGTTAAAAGCCAAGACTTTTGCTAATGAGGCATTGCTGAACTATAGGCTTCTAACTCCTGAACCCGCTTGTCGGGTGATAACTCCTTCTAACTCCTTTTAACTTCTTGATTAGAGATGATGAAGAAAATACTGAACTATGCAGCCGTATGCTTGTTCTTGTTGGCTGCAATGCCTCTTTGGGCAGAAAACTATCCTTATCGGAGTGATGTGCTTTGGGTGACGATGCCCGACCATGCCGATTGGTTGTATGAGACGGGCGAGAAAGCCAAGGTGGAAGTGCAGTTCTATAAATACGGCATTCCGCAAGACGGGCTTGAAGTGGCATACGAAATAGGCGGGGACATGATGCCTGCGGATAAGAGCGGAACGGTTACATTGAAGAATGGGCGTGCCGTTATCTCAATGGGTACCATGAATCAGCCGGGCTTTTTAGATTGCCGCCTTTCGGCTACCGTAAACGGTAAGAAATACAAGCATCATGTAAAAATCGGGTTCTCTCCCGAAAAATTGCAGCCTTATACGAAATTGCCAGCCGACTTCAATGCGTTTTGGGAAAAGAACTTGGCTGAGGCTGCCAAGTGTCCGATGAAATATACGATAGAACCAGCACCGGAATATAGTTCGGAAAAGTCTGATTGTTATCTGATTAAGTTGCAATGTTTCCGTCCGGGGTCGTATATCTATGGATATCTGACTCGTCCGAAAGCGGCAGGCAACTATCCGGTAGTGCTTTGCCCTCCGGGAGCGGGCGTGAAGACCATTAAAGACCCGAAGCGTCATATCTATTATGCGGATGAAGGTTGCATCCGTTTGGAAATGGAAATACACGGACTGAATCCGACCATGTCGGCAGAAGAGTTTAAGGAAATCTCTTCGGCATTCGGCAATTATTTGGTAAACGGCATTGATAACCGTGACAATTATTATATGAAAAAGGTGTATTTAGCTTGTGTGCGTGCCGTTGATTACCTGACTTCATTGCCCGATTGGGACGGAAAGAATGTGATAGTACAAGGGGGAAGCCAAGGTGGTGCTTTGGCTCTCGTTACCGCCGGACTGGACAAGCGAGTGACGGCTTGTGTGGCAAATCATCCGGCTTTGAGCGATATGGCTGGCTATAAAGCCGGGCGTGCCGGAGGTTATCCGCATCTGTTTAAGAACTATCAAGGCATGGATACACCGGAGAAAATAAATACGTTGGCTTATTACGATGTGGTGAATTTCGCCAAGCAAATCAAAGTTCCGGTATATATGACATGGGGCTACAATGATAATACGTGTCCTCCCACTACCAGCTATATTGTATATAATGTATTGGATTGTCCCAAAGAAGCTCTGATTACTCCGATAAACGAACATTGGACTTCGGAAGCTACCGAGTATGGACATTTGAAATGGATTCAGAAGCACTTGAAATAATTTTATTTTTAATGAATATCCGCAAATATCCAATGTAGGGGCGGGGTTTGCCCGCCTAGATACATCAACGGATATGTTTATGGGCGCACTCGGGCAGGCAAACCCTGCCCCTACAAGCAAATTGGCGAAATGCGGACATTCATTTATTTTTTTGTCTTTCTTGGTTTATCAGATTGCTTTTTATGGAGCAAAAGGTTTGTTCCTTAATCCTATTAGGGTAAGATTGCTGTTTTATTAGGGTAGTATTGCAATCCTATCAGGGTAGAATTGCAGTCCTACCCTAGTAGGATTGACACAGTACCGGTATGTGTAGCATGTAAAAAATGCCTGCGTTCCACCAATAAGGAATGCAGGCATTTTTATAAAGACAAAAGGAAAGATGATTTTAGACTTCTACCAATTTGTATTTCGGTACCATAATCTTCATCATAATCCAGCTGAACAGGTAAGCCAAAGAAGCCACAATAAACACAATCATGTAGCCTGCATTCTTGCCCTCAAATCCCAAGAATTGCATGTTGCTTTCTGCTGAATAAGTGAACAATATGCCTGAACAATAGTTGAACAGGAAGCTTCCGATACCTCCGACCATACCTCCGATACCCGTAACCGTAGCAACGGCTGATTTGGGGAACATATCGCTCACTACGGAATATACATTGGCACTCCAGCTTTGATGTGCAGCACCGATAATACCAATCATGATGATAGGATACCAGCAAGAGATAGAACCGGCTGATTGTGCAAACAATCCGATTAGCGGAAAGAATGCGAATATCAGCATGGCTTTCATACGTCCTTTATACGGGTCCATGCCTTTCTTTTCTACAAAGATAGTGGGCAGGTAGCTTCCGTAAAGCGACAGCATGGAAATAAGGTATAAAGTGAATATCAACATGATACCCATTGTGGAGTCTGAACTGTAGCCATATACGTCTTTGACGTAGGCAGGTGCCCAGAATAAGAAGAACCACCATACACCGTCCGGCAAGAAACGACCGAAGATGACCGCCCAAGTCTGACGGAAGGTGAAGCATTTCCAAAGTCCGATTTTCGGACCGTCGTTGTTATCTTTGCTTACGGTATTTTCAGCTATGGCATCTTGTTCGATGTATTCCAGTTCGGCTTTGTTTACATGTTTGCTGTCTCTTGGCTTGTCATACACTTTATAGAATGCAATCATCCAAATCAACCCGAAACCACTCATTACGATGAAAGCCATTTCCCAACCCAAAGCACGTGCGATGCCTGGGATGATAAAGGGAGCAACCAAGGCTCCGATCTGTGCCCCTGCATTGAATAAGCCGGTAGCAAAGCCACGGTCTTTCTTCGGAAAGTATTCTGCGGTGATTTTTACGGCAGAAGGGAAGTTTCCTGATTCACCGATTGCCACAATGACCCGCATGCACAAGAACAACCATACACTGACGGTAGATACGGCTAAAGCAACATTGCCTGTAGTCCGGATGGCAGCCAAGTGCTCGCGTGTGGCTTCAAAGCTGAACAGCCATGTGCCGTCCACGATGCCGTTTGTCAAGATGCTGGTGAATGCATGCAAAGTTGCACCTACCACCCATGTGCCGAAGGCACAAAGATAGCCACGACGGGTTCCAACCTTGTCAATGAATTTGCCGATGAACAACATGCTGATAGCGTATGCCAATGAGAATACGCCGGTGATAAGTCCGTAATTGTCATCGTTCCAACCCAATTCTGGTGCGATAAAGTCTTTGTAAGTAAGAGAAAGAACCTGACGGTCCATGTAAGTTGCAGCGGTAGCTAAAAACAACATCGTACAAATCACCCAACGGTAATTGGTCATTTTTGCCCCCGTTTTGTTTGAATTGCTCATGGTATGAAACAGTTATTAGAAGTTATATATTAATGATGATTTATTTCATATCAAGGTATTTGATTTCGTCCTTGTCGCTATATTTCAGATTTTCGCCTGCCATACCCCAAATGAAAGTATAGTTGCTGGTGCCAGCAGCTGCATGAATGCTCCATTCGGGTGAGGTGATAGCTTGTTCGTTATGAAGCCAAATCAGACGCTCTTCTTGAGGTTCGCCCATGAGGTGGCAAATGGCATTGCCTTCGGGCACATTGAAATAGAAATATGCTTCCATACGGCGCGTATGCGTGTGGGCAGGCATGGTGTTCCATACCGAGCCGGGAGCTAATTCGGTCAATCCCATCTGCAACTGGTTGGTACCTCCGTTTTTCACACGCTCCAATACATCTTTCACAATCAACTGGTTCACTACACGGTCGTTGCTGTCTTCCATTTTTCCATAGTGGTCTGAGATAGCTAATGCGTATTTCTTCGGATTGGCTTTTTGAGCTTCTACATCGGTAGTAATCAGCTGAGTGACAAATTGCTTGTAGGCAGGAGCTGAATTGATGTAAAATTTAGCGGGTTTGGCAGGATCGTTGCTCTTGAAAGTCACTTCTTTATTGCCACAACCTACATAAAGTGCTTCTTTATATTTCATGGGATATTCTTTGCCGTCTACGGTTACGACACCGTCTCCGCCTATATTAATTACACCCAATTCACGGCGTTCCAAGAAATAGGTGATTTCTGGACCTAATTCGCGGAATGTTTCTAGCTTCAGCACTTTGTTAACGGGCATTACACCGCCATAGATGAGGCGGTCATAGAGTGTATAGGTCAGGTTGATTTCATCAGCAGCCATCACTTTCTCCATCATGAAGGATGAGCGCAAGCGTTCGGTATCATAGTGTTTTACGTCTTGCGGATGGCAAGCTGTCTGTACTTTGTAGTTCATTTGAGCAGATGCTGTTGTTGCTGCTAAGCCCAGCATCATTGCAATAGCTAATTTTTTCATCGTTCTGTATGTTTAATTATTAAGTTCTTTTTGTGGAATGATTATTTTGTGGCTTGTTTTGCTTCTTTTTCACTACGGATGATGATGCGGCGGTTGATGAGCATCATGCCAATGGCTATCAGGGCGAGTAATCCGGCACCTATGTAAGAGAGCTTGACGCCTCTATAGATGACCCACCCAAAGAGAGAGGAGGCAAAGTCGAGCGCACCGCCAGAGAAACCTTCCGGGATATGTGCCGTGGGGTCGTGTGTTGCGTCATATACTGTGTTGGCGGCTAATGTGAAGTCGGGAGCCATATCGGTTACGAAGTAGAGTCCGATGATGAGAGTCACCAAACCAATAATCAAAGTTTTCAATACATTGCCTTTCGTATAAGGAAGCACCATGGGGAAAAGGTAGAACATACCTGCCAAGGATGCCAATGGAAGAAACTGATTGCCCGGAAGGAATACGGCTAATGCCAAAATGACGGGTATCAGGATGACCGATGCTACCAGTGTGGCAGGATGGCCGATTACCAAAGCAGGGCTCATACCAATATGTACTTTCTTGCCGTTGAATTTGGTTTTAACCAATTCGGATGTTTTTTCGGAAATAGGTTTCAATCCCTCTATAAAGAGCGAGGTAATGCGGGGAATAAGTTCCATAACCGCACCCATCGTGATGCCTAAGAAAAGCACTTTTTTAATGTCGAGCTGTGCAGCAGCGCCAATGAGTACGCCTACGATGACACCCAATACCAAAGGTTCGCCTAACACACCGAACTTTTTCTTCATGCCATCTGCATCAATGTCCAGCTTGGAGAAGCCGGGAATCTTATCCAGTGCTTTATTTATAAGGATAGCGAAAGGAGTGAAACTTTGGCAAAAGGGTTGAGGAATAGAGATTCCGTCCAAATCATAATATTTCTGGAACTTTTCAGCCGTAAGGTCGGCACATACGAGGGTGATGATGTAGCATACAATGGCTGCAAAATAGCCCCATGCCAGACTTTCTCCCATTACGAAATAGGCTACGGCACCGATGAAAGCGAAGTGCCAATAGTTCCAAAGGTCGATGTTGACCGTGCGTGTAGTCTTCGTGATGAGCATCAATACATTTATACCCAAGCAAATTGGGATAATCAAAGCACCTACGGCAGTATTGTATGCCACGGCTGCTGCAGCGGGCCAACCCATGTCGAATACGTTTAGTTGCAAATGATAAAGATCGGAGATAGCTTTCAACGGATTATCGAAGTTGGTGGTTAGTAAAGCGGTAACTACGCCTAAGCCTACGAAACCAACCCCCACGCAGAGTCCGGACTTCAATGCTTTGCCGAACTTCATGCCAATACATAAACCGATAATTGTAAAAATAATGGGCATCATGACTGATGCTCCTAAGCTGATAATGTAGCTAAAAACTTGTTCCATACGTTAATTTTATCTTTCTTAAGTAGGGTTGTTAAGGTTAATAATGAATGATATTGCACCAAATGTACGCTCTTTTCTTTTAATTTGCAATGGATTTTTAAAGAATTTATAAACTTAGGTCAAATAAAAACGATTTTTCCCGTTATCGTACACGATAATTCCATATAGATGAATAAATAATCGACTTTTAAGCCCAGAAAATCCACATGCTGATTAGGGCTTTTTCGTACTTTTGTAAAAAATAAAATTAGGTGTCATGAAAAACAATGTTTGGTTATTGTTGGGATTGGGGGCTTTGTTCTCAATTTCGAATGCAGTTCAGGCAAAAACAGATTTTCCTGAAGGGCAGAAGTGTTGGTCAGTCCGAATGGCTGAGTCGGAAATGGTTCGGAATCCAGAGTCTTGGATGCTTGATTTCCAACCGGCATTGAAGTGGGATTATTGCCATGGATTGGAATTAGGCGCAATGCTGGATGTGTATGACCGGTATGGCGATGCAAAGTTTTTTGATTATGCGTTGGCGTATGCTGATACAATGGTCAATGCAGACGGTACAATAAAGAAATATAAGGTAGAGGAATATAGTTTGGACCGTATCAATTCGGGTAAATTCTTGTTCCGTATTTATGAGCAGACGAAAGAAGCAAAATATAAAAAAGCGTTAGACTTAATCCGTACACAGTTCGAAGGGCAGCCACGCAATGCGGACGGAGGTTTTTGGCATAAGAAAGTATATCCGCACCAAATGTGGTTGGACGGTATTTATATGGGAGTTCCTTATTTGGCAGAATATGCTTATCGGAATAATGAACCTCAGGCTTATCAGGAGGTTATTAAACAAATCCAATTAGCGGCAAAACATACCTACGACCCTGCTACAGGCTTGTTCCGCCATGCGTGTGATGTGAGCAAAACCGAGAAATGGGCAGATAAACAGACCGGTCAATCACAACATACGTGGGGACGTGCGTTGGGTTGGTACGCTATGGCGATTGTAGATGTGCTCGATTTTATCCCGAAACACGAACCGGGACGCGATTCGGTATTGGTTATTCTGAATCATATTGCAAAAACTTTGAAGAAATATCAAAGTCCAGAAGGGTTATGGTATCAAGTTATGGACCGGAGCGGTGATGAAGGAAATTATCTGGAGTCGTCTTGTTCTTCGATGTTTGTCTATTCGTTGTTTAAGGCAGTGCGTAAAGGATATATTCCCTCTTCTTACTTTAATGTAGCGCGGAAGGGATATGAAGGCATCCTGAATAATTTCATCCAGGTAGATGAAAAAGGATTGGTTTCGATAACTCGTGCGTGTGCCGTAGCCGGATTGGGAGGAAAGAATTACCGTTCGGGTGACTATAATTATTATATTAATGAGAAAATCCGGGATAATGACCCGAAAGCGGTAGGTCCGTTTATCTTGGCAAGTCTTGAATGGGAAAGCCTTCCTAAAGAGCAACGCCGTTTTGCGGAACCGCGGATGTTGGTTGTGGCTCAAGACGGGACGGGTGATTATGCAACGCTTTTTGAAGCGTTGGAGTCTGCTCGTGCCTTTATGGATTACAATGTGAAAATTTATGTAAAGAAAGGCGTATACCATGAAAAATTAGTCATACCTTCTTGGCTTCAGCATATAGAAATAATCGGTGAGGATGTAAATGAAACCGTCATTACCAATGCCGACCATGCTAATATAAATCAAATGGGGACATTTCGTACCTATACGGTGAAAGTGGAAGGGAATCATATAACGTTTCGGAATATAACCATTGAAAATAATGCTCCTCGTTTAGGACAGGCGGTAGCTTTGCATACAGAAGGCGATTGCTTGCGGTTCTTCAATTGCCGTCTGTTGGGAAATCAAGATACTGTCTATACAGGGGTGGAAGGTACGCGCCTCTATTTCGAAAATTGTTACATCGAAGGTACAACCGACTTTATTTTTGGTCCTTCTACAGCTTGGTTCGAAGGGTGTATCATTCATAGCAAAGCCAATTCGTTTGTGACGGCTGCTTCTACACCCGAATGCATTGCTTATGGTTATGTGTTCAATAAGTGTAAACTGACGGCAGATGCTAATGTGAACAAGGTTTACTTGGGGCGTCCGTGGCGTCCTTATGCTTCTACTGTTTTTATGAATTGCGAGTTGGGCAAACAGATTGTTCCGGCAGGGTGGAATAATTGGCGGAATAAAGCCAATGAGCAAACTGCCCGTTATGCAGAGTATGGTAATTCCGGTGAAGGGGCTGATACGTCTGCTCGTGTGAAATGGGTAAAACAACTAACTGAGAAAGAGGCGGCTGGAATAACGATGAGCAAGGTTTATTTGCGGTCAAGCGAATGGAATCCGCATGAATAAAACAATTTTTATCATTAAAAAATCAAAATGTGCACAAAAAAAGATGTGTTTTGAGAGAACTTTGCATATAAAATATTAAAGTTCCTATTTAAACACATCTTTTGATTTATGTATTACCTACAAAGACTAAGAAGCGCAGTCGCGCTACTCGTAATGAGTATGCTATGCCTCGTCTCTTTTGCTCAGAACGGGCAAGTGCAGGGCATCGTGAAAGACGCCATAGGAGAACCGATGATTGGCGTCAGCGTAGTAGTAAAAGGTACCACGAATGGTACTGTTACTGGTTTGGACGGAGACTTTATCCTTTCGGGGGTAAAGAAGTCGGATGTCATTACGTTTACCTACATCGGTTATAAAAACAAGGAAGTCACATACAACGGAGAAGCCCAACTGAACGTGACTATGGAAGAAGACACGGAAATGTTGGACGAAGTTGTTGTAATCGGTTACGGTACGATGTCTAAAAGAGACTTGACCGGTTCTATTGCATCTGTCGGTGCAGAAGAATTGGCGGCAGTGCCCGTAAACAATGTATCAGAGGCTTTAACCGGTAAAATGCCGGGTGTATCTATTACAACCACTGAAGGTTCACCCGATGCGGAAGTAAAAATCCGTGTGCGTGGTGGAGGGTCATTGTCTCAAGATAACTCTCCTTTGTATATTGTAGATGGATTCCCTGTTTCCAGCATCAGTGATATCGCTTCGGCTGACATTGAAAGCATTGATGTGCTGAAAGATGCCTCTTCTACAGCTATCTATGGTGCTAAAGGTGCAAATGGTGTAATCATTATTACTACTAAATCGGGGCATGAAGGCAAGCCTCAGGTTAATTTCGGAGCTTCTTTTGGTATACGTAAACGTGTAGGCGAAGTAGGTGTATTAAGCCCATACGAATATGTAATGTATCAACAGGAACTCAATCAGGATGGGACAAACTATGGTCTTTTCCAAGATTTGGATATTTGGAAATCTATCGAAGGTACCAATTATCAGGAAGAACTTTTTGGACGTACAGGTAACCAACAGCAATATAACGTAAGTGTAAGCGGTGGTACGAAGGAGACTAAATATGCCGTTAGTTATTCACGTAATGATGAAAAGAGTATCATGATTGGTTCTGGATATGCCCGAAACAACATTACTGTGAAGGTCCAGACTAAATTGAATGATTGGTTGACACTTGATGTGAATGATCGTTTTTCTTATACTGAAATTGATGGTTTGAGCGGTGGTGCAGATACACAAGAAAGCAGTAAAGCATATTCTATTGTTGCACGTAGTACAATCTATCGTCCTGTGACACGTTTGTCAGAAGATTTTGTAGACGAAGATACGGGTAATACCGATTATACGCCGTTGGAACGCATTAACGCGACTTATAAGAAACAGACACGTTTACAGAATAATGCGAATGCCAGTTTGACATGGGAACCCATCGAAGGGTTGAAATTCCGTTCAGAATATGGCTACGGTTGGCGTTATAATAACACTGATCAAGTATGGGAGGCTAAGGCTACCGCAAACTCTAAGTTTGGTTATTCAGGACAGCCTCAGGCTTATTTGACTAAGCGTATTCAGAAAGAATGGCGTTTGGCTAATACTGTGACATACGACCATAAGAATCTGATTGCAAAAGAAGATAAGTTCAACGTAATGATCGGTCAGGAAATGACCAGTTCTTGGTATGATGATACTAATTTGACATCAGTAGGATTCCCTACAGACAATTCTGTAGATGATGTGTTGGCTTCTATGGGTAATGGTACGGCTTTGCCTACTGAAACTTATATTGGTATAAAAGACAATACGTCTTCTTTCTTTGGCCGTATTAATTATTCTTTGTTCGACCGCTATTTGTTGACCGCTACGGTACGTGCTGATGGCTCTAGTAAGTTTACCGATGGCAACCGTTGGGGTGTATTCCCTTCTGTTGCTTTAGCATGGCGTATCAGCGAAGAATCTTTTATGAAAAAGACAACCGATTGGCTTTCTAACTTGAAGCTCCGTCTTTCTTATGGTACAGCCGGTAATAACCGGATTGATGCCCGCTATATGTACACTACATACGCATTGGCTGGAACAGATGTTAGAAGCATTTATTTTAATGAAACTACCGCTTCTATGCTGGAACATGGTACGATGTTGGCAAATCCGAACTTAAAGTGGGAAACGACTATTACCCGTAATATTGGTATCGATTTCGGTTTCTTCAATAGCCGTATCACAGGTAGCATTGATGCTTATTGGAATACGACCAAGGATTTGTTGATGCGTCAGACGCTTCCCGGTTCGTCAGGTTATGCATATCAATACCAGAATGTGGGACAGACTTCCAATAGAGGTATCGAATTTATGACGGATATTGTAATTGCCGATAAAGAAGATTGGGGATTGAATTTTAACTTTAATATTTCATACAACCACGGTAAGATTGATAAATATCCTGGTGGCGCTACTTGGGAAAGTAGTAAATGGTCAGGCTCTGGCGTCATTAGCCAAGAAGAGTTTTATCTGGAAGAAGGCGGACGATTGGGTGAAGTTTACGGTTATATTTATGATGGAGTATATACGACTGACGATTTGCAATGGAACGGTACCGGTTGGACTATTCGTACCGATGCAGAAGGTAAGCCTGTAACTCATGGATTGGGTACAGTAACTGGAGCGTTGGAACCCGGTTCGATGAAGTTGAAAGACGTGAACAATGATGGCACTATTGATGCTAAAGATAAAGTGCGTTTGGGTAATACCATTCAACCTGTTATCGGAGGTTTCGGATTGAACGGTCGTTTCTTGAAGAATTTCGATTTTAATATTTTCTTCAACTATCAGTTGGGCGGACAAATTATCAACGGTACGAAAGCTGCTTCAAGTTTCTACGATGGCTCTCGTCAGCATTATAACGTGAATAATAACTTTACAATGGATAACCGTTGGTCACGTGTAGACCCAGTGACTGGTGAAAATATGATGAACCGTAATTTTGCAAACGATTACATCGCAGCTCATGGTGAACAAGCATACTATGATTATATTAATGGTGTGAATAGTGGCAAATCTATTTACAATCCGGCAACCGTAACGGGACGTCCTTTGACGAGTTGGGATGTAGAAGATGCGTCTTTCTTGCGTTTGCAAACTATTTCTATCGGTTATACTTTGCCGAAAGCATGGACTCAAAAGATGCTGATGCAAAATGTCCGCATTTATGCTACCGGTTATAACTTGTTCTGCTTCACAGGCTATTCGGGCGTAGATCCTGAAGTGGATTGCTGTACTAGCACCCCTATGACTCCGGGTGTGGATTATGCAGCTTATCCGAAGAGCTTCTCTATTGTTGGAGGTATCAATGTAACATTCTAATTTTAAAGAAAGGAATCAATGATGAAAAATATAGTAAAGACCTTGATTGTGGCTGGGGTGATGGGAGTAGCCACAACTTCTTGTTCCGATTTCTTGGATCAGAACTCTCCTTCGGAAATGTTTCCCGAAACGGTTTACAATAGCGAAGGATATACCCAGCAAGCCCTTAACCGTGTATATGCCGGATTGGTGCTAGACCATACTTACGGATGCCGTATCCCATTAAACTTCTCTACCAATAGCGATATTGAATTGGTGGATGCATTGACTCAAGAAACTACTACAGCAGAGTCCGAGCGTGGCTTGTGTAACTATAATGCACCTAATTGGAACCGCTTGTCTAACAATTGGAGCGAGATGTTTGAAATTATCGAATATGCGAATTTGGTAATTGAAGGCATTCGCAGTTCTGAAATTCGTGAAAACGAGAAGATGCGCTATTATTTAGGTGAAGCGCTTACCTTGCGTGCTATGGTTTACTTTGACTTGATTAAGCACTACGGGGATGTGCCTATGAAGTTGGAATCCACTCAAAGCGACGGTTCTAACCTTTATTTGGAAAAAACGGATCGTGATGTTATTATGGATACGTTGTTAGTGGATTTGCAAGAAGCTGCCGAATTATTGCCATGGGTAGGTGAGGCAGGCTATACTTCTGAACATTGCACAAAAGGATTTGCATACGGATTGGCTGCCCGTATTGCTTTGGCAGAAGCCGGTTATGCAATCCGTGAGACTCCTAAAGAAGGTTATGTAAATCTAAGCGAAAAACGTGAAGGACAGTTGGGTTATAGTGATCCTACTTATCCGACAATGCGTCCGGGTAACGAAAAACGCCGCCAACTTTATGAATTGGCTTTGAACTGTTTGGATGCCATTATCAGCAGCGGACGGCATCAGTTAAATCCCAGTTACGAGGATGAATGGTATCGCATTAACCAACTGACTTTGGACCAAACTTATTATGAAAATATCTTCGAAGTGGCACACGGCTTGAACTATTCAGGTGAAATGGGCTACACGGCAGGTGTGCGTATCAATACGGCTGGAAGTCCGTTTGGTTTCAGCAATTCATCGGGTAAGGTGAAGCTGACTGCTCCGTTCTTTATGTCATTCGATCCGGAAGATACACGCCGTGATATTACTTGTGCACCGTATGAATTGCGTGATGTAACTGCGACACAGACCTTTACCAATGCTCCTTTTGGTATTTACGTAGCTAAATGGGATGTACGCAAAATGACTGAAGAATGGCGTGCTCAAAATGCTGCAGTAAGTACCAAGACCGGTTATGGTATCAATTGGGTAGTAATGCGTTATTCAGATGTATTGTTAATGTATGCTGAGGTAGTAAATGAACTTTATGGACCTAATGGTGCAGGTACTTGCGGCAAATCGGCTGTAGAAGCGTTGGCGGAAGTACGTAGCCGTGCCTTTAACGGAAATTCCGAAAAGGTTTCGCAATATGTGGCTCAAGCAGCAGGAAGCAAGGAAAGTTTCTTTGATGCGATTGTAGACGAACGCGCATGGGAATTGGCGGGTGAAGCAGTACGTAAATATGACCTTATTCGTTGGGGATTGTTGATAGACAAGACCGTAGAAATGCTTGACTCTTACAAACATGCCATCGAAAATGATGAATACGTAAAGAATCTGTATTATAAAGAAAATGCTTCGGCAGATCCTTGGTATTTAGTTGACTATTCTAGCGTTTGCTGGTATGAGGAACCGGAAAGTACCAACGACTATAAGAGTGTGAGCTTTTGGGGCAACGTGAAGAAAGACGGTGTTATTCCTGATGACAATAGTACATACGATGCCCTTAATTATATTAGTAGCGGTCTTATCAGCTACGATAAATATGCCGGTTTCCAAGGTCCTGCCGGACAAGTAATCAACCGTTATATATGGCCAATTCATACAACAACGATTAACGATTCTAACGGGCACTTGAAGAACTCTTACGGATTCTCTAACTAACCCAACCTTTTAAAACGACAGAAATATGAAAATTAATTATAAATACCTATTCATGGCAGGTCTTCTTACAACAGGAATGACTGCCTGCGTGGATGACAATGACTGGGGTACCGATAGCAGCCATAATCGTTTGTTCGGTGCTCAGGATATACAGGTTTCGGCAATGGCTACTACTGCCGAAGTGACTTTCGACCGCCTTCCGAGTGTGGACTATTATATTTTGGAATTGAACACAGACAGCCTTTATCAAGAAGATTTTCATGCCGGGTCTCGTATTGACACCGTACGTGAATCTCCTTATATATTAACAGGTCTGACAGGGGAAACAACCTATTTCCTTCGTATTAAGGCATTCTCTAATAGCGGTACGGCTCCTTCGTTGTGGAGTTATTTTGAAGATGGCGATCTCCGTTCATTTGAAACGGATGGTGAACAAATCTTTTATTCTGTGGCGTCTGCAGACCGTACAGAAAATACCATACGTCTGACTTGGTTGGCTGAAGCTGAAGTAACTCATGTTGATATCTATGCTTCTGAAGAAGCTTTTGAAGCTGGTGAGGCTGTTCTTCAAACGTATGAAATCACAGCTGATGATTTGGCTGCAGCAGCATGTACCATCAGCGGATTGGAAGCACAGACTGAATATTGGTTTGTTATCTATAACGGTGAAACCAAACGTGGTGAAATTGGTGCAAGCACTACTGCTCCGATGCCGGATGCCGACCTGAAGATTTCGTTGGAAGAAGGTATTACGTTGATTGACCAAGTCTTGATAGATGACCTTGCCGCACAGGCACAAGCTGCTGCTGGAGGTGCATCAGATTATAGTCTGACTTTGGGTATTCCAGGCGGTGCTACAATTGATGTACACGGTGTAGATGAAGAAACAGGTGAAGCAGCTGGTCTGGCAATTCCGGAAGGTCTGTCTGTTATATTCTTTGCATTGCCGGGCGAACGACCGACATTGAATTTCCCGAAATCATTGGAAATTGGTGGTACACATGGTTACATCCGCTTCGATGGCTTGACTATCGTGGATGGTGGTTGCCAATATTTCATCAATGAAGGAAACGGAGCAACTATCGGCGACTTTACATTAACCAACTGTATGATAGACAACATGAGCAGAAGTATTGTCCGTCTGCAAGCTTCGGATGCTGTAACGTTTAATGATATCACTATTGACAATTGTGTTGTGACTAATATCGGTTCGGGCGGTTATGCCGTATTCCGTGTGGATAATGCTGCTTATACCATCGGAGCTATCAACGTAACAAACTCTACGTTCAGCAATGTAGGACATAACTTCATACAGGCAGGTAAATGTGCCTTGGCAGAAGTAAACATCAGTGGAGTAACCTTCTATAATGCGCCGAATAATGCTAGCCGTTATTTGGTAGATGCTAATGGCAATAATACGAATGTGAACGTAGAAAACACTCTCTTCGGTCTTACTCCGGGACGTGGTATCCGTACAGACGGTACGATTACGGTAACCAATTCGTTCAAGACAACAGATGGTGTATTCAGCAGTAATGATTTCGATGTAGATGTAACTTCGCCAGAAGCAGCTTCTGCAGAAGTGTTCACAGACCCTGAAAATGGTGATTTCACCTTATTGATAGACGATTTGAACGGAATCGGTGACCCACGTTGGTATACGGAATAAAGCTAAGCTTTAGAATATTGTTCTCATAAAAAGAGGCGGTGCATTGCGCATCGCCTCTTTTTGAATTATATAATACTGATTTTTTATCGTTTAAGATTAGTCAGCAACGCATTCCCGTTCTTTATGGGGTTCCATCCGTCGTTGCCTGCCAGTACTTTTTCAGGTTGGTAGTTGCTGATGTCGGTCAGCTGGCGGCTGTATGTGGTACGTGCTGAAGGATTGGCTCCTTCGCCTTTGCTTTGGTATTCGGCATAGAATACGGTTTTTTCGTTTGATGTCTTTCCCCAGTTGTTCCAGCCTTCGGGAGCGATGTGCTTGCCCATTTCACATTCGATGTAAACGGCTTGTGCATAGGGACGCCACGGGCGCGAAAGATATACTTTTGCAGCTTCCTCATTGGCAGTCAGGCGGCAATTCCAGAATACATATCCGTAGGATTTGCCTTGGTCGGTAGAGGGGGCTGTTATGTATCCGTTGCTGAGGCTTCTGATTTCACAGTCTTTGAATAAGGCAGTGCTCCAGCCGAAGATAAAGTCTACCGTACCTTCAATGTAACATCCTTCATAATATTGGCGGCTTTCTTTTCCATACGTGTAAAGCGTGTCTTGGTTGCCCAAGAAGCGGCAATGCTTGAAATAGGTACGGTCGCCGTCCACGAAGCAGGCTACGGCTTGACCGACTCTGCCGGCTGTATTGGCGAATGTGATATTTTCGGCATAGAAGTCAGGGGCATAGATATAGACGGTAGACGAGCCGGATGTAGACATCTCTTCGTCGAAGATGTTTTTCTTCGAAGCATAATTGTCATCGGTGATAACCGCTCCTTCTTCTCCTATCAGGGAAACGTTGATTTTACATGCTGGGATGATTACCCGCTCTTTGTACTCTCCCTTGCGGACTAAAATGGTGGTGCGTTTGTTCTTGCGGAAATCCGGTACGGCATTGATAGCTTCCTGCACCGTAAAGAAGTCGCCGCTCCCGTCTTTCGCTACTACGAAATCATAATAACGCACATACTTGCCCAGTTCAGGTATTTGCTTTTCGATGGCTTGTACGGCAAGTCTTGCCACTTGTCTTGCGCCATACACATTAAAGTGGGTATTGTCTTGGCGTCCTTTGGGACATGCAGGCGAAACTCCTTTGGGAACCCACATGAAGAGCTTTTTCGAGTTCTCTGCACCCATCGATTCAACTAACTCTTTTGTTGCTTTATTCAAATCAATGAAAATAACACTCATTTCTTTAGCGATATTGCGTGGAGAGTCGAGGTATTTCCCGTGCGTATCTATCAGGGTGTCGCCTTCTTCTACAGCGTCTGCTTTTTCAGAACGGAAGTCATCGGCGGCTATCGCATTGGGGTTTTCGCCGAAGTTTCGGCGTACTACGGAATTGAACAATACCGGAATACCTCCTTTTTCACGGGTCTCACGCACGAATTTGCGGAGGTTTTCATCGAAAGTCGTTCCGGGTTCTGTATGCCGTTTGGGGTCAGCTTTTTCATCATTGTGCCCGAATTGGATAAATACATAGTCACCCGGACGGATTTTCTTCACTACAGCATCCCAACGTCCTTCATCGATAAAGCTTTTCGAACTTCTGCCATTTACTGCATGGTTCTCTATACGTACATCTTCTGTAAAAAAGCCTCCCAATACATGCCCCCAACCTCTTTCAAGATTGCCGGCATCGAGTTTTTTGTTCGCCATGGTAGAGTCGCCAATCATATAGACGGTTATAACCCGGTCGGACTTAAATGCTGACAGGAACAGAACTGTTAGCATTATGCAAAACAAATGAATCTTTTTCATGCTATTAATTTATTTAATGTGAAATTCGTTGTTGAAAAATTCCAATATAGCCTGCTGTATTTCTTTGCTGCAAAAATGAGGCAGATCGTATATTTGGGTTTGGAAATGCGCTTCGGCTTCTTGGCTTTCCCATACCTGCCGCATGGTTTCGTATGCCGATTTTACTCCTTCTATAGGGAAAAGCTTGTCCTTAGCCCCGTTTATGAACAGCATTGGCTTGGGGCAGGCGATGCTTGCTACGTGCGGGTAGTCCATGTATCTCCGTATGTTGGGAATAATCATGGCGTATGCCGAGCCTCCTTTATTCTGGTTGTTGGTCAATGTCATCAGGCTGTCGGTGGTATTCATCCAGCACACTGCGGCTCCGGCTTTGACTGCATCTGTAGCAGCCATAGTCATCCATGCCCGATATGCTCCCATGGAAAATCCCATGGTGCCGACTTTTTTTTTGTCTACATTCGGAAGCGAACGGAGAAATTCGGCGCTGCGTATGTCGTCCCATGCGATAAGGCTTCCGAATGATGTCCCCAGCTGCAAAAGATTGGCGGATAAAGCTTGTTGCGCATCGTAACTGGCATATTCTTTTCTGCCTCGTTCGCCCCAGAATAAAGCATCTACAGCTAATACGACATAGCCGTTCTGAGCCAAGAAATCGCCGGTATATTGTCCGTCGTAACAACGGATTACCCAGTCATCTGCATCTTTCATGACAACATCCGAAACATGGAACGGACGAATCATTTTTTCTTTTCCGATAGTGAAGTGTGCGCCGTGGTCATGCAAGAGAAGTATGGCTGGGAAGGGACCTTTGCTTTCTGGAACGAGCAAATATGCCGGTACGCGGGAATATCCGGAAACATTAAACACTATTTTTTGTGTGGTATATCCGTCCCGTTTTTCGCTTTCGATGACTTTCATGTCAAAGTCAACTTTGGGTGGAGCCGGTTGCATACATTCCAAGAGTTTTTCACGCGCTTGGGTACGCCAGCGGTTAAAATCCTTTTCAGGTGCATTGCCCCACGCCAGCGGGTAAGTTAGGTTTTGCGTTAATTGCTGATAAAAAGCCGGCATATTGCCAATGACTTCATATCCGGTATAGGCCTGTTCGGCTTCTGTTTTCTTTAGCCATGCCGGATAGGCTTGCAGAATGGCTTCGGGGGCATACGTGTACCATGCATAACCGACCCGCCGTTCCGGGGCTACATCCTCCAACCGGTAAACTTTTTTCCCGTCTCGGTTTGCCATGAAAGGCTGATTCGTATCCAATTCGTAAAAGCGTGCCCAAATGCGTGGGGCTTTTTTGTCTTTCACCACTTTTCGGTCGTAAGGATATTCCGGATTGGTGATTTTGTCTTTACTGACGGGAATTTTTTCTATCCGGATGCCTTGGATAGCTGATTGCTCTAACCATGTCACGCCTGCTTTTACGGCTTCTATAATCGCTGGGGTAGGGTGAGGAATTTCCATTAGCAGACGTAGTATGGCACAGCTTTCGCCCGAAACCAGTGAAGGAAGTTCGTAGGTCCGGGCTTTTACGGGGAGTAGGGTTTCATTGTCGTGCTGTTGTCCCCATACGGTCTTTACCCCGTTTTGGACGTATTGGGTGCGTAAGATGACGGCGATACCTTTTTGTAAACTTTGGTGGATTTTCTTTTTCATGGAATCATCCAGCCAAGTATAGTTGATGTCACCTTCATTGATGCGTAGGAAAAGTGCTAATACCCCTGTTGTCACTTCATCGTTATACGTAATGGCATCTACGTCCCAACCTCTCCAACCACCGTTTTTCTTTTGGGTTTTCAGCAGGTAATTCAGACCTTTGACAACGGCATTCTTGTATTTTGATTGTTTGGTGAGGGTATATACTTGTGCTAAATAATCGATTTGTGAATAGGTATTACGGTTATCCAATGTACTTTGCCGTTCTCTCACTTTCAAGGTATTGCGTACAGAATCGGTTGGAAGAATGGCAAGCCAGTCAATATTTTTGGGCCACCCTCCGTCTTTGTTTTGATAGGCAATGAAATTATCGGCTATTTCTTTGTATTGTTCAGGGGCGTAGCGTGCGTATGTACGTTCGGGATGTCCCAAATTCCAATGGTGGATTCCGTCAGATAATTTGTCAATAGAGGGTATTGTTTGTGCATCTAAAAAACTTGCTATACCCAATCCCAAAGCAAGCAGACCGAGTCTGTTTTTTTTCATGGTTGTTAGTGTTTGAGTTTTTAAATCTTTTCGCAGATTAATAAGGATACAAATGGTTTACCAGCCCGTTTAAATAGATTTCTAAGTTGGTGTAATCGGTGTTTAAACTGTAAGCAGAACTGTCCGAAGCATCATTAGGGTTCAGCCCGTGTTGCTTTTCCCAGGCATCGGGCATACCGTCGGCATCCGTATCCAGTGGGGCAGGAGCCGACTGGTATGTTTGCCATCCGCCTACATCGCTAGGCTGGTCAATCAATCCGTTTGTGCTTCCGTGGCTTCCTTCATACGTGTATGTTCCGTTCCAGGTTTCGTCCACGATGCGTTGGTCGTAGTCATCCCGCTTTAAGGAAGCGCCGGCATATTGCAAAACGGATTGGTAAGCGTCTTGTGCCGGTTGGAGGGAAGTATGTTCGGCTATTTGGAAAGGCTTGTCGGATAAATAAGCCGCTTTGTCGGCGGTTTTGTCTTTCAATATCAGTCCTTTCGTGTTGTCTTTGTTGACCTTTTGCATGTCTTTCCGTTGCTTTTCGGTCAGCTTGGCGCACGAATCATCCATGTAGTTTCCGCTCAGGTAGAAAACGCCGTGCGTGCCTTTGACGTTATTGTTTTTCCCGTCATCGGGATAAGCGGTAAAGAGTCTTTTATATGAAGCCACCGTAGCCGTGTACGGACCGGGTTTATAGTAATTGTTCAAGAAGTTGTACGAGCCTCCTTCACCTGCGTAGGCTCCGGCACTTCCGTAATTATAGATGACATTGTTGAACAATTCCACTCGTTCTTCTTCGGGTTTGCCCGTATAACGGCTTCCGCACAAGCGGGGAGTGCGATTGGAGTGATGAGCCAGCAGATTGTGGTGGAAAGACGCCTTTTGACCTCCCCAAATGCCTCCGTAACCGTGTGCGCCTTTTTCGTGTATCGACCGGAAAAGGCTTTCGCTGATGAGGCACCATTGTAAGGTAAAGTTCTGGTTATCATAGAATGTGGCGCATTCATCGGTGCTCCAACTCATTGAGCAATGGTCGATGATGATATTCCGGTGGTTGTTGAATCCGTTCATGGCATCATCGCCTTTGTGCTTGATGTCTGTTCCCATGCGCGAACGGATAAAACGGATGATGACATTGTCGGCTTTCACTCCCAAGGTATAGTTCTTCAGGCAGATGCCATCACCCGGAGCGGTCTGTCCGGCTATGGTCAGGTCTCCGTTATTGATATAGAGCGGTTCTTGCAATTCGATGATGCCGCTTACGGCAAATACGATTGTGCGAGGTCCTTTCTTGCGGATTGCCCAGCGCAAGGTGCCTTCCGAACCGTCGTCTTTCAAAGAATTGACGATATACACTTTCCCGCCTCTGCCTCCGGTGGTGTATTTTCCGGCACCGTCGGCTCCTGGAAATGCCGGTATGCGGTCGGTAGATGCCTTTACCGGCAAGATGCAACACAAAGAGAGTGCAATGAGGCAAAATGCTGTTCCAAGTTTCTTGTTTAAGTTCATGATTAATAAATGATTAAGAGTTAGGATATAAATTATCTACTAAGCTATTCAGATAAACTTCCAGGTTGGTATAGTAGGGGGTAAGGTTGTATTTGGCTCCGTCCGAAGCATCGTTCGGGTTCAGCCCCTGTTCCTCTTCCCATGCATCGGGCATACCGTCGTTATCTGTATCAACGGGAGCAGTGCCTGATGCATAATCGGGCCAGCCTCCAACGTCTTCGGCTCGGTCTATCAATCCGTCTGAACTTCCGTTGCTTCCCTCGGCGGTATAATTCCCTTGGCGCACGTTATCGACAATACGGGCGTCTACATCATCCCGGACGAGCGATGCGCCGGCATGAGCCAATACCCATTCGTAGGATTCTTGTGCCGATTGGGTATATTCGTCCGTATCGGGTGTGATGAGAAAGGCTTGTTCCGACCGGATGGCTTCGATGCCTCCTTCGGGCAAGGGGCAATTTTTTTCATTGGGATGTATGCCCGCCCAGTTATCTGCGTTGACTTCCGCTATCAGTTCTTTGTATTCCGAAGTCATGTTGGGGCAAGTGCCGTCGAAATAATTTCCGTTTACGTAGAAGGTTCCCCATACGCCTTTCGGGTTTTGCTGGCTTCCGTCATCCCCGTTGGGCTGGAAGATACGGTTGACAATGCCTTCCTTGGTACACGTGGAAGGTCCCGGCTTGTAATAATTGTTGATGAAGTTATACGAGCCTCCTTCGCCCGCATAGCCTCCGTTGGTCGGTCCCCAGTTATAGAACACATTGTTCCGCAAGTCGACTTGCTCTTTATCGGGATTGCCCGTGGTGCGGCTTCCCGAAAGGCGGGGCGTGCGGCTGCTATGGTGTGCCATAAGGTTGTGATGATACGAAGCGGGTTCTCCTCCCCAGATGCCTCCGTATCCGTGTCTTCCTTTGCTATGTTCGGAGAAGGTAAGGCTTTCGCTGATGATGCACCATTGCATGGTAAAGTTTTCGTTATTATAGAACGAAGCACATTCGTCCGTGCTCCAACTCATCGAGCAATGGTCTATCAGGATGTTCTTGTATCCTCTTCCCCAAAAGGCATCCGCTCCGTCGGCTTCGTCTTCCGTCAGCTTGTCCGAGCCCATGCGGAAACGGATGAAGCGGACTATTACGTTATCGGCTTTGATAGATACCGGATGTCCTTTCAGGCAGATGCCGTCGCCCGGGGCGGTTTGTCCAGCAATGGTTACATCCCCGTTCTTGATTTCAAGTTCTTTGCTTAATTCAATCAGCCCGCCCGTGGCAAAGACGATAGTACGTTTGCCCGTTTGGTTCAATGCCCAGCGCAGGGTTCCCATAGCGCCATTGTCGGCGAGGGAAGTCACTACATAGACTTTCCCTTCTGCTCCTCCGGTCGTATAACGTCCGGCTCCGTATGCGTGAGGAAATGCCGGGATTATGCTCCGGTCGGGAGCGGGATAGTCGGGCAATTCTTCTTCGCCCGGATTGGGTTCGGGGTCTGGATCCGGATTGGGTTCAGGTTCTTCTTGTCCGGGCTTTTCTTGCTCAGCCTTAGGGTCTGTATCCGCACAGGCGGTAAATAGGCTAAAGCCAAATGCCATAGCCAGCCAAATGGATTTCGTATGCTTCATATAAAGGTGTTTTTGTTTTTGTATCAAAAGTACGCCTTTTTCGTATGGAAGAGGGGGAAATATTGGTTTTTATATACCATATTTTGAACTTAGGCATAACGAACATAAGTGGGGATTCAAACGCATACGGCTTCATCTGCCTACGAAGCCGTATGTGTTGGCTGATGAAGCCTGCTTCGTTAAGCGATGAAGCCGTATGCATTTATGTCAGTATCCGCCTGCCTTTTTGGCAGGACTTGGTCTTTTATTTATCCTTGATTCCGAAGAGCCAGCGGAAGAAGCGGACGAAGATGTTCCGTTTCTTGGGCTTTTGAGGCTCGGCATTCGTGTCCGGCGTTTGTGTCAACGAGTCTTTGGGTGCGACAAGCGAGTCGGCTGGTGCCAGCAAGCTGTCTTTCTTCAGGAGTAAAGAATCGTTGGGCATCCGTAACGAGTCGGGCAGAAGGCGTAACGAATCAGGTCGTAACCGGAGCGAATCGGTCTGCAACGAGTCGGGTATCAGCTTTTTCAAGCGTAAGGAGTCCATCGAAACGGAATCCGTCCGGAGTGAATCTGCCAAGAGGCTGTCTTTATGCAGGATGCTATCTTTGTTTGCCAAAAGAGGCTTGGGTTGTACGGGTTTCGGGCGTTCTATCTTGAATTGGACGGGCACGGAATATTTACACCGCACGATAGTGCCATGGTCTTTAGCTGGAATCCAGCGCGGCATGTTCCGGATAACGTTCAGAGCCACGGTATCCATGCTTGGTTCCAGACTCCGGACAATAACGGGTGAGCTAATCCGTCCGTTTCTTTCCACTACGAACTGGATTGCCACTACCCCTTCGATGCTGTCCCGTTTGGCTTGGGGAGGGTATTTCAAATTGCGCTTCAGGTAATTCTGGAAGGCTTTCATACCGCCCGGATATTGGGGCATCTGCTCTGCAGAGGCATAGATACGGCTGGAACTTTTGCGCTGCATTACAATCGTGTAAGGCTCGTTCGGGTTTTGCAGGAATGCCTGAATGGAAACAGATTGGTTCTCCATTCCGTCGGCGCGTACTGTTATCGGGTGATTGTAGTCCGCATCAATTTGGAAAAGCCCGATTTCATCGGTGGTGACTCTTCGTCCGGTGCCTTGGATGCTGACCACGGCACCCGTAATCGGTTCTCCTGAAGCCGTTGTGACATACCCTTCTATCGGGAAGGTTTGCTGGCTTTGCTTGTATGCGACAATGTCTTGAGGACTATCCAGATAGAAAGTCTTCGTGGCATTTTCGGGTTCCAAGGCAAACGATGCTACCGGTTTATCTCTATCGGTAGGGAAATACAGGTTTGCCGAGCGGGTATAGGAGTCTTCTATTTCGTATTGGAAGGTGATAACTCCTTGGGCATCACCGGTATATTCTTGGTTTCGGCTCGATATTTTGAGAATCATTCCAGGCTGAGGCTCTCCGTTGGTTTTAAGTACGGTGATGCGGAATGTGGTTTTTGTGCCTGCTCCTTGTGCCGCGAGGGGAAGGAAGAGGCAGAGGCATGCGAGCCACGTATATAATAAGGTATGTCGTTTATGCGTCTGGTTCATAATTTTTTGAAATAGCGGTGCAAAGCTACGAGTATTCTCTTGCATTTCAAAGTTTCTTTCTTTATTTCTTGTCTTATAGCTTGATTTTGTTACCTTTGTATGTGCAAACATTATTTATAACGCAGAGACGCAAAGGCGCAGAGAAACATTTTAGAGAGGGCAAAGAGCACAGAGCTTAACCTATTCCTCTCTGTGTGCTTTGCTTTCTCTAAAAATAAAACTTTGCGTTTTTGCGTCTCTGCGTTTGATTAGATAATAAAATTGGAGTATGCAATGAAGAAGACATTGAATGAATTTAAGAAGTTCGCCATGCGGGGCAATGTGGTCGATATGGCGGTAGGTATCATTATCGGTGGTGCATTCGGAAAGATTGTATCCTCGTTGGTAGGTGATTTGATTATGCCAGCCGTAGGCGTTCTGGTAGGAGGGGTAAACTTTTCCGACTTGAAATGGGTGATAAAGCGTGCGGTAATGGAAGGCGATAAGGTGGTTTCTCCGGAAGTGGCGATCAGCTATGGCAATTTCATTCAGGTGGTCTTCGATTTTCTGATTATCGCTTTGGCAGTATTTTTCTTGGTGAAAGGCATCAATGCGTTGACCCGCAAGAAAGAGGCTGAGGCAAAGACTCCGCCCGCTCCTCCGGCAGATATCCAGTTATTGACCGAAATCAGGGACTTGCTGAAAGAGAAGAAGGAGAGTGAATGAAACTTTTTTCGGATGAGAATTGGATATAAAAAGAGGTTGTATTCAGATAGAATATGACTGATTTTCGTGTAGGGGCGGGGTTCGCTTGCCCGAATGCATCTATGGATGTTTTTCGGTCAGGTACCTAATTCTGGAAATGTTTTCAATGTACCCAAATACCAATCTTTAAAAATAGGTGAGGGTACAGGGACGTTTACTCTTACAGGTACCTCAACTGAAATCAAATTGACTTATCCTGACGGAACAAAAGCAAGTGATTATTCTGCTCTTGTGGCACAAATCACCCCCGAAGGAGCTAATGGCACATATACTGATATCGATTCCCGTTCTACTGATGCGAATGGTTGGAGTGTGACGAGCAATTTGGAGGAAGCAAAAGTTGTAGTTACAGCAGGCAGTGGTAAAGCTTTACTTCGTGTTACGCTTATCCAAGCCAATGGCAATGAAGTAACTGCTTCGCGCATAGTGGAAAATCTGGGTTATACGGTTTCCGAAGATGGCAAGACTTATACGGTGTATAATGCAGACGGATTAATTGCGTGGGGGAACGCTGTCAATGTAGAAAAAGGTCAATATCGATATACGAATTGTATTTTAACTGCCGATATAAATATGCAAGATAAAACATGGGCAGGTGTTTGTACTGGAAATAGCGAATGGTTCGCAGGTACTTTTGACGGTGGTGGACATACTATCAGCAACTTGACTTACACTTGCGAACAAGATGCTGCTTTTATCAAGAAAGCCAGCGAGAATTGCATTATAAAGAATGTTACATTTAAGGATTTGGAAATGATTGCAACTTCTCATTCTGCAGGTGGAATAATAAAGCAAGCAAGTGGTTCAACAATTGTAATGAACTGCCACGTGGTAGGAGGTAAAGTGATTAGCACAGGCTTGGGACAAGCTGGTGGTATCATTGGCTTTATTACATCTGAGAATGTGAAAGTATATGCTTGTTCATCTTCTGCAGAAATACAGAGTAAATCTTGGCGTGGAGGTATTGTAGGAGACAATGGAGGTAATTATGCTCATAAGGGAGGAACAATTGTAGCTTGTTATGCAACAGGAAATGTAGTAGAATTGACACCAAATGCCGTGTCAAATGATGCAGGTGTTATTGTGGGAGCAAATTATGGCACCATTACATCTTGTTATTGGGCGAATGATGAACTTGATTGTGGATATAATGTTTATGAGGGAGTAGGTGCAGGTGGAAAATTCAAAGAAGAAAACATTGAAAATAAGGTTACTGATAATAATTGGGACGCGGCAATCACTGCTATGAACCAAGCTCTTGCTACTGCCAATATCAAGAACTATACATGGATAAAGAACACCGGCGATGATGCAGAAAATCATCCGCTCATCATTCTAGCCGATTAACTTCAATAAGGCTGTAGGACATGATTTGTCTGTCTTATTCCCGAATGCTATACTTGAAGCTGTCTCAAAATAAATGCTGATTTTTATTTTGAGACAGCTTCTACAGGCAATTTGCGGACATTCTTATTATTTTAATTTTGCTTCTTGTTTTGTTTCAGTTCTACTGAGAAAGAGGCGATGAGGCCTAATCCTCCACCTATCAGGATGCTGGCGGCATAAATAATGGAGGAATCTTCATAGCTGATGTGCGGGTCGAGGCAGTATCCAGCTATTAGACCTAAGCCGATGCCGAGCAAGAGGCACCCTGTGCGCAGGGTAGTAAAATACGTCGAGAACTTCAAGTGTCCAGCCACTCCGTGGCTTAATTGTTCGGGTTGAAGTTTTTCAATTAACATGATTCGTTCTTTACGCCCTACAAATAATTCGAATAATTTGTAGATGCATCCGAAAATAATGGCAAGTACGCCAATCGGTACTAAAATGTCTTCCATATTGTTCTGTTTTAAGTGATTGATTTTGTTCCTTTGCTCCTTTAGACGCAAGGAAGTGCCGAAAGGTTACACAAAATGTTGCAGAAAAATTTTTTTCTTTATATTTGTAACCTCTTTTCGGGTTTTGCGTCTAAAGATACGAAATGAAACCGAACGAGTCACATATTATTACGCATATTTTGGCGGGGAAGACCGAAGAATTTTCGTATTTCCTCGATACCTACGGGCAACAAGTATTCGCACTGATTGACCGCATGGTATCTTCTCCCGAATATGCCGAAGAACTGACTCAAGACACGTTTATGAAAGCGTTTCAGCATTTAGGTTCGTTTTCCGCCGATAGCACGTTCTCTACTTGGATTTACCGCATCGCTTATAATACCGCGCTTTCCGCCTTGCGTAAGAAGAAAGAAGAAGTGTTAGTGATAGATGATAAGCAATGGGAACGGGTCTCGGAAACGGAGATTGACGAGGTGTTGGATGATGAGTCGGAAGACCGCATCGCCCGGCTTCAGAAGGCATTGGAAAAGCTTTCGGTAGAGGAGCGTGCCATCGTTGCATTCTTTTATGAAGAGGAGAAAAGCATCGAAGACATCGCGCATATTTTGAATCAAAGCGTGGGTAATATTAAAGTGAAATTGCACCGCATACGCAAGAAACTGTATATATTAATGAGTGAGGAGGAGTGAGCCATGACTATAGACAAAGGACTAAAGAAAGCGATAAAGAGCCAACCGGCTTATCGGTTGCCCTGCAATTTTACGTACCGCATGATGCAGCAGGTGCGTGAAGAGGCATACGCCTGCGAACGTCGTGAAGAGTTCAGGCTTCGTTTAGCATTAGTGATATTTTGCGTATGTGCCTTGGGTGGTCTTTTCTATTATATAATAAAGGTGTATGGCGTTGCCCTGAGCCGTATGTGGCAAGCCCTGTGCCAAAGTTTGCCTTCGCATGATACGTTCTTGTTTTTCTTGCCCATATCTGTATCTATCGTATGCTTAGGCGTGCTTTATTGGTGGCTGGAGCGGAAAACAAGGATAAATGAAGAATGAATATCCGTAACTTGTTAGTAAAAAGGAGTTAGAAGGAGTTATGCCTTCGGCAGGAGTTAAATGCCAATAGCATAGAGAAAGTATTGGCTTTTAACTCCTTTTTACTCCTTGCAATAACTCC
Organism: Bacteroides sp. An322; assembly: GCF_002161765.1. Lineage (GTDB taxonomy): Bacteria > Bacteroidota > Bacteroidia > Bacteroidales > Bacteroidaceae > Phocaeicola > Phocaeicola merdavium. The sequence goes on along the minus strand of NZ_NFIN01000027.1, from coordinate 6,509 downwards.
TTTTAACTCCTTATTCCATTCATCAAGCCTTCCGATAATTCGCTAATGATTCCGCATCGAAGTTTTGGATAAAGCTATGGTGCTTTTCCACTTCGGCTTCGGCATAGTTTACATATACGTCGAGCGACTTGGCGAAGAGTTCGGGAGCTTTCGTAGCGTCTTGTAAGAGCAAGTGGCTCATCACGCAAACCGCAGCCATTTCATAAAGCCGGCGTGAGGTGAAGTCGAGCAACTCTTGGTTTTGCGCTTCCTTAATCTTAGCGGTACAAGCTTCCAATTTCCCGGTCATCGCTTTCAGGCGGTCCATATAGCCTTGGTATTCGGGTGCGCAAGGAATGGCTTCATACTCGTGTAGGGTAGCGGCATACGAGCCGTTGGTCACGTACCGGATAGCGGCTACGGTTTGGAGTTGGGTCGTTCCTTCGTAGATGCTGGTGATGCGTGCGTCGCGGTAGATGCGTTGGCAAGCATATTCCATCATGAAGCCCGAACCTCCGTGGATTTGGATGCAATCGTATGCGTTTTGGTTGGCGTATTCCGAGTTCATGCCCTTAGCTAACGGGGTGAAGCTATCCGCTAACTTCGCATACCGTTTCTGCTCCTGACGTTCTTCGGGAGTCAGTTTGCGTTCGCGGGCGATGTCGTCCAATGCCTTATAGATGTCCACATAGCGTGAGGTTTGGTAGAGCAAGGCACGTCCGGCGTCGAGTTTCGCTTTCATTGTAGCCAACATGTCATATACGGCGGGGAATTCGATGATGGCTTTACCGAACTGCTTACGGTCTTTAGCGTATGCAAGTCCTTCGTTGTAAGCGGCTTGGCTTAATCCTACCGATTGGGCGGCGATGCCTAAGCGAGCACCGTTCATCAATGCCATCACGTACTTGATAAGTCCCAATTTGCGGTCTCCGCAGAGTTCGGCTTTCGCATTCTTATACACCAATTCGCAGGTGGGCGAGCCGTGGATGCCTAATTTGTTTTCGATGCGGCGCACGTCCACACCTCCGTCGTTCTTATCGTAGATGAACATCGAAAGTCCACGTCCGTCGTGCGTACCTTCTTCCGAACGAGCCAATACCAAGTGCAGGTTAGCGTCTCCATTGGTGATGAAACGCTTCACGCCGTTCAGGCGCCAGCAATTATTGGCTTCATCGTAAGTGGCTTTCAGCATCACGCTTTGCAGGTCGCTTCCAGCATCGGGTTCGGTCAAGTCCATCGACATGGTTTCTCCGGCACAGATGCGCGGGATGAAACGGCTGTGCTGGTCTTCGTCTCCGAATTCATACAGGGTTTCGATACAATCCTGTAATGACCAGATGTTTCCGAATCCTGCATCGGCTTGTGCCACGATTTCGGCGCACATGGTGTATGGGGTAATCGGGAAGTTCAGTCCTCCGAAGCGGCGCGGCATCGTCATTCCGTTCAGTCCGGCTTTCACCATCGCATCGAGGTTCTGTTTCGTTCCCGAAGCGTATTCCACCCGTCCGTTGGCATGGTGCGGACCTTCTTGGTCTACGCCTTCAGCATTGGCTGCAATTACTTCACCGGTAATCTCTCCGGTAATTTCCAACACTTTGTCGTATGAGTCGAGTGCGTCGGCATAATCTTGCGGCGCATAGTCATACTGTTCTTTATCTCTGTATCCGCGTTCCTTCAGCTCGCAGATGCGTTCCATCATCGGATTATTGAGATGGAACTTGAGTTCGGGATGTTCAGTATAAAAGTTTGGCATAGTTCTTTTTATTTTAGGAGTTAGAAGGAGTTATAGGGAGTTAGAAGGAGTTATAAGCCAAATGTTTGGTTGTTTTAATTCCTTTTATTCTTCCCATCTTTTGTTGATAATGCCTTTGCAATAAGCATTAAGCAAAAAACTTACATCTTCTATACTCTTTGTTAATTCGTAATAAATGCTATCAGTTATGTAATTTAAATCTTTAGAGAGAAGGATATAATATCGGCACTCTTCCAAGCTGCCTTGTGCGATATTCAAGAAACGGAGTTTATCGGCTTTGCTTAGTTTCCTATAACCTTCGGCGATATTGGCAGGAATAGACACTGCAGCCCGTTGAAATTGTGAACATAAGCCAAAGCGCTCATGCGTAGGAAAATCGTTTGTTGCCCGATAGACGTTTAAAACGAATTCATGTGCTTTCTTCCAAGCTAAAATGTCTTTGAAACTTTGTGTCATAAGTAAAACTATTGGCTTCTAACTCCTTTTAACTCCTTGAAATAACTCCTTTTAACTCCAAAGGAAAGATTACTTGCTGTTCTTCTTGTAGTATTTAATCATCTTCGGAATTACCTCTTCCACCGTTCCATTAATCACGTAATCCGCTATCGCGTTAATCGGCGCATTCGGGTCGCTATTCACCGAAATGATGATGCCTGCGTCTTGCATTCCGGCGATGTGCTGGATTTGCCCGCTGATGCCGCAAGCGATGTAGAGTTTCGGATGAACGGTTACACCGGTTTGGCCGATTTGGCGGTCGTGGTCACAGAAGCCGGCATCTACGGCGGCACGGCTCGCGCCTACTTCGGCGTGAAGTTCTTTAGCTAATTCGAAGAGCATGTCGAAGCCCTCTTTGCTTCCCATACCGTAACCTCCGGCTACTACGATGGGCGAGCCTTTCAGGTTGTGTTTCGCCTTTTCCACGTGGCGGTCGATGACCTTCACCACATAATCGGTTTCGGGCACATACTTCGCTACATCGTGGCGGATGACTTCGCCTTGATAGTTCTCGTTGAGGATTTCTTTCTTCATCACGCCCTCGCGCACCGTAGCCATTTGCGGGCGGTGTTCGGGATTGACGATCGTAGCCACGATGTTTCCTCCGAATGCCGGACGGATTTGATAGAGGAGGTTCTTATACGTAACGCCCGCTTTCTTGTCTTCGTGGTCGCCTATCTCTAATTGGGTGCAGTCGGCGGTAAGTCCACTGGTCAGGGCGGAAGATACGCGCGGACCCAAGTCGCGTCCGATGACCGTTGCGCCCATTAGGCAGATTTGAGGCTTTTCTTCCTTGAAGAGGTTCACCAAGATAGAAGTATGGGGCAGGGAAGTGTAGGGGAACAGCCCCGGAGCATCGAACACATGCACACGGTCTGTGCCGTAAGGAAGCACTTGTTTCTCTACATCGGCAAGTCCGCTTCCGGCACAGATGGCTTCCAGTTGGCATCCTAATTCATTCGCTAATTTGCGTCCTTTCGTTAACAGTTCGAGACTGACATCGGCAACGTGTGTGCCGTCCATCTCACAATATACAAATACATTATTCATAGTCTTATCCGATAGTGTGGTTAGCCAACAGTTCTACAATCAGGTTTTCTACATCCGCGTCGCTTCCCGTCAGGGTCTTGCTTTCCTTTGCTTGGAAAATGATGTTCTCGATTTTCTTCACTTTGGTGGGCGAGCCCGACAGACCGCATTGTTTCGTGTCGCCGTTTACGTCGGCTACGCTCCATTCGGTGATGTTCAGGTACGGATGTTTCTCGTACAAGTCCGCGTAGGGCAGTGCGGCTCCGTCTTTGGTGAGGGCTGCTTTTTCTTGTCCTCCCAAGGCACGTTTGTATTTCATCACTAATTTGGCGTTGCGCGGGCGGCAAGGGGCTGCGCTTCCGTTCACGGTCAATACGATGGGGAGCGGGCCTTCTACGGTTTCCACACCTCCGTCGATGTGGCGTTTCACGCGGATAGACTTGCCGTTCACTTCTTCGATTTCCTCTACGTAAGTCACTTGGGGCAAGCCTAATTTCTCTGCTACTTGCGGGCCTACCTGAGCTGTATCACCGTCGATGGCTTGGCGTCCGCCGATGATGATGTCATAATCGCCTATCTTGCGGATGGCCGTGGCGAGGGCATACGATGTAGCCAGCGTATCGGCTCCGGCAAAAGCGCGGTCGGTCAGCAGATAGCCGTTGTCGGCGCCTCTGTAAAGTCCTTCACGAATGATTTCAGCGGCACGTCCGGGACCCATAGTCAGCATGGTGACCGTAGAGCCGGGATGTGTGTCTTTCAGTCTGAGTGCCTGTTCCAAGGCGTTCAGGTCTTCCGGGTTGAATATTGCCGGAAGAGCCGAGCGGTTGATGGTGCCGTCGGCATTCATGGCGTCTTTCCCTACACTGCGTGTGTCTGGTACTTGTTTTGCCAAAACTACAATTTTCAAACTCATGATTATTTATTTTGGTATTAGTAATATTATTTTATTGCCTGCAAAGTTAATGAAAGCATTTGTTTTTTCACTATTAACTATTCATTATTAACTATTCATTATTCATTTTTCAGTGTCTTCGATGAGTTGTTTTGATGCGGAAGTGGAAAGTATGGATCCGTCGTTCAGTTTGATATGAAATTCGGATAAAGAATTTTCGGGCAGGATACTTGTTTTTCGTAGGCTACGTTATCGCGGATGAGCGGTCAGGATGAGGCAGATTCCGATGAAAAAGGAAGAATAAATGCGTGCCATAAGCGAATCTTAACAGGTTATACATCTTTTCGTGGCTAAATATATGAAAAAAGCTTCGTATATTTGCCTCGCTAAACCAAATAATTCTTGTTATGGAACATATAGACGAAGAAATAGCCCGCCTCCTGTTAGATTTGGGCATCGATAAGGCGAATCTGAACTGGACCACGCGGGTGACGATGATTCTCGCCATCCTGCTGGTCTCCTACATCGTGACCAAGCTCTTCCGTCATGCGCTGATTCCGGCGGTGCGGAAGATAACGGCGAAGACCAAAGCCACGTGGGACGATTATTTGTTCAACGATGATATGCTGCACAGCTTTTCGCGGATGATTCCGCCTATCATCTTTTACCTGCTGCTGCCTTTCGTGTTCGACGGTTATCCCCACGTGCTCGCCATTCTCCTGAAGGCGTGCCTTATTTATCTGATTGTCGTGACGCTGATGCTTATTCGCTCGTTCTTGAAATCGATTTATGAGATATCGAGCGAGCACGAGGCGTTGCGTTACCGTCCCTTGAAAGGCATTTACCAGATGGTGCTTTTGCTGGCGATAGCGGTGGGCATCATCCTCATCATCAGCATCCTTATCGACCAAAACGCGGCGACGATACTTGCCGGGCTGGGTGCGTCGGCGGCGGTGCTGATGTTGATATTCAAAGATAGCATCTTGGGTTTGGTGGCTGGAGTGCAGCTCTCGGCGAACGATATGCTCCGTCCGGGCGACTGGGTGACGATGGCGAAATACGGTGCCGACGGGTATGTGCTGGAAGTGTCGCTCACCACGGTCAAGGTGCAGAACTTCGACAAGACCATCACCACCATCCCTCCCTACGCCTTGGTGAGCGATTCGTTCCAAAACTGGCGCGGGATGTGGGAGAACGGTTCGCGCCGCATCAAGCGTTCGCTCTACATCGACATGACCACCGTTCGTTTCTGCACCGGTGAAGAAGTGCGGAACTACGTAGAAAAGGGCTGGATAGAAGCCCCTGAAGAAGGAGGGGAACCGATGGTCAACCTGCAGGCATACCGAATGTATCTGTTAGCTTATTTGCAGAAAAATCCAAAGGTGAACCACGACATGATGATTATGGTGCGCCAGTTGCAGCCCACCCCAGAAGGCTTGCCCTTAGAGGTCTATTGCTTCGCCGACACCATCGAGTGGCTGAAGTATGAAGCCATACAGAACGATTTGTTCAATCACTTCATAGCCGTCCTCCCCCGCTTCGGCTTGTGCATTTACCAGCACCCGTCGGGAAGCGATTTGGCGAGATTTTGGGCTGCTGATAATAAAAATGTATGATTGTCAGATTACCTGTAGGGGCGGGGTCTGCCCGCCTGAGTACATCAACCGATACATCCGTGGGCGCATTCGGGCAGGCGAACCCTGCCCCTACAGGTAATTGAGTGAAATATGGATAAAAAAAACAATAGCAATGGAAAAACCAACTTACACCAGCAAGACAAAAGTAACTTCCGCCAACACCGCTATAGCCTTAGGCTCGGGCGATATGGAAGTATTCGCTACCCCCGCACTGGTAGCGCTTATGGAGAACGCCGCGATGAATGCGGCGAAAGACCAACTCCCCGAAGGCTCCACTACCGTAGGGGCGTTTATTGAGACTACCCACGTAAAGCCTTCGCCACTGGGCGAAGAAGTGTCGGCTACAGCTGTATTAGAAAAAGAGGAAGGACGGAAACTCACCTTCCGCATCACGGCATCCGACACCAAAGGCACCGTAGGCGAAGCCACCCACATCCGCTACATCGTAGACCGCGAACGGTTTATGAGTAAGCTATAATTGGTATTTATATGCCTTTTTGAACACAGCCTGCTTGGAAGGCTAATGAAGCAGGCTGCATTGGTTGATGCATACGGCTTTATCGTTGGATAGAGCCGTATGTATTTTTGTCTGTTAAAATCGGATTGTTTATTGCATATATAATATAATAATGTGTACGGTTCAGTGCACCTAAGTCCTTTCATTAAAAATCATTCATCCGTAAATGGCTGTATTACAATGCGTTTAAAAATAAATTCAAGAAAT
>NZ_NFIN01000026.1 GCF_002161765.1 Bacteroides sp. An322 | reverse complement strand
GACCATCGATTATGAATTCCTTGCTGAAACCGCAGAAGCTATGGTACAGATTGCATTCATCCAAATCATGCTTAACAGATTTATCGAATGAAATCAAAACAGCTTCTTATGTCACAATAGGTTTTATATTTTTTAACAGAAGGTAGAAGGGAATTCATCGCACGATAAATTCAAAACAACTTCTTAAATTAGAAAAAGCTTCCTATCCATTCTACAATTTGTACGGCAAGCCTGACCAGCAGGTAGATGATAGCACAGAAAATGAGGATAAGCACTCCCGTCCAAAAGGCTTTCCGGTTTACTTCCTCAATAATTTCTTTGTCATCTTCTACGAAGCCTACAATCAGCCGGGCGTTTTGTACGTAGGATCGGTTGAATACATCTACGATGTCGCCAATCCATAACGGTATCAGTCCGATAGCTACATCACGGAGCACGTTGAATATCACAGCTAAGGTCAGCGGGAGCGAACGTACCTTGCAGGCTGCGACATAAATATATGGTATTACGAATAGGGAGGTCAAGGCATCTCCGGTCCCGGCAGGCAGGATGAAGCCCAGTATCGGGTCGATGAAATACTTGTCCATCCATTTGGCTATGGTCTGGGTGGCGCGGTAGGAAGAGGATTCTTCTATCTCCATGCGTCTCAGTTCTTTTTTCTTTTTCCGTTCTTCTTCTTGCTTCATGGCACGTTCTATCTGTGCCTGTTCGTGTTCATCGGTCAGGCCCAGTTCTTTTTGAGCCTGACGTCTCCGGTTGCTTTGCAGTTCGCTCATAGTTCGATGGTTTTAGTTCCGTTTAAAAATTCGTTCCATTCTTCTTTGCTGAAGGATTCGCCTTCTTTTTGTGCCAGCGATAATAAGCCTTCTTTCAGCTCTTCTTCGCTGGTGGCGGTATTGATTTTCTTCAGGCTTTCGCGCAAGATAACACCTCGGTTATCAATGTCGGCTAAGTTGTTTCGGAATGCTTCCTGAAGTTTTTCCAATTCCTTGTCGTATGTCTGATGGGCTATTGCGCTTTGCTCTTGCATCGCTTTCAGTCGGCTCCACGATTCGAGCAGGTTTACCGTGTTTTGTATCGCTGTATTTTCTGCATCCGATAATTGTGCGAAATCTGCTTCGGTCACATTTCCGTCTGAAGTTGATTGTCTGGAGTCGGTCGGGTATTCGTCTGATACGGCATAGAAGGAATTTTTAGCTGTTTCATAATCAATAGACGCATGTTCTCTTAGGGTATCAGCGAAAAGCTGAAGATTTTGTTTCAATTCTTGGGGCAGTTCGGTATTTTGCCGGGTGATAGATACGGTTTTTACCAATTTGTTATCTAATTTGCTGTTTGCTATTTCTCTGGCAATGCGCAACAGCTTGACCATTGATTCCAAGTGGGGCAGCAGCTTCATTTGCAGGGCGGGGCTTACGTTTATATTGTTCATTATTTCCCGGTTGAGGCGATGCAGTTTTTCTTTCAGCAGCTGATGCGTCCGTTTGTTTTCGTTCAAGTGTTGTTGGAGTTGTTCCAGTTCGTCACTATCCAATTTCATATCGGTCTGCATTTCTTCGTATTGGGAAATGACAGGCGCACAGGCTTGATTCCAGTCGTAGATGTTCCGGTTGTATTTTTGCTTGGCGGAGCCCAATGTGAGCAGGTTGGTCAAGAAGAACGGTTTTTTGGGTTTGCTTGCTTGGGCTTGTTGGCATTGGGTTTGCATTCCGTCTAACAGTTGGCGGCATTCCTCGATACGGGTAGTGTAATAGTCGATGTTCAGTTGCTCGTCGGTCATTTCCCGTTCAAGGGTTTTATAAGATTCGAGTGCTTCGTCTCTTTCTTCTTTTAGCGATTGTATATCCGTATCGGCATAGAGGGCTTGGGTCAATTGTTGCCATTCGCCTGAAAGGACCTGTTTGCTGAACCGGCAGAAGGCTTCGGCTTGCGGGATGTACAGGTCGTTCAGGGTTTTGTAAATGACGAATAGCCTTCCCATGTCTCCTTTGATGAGGGTTACATCATGTTTCACGCTGTTTTTCAACGTGAGCAGGTCTTGTTTCAATTCGGCGGTTTTCTGTCCGGCATCGATGTAGTGCGACACCATGTTAAGCCCGGCGAGTACCAGCCCGATTTGCTTGCTGCCCGCTGCTTTATACGATTGGCTTGCCGTTTTCAGTGATTGGGCAAAACTATCGGTAATGCTGCTCATCAGAGTGGAACATTTTTCGTTTATCTTGTCGTAGTCTAACTTTACGTTTTGCAGCATCCCGTGTACGTCAAGCCATTCGATGGAATCGAAGTCGAACAGTTTGGGACTGACCGTTTTGATGGAATCGCCGAAGGCATCGGTCAGTACAAGGGCATATTGGCGGTATGTATCGCAGATTTGTCCCCGCAGTTTTACAAAGTCGGTCGTGACTGCTTGGATTTGATGCTTGGCATCATCATAGTTGCCGACCAATTCCGAGTAAAGGTTGAATACGGCGGTAGCTTCGTTTTTTACTTTAACAACCCCCTGTGTGCCCGTAAGGGTATTGAGCGCACCGATACTTCCGCTAACGGTTTGTTCCCGCAAGGTTTGCGTTACAATGTTTTCCAATTGGTTCAACGCCTGATTTCCCTTGGCCAACTTTTGCTGGAGCAAAGGGAAGAGCGAAGTGTTGTCATTCGTCTCTATCAGATAATCTGTCCGGTATTCGTCTACCAGCGGGTCTTTCTTTTCATTATCGTAGAAAGAGTGCCGGATGGCTTCGTTGTCGTTGAAATATTTGTAGGCTTTCCATACCAGCATACCTATTTCGAACGAATCCGCTTTGATACCGAAATCCTGTAATTCGTATGCCAGGTCGGCACGTGTATAGACGGCATTTTCTTTCAGCAGTTGGCTGGCAATGTCGTATATCTTCTGATAAATCCGGTTGTTGTCCATAGTCTTTGTAGTAAAGGTTAGTCCAGTTTTTTGAAATCAAAATCGTCTGCCGAGCAGCAGGCTTTCTTATAGTCGAAACCATATAGGCGCATGTAGGCTTCTTGTACTTCTTTCGCACCGTTGTAGAAAGGAGTTGTAGTGTGCGATTGGGTAGTGACGATAATTGTCATTTCCGGGGTGAGGGTGGTTCCGTTCACCCGTTTGGTGTGTTTGGGAATGATTTGGAATACTTTTGACATAGTGGATCAGTGTTTTAGGTTTAACTTTTTCAATTGTTTAGATGTGGCAAAATTAAGCAGACGGTATGCCAATGTATTGCATAGGAATAAAAAAAAGGACATGTCCTTATATTTTTCTCATTCGTCTGGTTGGGTTCTGGAAAAACCTTGGAGTCGGAATAAGAAAAAGCAGTCCATGTCCTTCGGTGAAGGATACAGAACAGGCTTTGACTTATTATCGTAGACTCCATTTGTAAATTTTCCAGATTTAACCAGGTCTGATAATATGCCAGCAAGTTATGTAATATGTCTTTTAATCTATCGTTGCGTTGTTTTCTTAGCTTTGTAATTTCTACAAAACTACGAAATTTTTTTAGAACGCCAAAGATAAACGGCAGATATATCATGGGCTGCTTGTGCTTTTTAGGTGTTTTTTCAGTCATCATTCAAATAAGGGATATACGCCCTCCATTTGTTGTGTGATATGGAGCTGGTGTTTTTCCCTTTTCTGGCGCACGCTGTATTTTCGTAGTCCATTTCACGTAGGGAAGAGCGTTTGTTCACTCCCAGTCGGGCGAGCGATGTACATAAGCTGCAATCCAATTTCCAAAGGGATAGGCAACGGGACAGATTGAACGACTTGAGGTGTAGACAATATCCCATGGTCCAGTTGGTGGTGCGCAAGTAGAGGGTTATCCGGTTTGGGTACATTCCGTTCATAAGCATTTCTTTTTAGATACGCAGGCAAAGTTAGAAGGAAGATATGCCACATCAAGGCACAACACGGAATAATTTTAGCTGAATGACCGTATTTTACAAATTTTACAAATGACCGTAGGGACGGTTGTTTATTTTCATTACAATTATACGATGTGTAGTATGGATTTGTGCGTTTGGTTGATATCACGATCCAGCACAGATAACCTTGTCTGGTGTAAGATTAATAATCTTATATTGGTGTCCGATAAGACACATAGGCAATACAGAGAAAAGATGAACATAAGTGATAAGGCTGACTCACTTATGTTAAACGCCCGAGTTACTTATGTGAAACGGCCAACTCACTTATGTTCATCAAAAGGCATGCTTGACTGTTTGTCTTTTTATAAGTTGTGATGTAATAAAAAAGACCGCTTCTCACGAAGCAGTCTTTTCAATATCCAATTTGAATTTGTTAGTGTTAGTATAAGCAATTGTAAATGCTATGTTGCAAAGATACGACTTTTATTTGATTACATGATAAAAACTTGCCCAATTATTATTGAAATTCATCATTGAAGGGAAAAGAAGGTTGGCTCCTGCCTGTTTTAAGACCTCATCAGGTAAGGGACCGGTATTTACAGCTACTGTAAAAATGCCTGCTGCAACTCCTGCTTTTACTCCTAATGGAGCATTTTCTACAACAATTGCTTCATTGGCTTTTACTCCTGCTTTCTGAAGTCCCATCAAATAAGGTTCTGGATTGGGCTTTCCATGTTTAACGTCAAAAGCCGTCACCATTAATTCAGGTTTGAAAATGCCTGGAAAGTTTTTGTTTAGACGTTCCAATAATGATTTTTGTCCTGAACCTGTTACAATGACTGGAGTTAATCCTTCTGCTTTTATTTTTTGTAATAATTCGTATGCACCCGGCATACGTTCTGCTTTGGGCAAAGTATTGAAAATCTCGGATTTTGTCTGGTAGATTTTTTCAATTTCTTCTGCTGTCGCTTCTGTTTTCCGTTGGCGGGTGCTTATGATATTGATAGTATCTGCTCCTGTACGTCCTTCGTGCAAATAAGCTTCTTCTGGAGTCATTTGCAGGTTGTAACGTTTCATCGCTTCGTGCCACGCTGCCGCATGATTCTTCATCGAATCAAATAATACGCCGTCCATGTCGAATAGAACAGCTTTCAGGTTGAGTGACTCGAAGCGATGTGTTTGCAGATAAGAACAAATAGCTTCTTCGAACATAGGCTTATTGGTTCAAACGAGCTTGGATGGCTTTAGATTCAGCTTCGTATCCCGGTTTGTTCAACAGGGCGAACATATTCTTCTTATAAGCTTCTACACCCGGTTGATTGAACGGATTGACTTCGAGCAGATAACCGCTGATACCGCAGGCTTTCTCGAAGAAATAAATCAATTCTCCCAAATAGAATTCATCCAGTTTCGGAACACTGATACGCATATTGGGTACTCCTCCGTCTACGTGTGCCAGTTGAGTTCCTAATTCAGCCATCTTATTGACTTCGTCAATGCGTTTTCCGGCAAGGAAATTCAAACCGTCCAAGTTCTCTGCATCGGTAGGCACTTTCAATTCATGGTTCGGAGTTTCGATAGATACCACGGTTTCATAAATAGTACGTTCGCCTTCTTGAATCCATTGGCCCATTGAGTGCAAATCTGTAGAGAAGTCTACCGAGCTGGGGTAAATGCCTTTATTGTCTTTTCCTTCCGATTCGCCATACAGCTGTTTCCACCATTCCATGAAATAATGGAGTTTGGGTTGGAAGTTGACTAGGATTTCGATTTTCTTTCCGTTTTGATACAATTCGTTGCGGGTAGCAGCATAGAGGGCAGACGGGTTTTCCATCAGGTTCTCATTAGCGCATACTTTTTCCATTTCACGTGCGCCGTTTACTAATTGCTCGATATCAAATCCGGCAACGGCAATGGGGAGCAGGCCTACCGGAGTCAGTACAGAGAAACGTCCTCCTACATTGTCTGGAATGATAAATGATTTGTATCCTTCCTTGTCGGCGGTAGTGCGGGCTGCGCCTTTCTTGGCGTCTGTTACGGCAACAATAACTTTGCGTGCCATTTCTTTACCGCGTTGTCTTTCGCATTGTTCTTTCAGCAGACGGAAAGCAAGAGCAGTTTCGGTTGTCGTTCCTGATTTGGAGATATTGATGATACCAAACTTTTTATCTTGCAGGTAGGTGGTCAGCTCGTACAGATAATCTTCTCCGATGTTATGTCCGGCAAACAAGATAACAGGTTGTCCTGCTTTTTTCTCCTTTAGCCATGCAAAACTGTCAGACATTGCTTCGATAACGGCACGGGCACCTAAATAGCTTCCGCCAATACCGGCAACAACTACCACTTCACAATTTTCACGCAATACCTGAGCCGTAGCTTTCAAGTCATTCAGGTGTTCTTGAGTAATAGAAGAAGGCAAGTGCAGCCATCCTAAGAAATCGTTTCCAAGGCCGGTGCCTTTTTCCAAAGTTTCCATACAAGCTCTTACTTTGGGTTCGTAAGATGCCAATTTCTCTTTAGAAATAAATCCTAAAGTCTTTTCGATGTTAAGTTTGATATTTTCCATAATAATATATGTATTTATCTGAATGAATCAGTCAGTAGTTTAATCTCAATCATGGGGGAAATCCGTTCGTACAGAATGTTATAGACGGCATCGACTATCGGCATGTTCACATGCAAGTGTTTGTTCAGTTCTTTGATACACTTGGTGCCGTAATAGCCTTCGGCAATCATTTCCATTTCAATCTGTGCACTTTTTACAGAGTATCCTTTCCCTATCATCGTGCCGAACACACGGTTACGGCTGAAGTTAGAATAGGAGGTAACCAGCAGGTCGCCCAAATAAGCGGAGTCATTTGTGCATCTGTCTACCGGATGTACCGTGTTTAGAAAGCGGTTCATTTCTTGTAAGGCATTTGATACCAATACTGCCTGGAAATTATCTCCATACTTCAGACCGCTGCAAATCCCTGCCGCTATGGCATATACGTTTTTCAAAACCGAAGCATATTCAATGCCTGCTACGTCCGTATTGACCGAAGTCTTGATGTATTGTCCGGACAGTTGGCGGGCAAACATTTTTGCCTTTTCGATGTCTTTGCATCCTACGGTAAGGTAGGAGAGGCGTTCCAATGCCACTTCTTCCGCATGGCACGGACCGGCAAGTACGGCAATATTGTCTTCGGGCACATCATACATCTTGTGGAAATAATCGGATATAATCATGTTCTCATCGGGTACGATTCCTTTGATAGCCGTTACGATGAATTTGTCTTTCAGCTTGGTCTTCAGCTTTTTCAAGTGTGATTTCAGGTAAGGCGAGGGAGTGACGAAAATCAACGTATCCGATTCTCTTACTACTTTATTTATATCCGATGAAAAGTTGATGCATTTGATGTTGAAGCGCACGCTGGTCAAATAAGCCGGATTATGCCCGAGCCGCTTGAAGTCTTCAATGCGGTCGTCTCGGCGCATATACCAGTTTATTGTTCCGGCTTGGGCAAGCACAATCTTTGCGATAGCCGTAGCCCAGCTTCCTCCACCCATGATTGCTATTTTCCCGGGTAATTTCATGTCTGCTTTTTACTTACATGATTTTACTTATCCATGTTGTGACTTCGTCAACACTCGGATTGGTCAGTCCCAATTTATATTTCTTGTTCACCCCGCAAATATCCATGTGCAGTTTCTGCGGGTTGACTTCTTTCATGTCTGAAACCAAATTATACCCTGCTTTTTGAATGAGGGGAACCCATTCTTCGGGGATGCCCAGTTCCATATACTTCGATGCGTTGTCTTTCGGTGTTACCTTTTCGGGGCGCATCTGCGGGAAGAACAATACCTCCTGAATGTAAGTCTTGCCCGTCATAAGCATTACCAGACGGTCGATACCGATGCCGATTCCGCTGGTCGGAGGCATACCGTATTGCAGGGCACGCAAGAAGTCTTGGTCGATAATCATCGCTTCATCATCGCCTTTATCAGCTAAGCGCATCTGTTCTTTGAAGCGTTCTTCCTGGTCTATCGGGTCGTTTAATTCCGAGTAGGCATTTGCCAGCTCTTTTCCGTTTACCATTAGTTCGAAACGTTCGGTCAGTCCGGGTTTCGAGCGATGCATCTTGGTGAGCGGCGACATCTCTACAGGATAGTCGGTGATGAATGTAGGCTGGATGAACGTGCCTTCGCAGAACTCGCCGAAGATTTCGTCTATCAGCTTGCCTTTGCCCATGGTGTCGTCGATTTCCATACCCAGCTTTTGGCATACTTCGCGGATTTGTGCCTCGTCCATGCCGTTGAGGTCATAACCGGTCTTTTCCTTGATGGCATCCAGAATCGGGAGACGTCTGTAAGGAGCCTTGAAACTGATAACGGTGCCGTCGATTTCGCGTTCGGGCTTGCCGTTTACGGCGATGCAGACAGCTTCGAGCAGTTTCTCGGTGAACGACATCATCCAGTTGTAGTCCTTGTATTGCACGTACAATTCCATGCAAGTGAATTCCGGATTGTGGTTGCGGTCCATACCTTCGTTTCGGAAGTTCTTCCCGATTTCGTATACGCCTTCGAATCCGCCCACAATGAGCCGTTTCAAGTAAAGTTCGGTAGCGATACGCATATACATATCGGTATCGAGGGCATTGAAGTGGGTGATGAAGGGTTTGGCGCTTGCCCCGCCTGCAATGTTTTGCAGAGTAGGGGTTTCCACTTCTGTATATCCTGCTTCATCGAGCACGCGGCGGATTGTGCGGATTACCGTAGCACGTTGCAGGAAAATGTCTTTCACCCCGTCGTTTACCACCAAGTCTACATACCGCTGGCGGTAACGCAGTTCGGGGTCTTCAAACTTATCGTATGCCACTCCGTCTTTGTATTTTACAATCGGGAGCGGGCGAAGCGATTTTGCCAGTACGGTCAGCTTCTGGGCGTGGATAGAGATTTCTCCCGCTTGGGTACGGAAGACAAACCCTTCGATGCCGATGAAGTCGCCCAGGTCGAGCAGGCGTTTGAACACTACATTATATAAGTCTTTGTTTTCATCCGGACAAATGTCGTCGCGGGTGATGTATACTTGGATACGTCCTTTGGAGTCTTGTAACTCAATGAAAGAAGCCTTACCCATTACGCGGCGCGACATCATACGTCCCGCAACCGATACTTTGCGCGGTTCTGCCTCGTCTTCCTTGAATTCGGCTTTTATGTCAGTCGAAAATGCATTGGTTACATACTCGGCAGCAGGGTACGGATTGATGCCCATCGCTCTCAGCTCATTCAGACTATTGCGTCTGATAATCTCCTGTTCACTTAGTTCTAATACGTTCATTTGTTAATACATTAACTCAATTTCGCTACAAAAATAAAAAACTTTTTGCAAACTTGCCCTATATCTTTGCGTCTTTTCTAAGTGTCGGTTCAAAATTTCCGTTAATTCCGGTTTGGGCATATAGGTGGGTGCCTGAATGCACTAGGCTTCGATGCCCGATGAAGCAGGGTTCGTTGGCTGATGAAGCCTAGTGTGTTGGCCGATGAATCCGTATGCATTTTTGTCAGCAATCGGCTGCCTTTTTGACAGGATTTGGGAGAAGAAAAAAGGATGACGGAAATACAAAAAAGTGCAATTTGGAATTTTTATGAGAGGAAAGAGTAATATTTTGCTCGTATTATTGGGGTATAACGATTATTTTGCTACCTTTGGGCGTTTCTAAATATGAAAAGCATGAAAGTAATCATTCTACAAACAGATATTTGTTGGGCGAATCCGGAGGCAAACCGGGTGCATTTGGACGAGATGTTGGATGCCCAATCAGGTGCAGACCTGTATGTCTTCCCTGAAATGTTTTCTACCGGATTCTGCACTCAGCCCGAAGGGGTTGCGGAGCCCGCGGATAGTGAAACCCTGCAATGGATGAAGCGGAAAGCTAAGGAAAAAGATTGCGCTTTGGCGGGGAGCATAGCCGTTGAAGAAGAAGGAAAGTATTACAATCGTTTTTATTTTGTGACCCCTGACGGGCAGGTGCGTTGGTATAATAAGAAGCACTTGTTTACGTATGGAGGCGAGGATAAGCATTATACGCCCGGCAACGAGCGTGTGGTGGCCAGCTTCCGGGGCGTGCGTTTCTTGCTTGAGGTGTGTTATGACCTGCGTTTCCCCGTCTGGTCACGCAACCGGGGCGATTACGATGCCATTCTTTACGTGGCAAGCTGGCCCACACCGCGCGTGGAAGCATGGAAGGCATTGCTCCGTGCCCGTGCCATCGAGAACCAGTGTTACGTGATAGCCGTGAACCGTACGGGGAAAGACCCGTATTGCGATTATTGCGGAGGAAGTGCCGTTATCGACCCATACGGGCATACGCTTGCGGCATGTACCGACGGGTGCGAGGAATGTGCCGAAGCTACGGTTAGTATGGAGGAATTGGAAGCGTTCCGCAAGAAGTTCCCCGTATTGGACGATGCGGATGGCTTTGCGTTGATGTAGTTGGATTTTAAAAACGCGGATTAACGCAGATTTTCGCAGATGATAATTAAAAATAAATTTTTGCGTAAATCCGCGTTAATCTGCGTTTCATAAAAACATAAGTTTAAGAATTATGAATAGCAGCGATAAACTTTTATTATTGGGCGACCAGGCGATAGCCTTGGGCGCCATTCATGCGGGAATCTCGGGGGTATATGCCTATCCGGGGACTCCCTCGACCGAGATAACCGAATACATACAGGATTCGCCCTTAGCACGGGCGAGAGGTTTGCACAGCAGCTGGTGCACGAACGAGAAGACCGCTATGGAAGCGGCTTTGGGTGTGTCGTACATGGGCAAGCGGGCATTGGTCTGTATGAAGCATGTAGGTATGAATGTATGCGCCGATGCGTTTGTCAATTCGGCAATTACGGGTGTTAACGGAGGAATCGTGGTGCTGGCGGCGGATGACCCTACGATGCATTCTTCTCAAAACGAGCAAGATTCGCGCTTCTATGGCAAGTTTGCCATGGTGCCTGTCCTCGAACCTTCCTCGCAACAAGAGGCGTATGACATGATGGAATATGCATACGAATTGTCGGAACGGGAAAAACTTCCCGTCCTGATGCGTATCGTTACTCGCTTGGCTCATTCGCGCGCGGCGGTCCGGGTGAAGACGGAGTTCAATGAAGTCACTTGTACGGGACGGGAATCTGTTCCGGCGGACTGGGTGTTGCTTCCAGCCAATGCGCGCCGGCGTTATTTGGAAGTGATTTCTGCGCAACCTCAATTATTGGCTCTCTCCGAATCTTCTCCTTTTAATAAGGCGGAACTTGGGGCAGACATTGCCGAACGGGGCATCGTGGCGTGCGGCATCGGATATAATTATGTAATGGAGAATTACCCTGCCGGATGTCCGTTCCCGCTTGTGAAGGTCTCGCAATATCCGCTTCCGATGGAGCAATTGACCCGCTTGGCGGATTCGTGCAAGGAGGTGCTGGTGGTAGAAGACGGCCAGCCCTTCGTAGAGGAACAATTAAAAGGGTTGCTCCCGACGAAATACATCGTGAAAGGACGCCTGAGCGGAGATTTGCCCCGTACCGGAGAATTGACTCCCGATAGCGTAAAGGCGGCTTTAGGCATTCCCAGTGCGGAGGTTTATGCTCCGGCTCAGAACATGGTTCCCCGTCCGCCTGCCTTGTGCGTGGGATGCGGGCACCGGGATGTGTACGATGCCCTGAACCGGGTAGCGGCGGAATATCCCGGCGCGAAGATATTCGGCGACATCGGGTGTTACACCTTGGGCGCGTTGCCTCCTTTCCGTGCTTTGAACAGTTGTGTGGATATGGGTGCGTCCATCACCATGGCGAAGGGAGCGGCGGATGCCGGGCAATTCCCTGCCATTGCTATCATCGGAGACTCCACCTTTACCCATTCGGGCATGACGGGATTGCTGGACGCGGTGAACGACAAGGCGAACATCACCGTGGTTATCTCGGACAACCTGACCACCGCCATGACGGGCGGGCAAGATTCGGCGGGCACCAATAAGTTCGAAGCCATTTGCTTGGGCTTAGGCGTAGAGCCTGAACACGTGCGCGTGGTGGTGCCCCTTCCGAAGAACATGGAAGAGATTACCCGTGTCATCCGCGAGGAAATCGAATACCGGGGCGTGTCGGTCATTATCCCGCGCCGCGAGTGCATACAGACATTAAACCGTAAGTTGAAAAAGAAAAAAGCCGAGAAGAAATGAAAACAGACATCATACTTTCAGGGGTAGGCGGGCAAGGAATCTTGTCCATAGCTACCATCATCGGGGAAGCAGCCACCCGCATGGGGCTGACCTTGAAACAAGCCGAAGTGCACGGGATGAGCCAGCGCGGGGGAGACGTGCAATCCAATCTCCGCCTTTCGGATACTCCCATCGCTTCCGACCTCATCGCCTTGGGCACGGCAGACATGATTCTTTCCTTGGAGCCGATGGAGGCGTTGCGTTATTTGCCTTATCTGGCGGAAGACGGATG
This sequence comes from Bacteroides sp. An322, assembly GCF_002161765.1. Classification (GTDB taxonomy): domain Bacteria; phylum Bacteroidota; class Bacteroidia; order Bacteroidales; family Bacteroidaceae; genus Phocaeicola; species Phocaeicola merdavium. The sequence continues at coordinate 29,996 of NZ_NFIN01000026.1, read as the reverse complement.
GATTATCACTTCGTCCGCGCCGTTTAAGAATATCCCCAATTATCCCGACGAGCGGGCTTTGGCGGATGAATTGAACGCCCAGCCCCATGTGGTTTCGCTTGACGTGGAAAGGCTGGCAAAGGAAAACCATGTGCCTCGCTCGGCGAATGTCATTTTGTTGGGAGCGGCGGCGGCTTTCCTTAAAATATTGGATGTCGATGCCTTGCGCGAAAGCATAGGGCGCATCTTTGCCTCGAAAGGGGAAGAGGTGGTGGAAATGAACTACCGTGCTTTCGACATCGGGCGCGATTATGTGAAAAACTTGAACCGTGAGTATTAATTTAATGGCACACAGATAACACAGAAAGACACAGTTTTACACAGAAATTTAATGTGCTGATAAATAATGTGCTAATGTGTTAATCTTATTGGCGTATTGGCACATTAAAATAAAAATCCGTGTTCTTCTGTGCCCGTCTGTGTCATCTGTGTGCTATGTTTTATCAACAAAAGATTTATGAGCAGTGTATTCAGTAAAGAACAGGTGGCGGGCGTGGCGCGCGAGATGAAAGTGGCCGACCTGCAAAACGCCACCATCGGCGATGTGCTTTTGGTGGCTTCCCGCTTGGAAGAGCAGACGGGCATCCCGTTCATCCGCATGGATCAAGGGTCGCCCGGATTGCCTGCCAATAAGGTAGGTATCGAAGCCGAGAAAAGGGCGTTAGACGCGGGTGTGGGAGCGCAATATCCTGCCGCGGCTGGAGTGCCCGAACTCAAAGAGGCTGCGTCCCGTTTTGTGAAAGCGTTTATAGACATCGATATTTCCCCCCGTGCCTGTGTGCCTACTACAGGCTCTGTATCCGCCTCGTTCGGGGCATTTATAGCTTGTACGCAACGCATTCCGGGGAAGAATAAGGTGCTTTTCATCGACCCGGGTTTCCCTATCCAAAAATCCCAGTTGCGCATCTTAGGCATCGGGTGGGAGTATTTCGACATCCACGATTTCCGGGGAGAGCCGCTTCGGGCAAAATTAGAAAGCTATATGGCAAAGGGAGACATTGCAGCCGTGGTCTATTCCAATCCGAACAATCCCGCATGGATATGCTTGGAAGAAGAAGAACTGAAGATTATCGGCGAGCTTGCCACCCGATATGACGTGGTGGTGATGGAAGACCAGGCGTATTTCTGTATGGATTTCCGTCATAAGTACGGGCGTCCCTGCCAGCCGCCTTTCGTGCCTACCGTGGCGCGCTATACCGATAATTACATCCTCATGCTTTCCGCTTCGAAGATATTCAGCTATGCGGGCCAGCGCATTGCCTTGGCTTGCATATCCGATAAGCTTTTCGACAAGCAATATCCGGCGTTGGCAAAACGCTACGAAGATTCGGGCGTATTCGGCCCCACGTTCATCGCTTCCATCCTGTATATGATTACATCGGGATGTACAGCCACCACCCAATACGGCATGGCGGAGATGCTGGAACGTTCGGTATCGGGCGAAATCAACTTCGTGGAAGACGTGCGCGAGTACGAACGCCGTGCCAGCCGGATGAAGAAGATATTCACCGATAACGGCTTCACCATCGTCTACGACCGCGATGTGACCCGTCAGGTGGGCGACGGCTTCTTCTTCACTCTTGGCTATCCGGGCATGACGGGAGGCGAATTACTCCTCGAATTGATGTATTACGGAGTGAGCAGCATTTCGCTCTCCACCACGGGAAGCGAGCAGCAAGGGGTGCGTGCCTGCACCTCGCGGATGCGCGACGAGCTTTATCCCGTACTGGAAGAGCGGATGAAAGCGTTCCATGAGGACCACCCGATAGTTAACAATGAATAAGTAACAATGAATAGTTAGCAATGAATAATTATAATAGATAAGGTACACTCGTTTTGTACACTATTAATTATTAACTATTAATTATTAACTGATGACATGATTTGGAATCCCAACAAAGAATGCATGCCGCGCGAACAGTTGCGCGAGCTGCAAGGTAAGCGGTTGCAGAAATTAGTCGCTTACGTTTACCACAATGTGCCCTTCTACCGGCACAAGATGCAAGAAATGGACCTGATGCCAGAAGACATCCGGAGCATCGACGATATAGTGAAACTGCCTTTCACCACCAAGCAAGACTTGCGCGACAATTATCCCTACGGGCTGATGGCTGCCCCCAAATCGGAAGTCGTGCGGGTGCATGCTTCATCGGGCACAACGGGCAATCCGACGATTGTAGGATATACGCGCAAAGACTTGGCGGTATGGTCGGAAGTGATGTCGCGTTGCCTTTCGGCATACGGCGTGACCCGTGAAGATACGTTCTCGGTAAGTTATGGATACGGCTTGTTTACCGGAGGTTTGGGAGCGCATTACGGCGTGGAGAACTTAGGCGCTACGGTGATACCCGCCTCTACGGGCAATACCGAGAAACACGTGCGCCTGATTCGCGACCTGCACATCACGGGCATCGCCTGCACCCCCTCGTATGCCCTTTATTTAGCGGAGACGGTAGACAAGATGGGCATCGATAAAAACGAGCTGAGCCTCCGCATCGGTGCTTTCGGAGCCGAGCCATGGACCGAGAACATGCGTCAGGAGATTCAGGAACGCCTGGGCTTGAAAGGGTATAACCTGTATGGCTTGAGCGAGATAATGGGGCCGGGCGTGTCGTGCGAGTGCCAGGAGCAGAACGGCTCGCACATCCACGAAGACCATTTCTATCCCGAAATCATCGACCCGAACACGTTGGCTCCGCTCCCCTACGGGCAACAAGGCGAACTGGTGTTCACCACCCTCACCAAGGAAGGCATGCCCTTGCTCCGTTACCGCACGAAAGACCTGACCTCGCTGATGCCCGGCGTATGCCCCTGCGGGCGCACCAGCGTGCGGATGACTCCGATTATGGGACGCAGCGACGATATGCTGATTATCCGAGGCATTAACGTATTCCCGTCTCAAGTGGAAAGCGTAATCTTGAGCATGAAAGAGTTCGAGCCGCGCTACATGTTGGTGGTAGACCGCGTGAACAACCTCGACACCTTGCAAGTCCAGGTAGAAGTGCGGCGTGACTATTTCAGCGACGACATCGCTTCGATGTTGAATTTGAAGAAGCTTTTGTCGGATAAATTAAAGAGTGTCTTGTCTATCAGTGCCGATGTGAAATTGATGGAGCCGAATAGCATCCAGCGCAGCCAAGGCAAGTCGCAACGGGTAATAGACAAGCGGACTTATTTAGTTAATAATGAATAGTGAATAATGAACAATGGCGGATGTTTACGTTTTGTCATTAACTATTGATTATTAACTGTTAATTATTAACTATTAATTAGTTGGATATATGACAATCAGACAATTATCGGTTTTCTTGGAAAATAAAACCGGACGTATTAATGAAGTAGTGCGCACATTAGGCGCAAGTAGTATCAACATGCATGCGTTTAGTATGGCAGAAACAGCAGATTTTGGTATCCTTCGCTTGATTGTTTCAGATGTAGACAAGGCGATAGAGGTGCTTCGTGCCCACGATTTTGCAGTGATGTCTACCGATGTAGTCTGCTTAAGTTGCGACAATGTGCCAGGGTCATTAGCTGTTATTTTGGAATATTTGGCAAAAGAACAGATTTTCATTGAATATATGTACGCTTTTGCTCAAAACGACCGGGCACATGTGGTTATCAAGCCTAATGATTTAAGTCGTTGTTTGGAAGTGCTTCAAGCACATCATTGTGACGTTTTGACAAACGAAAAACTTTAAAATGATTGATAAAAAATAGCTCATGAAAGATTTTGTTTTCTCTTTTCATGAGCTATTTTTTATTCAAGAATTGAATTGAATTTTGATTTTGTTTTAGAATTTGCGGAAGCTGGGGGATTCGAACCCCCGGTACGGTAACCCGTACGGCAGTTTAGCAAACTGCTGGTTTCAGCCACTCACCCAAACTTCCAGTAAACTGATTGTAGCGCATACGGGAATCGAACCCGTGTTTCAGCCGTGAGAGGGCCGCGTCCTAGGCCACTAGACGAAAGCGCCATGTTATTTTGTTGAAAGAACAGCGGAAGCTGGGGGATTCGAACCCCCGGTACGGTAACCCGTACGGCAGTTTAGCAAACTGCTGGTTTCAGCCACTCACCCAAACTTCCAGTCTTTCGATTTTGCTTTGGAAATGCGTTTTCTCTCAAATGCGGTGCAAATATAGGTTGACTTTTTGACTTGTGCAAACTTTTCCCTTACTTTTTTGTAACTATGTCTGCTTGATGAGGCGCACCTTTTTGATAGTAAAACAGTTACGATGATGCGGGGAAATTTGATAAATCCATGAACACATCATATTATTAAATTGTTATAGGAATAAACGAGGAAAAATGACTTCGGAATTGTAATAAGTTTAATTTGAGAATCTGATTCATTGAAAGTATTGTACCGTATCTATATTTTCCGTACCTTTGCACCTCGTTTTTAAAATCAGTATAAACCACTTAAATTTTTTGTGTATGATGAATTTCAAAGAAGGACATTGGAAGTATGAAATCAACGTTACCGATTTCGTGAAGACAAACATTACCCCTTATGAAGGCGATGCTTCTTTTCTGACAGGTCCTACTGAACGTACGAAAGCTGTATGGAATAAGTGTTTGGAGGCTTTGGCGGAAGAACGTGCCAATAATGGTGTACGCTCGCTTGACCCTTCAACGGTTTCAACCATTACTTCGTTTGCACCGGGATATATTGATAAAGAAAATGAAGTGATTGTCGGTTTGCAGACCGATGAATTACTGCGCCGTGCCATTAAGCCTTTTGGAGGCATTAAAGTGGTGGAAAAGGCTTGTCGTGAGAATGGCATGGAAGTTGACCCGAAAGTAAAAGATATTTTTACGCATTACCGCAAGACGCATAATGACGGTGTGTTCGACGCTTATACCGAGGAAATCCGTTCGTTCCGTTCGTTGGGATTCTTGACAGGCTTGCCTGATAATTATGCTCGTGGACGCATTATCGGCGATTACCGCCGTTTGGCTTTATATGGTCTTGACAGACTGATTGAAGCCAAACAGAATGATTTACGTCATTTGACCAGCCCGATGACTGATGACCGGATTCGTCTGCGTGAAGAAGTGGCAGAACAGATCAAGGCTTTGAAAGAAATCAAGATATTGGGTGAACAATACGGTCTCGATTTGAGCCGTCCGGCAGAAACCGCTCAAGAAGCCGTGCAATGGGTATATATGGCTTATCTGGCTGCGGTGAAAGAACAAGACGGTGCGGCAATGTCGTTGGGTAATGTATCTTCGTTTCTTGATATATACATTGAATATGACATGGCACATGGCACGTTGGACGAGATTCATGCACAGGAATTGATAGACCAGTTTGTGATTAAACTGCGTATGGTGCGCCATTTGCGTATGCAGGCATATACCGATATCTTTGCCGGAGACCCGACTTGGGTAACTGAATCTATTGGCGGGCGTTTCAATGACGGACGGATGAAGGTGACGAAGACTTCGTTCCGTTTCTTGCAAACATTGTATAATCTAGGTCCTTCTCCCGAACCGAACTTAACGGTGTTGTGGAGCCCTCAATTGCCCGAAGGTTTTAAGGACTTTTGTGCGCAGGTTTCCATTGATACTTCTTCTATTCAGTATGAAAACGATGATTTGATGCGTGAAGTGCGCGGTTCGGACGATTATGGAATCGCTTGTTGTGTGTCTTATCAGGACATAGGTCGTCATATCCAGTTCTTCGGAGCGCGTTGTAATCTGGCAAAAGCGCTTCTGCTTGCCATCAATGGCGGTCGATGCGAAAATACCGGTACGGTAATGGTGAAGGGTATTCCGGTATTGAGCAGCGATGAACTGAATTTCGAGGAAGTGCTTGCCAATTACAAGAAAGTGCTGAAGGAAATGGCGCGTGTATATAATGATGCGATGAACATCATTCACTACATGCACGACAAATATTATTACGAAAAGGCACAAATGGCATTTGTAGACACAAATCCTGAAATCAATTTAGCATACGGAGTAGCGGGCATGTCGATTGCGGTCGATTCGCTTTCGGCTATCAAATATGCGAAAGTGAAAGCACGCCGCAATGACATTGGTCTGACCGAAGGTTTCGATATCGAGGGCGAGTTTCCATGCTTCGGAAACGATGATGACCGTGTAGACCATTTAGCGGTAGACTTGATTTATTATTTCGATGAAGAATTGAAGAAACTTCCGGTTTATAAGCATGCGAAACCTACATTGTCTATTCTTACCATTACCTCGAATGTGATGTATGGAAAGAAGACAGGGGCTACTCCCGACGGACGTGCCAAAGGTGTGGCTTTTGCTCCGGGTGCCAATCCGATGCACGGACGTGACAAGAACGGTGCGGTTGCTTCGTTGAGTTCAGTAGCGAAATTGCGTTACCGTGATTCGCAGGACGGTATCAGCAATACCTTCTCTATTGTTCCGAAATCGTTAGGGGTAGACCGTGAAAGCCGCATTGAAAATTTAGTTACGCTTATGGACGGTTATTTCGTGAAAGGTGCGCATCATCTGAATGTGAACGTTTTAAACCGTGAGATGTTAGAAGATGCCATGGAACATCCGGAGAAATATCCGCAACTGACTATCCGTGTATCCGGTTATGCGGTAAACTTCATCAAGTTGAGCCGTGAGCATCAGTTAGAGGTTATCTCGCGCAGCTTCCACGAGCGGATGTAATTATTAAAATAAAACGCAGAAACGCAAAGAATCATTTTAGAGAAAGGGAGCAAAGTACGTAAGAGAGTGGATAATCTTAATTTGAATTTTAGAATCTCCGTGTCTTTTACTTCCTCTAAAATTATTTCTCTGCGCTTTTGCGTCTCTGCGTTTGATAAGAACAATACTATATGATTAGGGTACATTCTTACGAGTCATTAGGTACATACGACGGGCCGGGTATCCGGCTTGTCGTTTTCCTGCAAGGATGCAATTTCAGATGCTTGTATTGCGCCAATCCCGATACCATTGATTGTAAAGGGGAAAGCAAGGAAACTTCTCCTGAAGAGATTCTTCGTATGGCGGTTAGTCAGAAACCTTTCTTTGGCAAAAAGGGAGGAATCACGTTCAGTGGCGGAGAGCCTACGGTGCAGGCGAAGGCATTGATTCCGTTGTTCCGAATGCTGAAAGAGGCGGGTATCCATATTTGTGTAGATACGAACGGAAGCATTTGGAACGAGAATGTGAAGGAACTGTTTACGCTTGCTGATTTGGTGTTGCTCGATGTGAAAGAGTTCAACGATGAACGCCATCGCCTGTTGACTTCGCGCAGCAATGTGCAGACTTTGCAGACTGCAGCATGGCTGGAAGCCAACGGAAAGCCTTTCTGGTTGCGCTACGTATTGGTGCCGGGCTATAGTGCTTTTCGTGAGGACATAGAGGCTTTGGGCAAACATTTCGAAGGTTATCAGATGATAGAGCGGGTAGAGATTCTGCCTTATCATACCTTGGGAGTCCATAAGTATGAAGCAATGGGTTTGGATTATCAGTTGAAAGATGTAGAGCAAAACACGCCCGAACAATTGGAAGTTGCTCGGACGTTGTTTGAAACTTATTTTAATAAGGTATATGTAAATTAGTGTTTTTGCAGATACAAAGCAAAGACTGTAATGATTGCAAAACAAATCAAGGGCACGATAAAGCCGGTGGCGGTGTTTACGGTATCGGCTATATAGCCCATAATTAATGGGGCGACTGCTCCGCCTACAATGCTCATAATCAGATAAGATGAAGCCCGTTTTGTATGTTCGCCTACTCCTCGGATAGCAAGGGCAAAGATCGTTGGGAACATGATAGACTCGCAAAGGAAGCAGAAGAAAAAGGCTCCTATAGAAATTTTTCCAAGACCCGCTATGACTATTATCATGGATAGGATACCTCCGATAGCTACGGAAGCCAATAACCGTTCGGAGCGGACGAATCCCATTACCCAACTGCCTGTCATGCGTCCAGCCATAAATAGTCCCATGCCTACAAAAGAGAGCCACAGTGCCGCTTCGCGTGCGGATATAGTGGTTTGTTCGGTGACATAATTAATAAAGAAACTATTGATTCCTGTTTGTGCGGCGACATAGAAGAAGAGGGCAATCAGTCCGAATACAAAGTTGCCGTGGCTCCACAAAGAACGTTTTGTAGCTGTTTGTGCAGCGGTAACAGGTTCTTCTGTCTTGATTTCCGGTAACCGGATGCGTGAAAATAGGATTGCAGCCAATAATACAAGTGTACCGATAATGGCGTAGGGGATGGCTACACTGCTTTCTTCTTTATTGGTGGTGAAGATGAACAAGCCGCCCACCAACGGACCGCATATCCAGCCCAATCCGTTGAATGACTGTGCTAAATTAATGCGCCGTTCTGCCGATTCTTTTTCTCCAAGTACGGTAACATAGGGATTGGCGGCAGTTTCCAGACAAGTCAGTCCACATCCGATTACGAATAGAGAAAATAGGAAAAAAGGGAAAGACATGATTTGCTCTCCGGGAATAAACAGTAAGGCACCTATTCCGTACAATATCAGTCCTGTAATAACTCCAGTCCGGTATCCGTAACGCCGGATAATTTCTCCGGCAGGCATTGCCATTAAGAAATAGCCGCCATAAACAACGGCTTGTATCAGTGCCGAATGTGTTTTCGAGATGCTTAGAGCGTCTTGAAAGTGCTTGTTCAGTACGTCAAGAATGCTATGGGCAAATCCCCATAGAAAGAAAAGGGTGGTTATCAATACGAATGGAACGAGGTAGTTCGTCCCATTGGCTGTCTGTACGAGTTTTGTTTTCGGTTTCATAAATGTTAGCTTCTACTTACTTCCAATCCTTTGTCTGATAAGCTCATTTCAACGAAACGGGCACGGTTGTTAGGCGGATTTTGCATGAGTATCTTCCGGATGCGAAGGGCTGCTTCCGGGTCTTTTGCCACCATATACAGATAACCACCTCCTCCTGCTCCGGGCAGTTTGTAGCCTAAGCAGAGGTCGTCTACTTTTTGCGTCAATGCCGCTACGGATTCGGGGTTAGTTCCTGCATCAAGCTGTTGGTTCTGTTTCCAAGTCTTGCGTATCAGTCTTCCGGTCTCTTCGAAATTATTGCGCAGGATAGCATCGTATAAATCAAGAGCATGTTGTTTCATTTGTCCTAACAGTTGGAGATGTTCGGTTGAATTTAAGAACATGCTGCGGACGATTTCCGCTAAGATGCCTTTAGCGGTACGGGTAATGCCCGTATAATATAACAGGTGGCATTTCCGGTATTCATCGTTAGTGAAAAGATGTTCGGGCAACCAGCGTACCATTGGTTCTTGATTCCAGCCCGGTTGTGTCTGAAGTAATTTCACTCCTTGTAAGACTCCTCCGTATTGGTCTTGCCAACCGCCTCCGGTGGTGAGCAGTTGCTCTAAAATTAGCGTCCGGCTTCCTATTTCCTGCTTGTCCCAGTTCAGTCCACAGAAGTCATTGATGGCTCCTAAGACAGTTGAAGCCAGAATAGAGCTTGTGCCTAATCCCGAACCTGCAGGTATGGCAGAAAGCAAGGTCACTTCGATGCCTGCTCCGAATGATTGAAGCTGTTTTTCGAGCGTATTGAAATGCTCAATGGAGAAATCCGGATGAAATCCGGCGAGAACCAATGCCGCTTTCGGAATGGAAAATGGAGAACCCACCCGGTTGAATGTACGCAATTCATCGTAGGTGGAAACCGTTTCCATAGCACCTAAGTCAATAGAGCGCAAGGTGATATTGTATGTTTTCGAAGGTTTGACATAGACTTGGAGAGGCGGTTGCCCATTCAGTTCAATCGCTATATTTACTACATTGCCTCCCTCCATTAGGCTGTAGGGAGGCGTGTCTGTCCAGCCTCCGGCAAGGTCTATCCGTACCGGGCTTCGTCCCCATACGATTTGGTCTGCATAGATTGATAGGCTAGGAGCTTGCCGGTGATTTACGGTCGAAGTCAGTCCTTCCCGCATGAGGCGGAATGCTGTGTCTTCTTCATGTTTGACTTGTTCCGCATTTGCTCCCTGTAATTGCAGTGCTTTAGCTCGGAACATCGCATCGCTGATACGGGTTATTAGCGGGGTTGACTCTGGAAGAGGTTGGGGAAGAGGCAAGTTGAATCGGGCAAACTCTTCGGCTGCTTCTTGCAGGTTCAGCTGATAGAATACGCTTCGTTCGTAGTTTTTTGATAATGAGGTCCAACCGTCTTTCCTAAACGTTTCCCGCTGTTGTGTGAGACGCTTCAAGTTGGCGTCTGCCGATAGTTCGTCTGCCGATAGTTTTTTCGCTTTGCTCCATATTTCTTTTCCATTTGCAGAATCCGGCTCATTTATCATCCAGCGTAGTACTGTTTCCAATTCTTCGGTTGAATGGCAAACCGGGAAGAGCTGGGCAGATTGTAAATCTTCGTTATGGGCAATCATTTCGGCATTTAGTCCTCTGTCTGTCAGCCATTTTGTAATAGATGTGCCTTGATAAAGGGTTTCTGCCTGATTTAATGCGCCTCTGAATGCATCGTTGAATCCGTATGGGCGTGCAGCATAGTCATTTTCGCCAATTGGGACAATATCAATGCAGCAACCTTCAGGAACGTTCAAGGTCCAATTGTTCATGGGAATACCCGTCAGAATATTTTGGGCATGCAAATTCCATTTAGCCCCGATATAGCTGTTTTCAATCCATACATTTGAATTTTCGGCAGTCAACGGACAATGGGTTATCGCGTTTTGGATGAAGATAGCAGGATGAGGCTTTACTTTCTTGTGCATAATCATCCGCTGGTCTATCACGCAGTTTTGAATGGCTAACGTGGATGAAATCATTTCGCGGCTGGTGCCGTAATGATGAAACTCGCCGCCGGGTAAAGGAAGTATAGCCACGGTAAGTTGATTCAATTCCGGGTCTTCTACTTGAGGGTGTGTGCCTAATGCACGTCCAAAATCAGAATACAGGTCATAGAATTTCAGTTTGCCGTTATCTACAGAACGTTTTACAAGCAGATCGACGGCACGGTCACTCAGTAACCAAATGCCTATATCCATTAGAAATAGGTAATCCTGCATGAGCTCGCCCAACTTCTCTACACTTGGCTTTTGCAGCATAAAGGCTAATTGGTCGGGATTTTTACGTGAAGATACAAAGACACCATGATTTTTGGCAAGTTCCGGGTCTACCCACAATCCATAACATACGACATCAGCTTCGGGTATGTCTTGTAGTGCTTTTGAAGCACGGATATATACATCTCCGCTGGCAATGAGCGTATGCAGGCTTTCGGGCGCTTTTTGCATGATTTCCTCATACAACGGAATTTGAAGTGAAAGCAGATTCTGTGTCAGCCGTTGTCCGCGTCCCCAGCGGAATACAGGGATAGGCGTAAGGATTTTGCCGGAAGGTGCGTAGGCTGGAAGCCGGCGGCTTTGTCCCCCGGCATGCAGCAAGATGCGTTTTTCTCTCCCGACCCATTCGTTTAAGTCTGCTGTAATCTGGTAATTCGGGTCAGCAGACATTGCATCTTTTTTTTCCTCGTTTCGGCAGGCTTGCAATAGCCATGCTGTGCCTCCTCCCGAGCCCAATTTACTTCCTATGGGGTCTGAAGTGCAAAACCATTCTTCAGGGTCAGTATAAGTGATGTCGTGGAAACAATTCACCAAATTTGGCGGTAATGATAATAGTTTCTTCATGATTATACTTTAACTTTTTCAAGATAACCTATGGGTATTTCTACAATGGCGCAGCCTAATTGTTCGATGCGTACCGTTACTTGTGATTTTCCGTTCAGTTGAACCAATTCTCCTTTTAGTCCGGTCAAAGGACCTTTTATTACTTCTACCGTTTCTCCTTTTTGCAATGGTTCATTAACAAATGAAACGGTTTGTTCTGAAAAGTCCAGCATAAAACGGAAACGCTCCATATCGCTATCACGGATAATGGCAGGACTATGTGTACAACGGTCTGTCAGTGTACCGGTGATTGCCGGAATTTGTTGCATCAAGTTGATGCGAGTCGTGTTGTCTGTATGTACGAAAATCATCATTGGAATTACTACTGCTTGTACTTTTTTCTTTCGGTCACTCCATTGTCTTATCACTTCTTGAATTGGAAGATAATAGGAGATTCCCATTTGTTCTAAAGTTTGTGCCGTTTTCTTTTCATGATGCATTCGTACATACAGTGCATACCAGTTTTGAGGCTTCATTTATGCCGTCTGATGATTGATACAAATTCCTTTCAGATACCATTCATACAATCTGTGGATACCTTCGTCTATTTCTACCTTGTGATGCCAGCCTAGATTGTGTAGTTTGGTTACGTCGGTCAATTTACGCATTGTACCATCGGGTTTGGATGCATCCCAGCATAATTCACCTTTGAATCCGATTTCCTTTACAATCTTCTCGGCAAGTTCGCGGATGCTTAATTCCTTGCCTGTGCCCACATTAATGTGGCAGTTTCGGATTTCTTTTTCTCCTTCTTTATAAGTATTTTTGAAATCGACATTCAATAATACATGGACACTGGCGTCTGCCATTTCTTCGCTCCATAGGAATTCGCGCAATGGTTTTCCTGTTCCCCAAAGTGTGACTGCTTCAGGAGTAATGCCGAATTTTGCTAGTTTTGCTAATATTTCTTCATTGCTGTTGCTTCCGTTTACGCCTTCTACCGGACGTAAATCAATGTCTTTGCGTACCGCATTCCAGTTATTTTCATTCAGACATTTGGCTAGATAAACTTTTCGAATCATTGCCGGAAGGACATGACTGTTTTCCAAGTGGAAATTATCGTTCGGACCGTAGAGATTGGTTGGCATTACCGCAATATAATTTGTACCGTATTGCAGGTTAAAGCTTTCGCACATTTTCAGACCGGCTATCTTCGCAATGGCATACGGCTCGTTGGTATATTCCAAGGGGGAGGTGAGGAGAACTTCTTCTTTCATCGGTTGGGGGGCTTCACGCGGATAGATACACGTGCTTCCCAAAAAGAGCAGTTTCTTTACTCCGTGACGGAAACTTTCACCAATAACGTTTTGCTGTATCTGTAAGTTTTGGTAAATAAAGTCGGCACGGTATTGCAGGTTAGCCATAATGCCTCCTACGTGGGCAGCTGCCAATACTACAGCTTCCGGTTGTTCTTCATCGAAGAACCGTTTGACGGCAACACCGTCCAGTAAGTCCAATTCTTTGTGGCTTTTTCCTACTAAATTGGTATATCCTCTTTGCAGGAGATTGTTCCAAATGGCAGAACCCACCAATCCGTGATGTCCTGCCACATATATTTTTGCTGATTTGTCTAACATTGTGTATCGGTTTATTTGAACACAGAGACACAAAGACACAGAGTCTTTTTATTTATCATTGATTAATATCTCGGTGTCTTGGTGTCTCTGTGTTTAATGAAATTTATTCCGTTTTATCCATTTCCGCTTTCAGATGCAGTTTTTTTACGAATCGCATATCGTGTTCTACCATGATACGTACCAATTCCGGGAATGAGGTCTTGGTCGGATTCCATCCTAACATCGTCTTAGCTTTTGTCGGGTCACCTAAAAGTTGTTCTACCTCACATGGGCGGAAATATTTCGGGTCTACTTCTACTAATACTCGTCCGGTAGCTTTATCAATGCCTTTTTCATCTACGCCGCTGCCTTGCCATTCCAGTTCAATGTCCAGATATTTGAAGGTCAACGTACAGAATTCGCGTACTGTATGCATTTCTCCTGTAGCAATGACAAAATCTTCCGGTGTTTCGTTTTGCAGGATAAGCCACATACATTCCACATAGTCTTTGGCATATCCCCAGTCGCGTTTGGCATCAAGGTTTCCCAAATACAACTTGTCTTGGAATCCTTGTTTGATACGTGCGGCTGCCAATGTGATTTTTCTAGTTACAAATGTTTCTCCGCGGCGTTCGCTTTCATGGTTGAAGAGTATACCGTTTACAGCGAACATCCCATAACTTTCGCGGTAATTCTTGGTGATCCAAAACCCGTATTGTTTGGCTACGCCGTACGGTGAACGTGGATAGAAGGGTGTAGTTTCCTTTTGAGGTATTTCTTGTACCTTACCGAAGAGTTCTGATGTAGAAGCTTGATAAATGCGGCAGGTCTTGTCTAGTCCGCAGATGCGTACAGCTTCCAGCAGGCGAAGTGTACCGATAGCATCGGCTTCTGCTGTATATTCGGGTACATCGAATGATACTTTTACATGGCTTTGCGCTGCCAAATTATAGATTTCTGTAGGATGAATGTCGCTGATGATGCGGATGAGTGAACTGGAATCCGTCATATCTCCCCAATGAAGGTTTACCAGACGGCTTTTTTTCATGTCACGCACCCATTCATCCAAGTATAAATGTTCGATTCTGCCTGTATTGAAAGAAGAAGAGCGGCGCAAGATGCCGTGTACTTCATATCCTTTTTCTATTAAGAATTCGGCAAGATAAGAGCCATCTTGTCCGGTGATTCCGGTAATTAATGCAACTTTTCTCATGTTGGGTTTTATTATTAATAGGTGTTGTAGAAAGAGGTCGTCTCAAAATGAAAGCAGAGTTTTATCTTGAGACAACCTTTTCTTTTTGCTTAAAATGATAATAACCTGGCTTTAAGGTTACATTGGTTATGGTTAGCCGACTTGACTGCCTCCTCCAGAATGTCCGTTGGCATCTTCAATTCGATAGTCAAATTTAGTGCCTGTATATTTCTTAACAGTTACGGTTACCGTTTGTCCGTTATTCAGATTAAATGTATAATTAATTGTTTTATAAGTGCTTTCCACATTCCAATATAAAATGTGGTTTCCGCTGATATTGGTTTGTTCTGAGAAATTTACGTTGTATACTCCTTGAGGTCCTTCACTGGCAACAATCGCATTATTGATTTGCTCGCTGATCGGGTCATTTCCTACCACTGTACTTTCCGGTGCAGTAACATATTCCCAACCCATAGGAGCCGAATAACTGATAGTGATGTTGTTCATCGCATTGAAGTTGCCACTGTTGTCTACAGTATTTTCAGCACCTTCGATCGGTTCGTCTTGTTCACCGCCTTCCTGGCGCGCTGCATTTACCCGGAAAGAATAGTCGCCTTCAAGTGTCCCTTCTTGCAGGTTATATTGGTAAGTCCGGGTTTCTGCATCGTAGTCAGCTTCGCCTAATCGTGATTCCGCACGAGACATGTCTGATTCCTTATATACTTCTACATTTGTGAAGTTATATTGGGACGATGCATTTCTCACAGCTAATTTAATAGCGTTAGCTTGTACTTCGTTACTAGTTTCGATATACATATTCATAATCGAAGTGGTTGCGCTATTCGATGCCACATACGGAGTTACGGTTACGTCCGTATTAGTATCTACTTTGTTGGCTGGCACTTGGATACCGGCTTCTTCGATGTCGGCGATGGCTTCTACTTCTCCTGTTTCATCGATTACGGCTTCTTCATTATTGGCTGGTAATGTTGCTGCTGCCGCTTTGGGGGTCAGAACGAAGTTTGCCGTAACGCTCGAACGGTTTTCTGCATTGTTAGGAATACTTACAGTAGCGGTCATACCCAAGTAATTGTCCTTGGTTGCTTTTACTGTGTACGTTTGCTTGCCGCTTACTGATATCCGGAACAATCCTGAATTGTCTGTTTCTACAGGTTCTTGTCCATCCACAGAGACGGTAACGCCACTTAGTGGAGTTGTTCCTTCCATAGTACGGCCTACGATGTAATATGTTACATTTTCAGCAATCGGGTCTGTTACAATTTCCGGAGTTCTTTCTTCGTCATCATCTGAGCAAGAACTCATGCCCAGCGTTGTTGCCGAAAGCAACAATGCCCATGTTAAGATTTTACTTGTTTTCATTTTCTTTTTTTGTTTAAAAAACACTTCTCATTTTTCATTATCTAGTTTTTGTAGTCTTCATTAAGAAATACCGTATGTAGTCAGGTTGGTAAAACCCTTTGCTTCGGTTTTCTCCAGGAACAGTGTTGTAAGTATGTCCCAATTTTCGGTCTACGTATTCGCCCCATACAGTCATTTTGTATCTATAGTTGAAATAATCTGCAGGTTTAAGTCGCATACCTTTCCACCGCTTGTATTTTTTTCCAGGAAGCGGGACTGCGAATGAAAATCCCGCATTGGCGTCTCCTCCGGTATATACCCCGTAAAGCCCCACGGTATATTCGCCGAAATGCCTTACCAGTTCACCTTGTATGCCATAATCGCCATAAACAAATCGGGCAGCTTCCACTGTTATTTCCGTATTCCATTGCGGCAAATAAGTTCTTCCGTAAATCGAAGCGTTGACTTTTGGCTTACTACGGTTTACGGTCCAACCGGCATTGTCGAAAATCGAATAAATAGTCAACCCGAGCTTGGCACCGGCTTCCCATCGTCCGTTTTTGTTTCTCCAATATCCTGAGACCTGTCCGCCTAGCCGATGATTGGTAAATTGCCCGCCCGTTGCTTTCAGATATACGTTGCGTCCTAGATAGAACCCTTGACTGATAGCCACAATTCCCGGTCTTATCTGTTTCAGTTCTCCTTTTTGGTTGCCGACAATTGGGAAAATGACTTGTGCGGTCAGTTCTGCCCCTTTCCATAAAGGCATCTCTAAAGCTGGAGCCAAAGAGATATAATATCGGTAAAGCTTGTTGAAACTTGAATTTTCCAAAAACAATTGAGGATAAACTGTCAAGTCCGGTCGCCAATTGCTGCGTTGTATGGTTTCTTTCCCTTTCAACAATTCCAGTTCTTCGTCAGCTTGGGTTCCCATTTTCATTTCAGCATAAACATCATAAAGAGTGCATTCTTTTCTATGGAAACGTCTGCTCAACTCAGCAGGAATTTCAATTTTTAATTGCGGTATGCCGTTCTCGTCCAGAATTATCAAACAAATGGTTTTTGTTTCGTTTCCGTCTAAAGCAGTTTCAATTGCTTTTTTTACCCCTTCATACGAGTTTCTATATACCCTGTCTTCGTATGCGATGATTTGTTTTTCCGCATTCGATACAGTCCGGATATTTTCCATTCCTAAGCGCGAGAACCGTTCAGCCAATTGGGCATGTAATAGGAGTGCATACATCCAGCATAGCCCTAATAGTATGATTCGTTTAGCTGTATACCTTGCCATAGTTCCTCCGCTTAATGAATTAATGTACATTCAAACCGCACTCCTCCTGCAATACAGTCAAACTCCGAAGTATATGCACAAAGCGAAACATGATTCCATAACTTAGCAGTCAGTCCAATATTGAAATTACAGGTATCATATTCAGCAATTACGCATAGCGGTTTGCAGAAAGCCGGTCGGTAAGAAATTCCTCCGAAGATTCCGTTCCTCAACACATTCCGGTCACCCGTCCAACCCATATATCCGAGGGTAGCTCCTAATTCATGCCCTTTTAGGTCTATATGTTTCGTTACCACACCATAGATGCATTGAAAATAGTTTTTGCCTAAGTCTTTAAACGGATCATTTGTCCCGATTACAATAGCAGGCATATATTTTTTTTCTTTCAGCAGTCTTACACGTATTGAGTAAGAACGGTCTTGCTGGTTGAATTTCGGTTTCCGTGTCATATACCTTGTTTTCAATAGCGTTTCCCTGTAAGTTAGTTCCACAAAAGAAAACAACGTAAAGTTTGCAAAATAGTTACCCGTATTATAGCCGAACGGATTCATCCGGTCGGGCAGGAAGTTGCCTCCCACCATAAGGGTACCCGTTTCATTCATCTCAGCAGTAGGAATATTCAGCCCTCCCACAGTACCCAAACTATATTGTGCGTGAGCCGTCAGGCTTCCCATTACCAGCAGTAGCGTGCCTATCAGTCCTTTCAATGTTTTTTTTCCCATGTATAGCGTTCGTTACCTTATTTTATAACTAACATCCATACACAGGTCCGAAACTCTCGGTATTCCTTGTCCAGATGTCATTGTTCTCTTTGCCTGTTGTCTTTGTGGACTGTTTCTTTTCCATAAATACAACAAAACATCGCAAAGATAATACATTTTGTATTATTTTCTTCAAAAAGAGCAAGGAAAATGTTTTGAATTTTATTTTTCCTTTTTTCTCTCTTTCATTACGTTTAGCAAAAACAAGCTATTTCCGATGATATAACGTTTCCACATCCGTTTTGGTTCTTTCAGCAGTCGGTAAAGCCACTCCAAACTGTGCTTTTGCCATTCGAGCGGTGCTCTTTTTACTGTTCCTGCAAAAAAGTCGAATACAGCACCGATAGTGCCGGTATGGCAATGGATGTTTAGTTCATTCCAGTGCAAATAAGTCCATTTCTCCTGTTTGGGAGCCGTCATTCCAATCCATAGTAAGTCTGGATTAGCCCGGTTGATGGCATCAATGATAGCTTTGTTTTCTTCGGGAGAAAATTCAGGCTTATAGGGAGGCGAATACGTTTCTATCCTTATCCGAGGATATTCCAGGGCGGCACGTTTCTTTATCAATTCCAATACTTTTTCGCTGCTGCCCATAAAGAAACAAGTTCCTCCCCGTGCATTCAGTTTTTCCATTTCCATGACGAATAAATCCCAACCGGCAATCCGCTCTTTCGGTTTCGATTGTGCATTCAGCCATTTGCAGGCTTTTACAATACTGGCGCCGTCTGGAATCAAAGCGTCTCCATTTACCAGTGCTTCGGCAAACAATTTGTCTTTTTGTGCCGTGTTATACGAATGCGCATTAATGGTATTAATCAGCAGTTTGCCTTCCGGCAATGCTTTCAGTGCGTCCATGCTTTCCACGATGGACAAAGATTTCAATATCAGCATGTTTTTTTAGAATAAGATATAGTGAAAGAGTGTCTCGGAAAGACACAAAAAATTGCCCCTTGTTTCATGTATGAACAAGAGACAACGTTTCAGAGGATGTGTTAGGTTTTAGCCTCGTGAGTATAATGTAAAATGAATGGTTTTTTGTGGGTATGTGCAGAAAGTCAGCTTTTTATTTGATAGCTGCTATGTATATTACATTTATAGTTTGTCAAGAACTTCATTTAGGTTGAAACGCCCGGAAGAAGCTTCTTGGTTTATATTAAAGTGAAAAGTCGGTAGAGCATCAAAACATAAACAGTCTTTAATGGGGAGTTTCCCTAATAACGAATAGGTTTTGCTTATTGGAAAATTTTTCGGTTTGCTACTTGCAAAAACCAGGCATTGCTTTTCATATCTCGTTAATTTTTTATTTACATTGTTTGTTTTTTGAATACGTGTGATAGTTTCCTTGTCTATTGGGTGAGATATGATAATGCCACATTTTTTATATTGATGCAAATCAAAGTCATTCAAGCAATTTAATAGTACCATAACACGTAAGTAACTTGCACAAAGCTGCCTCTCTGCTTTTCGGATATTTTCTTTCGTATAATCCGATTTCAATTCGATGAAAACAATATACTTTTGCTCTTTTTGTTCTATTATTAATACCCTGTCGCAACCATGTTGCAATTTGGGCATTCCCGATATTGTATTTTCATCAGTCGGGAATAAGAAGTCTGTTTTAGTAAGAATGGCGTTGTCGATACTCATCAGTTGTCCGTGATATTCCAATTCTACTTTTTTTACAGTAGCTTGTTTCCCTTCTTCCTCAATTTCAAAAATACCTCCATGGTATTTCCTGTGAAACCAATTATCGCTGAATATTTTTGTCAAATCATCATAAATTTTCATCGTCTTGCTCGTCAAAAATTTGATTCCAGTCTATTTGTTCTTGTACGGCATTTGCGAAAGTTTCAAAAGGAATGCCTTTATCTGTATTCAGCTTGCGGATGATAATTTGATGTGATGTCTCGTCTTTTTGAAAATAATATGCATTAATAAGGTCTTTATCCAATGTCAATTCTCTATTTATGTTGTTATCGTTGCATAATTTTTCAAAATTGGAGGAATCTTGCGTTTTTAGGGTATGCAATCTGATTAATTGGTTCAGCCTTGCCAATAGATAATCGCTGTGTGTGGTAATCTGCATAAATGTCCCTTTCATGGCACATGCAGCCAGTAAGTCGGCTATTTTATATTGCATTTCAGGGTGGGCGTGTGCTTCCGGTTCTTCAATGCAAAGCGAATCATTTTCTATATAGCCTGTTTCAGCCCATAGCAATAAAGGACTGAGTTCTTTTATAGATGAGGCTGCGGCACTGATGGGTACGGTTTGATCCTCTTGTCCGTTGATTTTTAGTGTAATGCCATCCTTATTACTTTCTAATTTGCCGTCTATAATCCGTTTGGATATTTGGTTGATAGTGTTATCCAATCGGTTATTTTTTCTTGCCGGATTTTCTCTCATCCGCCAATTGTTAATAAAGTCGAAATCATTCAAGAAGATATCATACATACCTGTGTTGCTCACCTCTTTCTTGATAGAAAAACTTTCGTTCAAAAGTGAAGCCCTTCCTGGAGGAAGCAAATAAGCGTGCCGTATTTGCGTGTCTAATAATATCATTTCTACTTGCGTAGCAATAAAAGGGGTAAGGTCTTTTAAAATATCATTTCTGTTAGAAAATATATTCTTTGTAGTTCCATTGATTGTTACGGAGGTAAGTTGGAGTTCCGAGCCTTCTCCGAAACTAATCCTTGGGTTTTGAGCTTCCTTTATTTGTATATTAAAAGTGGGGTTTCCCTCAAAATAAAAATTCACTTTGCAGGGAACATTCGGATAGTTCAGCAGGTAGATGAAGAAATTTCTCGCGTCTGTTTCCATCCATGTTGTTAATTCTTT
This sequence comes from Bacteroides sp. An322, assembly GCF_002161765.1. Classification (GTDB taxonomy): domain Bacteria; phylum Bacteroidota; class Bacteroidia; order Bacteroidales; family Bacteroidaceae; genus Phocaeicola; species Phocaeicola merdavium. Next base: position 9,279 of record NZ_NFIN01000026.1, on the reverse strand, counting down.
ACAGTTGAAAGAAAAAGAAAATGATTTTCCGTTTTCCATTCTTTCGGTTACTTTTGTCTGGAAAAACTCTAACAGCCGATTGCTTGAAAATAAATAAAATACGTAGTAAGCAAGGAAATTCGTATAACTCTTTCCCAAATTGGATGCTCCTGTAAAAATCATTATTGGTGCCAGTTCGATATCTGCATTCCTAATAGGTCCCAGTTCTTCTATATGTATTTTAAGCTTTTTCATGTGCATGATAAAGTATGAATTCTAAAGCAAAGATAGGCATCTTTTATTATAAATCAAAATTTGAGTGTCTGAGTTTTTGGAACTTTTGGGACTTTTGTTATAGAGAGTGTTTATTTGTTTTTTGTATAGCTTGGTCTATCAGGTTATTTATTTCTTTAATTTTGTTTACACAGGAATCTGTTTTGTCATACATGTTATTTTTAAATAGTTCAAGATTCGGGATGAGTTGACTGGTACCTTGTTCTATATCATTCAATTTTTTGATGATGTTTGTGACTTTTTCAATGTATTTATATTCAGTATCATAACAATTTTTGACTCCTGTGTTATATTGTACGCTCCATATAAATTTGGTGAGTATTTCTTTGATGCGTAAGAAGTTGCCTTCTTTTCTTTCGTCATTACTGTTTTTAAGCTCTTCCTCATATTCTGTAAGTAGCAGACTGACATTATGCTTAAAGTCTTTGTTTGGAAAGTTATCCATAGAACTAAGGATTATTTCACCTTTTCTTTCAACTTCAATAAGTTCTTCTTTTATTTGAATTTTTATGCTGAAACATTCATCTTGATGATGTTTCTCAATAGCATAAATATTCTCAAAACCATCTGAAGCAAAATCTATTGCGTTGTATAATTGATTAAACTTTTTTGTCCATTCTTTATTAATGGGACTTATGTAAAGTTGAAAACCTCTGAATACCATCTTTCTAGGGATTTGCCTTATTCTGTCATAATGTTTAAGTGAAGTCCTGTTCAGCCTACACATTGCATAAGGATTCTGTCTTGTCTCTTGAATGAATTCATCCAGGCTATTGATGTTTGAGGTAATATTATTGATGATATTATCTAAATCAAGTTTTAAGATTTGCAGGTTATAAAAACTATCCATTTCTTCTTTCCTGTTTTCATTTTGTAGTGAAACCAAAAATTGTTCTCTTTGAATTCTGTTGGCTCTTACTTGCATTAAAAAAGCAAGAAAGGTAGTTATGACTCCTGCTATAGCTATAAATGGGTTCATGATACCGCCTATCGTATCACCAATTTCTCCTTTATTTGTAAAATCTATTTCAGGGAAAATGCTATCACGGGTGAATATGACAGGAGCTATAAAGCTAAATACGACAAGAATGAAGGATAAATAGATTAGTATAGTTGTTATTTTTGAATTATTTTTTTTGGTCATATTGTTCTATTGTTTTTTGATAAAGTTCCACCATTTGTTTGGCTTTGTTTTCCCATGAGAGTTCCTGTTGTCTGGCTTTGCAGTTTTGTGAGCATTCTTTCAATAAATTCCTGTCCTTTTCAAAGCAGTTCAAGGTTGTTGCAAAATCATAGATGGATTGCTGCGGATTGGAAAGTTCAACCGTTTGTCCGACTTTTTTGTCAATGACGGCTGCCATGCCACAGGCATTGAAACAGAGTACAGGCAGACGGTTACTGATGGCTTCCAATACCACAGTAGACGTATCTTCGCTTATGCTGGTGAAGAAGAAGACTTGGGTCTTTCTCATCGCATCCATTACTATGCGGTTGGGCTGATTTCCATGCCATACGATTTGTTTTTCAATACCAAGTTCTGCAGCAAGCTGTTTGGCTGAGAATATTTGTTCTTCATTTCCCGTACCATAAACATCCAATATGATATTATGGTTCTTCGTTTCAGCGATTGCCCGTAAAGCTAATGGCAATTGTTTTCTGAAATCAAATTTTCCCACCCACATTGCATGAAATTCTTTTGAGTCGAAACGTTCGGCAGATAGGTCTTCCGAAGGGAAACATCCTGTTTCGGGGATAATGACAGATTCCAGATGTTGGTATTTCTTTATGGATTTATATGAATCGGGAATGGAGCTGATAAGTAAAGAGGCATGGTGCAGGGCTTCTGTCACTCTTTTGTCATGTTTTATCTGATAGATATTGATTCTGTTCTTCAGCTTATTAAACAGTTTCATTTTCAAACCTGCGTCTTTCAGATATGCTTCCGGAAATTGCTTTAGTCCTCCGATGGGTCCCCAGACAAAAGGAATTTTTGGAATTTTCCACAAGTATCCCGGCTCACGGAAACCGATCATGTTCAGTTGGTGTAGTATGTCGATGTGCGTATGTTGGCAGATGTCTTTTGCCATCTCATACGTTTTCCATTGCCATTCCCGATAATACTTATAGAACCGCCAGTCCCCCTGATTCCAGCACATTTTTCTGATTTCTTCCGATACAGGATTATAGTAGAAGTGCATGTTCTTACCTTGGGGCAGGGCAGGGAGTACTGCTTCTATTTTGTCACGGAACTCACCTTCGGTGATGATGTGCAGTTCACAATGATTGGCAAGGTTCACGCACCAGTTCCACGCCATTCCGGGCTCGCTTCCCATATTGGGGGAGCAGGCGTATGCGTTGATAAGGATGGATAGCATAGCCATTAATGAATTTTGGTTTGATAACCAATCTTATTTAATAAGAAAAATATAGCGTAGAGTATATTGTATTGTTTTTTCTTTAATAATATGATAGGTATTTTAAACTTTAAAGGGGCATGCTGTGTAGTGATTGAATTAATTGCTTTTCTGACAATTTGGTTATTAGAGTATTGTTTGAATAATTTTATGTTGCGCCATTGTTTGGATAACTTGATTCCTAGTTCTAAAGCAGAAAGTAATAATGAACCTGCATAGTAACGTCTCAAATCGACTTGGTGCTTTGTTTTGTACAAAGAGTTAATTCTCTCCCTTTCTTCAGCAAGATGTATTTTAGATTGGAATAAGTTTTCAGCATTTGCTAATATACCATGCATGGAGCCTGATGATCTGAACATATAGTTGTATAAACTGTAGGGGAGTGCTTTCATTCTGTTTACATAGCATAAATATTGTAGAGTAAACATTGTGGAGGATGTGTCAAAATGCATGCCCTCTTTTTTTTATGACAAAGCCTCGACTTTCCCAAGCCGAGGCTTTGTTATGTCCTAAAGATTTTGTATCTTTAAGCATAATCAAAACTAATATGGCAAAGATACATTTTCGTTCTTACAATCCCAACCAAATCGTCCTTTTTCCTCAGCGGATAGATGAAAATATTCCATCAGACGATCCTGTACGCATCCTGAATGCTATGGTAGATAACCTTGACCTCAGTTCCTTTCACAAGTTATACAAAGAGCTGGGCCGTTCTCCCTATCACCCACGAATGATGCTTAAAGCTGTTTTGTATGCCTATATGAACAATATCTATTCCTGTCGTAAGATAGAAAAATCCCTGCTGCGTGACATTCATTTCATTTGGCTTGCCGGTTATGAGAAGCCGGATTACCGGACTATAAACCGTTTCCGTAACCGTGTCAAGGATGAGATAAACGGAATATTCACACAAATAGTCCTCATCCTTGCATCCAAAGGATTCATAAGTCTTGATGTTGAATATATTGACGGCACAAAGATTGAATCAAAAGCCAACAGATACACATTTGTATGGCGTAAGAACGTAGAACGTAACCGCACCAGGCTTCTTGAGAAGATACGTATTCTTCTACAACAAATTGATGATGTCGTGGCACAGGATAATGCCTGCATTGAAAATACTGCTACCGAGTTTACCCCTTCCATGCTGACGGATATGATATCAGAGTTAAAAGCCTCTCTTGAGAATGCCCAAACCACATCGGATAAGGAAGAGAAGAAAGCAAATAAACAAAAGGCAAGGCAAATCAGACAATTGGAGTCACAACGTGACAAACTTGCCGAATATAACATGCACATGAAAATACTAGGCAAACGGAATTCTTATTCCAAAACAGATCCTGATGCTACATTTATGCATATGAAGGAAGACCCTATGGGGAACGGGCAATTAAAACCGGGATATAACCTACAAATCGGAACCGAAAACCAGTTTATGCTCGATTTTGGACTCTTCCCAAATCCTACAGACACTCTTACATTGATCCCGTTCGAAAATTCGTTTCATGAACGTTACAACCGTTTCCCATTAGAAGATGTTACCGATTCCGGTTATGGTTCGGAAGAGAACTATCGCTTTATGGACGAAAACGGAATAGAGGCATATGTCAAGTACAATTTCTTTCATAAGGAGCAGAGAGCAGACAAATATGTGACAAATCCTTTCAAACAGGAAAACCTGTATTATAACAAGGAGAAAGACTATTATGTTTGTCCCATGGGGCAACACATGGAGCGGACAGGTGTACGGCATTCTAGAACTGAAAGTGGATATGTTACAGAAAGTATCGCCTATAGTGTTGCAAGATGTGAGGGATGTCCTCTCAGATGTATGTGTTTCAGATCAAAATCACAAAGACGTACCATAGAAGTCAATCACAGGCTGAAAGAATATAAACAAAAAGCGCGTGAAAGACTTACCTCAGAGAAAGGCATAAAACATAGAAGGCAAAGATGCATAGAACCTGAAGCTGTCTTTGGACAAATAAAATACGACATGGGATACAAAAGGTTCAGGCATTTTGGAAAAGACAAGGTCACAATGGACTTTGCCTTCTTTGCCATTGCTTTTAATATAAAGAAAATGTGTGCTAAAATCAAAAATCAGAAGATGACAGACAAAAATTATCAAAATATAAGAGTGGCATAAGCCATCTACAGCCGATTATACTACTTGAAAGCATGGAGATAGGGATAATACGGAAATATAGAAATCATACTCTATGAAAAATGAGAAACCGATGATTATATAACGAAAAGAGGATGCATCATTTTGACACACCCTCGAAAACCAAATGTTCTCTTTATTGATAATTTCCCGTTTGAATATGTAATGCCATACTGCACCATGCATGAATCCATCTTTTGTTTGTATTTTCATCCCTTTATACATTCGGTTTATATTGTCTTGTGAGTAACCGATTATATAAGGAATGTAATCTCTAATTAATTGTTTGTCGTTTATAATTTTAACTTCTGAACTGTTTGTCAGAAAATTCTTTATAGTAGTTGTTGAATTGTTCTTCTCAAACAAGATATTAAAGTTGAACAACAGTAAATCAGGATTGTCTTCTAGTTGTTTAAATATTATACTTAAAGCATTTGGCGTAATATAATCATCTGGATCGATGAACCAAATGTATTCTCCTTTTGCGTGATAAATACCTCTGTTCCTAGCTGTTGAGACACCGGAATTTTCATAATGGATGAATGTAATATTTTCGTTTTGTGTCCACTTGCGGCATAGTTGGGGTAAATTATCAGTACTTCCATCATCAATAATTATTATTTCAAATGATTGATTAATAATGCTTTGTGTCGTTTTTTTGTTAATGGATTCCTGTAAAAGGATAGACGTAATACATTTGTCTATATATTTCCCTATATTATAGCAAGGTAATATAATACTTAGTTTATAGTTCATATTATAAAGTATTTAAGAAATTCAAATGCTCGTGTGTATCTTCCGCTGATTTAAACCTATTTTTTATTTTTTTCGCTGGTACACCACCCCAAATTTCACAGGGAGGGATGTTTTGGGTGACTACGGCACCGGCGGCAATGATGGAGCCTTTGCCTATAGTAAGCCCACCTACAATGGTTGAGTTATGACCAATCCAAACGTCATCTTCAATGATTGTTATTCCGTTATTTCCTCTTTGGCTATTCCATATTAATAGTCTTGGAACTTGAAATTGATGGTCATTTTTTCCTACGAAGCAGACTCTTCCTGCCATAAGAATATTGTTCCCAAATGTGACATCTGTAGCAATGTTGCAATAAGGTCCGAATTGCACATTATGTCCAATCTTAATTTTCATGCCCTTTGCAAAAGTTGTATGCGGCATCACGCGTATAAAACCATTGTATTTCACCCAAGGGTATTTTATGTGGAACAAATACCACGTCCGTATTATGTTCATGATATATCGTAAGGCAAATTTTGTTTTGCTGGAGCCTTGCGGCATGTTGTGATAGTCAATTTTCATTGCTGATTTATTTTGTAGAAGGCTGAGACGTACTCATTAAATGTACAAGGCATTAAGTTGATTTTACTCATAGGAATTGTCTTGTATTTTTTACATATGGATTGTAATGTTGTTATAAATTCTTTTTCATTCAGTGGGTCGAATAGCTTTCCGTTGTTTTGTGTAATAAAATCAACAGCTCCAATATATTTACTGGCAATTACTGGGCAACCATAAACTAAAGCTTCATTTACTACAGCTCCAAACGGTTCATACCTGCTTGGAAGGATGAAAAAGTTTGCTAAGTCATACCATGCATATAGATCAACTCCTGAATAGAACCCGGCAAATATAACTTTATTATGGATGTTTAGTTGCTGGGATTGTTCTATCAGTTTTTCTTTTAATCTGCCTTCCCCTACTATCACCAAGACGTAATCATTTATTTGTGACTTCGCAAAGGCATTTAATAATAGGTCAAGCCCTTTCACTTCAACTAATCTCCCCATAAACAGAATGATATTCTTACCTTCTAGTTTGAATTGTCTTTTATACCTCTCGTGTATTTTAGAGAAGTCTTTTCTGTATGATAATAATGAATCCGGATCTTGTATATTGGGGCAAATTTCGATTTTTAACTGTTTGAAATGTTTTTTATACCATTGTTTTACAGCATCACTATATACGATAAGTCCATCACTATGATTTAAAACATAACTTCTAGCCTTAGCTTTCAGACCAGATGATGATTCTGCCATTTGCGTATTATCAGAAGTTGTCAGATAATATTTATAGTGGAAGATTCCTAATTGTTTATATAATGCAACTAAAATACTAGTAGGTGAATATTCATGAGAAAAAACGACATCGGGCTTTTCGGACTTAATTAGTTTGAAAATCCCCCATCTAAGTGGGCGATTTCCAATCTTAAGTCCTTTATTGAGGAAAATTGTTTTTATGTTTTTCAGCTTTCCTAATAACTCTTTTCTATTATAGGTAAATCCTTCACATTCGGCATTAGTGAAGGCTATTGTCATATCGTAATATTTCCCCATTTCATTAAATACATCAATTCTCCATGGGGGAAGATATTGGTAAAAAACTAACGCTTTAGGCTTATTCATATTATCGTAATAAAACTAAAAGTTTAGGATAATATCATTTTATCCATATTTGTGGGAATATACATCTCAAATAAATGGTGCAATAATGAAATAAGGCGGTTATTAATCCATAATGTCTTTTTTCTAAATGGAAAGTTTCTTTGGGTGGCATACCATTAGGGCGATGTAAAGCTTTCCATCTTTGTTTGAAAGGAATATCAGGGTCGCACCATTTATCGAGTGTTTCATGTAAATCACATTCTCCAAGAACTTCTCCAACTTGAAACATTTTGATTCCTTTCTTTTGGGCTCTCAGTCCATAATCAAAGTCTCCTTTACTATGGGTAAAGTAATAGTCTAGATTACCTAAAATATGATATACATATTGAGGAATTAAAACAATGTTTCCGTTGAAATGAGTGACTTCGGTCAATGTTCCGTTGGGTATCGGAATTTTCCCGTTATCCAACCGTCCTCCGTATGTGATTTTATTGTGATTAACTGATTGTGTAGCTCCTACTATGATGGCTTTATCGTTTTTGCTTTTGGAAGATTTTAGTAGACTTGCTAACATGTTGGGATATGTAAAAGTATCATCATTTAGCCAAAGATAGAAGTCGTAGTCTTTGGTTTCTGCTGCTTTCTTCCAAGCCGTGTACATTCCTCTGTTCCAAAACAGATTGCCGTCTCCTTTTATGATAATTACCTTTGGATATTGCTTTTTAATGGCTTCTGGAGTACCATCAGTACATCCGTCGTTGGTTAAATAAATATCGATACTGTAATCAGTTAGAGACTGTTGCTTATATAAATAGTCCAAACAGCTTAGCGTTTCTTTTTTGCGGTTGTAGACGGTAAGTAGAATTGCAATGGTTTGCATAATATTTAAATATTTCTAATGAATTTTGCCGGATTTCCTGCCCAAATTTGGTTTGCGGGGATTGATTTTGTCACAACAGATCCTGCACCAATGATAGAATTTTCGCCTATTACTACTCCTTTTAGAATGATAGAATAGGCACCTATAAATACATTGTCATGAATGATTACAGATTTTTCAATCCTATTATTTAAATCGTCTTTACTTTTCCGAATCTTAGAATTTAAAGAATGAAAATCAGTATCATAGATTTTTACTCCTCCTCCGATCTTTACGAAATTCCCAATAGTAATGCTTTTATGGCAAATTAATGCTGTTTGTGAAATACCCACATTGTTTCCAATAATAAGTGTAGCATTTCTGTCTACGAAAAATGTACATTTGCTGTAACAACCGATGGGATTTCCTTTAATACCATTGTTCATGGAGAAATTATTTCCGATGAGCAGTTTTCCTTCCATTGCTACCATTACATATGGGGTACCTATAGTGCGGAAACTTTTTACGTGAGCATTATTTCCCTTGAACAGCCACCAACAGATTAAATGATCAGTTATTTGGCAGATATAATTATAGATTCTCCGTAAGGATTTATATATCAAGTTTATTATCATGATGCAATATGGATAGGTATATTTCATTCAAACGTTTGTCATTGGTCTTTTGGTCATGTCTGATTTGGGCAACGGATTTTTCTTGTTTAGATATTTGTTTACATAGTTTTTCATTGTTGAAAAGGTTGCATACTTTTTTTGCCAGCATGGCTGTTTCTTCGAATCTATAGAGGAATCCTGTATAGCCATCTGTAATCATATCCATTGTACCTCCTACATAAGAGGCTATACATGGAGTTCCTACTAGTTGTGCTTCTCCTACCGAATTTGGGCTGTTTTCAATGGCTGATGGACAAATGAATACATGTGCTTTAGCATATTGAGTTGCCATTTTTGTTTCATCTAATAAGCCTAAAAATTGGATATGATCTTGGATTTTATATTTCTCTATCAGATGTTTTATGTAATTGGCAAAGCCATTAAGAAACTGTTTTGAATTGATTCAAGAATAATGTTACAGTCTCCTTAAAATTTGAAATCAGCAGGCCAATTGGAAAAATGTTATATCTTTAAAGGTACCAAACTATA